>NZ_GG770216.1:546793-572285 GCF_000163735.1 Veillonella sp. 6_1_27
GCAGCTGACGGCCCTATGCCTCAAACTCGCGAACACATCTTGTTGGCTCGCCAAGTTGGTGTTCCTGCAATCGTAGTATTCTTGAACAAAGCTGACATGGTTGACGATGAAGAATTGATCGAATTGGTAGAAATGGAAGTTCGTGAACTTCTTTCTTCCTACGAATTCCCTGGCGACGAAGTACCTATCGTTGTAGGTTCCGCGTTGAAAGCTTTGGAAGGCGACGCTCAATATGTAGCTAAGATTGACGAATTGATGGACGCTGTAGACTCCTACATCCCAACACCAGTTCGTGACACTGATAAACCATTCTTGATGCCTGTGGAAGATGTTTTCACAATCACTGGTCGTGGTACAGTAGCAACTGGCCGTGTTGAACGTGGTCAAGTAAACGTTGGTGATACAGTTGAAGTAGTAGGCTTGAAAGAAAAAGCTGAACAATACGTAGTAACAGGTCTTGAAATGTTCCGTAAAGTGTTGGATTCTGCAGTAGCAGGTGACAACGTAGGTGCATTGCTTCGTGGTGTTGATCGTAAAGACATCGAACGTGGTCAAGTATTGGCTAAACCAGGTTCCATCAACCCACACACAAAATTCAAAGCAGAAGTATACGTATTGACTAAAGAAGAAGGTGGCCGTCATACTCCATTCTTCTCCAACTACCGTCCACAATTCTACTTCCGTACAACAGACGTAACAGGTGTTGTAAATCTTCCTGAAGGTGTAGAAATGTGTATGCCTGGCGATAACGTAACAATGGAAATCGAATTGATTACTCCAATCGCTATCGAAGAAGGTCTTCGCTTTGCGATCCGCGAAGGTGGCCATACAGTAGGCGCTGGCGTAGTAACAGAAATCGAAGGTTAATACAAGTTTATAGCTCAATGTATCGATACATTAGCTATATAATTGAATTTTAGATTCAATAAAAGGGACCCAATGGGTCCCTTTTATTTTGTATATATTGATGATTAAGAGTATAGAATTGAATCGCTAATATATTGAAACAATGATGATTTTGTAAGGTGACATATACGTTGTATTCAGGCTTCAAAGGATAATCATACTATTGATACAAATTGAGAAGAAATTTTAATATATTGTAACCTTAGATACAACTTTATTTATAAAATTAGTGTATATTATATATGAGGAGAGCATAGGCTCTCTTTTTGTGCTTTTATAGAAAAGGAGGTAATGTGATGGGCGAATACAAAAAGTATTGGATAGCCGTAGTAGCAGTTCTTATTATTGGATTCTCTATTCTTGGCTATTTGGGTACTGATGTATATCATCAAGCGCCACCGGTACCAACCGCGTATGTATCTCAAGATGGACAGGTTTTATTCACTAAGGATGATATCTTACATGGTCAATCGGCTTGGCAATCTACAGGTGGTCAATCTGTAGGGACCGTACTAGGTCATGGCGCATATCAAGCCCCGGACTGGACAGCTGATTGGTTGCACAAAGAAGTGTCCGTAATGCTTGATATCAAGTCTCAAGAAGCTTTTGGTGTTCTTTATGAACAGTTAGGTGATGTGCAGAAAGCGGCTGTTAAAGAAGCAGTTAAAGCAGAGTACTTTAACAGTGCTGTTCGTGAAGATGGAACTGTTGTGCTTTCACCGGAACGTATTACAGCGATGAATTTAACCGGACAATATTTTATTGAACTGTATGGTGATAACCCTAAATTGTCCGAAACACGCGATCATTTTGCGATGAAAGACAATACGTTGCCAGAATTAAAAGATCGTATTGATATGGCACGATTCTTCTTCTGGACTACGTGGATGGCATCGACTCAACGTCCTGGTACAGATGCAACATACACCAACAATTGGCCTCACGAGCCATTGTTAGATCATAATCCAACACCAGAAAGCGTAGCTTGGTCTGTTGTGAGTGTTATTATTTTACTTTGTGGTATTGGTATTGTCGTATGGATGTGGGCATTCGGTCGCAAACAAGATGAACATGAATTAACACCGCCTGCGGAAGATCCAATTTCCAAATTGCATCTCACACCATCTCAACGGTCTTTAGGAAAATATTTATTTACGATTTTGGCATTATTTTTACTCCAACTTGGTATGGGTGGTATCATTGCGCACTACACCGTAGAAGGACAGGCTTTCTATGGCATTCCATTGGCGCAGTATTTCCCATATTCTATTGCTCGTACTTGGCATATTCAAGCATCCTTGTTCTGGATTGCGATGGCATTCTTGAGTGCCGGTTTATTCTTGGCGCCGATTATTAATGGCGGTAAAGATCCTAAGTTCCAAAAATTGGGCGTGGATATTTTGTTCTGGGCACTCGTTGTGTTGGTAGTGGGTTCCTTTACAGGTACATATTTAGGTGTTGCTCATGAGATTCCGGCGTCTCTAAACTTCTACTTGGGTCACCAAGGATATGAGTTTATCGAGTTGGGGCGCGTATGGCAATGGATTGAATATATCGGCATTCTATTTTGGCTTGTACTCATGGTGCGCAGCATCATTGGTGCTTTCAAAAATAAAGGGGATAAAAACCTTATTGCTGCCTTTATTTTCTCCGTTGTGATGGTCGGTATTTTCTATGGACCAGGTCTTTTCTACGGAGAACACAGCCACTTGGCAATCATGGAATACTGGCGCTGGTGGGTTATTCACCTTTGGGTAGAAGGATTCTTTGAAGTATTCTCTACTACGTTGATGGCCTTTATTTTCGTAACACTTGGTCTCGTATCTTACCGTGCAGGTACCATAGCAGCGATTTCGTCTGGTGCTATTTACCTTATCGGCGGTATCCCTGGTACATTCCATCATCTTTATTTCACCGGTGTTACATCGACTATCGTGGCCACAGGGGCATCGTTCTCCGCGTTGGAAGTAGTGCCTCTTGTACTCTTGGGATATGAAGCGTTTGAAAATTATACACGTCTTCATAGTGCTCCTTGGATGCATCGACTAAAATGGCCTGTATACTGCTTCATTGCCGTATCCTTCTGGAACTTGGTGGGTGCAGGTATCTTCGGCTTCTTAATTAATATGCCGGTTTCCTTGTTCTATATTCAAGGTCTAAATACGACAGCTGTTCATGCTCATACGGCGTTGTTCGGCGTATACGGGTTCTTGAGTTTAGGCTTTGTATTCCTCATCGCTCGTTATATTCGACCTGAAGTGGAATTTAACGACAAGTTGATGAAATTCGGTTTCTGGGCATTGAATTGGGGCCTTGCGTTAATGGTTCTCATCAGCCTATTGCCAATTGGCTTGATTCAAAGTTGGGCAAGTGTTACACAAGGCTTATGGCTCGCTCGCAGCGAAGATTTTATGCAACAACCATTGTTACAAAATTTGCGTTGGCTTCGTATGGTTGGTGATACCATCATGATATTGGGGGCATTGGCCTTCTTCTGGCAAATCGTGAAAGTAACTTTCACAAAGAAACAGTAATAAACAAAGCAATAATAGTAAATATGTAAATATAATATTAAATATAATATATAGACATATAAGCTAACTATAAGCTAATATGACATGGCGTTCTTTGGGTAGACAAGGGGCGCCATTGTCTGTTATACTATCCATGTCAGGCATACGTGCCTGGCTTTTTTGAGTTGCTTAATTTCTTGACATCGCTTGCTACGTATGATATAGTTTTTTAGTATGTAGTCGAGCGTTTTCGAGTACAAGAGACAGATTAGTAAATATAAAGCGAGGTGTATCCGGATGCGTAATGCCATTACTTTAGCTTGCACAGATTGCAAACAACGCAACTATCAAACGAACAAGAATAAAAAGAACAATCCTGATCGTATTGAAATGATGAAATATTGCAAATTCTGCGGTAAACATACATTACACCGTGAAACAAAATAATTCTTATCATTCATTACCTGTTGATTTGAGGATGTGAAACACAATGGCAAAGTCTAACTCAGCAGTGCAGCAGCGTGGTGGATTTGGAAAATTCTTCCGCGGTGTGAAAGCTGAACTAAAAAAAGTAGTCTGGCCAACAAAAAAAGAGCTTATCAATTACACAATAGTAGTATTCTTAGTGACCATATTCATCGCTTTGATTATTTCTGTGCTTGATGGACTCTTTGCCCAACTTTTTAATACGTTGTTGCACTTTGTTGGATAAGGGGGGCCATTACATGGAAGCAGATAAGAAGTGGTATGTAATTCATACCTATTCAGGCTACGAAAATAAAGTAAAAACCACTCTTGAACTTAAAGTTCAATCTATGGGGCTACAAGATGTGATCAGCCGAATTTTGGTGCCTCTTGAAGACGAAATAGATGAAAAAGATGGGGTTAAAAAAGTAGTAAAACGTAAGATATTTCCTGGGTATGTATTGGTGGAAATGGAAGTTAATGACCGTTCTTGGTATGTTGTACGCAACACGCCAGGTGTAACAGGTTTCGTTGGCTCTGCTACAAAACCAGTTCCACTTTCTGATTCCGAAGTAGAACATATACTTAAGTCTCAGGGCTTGGATAAGAAACCAACCATTAACGTTGATGTAGAAGTTGGTGAAACGGTTCGCATTACGTCCGGTGCCTTTGAAGATAAACTAGGTGTTATTACCGAACTTAACCCTGATAAAGGAACATTGAAACTTAGCGTAGAAATGTTCAATCGAGATACCGAGGTAGAGTTAGAGTTCTCTCAAGTTGAGAAAGCTCTTTAATATATAAATATAATAATATAACTCTAAAAAGAGCAATCGATTTTGGTTGCCAGTGGGAGGATATATATCCGTTACCACCACAGTATAAGCATAGGAGGTTTAATTACCCATGGCTAAGAAATTAGTTAAACAAGTAAAACTACAAATTGAAGCCGCTAAAGCTACTCCAGCACCACCAGTTGGTCCTGCACTAGGTCAAGCAGGTGTTAACATCGTTGCTTTCACAAAAGAATTCAACGAACGTACTGCTAAACAAGCTGGCTTAATTATTCCAGTAGTTATTAACGTATATGAAGATCGTAGCTTCGACTTCATCACTAAGACTCCACCAGCTGCAGTATTGTTGAAAAAAGCTGCAGGTATTTCAAAAGGTTCTGGTGTGCCTAACCGTGATAAAGTAGCAAAAGTAGGTCGCGATAAAGTTCGTGAAATTGCTGAATTGAAAATGCCTGACTTGAATGCTAATACCGTAGAACAAGGTATGCGCATGGTGGAAGGTACTGCTCGCAGCATGGGCATTGAAATCGTTGACTAATAAGCGTACGACTTGCGCATAAGGCGCAAATCGGTGGGAGGGAATTCCCGTTTGACCACATAAGGAGGATATTATAATGGCAAAAGTAGGTAAGAAATACGCTGAAGCAGTAAAACTTATTGAAGCTGGTAAATTCTACGAACCAGTAGAAGCAATTGAGTTGGTTAAGAAAACTGCAACTGCAAATTTCGATGAAACAGTTGAAATTGCTTTCAACTTGAATGTCGACCCTAAATACGCTGATCAACAAGTTCGTGGTGCAGTAGTATTGCCTCATGGTACTGGCAAAACTAAACGCGTTCTTGTATTCGCAAAAGGCGACAATATTAAGGCAGCTGAAGAAGCTGGTGCAGATTTTGTAGGTTCTGAAGAGTTAGTAGCTAAAATCCAAGGTGGTTGGAGCGACTTCGACGTAGTAGTTGCTACACCAGACATGATGGGTCAAGTTGGCCGTCTTGGTAAAATTTTGGGTCCTAAAGGCTTGATGCCAAACCCTAAAGTTGGTACAGTAACTCCAGACGTTGCTCGTGCAGTAAACGAAATCAAAGCTGGTAAAATCGAATACCGTACTGATAAAGCAGGTATTATCTCTTGCTCTATCGGTAAAGCATCTTTCGATGAAGAAAAATTACTTGACAACTACCGTACAATCGTTGATACTATTATCAAGGCTAAACCTGTAGCAGCTAAAGGTCAATACATTAAATCTGTAACCTTGTCCGCTACAATGGGCCCTGGTGTACCTTTGAACGTGTTCAAATTGAGCACTGTTTCCAAAGAGCAATAATTAAATATGTCTCTTAGCTGTAGACGGCTGGTATGTATAATGGATGAAAATCCGCCCGCTGAGGCTGACACTAGAACAACCTAGGACTAGTTACGACCTCATCGCGTGCGATGGGGTCGTTTTTACGCTAAGATAGTACATAGAGCACCAAAAAAATCTACAAGGAGGTAATCTAATGGCTGTCACTGAATCAAAAAAAGCAATCGTTGCTCAAATGAAAGAAACTCTTTCTGAAGCAAAAGGTGCTGTATTGATTGGTTACTCTGGTTTAACTGTTGCGCAAGCAACTGATCTTCGTCGCAAAATGTTGGCTGAAGGTGTTGAATACAAAGTAATCAAAAATACTTTGACTCGTATCGCTGCAAACGAATTGAATCTTGAAGGTTTCGCTGAGCATTTAGAAGGTCCAACTGCGTTGGCTACTTCTAAAGACGATGCTGTTGCACCTGCTCGTGTAATTGAACAATTCATCAAAGCAACTGAAAAAGAAGTTGTAACAGTTAAGGCTGGTATCGTTGAAGGCGAAGTTATGGACGCAGCAGGTGTTAAAGCAATTGCATCTCTTCCAAACCGCGAAGGTATGCTTTCCATGTTGCTTTCCGTATTGCAAGCTCCTGTTCGCAATGTTGCATACGCTGTCAAAGCTGTTGCAGAAGCAAAACCTGCAGAATAATATTTTTTGCAAAGTATTCGTTGGCCGCTTGAGGCTGGCACTATAAACTAATTTATGGAGGAAATCTAAAATGGCATTGAACATTGAAAACATCGTTGCTGAATTGAAAGAAGCAACAATCCTTGAACTTAATGATCTTGTAAAAGCAATCGAAGAAGAATTTGGCGTAACTGCAGCAGCTCCTGTAGCTGTAGCAGCTTCTGGTGGTGCTGAAGGTGGCGCTGCTAAAGATTCCTTCGACGTAATCTTGAAAGATGCTGGCGCATCTAAAATCAACGTAATCAAAGTTGTTCGTGAAGCAACTGGTCTTGGCTTGAAAGAAGCTAAAGCTATCGTTGACGGCGCTCCTGCACCTGTAAAAGAAGGCGTTGCTGCTGAAGCTGCTGAAGCTTTGAAAGCTCAATTAGAAGAAGCTGGCGCATCCGTAGAATTGAAATAATTCTAACCATATTAAAGGCGTACCCTATGGGTACGCCTTTTTTATTGAAGCTTATAAATTGATGCGAGTTTTGTTTTGTTGACTAATTTTGCCTTTGGATACGGTAATGCATTAGAGAAATCCTTGTCATATTTTTTAGGAACGATAACATAGGAACCACGATTATTTGATGTATTACTTAAAAATGTTTCTTTAGTTATTGTAGGCATCAATGTTTTGCCTTCGGTCCATATAGAATCATCTGTCGTATCTACAAAAACTTGGGTAGGTGTAGTGTCCATGTAATATACAATAGAAGTATAGTAACTGCCATATATATATATTGGTTTTGATGTATCTTCGATGAACGTTTTGAACTGTAAACCAGACTGATTAAATAATATCGGTGGTACCGTAATCGTAATAGCCGAGTATAAAGTAATTAGTGGAACTAAAGCATATATTGCTAGTTTAAAAAATGATGTTATGTAGTATCGGCCGATTAAAATCATACATACTATAATAAAGGACCCTATGATTAACGGTTTACTATCAAGACTTTTATCAAAAGCTGTAGCAAATGTAAAAATCAGGTAGTAAATACATAGTGGCAATGTAACTACATAATTAAACTTTTTGAATGATTGAGTAAATTCACCGGTCTCTTTGTCAGTAATTAATTCACAAATTTTTATAGCCGCCCATATTATACAAGGGATAATGGCAGGTAAGGTATAAGTTAGATACTTTGTAGCTACTAGAGAGTAGAAGAGTACTATAACTATAAACCATATAATACCTAATAGATCAAATTCATCTTTCCAGTCAATATCTTTTAAATGATAGACTGTTAGCGGTGTCCAGGGTAATAGTGAAAGGGGCACAATTAATAGGTAGTAATACCATACATTAAATTTAGGATGCTCGGATACAAGGGCTCGATCTACATTGTGTAGACCTAAAAATCCAGAAATAAACTGCTCACCGTGAATGGAATACATAGCAATATACCAAGGGCTAGCTATCGCTATAAAGCCTAATAGTCCCAAGGGATTAAATAGTAATTTTATATCCTTTAAAAGCTGATATCTTTCATCTTTTCTATGGATGGCGTAGCGTGCACATATATAAATAAGTAATATCAGCCCAGGTAAGATAATGCCTATAGGTCCTTTGGTAATTACAGCTAAGGCCGCAGCAATGTAAGCTTTCACCATAGCTGACTTGTCATTGTTGGTAAATGCTAAATAACTATATCCAAATATAGCTAGGGTGAAGAGAAATAGAAATCCGTCGGTTATAATTGCATGAGATATGTACCAAAACTGTAGTGTACTCATTAATAGAATAGCACAGAGTACACTAGCAAAAGTATTTTTAGATATGCGGTAAATTATATGATACATTAGGGCTACGCTGGCTCCCGCAACAAGCGTATTCGGTATACGAGATGTAAAGTCTGATATGCCAAATAGTTTGTACGTAATCATAAGTGCCCAATAGGTGAGCGGTGGTTTATCATACCATACGTGATCGTATATCATAGGGGATATCCATGAGTTATGTTTTAGCATGGTGATGGCGGAGAGAACATAGTTGGACTCCACCGGATCAGTGATTGGCAAATAGGCATTATAAAAGCCGTAGCTCAAAACGGTTAATAAAAAGAGCGCACCTATGCGCAGCATGTGATTGTTAATCATAGTTACTCCTTACTTACATAGTTTATATTATTGTACTATAGGGCGTGTAATATTTAAACCAATCAAAGATAAAAACATAGCCTTTATAAATATGGAGATAATATGGAGATAATATGGAGATAGTTACAAAAAAATAATTATTTATGAAATAATATATTGTATAGAATATTGTTTATTCGGAATACATGAAATGACTTTTATGTATACAAAATACATGCTATAATGAGCGCATAAGATAAAACCGTTTCATTAAACTATCATCTAATATATGAAATAGTGGAAAGAGGATCTATTATGAGAAAAGAACATGATTTCCTAGGTGAATTAGAAGTAGCGGATGAGTTATATTATGGTGTACAAACGATTCGTGCCTTAGAAAACTTCCATATTACAGGGAAACATTTAGACCAAGATTTTATTAAAGCTCTAGCGATGGTAAAAAAAGCATCTGCTTTAGCTAATATGAAAACAGGTCGTCTCAATGTATCTATCGGTAAAGCGATTGTTCAAGCAGCTGATGAAGTTATTGCAGGTGAATTTGCTGACCAATTTCCAGTTGATCCAATTCAAGGCGGTGCTGGCACTTCTGTGAATATGAATATGAATGAAGTGTTGGCAAATCGTGCTTGTGAAATTTTAGGCCATCCAAAAGGTAGCTATGATATTGTAAGCCCTAACAATCACTGTAACATGGCACAATCTACAAATGACGCCTTCCCAACAGCGATTAAAGTTTGTGCAATTTTGAAATCTAAACCGTTACTTGAAGCTTTGCAACGTCTTGTTGATGAGCTTGAGAAAAAAGCTGAAGAATATAGTGAAATTTTAAAAATGGGGCGTACTCATTTACAAGATGCGGTGCCTATTACATTGGGACAAGAGATGGGCGCTTATGCATCTGGTATTCGTCGTGGTATTAAACGTATTAAATCTGCCGTTGAAGGTGCACATGTAATCAACATGGGGGCCACTGCAGTTGGTACAGGCCTTAATGCTGAACCTAATTATATTCATGATGTAGCGTACGAATTAAGCGAAGTAGTAGGCGAACCGTTCTACACTGCGGAGAATTTAATCGATGCCACAAACAATACAGATGTATTTGCTGATATCTCTAGCGGTTTGAAGGTAACTGCACTTGTGTTGATTAAGATGGCAAATGATTTCCGCTTAATGGCATCTGGACCTCGCTGTGGCATTGGTGAATTAAAATTGCCTGCCCGTCAACCAGGCTCCTCTATCATGCCAGGAAAAGTAAATCCTGTTATCGCTGAAGTATTGAATCAAGTGTGTTACCAAGTTATCGGTAATGACCTTACTATTACATTAGCTGTAGAAAATGGTCAATTCGAGTTAAATGTTATGGAACCTGTATTGGCATACAACTTGTTCAATAATCTTTGCTATCTCAAAAACGGTGTAAATACATTCGTTGATAAATTGCTTGTTGATCTTGAAGTAGACCGTGAACAATGCGAGTACTGGTTGAATCGTTCCGTTGGTATCGTAACAGCATTGTTGCCACATCTTGGCTATGAAACAGCTTCTGCATTGGCGAAAGAAGCGTATGAAACAGGTCGAGCTATTCGCGATATCATCTTGGATCAAGGTTTATTGACTGAGGATGAAATTAATCATATTCTTTCTCCTAAAGAAATGACTCGCCCTGGTATCGCTGGTGCGAATCTTTTAAAACAAAAAGGCAACTAATTTATGGTTCTCTTTTGATACATGAATAAAGCATGAAAATGAAAGACTGTCAACCCTTTTGGTTGACAGTCTTTTTTAATACTGATAGAATTATATATTGCAAAAGTAGCGTTTTCTGCTTTTGGATGTAAAAACTATAACACAAATAGTGATGAGGTTTTCTTCCAAGGTTGTGCTTGGTTAATGGGAAGCAAGGTTATTTTAAAAATGAAATGGACCTTGCTTTATTTGACGTTGCCCGAGCAGGAAAACTGAGACCTGTAAGATGTCTTTTTCATGCCGTTATAGAAAATGGTAGACCAGTGTGTTTTGATAGGGGTGAAAGCAAATATGTTCAAACCTGAACAGGTAGGCAAACGAACTCGTTATACGTACGCTAAAATTAACGAAGTTATCAAGATGCCGCATTTATTGGACATTCAACGTAAATCGTATGAGTGGTTCTTGGAGAGTGGTTTACAAAATATTTTCAACGATATTTCTCCGATTAAAGACAATTCAGGTAATCTAGTACTTTCTTTTGAAGGTTTCAGCTTAGGTGAACCTAAGTATGATATTAATGAATGTAAAAACCGTGATGCTACTTACGCAGCACCACTTCGTGTAAATATTCGCTTGGTAAATAATGATCCAGAAAATATGGACATTAAAGAACAAGAAGTCTTCATGGGCGATTTCCCATTGATGACGGATACAGGTACTTTCATCATCAATGGTGCAGAACGTGTTATCGTATCCCAATTAGTACGTTCTCCAGGCGTTTACTACAATAAAGAAATCGATACAATGGGTAACCGTTTGTATGATTCCACAGTTATTCCTAACCGTGGTGCATGGATTGAACTTGAAACAGATGCTAGTGAAGTGGTGGCTGTTCGTATTGACCGTAACCGTAAATTACCAGCTACTGTATTGGTACGTGCATTAGGTTGGGATACGAATGAAAGTATCCTCGACCTCTTCTGGAATGGTAAAACTGATGAGGATGGTTTACCAGTATATGATGAACGCATCGTTCGTACATTAGAAAAAGATACAACTCAATCTGCTGATGAAGCATTGGTTGAAATCTATAAAAAATTACGTCCAGGCGAGCCTCCGACTGTAGAGTCTGCTCGTAACTTGTTCGATAACTTGTTCTTCGATGCACGCCGTTATGACTTAGCGCGCGTTGGTCGTTATAAATTGAACAAAAAACTTGGCTGGCGCCAACGTATGTTGGGTCAAACATTAGCTCAACCAATTGTAGATCCAGAAACTGGCGAAATTATCCTTGATGCAGGCGTACAAGTTGGGGAAGAACAACTTGATATCGTTGCTAATAGCCATGTTTTCGATGGTGAAGGTTTTGCTGAATTCTATATCGTAAATAATGATGGTGTAGAGTCTAAAGTTATCTGTAATAACTGCAACTTACCATATGATCACCGTACAGTAACACGTGAAGACATGATCGCTAACATTTCTTACTTGCTCAACCTTATGGATGGTGCAGGTCATACAGATGATATCGACCACTTGGGTAACCGTCGCCTTCGTTGCGTAGGCGAATTGTTGCAAAACCAATTCCGTATCGGTTTAACTCGTATGGAACGTGTTGTTCGTGAGCGCATGACAATTCAAGAAACTGAATCCATTACGCCTCAAGCGTTGATCAATATTCGCCCTGTAGTGGCAGCTATCAAAGAATTCTTTGGCTCTTCTCAATTGTCTCAGTTCATGGACCAAACAAACCCATTGGCGGAATTGACTCACAAACGTCGTCTATCTGCCCTTGGCCCTGGCGGCTTGTCTCGTGAGCGTGCAGGTTTCGAAGTTCGTGACGTGCATCACTCTCACTATGGCCGTATGTGTCCAATCGAAACTCCAGAAGGTCCAAACATCGGCTTGATTAACTCCTTGTCCAACTATGCAAAGGTAAACGAATTTGGTTTCATTGAAGCACCATACCGTAAAGTAGAAAAAGTGTATGGTAAAGGCAAGGATGCTGATAAAGTTGTTAAAGTGCGCGTATCTGATAGCGTAGTATACATGACTGCTGATGAAGAAGAAGGCATGACAATTGCCCAAGCAAACTCTCCGCTTGATGCAGAGGGGTACTTCACAACTGAACATGTTGCTTGTCGTCGTGGTCATGATGTATTGGAAGTTACACCAGATAAGGTTGACTATATGGACGTTAGTCCAAAAGAAGTTGTATCCATTGGTACAGCTATGATTCCATTCCTTGAAAATGACGATGCTAACCGTGCCTTGATGGGTGCGAACATGCAACGTCAAGCGGTACCACTTTTGCGCGCTCAAGCACCACTTGTTGGTACAGGTATGGAATATACAGCAGCTACTGACTCTGGTGTTTGCGTATTGGCGCGTGAAGCAGGTAAAGTTGTACGTTGTTGGGGTAATGAAATCCACGTTCTTCGCGACAGCGATGGTCGTGTTGATACATACCATTTGAATAAATTCCTTCGTTCTAACCAATCCACGTGCTTTAACCAAAAACCAATCGTCAATCGTGGGGACCATGTTGTAAAAGGCCAAGTATTGGCTGATGGTCCTGCTACAGATGGCGGCGAATTGGCATTAGGTTATAACGTTCTTGTAGCGTTCATGCCTTGGGAAGGTTATAACTACGAAGATGCTATCTTGCTTAGTGAAGAACTCTGCAAAGAAGATATCTATACATCCATTCATATTGAAGAATACGAATGTGATGCTCGTGATACCAAATTAGGTGCTGAAGAAATTACTCGTGAGTTGCCTAATACAGGTGACGACACACTTAAAAACTTAGACGAAGATGGTATTATCTGCATTGGTGCAGAAGTACATCCTGGCGATATCCTTGTAGGTAAAGCTACTCCAAAAGGTGAAACTGAGCTTACTCCAGAAGAACGTTTGTTGCGTGCTATTTTTGGTGACAAAGAACGTGAAGTTCGCGATACTTCTTTGCGCGTGCCTCATGGCGAATCTGGTAAAGTCGTAGATGTAAAAGTCTTCACCCGTGAAAATGGCGACGAATTACAACCAGGTGTAAATAAACTTGTTCGCGTATATATCGCTCAAAAACGTAAGATTCATGAAGGCGATAAAATGGCGGGCCGTCATGGTAACAAAGGTGTCGTTTCTCGCGTTATGAGAAAAGAAGATATGCCATTCCTTCCAGATGGTACTCCAGTACAAATCGTATTGAACCCATTGGGCGTACCTTCTCGTATGAACATCGGTCAGGTTCTTGAAACTCACTTGGGGTGGGCTGTTCAAGGCTTAGGTATGAAAATCAAAGCTACGGACCTCCACATTCAAAACGTGTTGAAAGAAGCCCGTACTGATGCATCTTACTGGGAACAAATCGATGCAATCCGCGACCTTTATGCTCAAATTGAGGTATTGGAAGCGAAAGTTGCGGAAGATGTTACGGTAAATCATTTCGAAGAAAATGAGCAAATCATTGCTTTGAAAACTAAAATTTTAAAACATGTAGAAGCAGCAGCGCAAAAGAAATTGGATGCTATGGGTGGCGAAGCTCGTTTCCAAGAGCTTAAAGCTATTGAAGCTAAATACAATGCACTTCATGTAGAATTCTTTGATTCTGAAGAAGAGGCTCCTGAAATGGATCCTGCGCTTGTAGAAGAATTAGAGGCAATTAGCAAAGTCAAGAATACTCTTAACAACATTCACTCTGCTGAAGAAAAACGCGTTGAAATTCGCAAAGAGTTGGAAAGCCTTGGCTATGATTTTGACAAATATGGCATGCCAAAACCAGATGTAGCAGGTATTCATATTGCTACACCTGTATTTGATGGTGCTCACGAAAAGGACGTATTCGAAACATTGGCGATTGCAGGTCGTCCTGATGATGGTAAAACTGTTCTATATGATGGTCGTACTGGTGAACCGATGGATAACCGCGTTACAGTTGGTTACGTTTACATGCTTAAACTCCATCATTTGGTTGATGACAAAATCCATGCTCGTTCTACAGGTCCGTACTCCCTTGTTACACAACAACCTTTGGGCGGTAAAGCTCAGTTCGGTGGCCAACGTTTCGGGGAAATGGAAGTTTGGGCTCTAGAAGCATATGGCGCAGCCTATACCCTTCAAGAGCTATTAACTGTTAAGTCTGACGACGTTGTTGGTCGTGTGAAAGCATACGAAAAAATCGTTAAAGGCGAAAACATCCCTGAACCAGGTGTACCTGAGTCCTTCAAGGTATTGCTTAAAGAACTTCAAAGTATCGGTCTCGATGTAAAAATCTTGAATGAAGATCAAGAAGAAGTTGTTATGAAAGAACTTGAGGACGAAGATGAGGTGGTAGAAACTGGTATTGAAGAAGTTATGGAAGGCAGTGCTGTAGAAACTGATGAAGTAACTGTAGTAGAACCAGAAGTAGAGGAAGAGGAAGAATTACCAGCTGATAATGGCGGTGAAGATGATATCCTTAGCCAATTGGCGTACCCAATGGGCGACTCCTCTAACGATGAAGACTAAAACTATCTATAAGGAAGGGAGCGATAGTAGTGCTAGACGTAAATGAATTCGATTCCATGCGAATCGGTTTAGCCTCTCCAGAGCAGATTTTATCTTGGTCTCATGGGGAAGTTAAGAAACCTGAAACAATTAACTACCGTACGTTGAAGCCAGAACGTGATGGTCTATTCTGTGAACGCATTTTTGGACCAACAAAGGACTGGGAATGTCACTGCGGCAAATATAAACGCATCCGTCATAAAGGCGTAGTCTGCGACAAATGTGGTGTAGAGGTTACTCGTGCGAAAGTACGTCGTGAACGTATGGGCCATATTCAATTGGCTACTCCTGTATCTCACATTTGGTACTTCAAAGGAATCCCATCCCGTATGGGTCTTATCCTTGACATATCACCACGTTCTTTGGAACGCGTATTATACTTTGCTTCCTACATCGTAGTAGATCCAGCCGGTACACCATTGACAAAACGTCAATTGTTGTCCGAGCAAGAATACCGCGAATACGAAGCTCAATTTAATGAAGACGGTTATACTATCGGTGGTAAATCCGTCGTAATCGAAACAGTGGCTCAACGTAATGAACGTTTAGCTATTGTTCGTGAAGCACAACGCAAAGAGCGCTATAATGCGGCTCTTCGTGATGATGCAACAATACCAGAAGCTGATAAGGAATACGAAGAATTAACTCGCGAAGAACGCTATGAGTTAGGCGCTGCTGAAGAGGTTCTCTTCGCATGTATCGACATGGGTGCTGAAGCGGTAAAAGCTCTCTTATCAGAACTTGATCTTGAAGCATTAAATGCTGAATTGCGCGAAGAGTTGAACACTGCTAGTGGTCAACGTAAAATCCGTGCAGTTCGTCGTTTGGAAGTAGTAGAAGCATTCCGTCAATCTGGGAACCGTCCAGAATGGATGATTATGGACATCGTTCCTGTAATCCCACCTGAATTGCGTCCTATGGTCCAATTAGATGGTGGCCGTTTTGCTACATCTGACCTCAACGATTTATACCGTCGTGTTATCAACCGTAACAACCGTTTGAAACGTTTACTCGACTTGGGTGCTCCTGATATCATCGTGCGCAACGAAAAACGCATGCTTCAAGAAGCGGTTGATGCATTGATTGATAATGGCCGTCGCGGTCGTCCTGTTACAGGTCCTGGTAACCGCCCATTGAAATCCTTGTCCGACATGCTTAAAGGTAAACAAGGTCGTTTCCGTCAAAACTTGCTCGGTAAACGTGTTGACTACTCCGGTCGTTCCGTAATTGTAGTAGGTCCTGAACTTAAAATGCACCAATGTGGTTTGCCAAAAGAAATGGCATTAGAATTGTTCAAACCATTCGTTATGAAACGTTTGGTGGAACGCGGTCAAGCATCCAACATCAAGGCTGCTAAACGCCAAGTTGAAAGAATTGGCCCTGGCGTGTGGGAATCCTTGGAAGAGGTAATTAAAGAACATCCAGTTCTCTTGAACCGTGCCCCTACATTGCATAGACTTGGTATCCAAGCCTTCGAACCAATCCTTTGGGAAGGTCGTGCTATCAAATTGCATCCATTAGTATGTACAGCCTTCAATGCCGACTTTGACGGTGACCAAATGGCGTGTCACTTACCATTGTCCGTAGAAGCACAAGCGGAAGCTCGTACATTGATGCTTTCTAGCCATAATATTTTGTCTACTAAGGACGGCAAGCCAGTAGCAGTACCTTCTCAAGATATGATCTTAGGTACATACTACCTAACAGTTGTACGCGAAGATACTCGTGATAAAGCAAAAACATTTGCTAACTATGATGAAGTTATGCTTGCCTATGAGTCTCATATCATTGGTTTGCAAGATATTCTTTATATCCGTTTACCTGATCATGGCCGTGTAGAAACAACAGCAGGTCGCTTGATCTTCAACAATGCTTTATTCCCAGAATTGTGGCAATACGAGAAACGTGAAGATGGCACTTACTCTTTAGGTAAGGTTATGGATAAGAAAACAGTTGGTAAATTGGTTGATCAATGTTTCCAATTGTTTGGTAATGAAAAAACAGCAGAATTATTGGACCGCATCAAGTCCTTGGGTTACTCCTTCGCTCGTCGCGCAGGTATGACTGTAGCTATTGCTGATATTAAAGTACCAGAAGTTAAAACTAGCTTGTTAGATACAGCGGAACAAGAGGTAGAAAAAGTATCTCGTATGTACCGCCGTGGTCTTATTACAGAAGAAGAACGTTACCGTAAAACTATCCAATTATGGACAAAGGCAACAGAAGATGTTACCGATGCGATGATGGATAATATGGCGTGCGATAAAGACGGCTTTAACCCTGTTTATATGATGGCTATCTCTGGTGCCCGCGGTAATAAACAACAAATTCGTCAGCTTGCTGGTATGCGTGGTTTGATGGCCGATCCATCTGGTCGAATCATTGACTTGCCAATTAAAGCAAACTTTAAAGAAGGCTTGACTGTATTGGATTACTTTACATCCTCTCATGGTGCTCGTAAAGGTTTGGCCGATACAGCGCTTCGTACAGCTGACTCTGGTTACTTGACACGTCGTCTTGTTGACGTATCTCAAGATGTAATCGTTCGTGAGGACGATTGTGACGTTGTAGGTATCGATCTCGTTCGTGAACGTGCTCGCTTGGCTACATCCCCACGTCAAGCATTAGAATTGCTTAAAGATAAACTCATTGGTCGCGTTTTAGATAAAGATGTTGTGAATGCTGAAACAGGGGAACTTGTTGTACCAGCTGAAACTATCTTGGATGAACAATGCTTGGCAGATATTGCTGAAGCTGGTGTTACATCTATCGCATTGCGCGGTGCACATTTGGGCTCTGATAGCGATATTAACCATACTAACTTGGTTCAAAAAATTATTCTTGGTGAAAGCGACGATAGCATCCGTGCAACATTGAAAGAAACTATGGTTCAAAATATGTTGAACAAGGATACTGTACAAGCAATCGTTGACAGCGAAGGGGTAGAAATCTTCCCAGCTGATACACGTCTTACTGAAGAAGGCATCGAAGCTATCCTTAACTCCGATGTAAAAGAAGTACAAGTGCGGAACAATGAAATCCATGGTATTGAAGTGGAAGCTATCGTTGAAGGCACTGGTGTTATCGAGCCATTAAAAGACCGTATCGTAGGTCGTATTGCAGCTGAAGAATTAGTTAACAAGGAAACTGGCGAAGTCATCGTTCCTCTTAATGGTGAAATCACAGAGGCGTTAGCTGATGAAGTTGTAAAACACTATGAAACAGTAAAAATCCGTTCCGTATTGACTTGTCGTAGCCCATATGGCGTATGTCGCAAGTGCTATGGTCGTGATCTAGGAACTGGCAACCAAGTTCAAGTTGGTGAAGCTGTTGGTATTATTGCGGCACAATCCATCGGTGAACCTGGTACTCAGTTGACAATGCGTACATTCCATACTGGTGGTGTCGCAGGTGATGATATTACACAAGGTTTGCCACGTGTCGAAGAATTGTTCGAAGCTCGTAAACCAAAACGTAATGCTATCATCGCTGAAAATGAAGGTACAGTTCGTGTTGTACCTAATGAAGGTAAGAAAGGTACGAACACTATCTTTATCACTGGTGAAGATGGTATTGAACTTGATTACCTCATTCCTTACGGCTCCCGCATCATCGTTAAAGACGGGGATGTGGTATCCTTGGGAGCTCGTTTGACTGAAGGCTCCATCAATCCTCATGACATCATGCGTGTTATGGGTACTGAAGCAACTCAACGTTACCTCGTATACGAAGTACAAAAAGTATACAAATCCCAAGGTGTAGAAATTAACGATAAACATATCGAAGTTATCGTTCGTCAAATGCTTCATAAAGTTAAAATTGAAACAGCTGGTGATGCGGATATGCTTCCAGGGGATATGGTGGACGTTAATACCTTTGACGAAGAAAACCGTCGTCTTACTCTCAATGGTCGTGAAAATGCTACAGGCAAACGCACGCTATTGGGTATTACGAAAGCTGCTTTGGCAACGGACTCCTTCTTGTCCGCTGCGTCCTTCCAAGAAACAACACGTGTTCTTACCGACGCTGCTATCAAGGGTAAAATCGATCCATTATTGGGCTTGAAAGAAAACGTAATTATCGGTAAGTTGATTCCTGCTGGTACAGGCATGAGTCGTTACCGTAAGATTGAAGTTGTAAAAAATACACCTGAAATCATTGATATTACGGAAGAGGTTATGTCTGAAGATTAATTACTTTGGATTAGCCGTTAAGCTATATTAACTGTATAGACTTGTTGCATAGTTGATATTGTGCGACATAATAAAAAGGGTGCACCTGCGAGGTGCACCCTTTTGTTATAGGTATTATTGGTTTGAGAGATATATGTGTATGAGCTCTATGATTATATGTCTCTATAATTATAGGTTTATATAAATTGAGGATTTCATGATATGTGTTAGTATCAGTTTGTTAAATAAAATGATACTTTGTTAAGGTTGTGGTATGAAAACTATTCAGCTGTTTCTTCCGCGTCATGAGACATGATGTCATAACCGACGTCATCCGATAAAGTAAGATATCGTTCGTACTGACGAATGATATCGGTAATGATATCCTCCCGTGTCATATACTGCGCATCGTATCCGGCGCGTCCGTCACTGAAATATGTCATAGGAATTGCGTTGGTACTTTCAGTAATGTGAGGAATGTTAGGATCTTCGATGAGATGATCCGATACCTCTTGCGTAACGAGTTTGATGCCATAGGTAAAGTTGCGCATTGATTCTTTTTCGATGGTTAACTCTACGGAGGCGTCGTTACCATTGAAATGTTTGTCAATTCTCGTAGTTAATCCGTACTCTTCGGTTAATTCTTTATTGAGCTGATACATAGCAGGCAATGCTGTTGTTTTCATAAAGGAAATAACATCTTCCGATTGCGTTTGGTTGAGTATTTTGGCAAGACCTTGTTTCCAGTTCTTGCTGTCCCAGTAGATGGATGTGGTTGAAAGTTTTGTGTTAAAGTATTGCGTATCTGTTAATAATCCTTGCCATAAGCTGTAGCACATGATAACCATCAAGGCTGCAAATGGTAAGGCGAGAATGAGCGTTACCGATTGTAGTACATTAAGCCCACCAATGCTGAGCAAACTGATGGCAAGAAAGGACATTACAGAGCCCCACATTAAGCATTGCCACTTTGGAGATGAAGTGGATTTATCATAGGCCGCAATATTATTTAACACATAAATGCCTGAATCGGCAGATGTGATAAAAAATAATGCTAATACGATAATTGATAGAAGACTAGTTAAACTGGATAATGGTAAATATTCAAGGAATGCAAAGAGTAGTTGTTCTGGTTTATCGGTTAATGCACCGAGTGCACCGTTTGCTACTGTTTCATCGATATAAATTGCAGTATTACCAAAGATAGTAAACCAAACGATAGTAAAAACAGTTGGAATAATGAGTACCCCAAAGATGAACTCTCGAATAGTCCTACCTTTTGAAATACGCGCAATGAACATGCCCACAAATGGTGCCCAAGATAACCACCAAGCCCAGAATAGTATGGTCCAGCTGAAGAACCATGGACGGGTTTCTGGTGTATAGATAGATGTATAGAAGCTTTGCCCTAAAATATGTGATAGATAGTATCCAAAGTTTTCTACCATTGTATTTAATAGGAGTAATGTAGGACCTGCACAGAGTACAAAAAGCATTAAGACTAATGCAACAGATATATTAATTTCGCTGAGCAGCTTAACGCCTTTATCAATACCTGTAACAGCAGATAGAACGGCAATGGACATAATGATGATAATGATGACCGTTTGGGCGGAAAAGTCATTAGTGGAGATGATATCAATATATAGGAACCCTGCACCTAGTTGGGCCGCACCAAATCCTAAGGTGGTTACGATACCTAATAAAGTTACACAAAGTGCGATGATATCGATAATGTGCCCTCGTGGGCCATTGATCTTATCCTTCCACAGCGGATAGAAACATGAACGTAGTGATAAAGGCAACTTATAGCGAAAACCAAAATACGCTAATGCTAAAGCCATAATTCCGTATACCGTCCATGCATTGATGCCCCAGTGGAAGATGGAGCGGAATAACGCTTCCTTGGCGCTAGGAGCACCATCGACTAAGCCTACAGCGGAGTGATAATGTGAGAGCGGTTCAGCAGTACCGAAGAACATGAGACCTACACCTGTACCTGCCGCAAATAACATGGCGAGCCAAGCTGTATAAGAGAATTCCGCTTCTTCATCGTCGCTACCAAGTTTGATGTCACCTAGCGAACTAAGTGCAAGAAAGATATTGAAGATAAAGAAGAGACTTATGGATAAAACATAAAACCAGCTGAAATCTTCAAATATAATATCACGAATCCCTTGGAGGATCGTTTGAGATATTTGCGGAATCAGAAGGGCACATAAGCTCAGCCCTAAGACGATAGACAAGCTACCTATAATTACAGGGGGATTAAAGTTTGAATAACGTTTAATGAGTTTAATCATATAATCTCCTTTCTTTAGTAACTTATAAATACAAATATTTGTTCTGTATTAATTTATATCATAATAAAATGGTGTTTATATTAATTTTGCATAATTGGTAAAAGAAAAAATAATAGCAAATGCATAGAATGATTATTTATACATGAAAATAATAATATATGAATAAAAAATCACTCTTCATTTATAATTTAAGATTGAATGAAACACACGGATGAGTGTACACATAAAATGCAGCTGTAGAGCGGTGTGTGACATTGGAAATTGTTTGACATGGACTGCTGTAATTGATATACTTACATAGTGCTTTAGGCGAGGTATGCCTAATGGGCATAATTTCGTAAGGAGAATTAGTACAATGGACATTGCCCATCTGAAGTCGGTGAACAAAACAATCGGTGCCAAGCAAACGTTGAAACAAATTGCTAAAGGTGCTGTGAAGTACGTGTTCCTGGGTTGTGATAGTGATGAACGTGTGGTACAGCCTTTACGGATTGCTTGTGAAGAACAGGGAATACCTGTGAATGACAAACACACCATGGATGATCTCGGTCGTGCGTGTCGCATTAAGGTGCGGGCCACAGCTGTAGGCGTCCTACGTTAATCTTGGTAATATCCGATGTAACACTTTGTTATGACGGATCAATTATAAATCTCAAATTTGGAAAGGAGGTGCCCAAATGCCAACAATTAATCAGCTAGTACGCAAAGGCCGCATGAGCTTGACTAAAAAGTCTACAGCTCCTGCCCTTCAAGAATCTCCACAAAAACGTGGTGTATGTACTCGTGTGTACACAGCTACTCCAAAGAAACCAAACTCCGCGCTTCGTAAAGTTGCCCGTGTACGTTTGACAAACGCTATTGAAGTAACTGCTTACATCCCAGGCATTGGTCACAATTTACAAGAACACAGTGTTGTACTTATCAGAGGCGGTCGTGTAAAAGACCTTCCAGGTGTGCGTTATCACATCGTTCGTGGTGCATTGGATACAGCTGGCGTACAAAATCGTATGCAAAGTCGTTCCAAATACGGCGCGAAAAAAGCTAAAAAATAATTTTAGCCATTAAACGAAATTAACACACATCATTATAAAGGAGGAATTGAACATGCCAAGAAAAGGCCCTGTTCCGAAACGTGATGTACTTCCAGATCCGGTGTACAACAGCAAATTAGTAACACGTTTCATTAACAAAGTTATGTACGATGGTAAAAAAGGCATTGCTGAAACTATCGTATATGATGCATTCGAAATTATTCGTTCCAAAATGGGTCAAGACCCAATGGAAGTTTTTGATCAAGCATTGAAAAATGTTATGCCTGTACTTGAAGTGCGTGCTCGCCGTATCGGTGGTGCGAACTATCAAGTGCCAGTTGAAGTTCGTGCTGATCGCCGTCAAACCCTCGGTATTCGTTGGGTTGTAAATTATGCTCGTCTTCGTGGTGAACGCACTATGAAAGAACGTTTGGCAGGCGAATTGATGGACGCTTTCAACAATGCAGGCGCTGCAATCAAGAAAAAAGAAGATACTCATAAAATGGCAGAAGCTAATAAAGCATTTGCTCATTATCGTTGGTAATAAGAGGTGACAACTGTGGCAAGAGAGTTTTCCTTAGCAAAAACTCGTAATATCGGTATCATGGCTCACATCGATGCTGGTAAAACAACAACTACAGAACGTATCCTCTACTATACAGGTATCGTTCACAAGATCGGCGAAGTACATGAAGGCGCTGCTACGATGGACTGGATGGAGCAAGAGCAAGAACGTGGTATCACAATCACTTCTGCTGCAACAACTTGTCAATGGAAAGAACATCGTATCAATATCATCGATACTCCTGGTCACGTTGACTTTACTGTAGAAGTAGAACGTTCTCTACGTGTACTTGACGGTTCTGTTGCGGTGTTCAGTGCTAAAGGTGGCGTTGAACCTCAATCCGAAACAGTATGGCGTCAGGCTTCTAACTACGGCGTACCTCGTATCGCTTATGTAAATAAGATGGATACTGTAGGTGCTGACTTCTTCAACGTAGTTGATATGATGAAAGCTCGTTTGGGTGCAAATTCCGTAGCTATTCAAGTACCAATCGGTGCTGAAGATACTTTTGAAGGCATCATTGACTTGATGACTATGAAAGCGGAAATTTATAAATCCGATGACGGTAAAGAATATGAAATCACTGATATCCCTGCTGAATATCAAGAAGTAGCAGAAGCTCGTCGCGAAATGATGATCGATGCTATCGCTGAAACAGATGATGATATCATGATGAAATATTTGGAAGGCGAAGAAATTTCTGTGGAAGAATTGAAAGCGGCATTGCGTAAAGCTGTTATTGCTAACCAATTATTCCCAGTTCTTTGCGGTTCTTCCTATAAAAATAAAGGTGTTCAAATGTTATTGGATGCTGTTATCGATTACATGCCAGCTCCAATCGATATCCCACCTATTAAGGGTGTTGTTCCTGGTACTGAAGAAGAAACAACTCGTCCTTCTTCCGATGAAGAACCATTCTCTGCGTTGGCATTCAAAATCATGGCTGACCCTTATGTTGGTAAATTAGCGTTCTTCCGTGTGTACTCCGGTACATTGGAATCCGGCTCCTACGTTTTCAACTCCACTAAAGGTAAAAAAGAACGTATCGGTCGTATTCTTCAAATGCACGCTAACTCCCGTAAAGAAATCGAACGCGTATATTCTGGTGACATCGCTGCGGCGGTTGGCTTAAAGGATACTACTACAGGCGACACATTGTGTGATGAAAAATCTCCTGTAATTCTTGAGTCCATGGAATTCCCTGAACCAGTTATCTCCGTTGCTGTTGAACCTAAAACAAAAGCTGACCAAGAAAAAATGGGTACAGCTCTTGCTCGTTTGGCAGAAGAAGATCCTACTTTCAAAGTTCGTACTGATGAAGAAACAGGTCAAACTATTATCTCCGGTATGGGCGAACTTCACTTGGATATCATCGTTGACCGTATGAACCGTGAATTCAAAGTAGATTGTAACGTAGGTAAACCTCAAGTAGCATACCGCGAAACTATCCGTAAAGCTGTTAAGGCTGAAGGTAAATTCGTACGTCAATCTGGTGGTCGTGGTCAATATGGTCACTGCTGGTTGGAATTGATTCCTCAAGAACCAGGTGCTGGCTTCGAGTTTGAAAACAAGGTTGTAGGTGGTGCGATTCCTCGTGAATACATCGGACCTGTTGAAAGCGGTGTTAAAGAAGCTATGGAATCCGGTGTTATCGCTGGGTACCCTATGGTTGATGTTAAAGTTATCGTATTTGATGGTTCCTACCATGACGTTGACTCCAACGAAATGGCCTTCAAAATTGCTGGTTCTATGGGCTTCAAAGAAGGTGCTCGCAAAGCAGATCCTGCATTGCTTGAACCATACATGGCTGTAGAAGTAGACGTTCCTGAAGAATATATGGGCGACGTTATCGGTGACTTGAACTCTCGTCGTGGTCGCATGGACGGCATGGAAGCTCGTAATGGTTCCCAACATATCAAAGCATATGTTCCATTGAGCGAAATGTTCGGTTACGCAACTGACCTTCGTTCCAAAACGCAAGGCCGTGGTAACTACTCCATGACATTCGATCATTACGAAGAAGTTCCTAAGAAAATTGCTGAAGAAATTCAAGCAAAGAAAAACGGTTAATCTCATATTAGATTAATAGAATTACTATTTTCCTCGGAGGATAATTTAAAATGGCAAAAGAAAAATTTGAACGTACGAAACCGCATGTTAACATCGGTACAATCGGTCACGTTGACCATGGTAAAACTACTTTGACTGCTGCAATCACTAAAGTATTGGCTGAAAAAGGTCAAGCTGACTTCCAAGATTACAGCATGATCGATAAAGCTCCAGAAGAACGCGAACGCGGTATCACAATCAACACTGCACACGTTGAGTATGAAACTGCTAACCGTCACTATGCACACGTTGACTGCCCAGGCCATGCTGACTAT
>NZ_GG770216.1:572587-682557 GCF_000163735.1 Veillonella sp. 6_1_27
CTCAAACTCGCGAACACATCTTGTTGGCTCGTCAAGTTGGTGTTCCTGCAATCGTAGTATTCTTGAACAAAGCTGACATGGTTGACGATGAAGAATTGATCGAATTGGTAGAAATGGAAGTTCGTGAACTTCTTTCTTCCTACGAATTCCCTGGCGACGAAGTACCTATCGTTGTAGGTTCCGCGTTGAAAGCTTTGGAAGGCGACGCTCAATATGTAGCTAAAATTGACGAATTGATGGACGCTGTAGACTCCTACATCCCAACACCAGTTCGTGATACTGATAAACCATTCTTGATGCCTGTGGAAGACGTTTTCACAATCACTGGTCGTGGTACAGTAGCAACTGGCCGTGTTGAACGTGGTCAAGTAAACGTTGGTGATACTGTTGAAGTAGTAGGCTTGAAAGAAAAAGCTGAACAATATGTAGTAACAGGTCTTGAAATGTTCCGTAAAGTGTTGGATTCTGCAGTAGCAGGTGACAACGTAGGTGCATTGCTTCGTGGTGTTGATCGTAAAGACATCGAACGTGGTCAAGTATTGGCTAAACCAGGCTCCATCAACCCACACACAAAATTCAAAGCAGAAGTATACGTATTGACTAAAGAAGAAGGTGGCCGTCATACTCCATTCTTCTCCAACTACCGTCCACAATTCTACTTCCGTACAACAGACGTAACAGGTGTTGTAAACCTTCCTGAAGGTGTAGAAATGTGTATGCCTGGCGATAACGTAACAATGGAAATCGAATTGATTACTCCAATCGCTATCGAAGAAGGTCTTCGCTTCGCGATCCGCGAAGGTGGCCATACAGTAGGCGCTGGCGTAGTAACAGAAATCGAAGGTTAATTTAACCTTTTATGCTCATCGTAGAATGCGTTGAGCACAATACATGCAGCACTCAGAGCGGCAGATAATGCCGCTCTCGTGTTGTGTTTTTAAACTATGAAGTAGAAGGTTGCCTCTGCGGAGGAGAATTTCTATGGAGCAGCCCATTCACGAAATGGACGACAGGAGGAATTATTAATAATGGCTAAACAGCAAAAAATCCGTATTCGCCTTAAGGCATACGACCACAAAGCTCTCGATCAAAGCGCTGCTAAGATCGTAGACACTGCAAAAAGAAATGGCGCTATGGTATCTGGTCCGATTCCATTGCCAACAGAAAAGAATATCTTCACAATTCTTCGTTCTGTACACGTAAACAAAGATTCTCGTGAACAATTCGAAATGCGTACACATAAACGCTTAATCGATATTCTTGAACCAAATTCGAAAACAGTAGATGCTATCACTCGTTTAGATTTACCAGCTGGTGTATCTATTGAAATAAAACTATAAGGAGGTGCGATAATGTCTAAAGCTATTTTGGGTAAAAAATTAGGAATGACACAAGTCTTCACAGCTGAAGGCCAATTAGTTCCTGTAACAGTAGTGGAAACTACCCCAAGCGTTGTAGTGCGCGTAAAGACTGTAGAAACAGACGGCTACGAAGCAGTACAAATTGGTTACGGTTCCATTAAAGAAAAACATTTAACAAAACCTGTAAAAGGTCAGTTCGACAAAGCTGGCGTAGCTCCAGTGAAATATCTTCGCGAAGTTCGCGTAGCTAATGCAGCTGACTACACAGTAGGCCAAACTCTGGCAGCTGATATCTTCGCAGAAGGTGAATTGGTGGACGTAGTGGGTACAGGTAAAGGTAAGGGTTTTGCTGGCACAATTAAACGCCATAACTTCTCCCGTGGTCCTGAAACTCATGGTTCTAAATCTCACCGTGAACCTGGTTCCATCGGTCCTATGATCTCCGGTGGCGGCGGTAAGGTATACAAAGGTAAAAAACTCCCTGGACAAATGGGTGGTTACAGAGTTACCGTACAACGCTTATCCGTTGTGAAAGTTGATGCTGAACGTAACCTTTTATTGGTTAAAGGTGGTATCCCAGGCGCTAAAGGTAGCTTGGTTATGGTTCGCAACACGGTTAAACCTGTTAAATAATCATTTGTCGAAAGGAGGATTATGTAATGCCTACAGTAGCAACATATAATCAATCCGGCGTTAAAGTCGGTGAAATACAGTTAAACGATGCAGTATTCGGCGTTGAAGTTAACGAAGCCGTAATGCATCAAGCCGTAGTTCGTCAATTGTCTAACGAACGTCTCGGCACACATGCAACAAAAACTAGAGGTATGGTTCGTGGCGGTGGCCGCAAACCTTGGAAACAAAAAGGTACTGGCCGTGCTCGTGCAGGCTCCAGCCGTTCCCCAATCTGGATCGGTGGTGGTACTACATTTGGTCCACAACCTCGCAGCTATTACAAAGCTATGCCTCGTAAGGCTAGACGTTTAGCAGTTAAATCTGCTCTTAGCGATAAAGTGAATAATAGCGAATTATACGTTTTGGAAGAAATCACATTAGCAGCTCCTAAAACAAAAGAAGTGTTGAACATTATTAACAGCTTCAACGTTGGTGATGCAAAAGTATTGTTCATCACTGAAGGTGATGTAAATGTTGAACGTTCCGCTCGTAATATCCAAGGTGTTAAAGCTTTGGCTTGCGAAGGTATGAACATTTTCGATCTTCTTCATTACGATAAGCTCTTCATTACTAAAGGCGCTGTCGCAAAAATCGAGGAGGTGCTCGGATAATGCAATTACATGATGTACTAATCCGCCCGGTTATTACCGAAAAATCCACTATGCTTATGGAAGAAGGCAAATACACTTTCCGTGTGCCTTTGACTGCAAATAAAGTGCAAATCCGTCAAGCAGTTGAAAAAATCTTCAATGTAAAAGTAGAAAAAGTAGCTACTATTCGTGTTTTAGGTAAGACTAAACGCATGGGTCGTACACAAGGTAAACGTAGCGATTATAAAAAAGCTATCGTAACCTTAAAAGCTGGCGAATCCATTGAATTCTTTGAAGGTGTCTAAGAGTCTAGTTGTAAGGAGGCCCACTAATGGCAATTAAATCATTTAAACCGTACTCCGCTGGTCGCCGGTTTATGACAGTATCCGCCTTCGACGAAATCACAGCAAGCAAACCAGAAAAATCCTTGCTCGCTAAGATTTCTCAAAAAGGTGGTCGTAACAATACTGGTAAAATGACAGTTCGTCACCAAGGTGGCGGTCACAAACGTCAATACCGTATTATTGACTTCAAACGTACTAAAGATAATATTCCAGCTAAAGTAGCAACAATTGAGTATGATCCTAACCGTTCTTCTCGTATCGCTTTGCTTAACTACGCTGATGGTGAAAAACGCTACATTTTAGCTCCTAACGGTCTAAAAGTTGGTGACGTTGTATTCTCCGGTCCTGAGTCTGATATTAAACCTGGTAACTGCTTACCATTGGCTAATATTCCAGACGGTACACAAATCCACAATATCGAATTGAAAATCGGTAAAGGTGGTCAAATCGTTCGTTCCGCTGGTACATCTGCTCAATTGATGGGTAAAGATAATGGCTACGCTATTCTTCGTTTACCATCTGGTGAAATGCGTCGTGTTCGTCAAGAGTGCCGTGCAACAATTGGTGTTGTTGGTAACGCTGACCACAGCAACCTTGTAATCGGTAAAGCTGGTCGTCATCGTTGGATGGGTGTTCGCCCTGGCAACCGTGGTGTTGTAATGAACCCTTGTGACCATCCACATGGTGGTGGTGAAGGTAAATCTCCTGTTGGTCGTAAACATCCTGTTACACCTTGGGGCAAACCAGCACATGGTGTTAAAACTCGCGACAAGAAAAAAGCTTCTAACAGCTTAATCATTAAACGTCGTACAAAATAGGATAAAGGAAAGGAGATAAAATAGTGTCCAGATCTATTAAAAAAGGCCCTTTCGTAGCAGATCATTTGCTTAAGAAAGTTGAAGCTTTAAACGAAACTAACGAAAAGAAAGTTGTAAAAACCTGGTCCCGTGCCTCTACTATTATCCCAAGTTTTGTAGGCCACACAATTGCTGTGCATGATGGTCGCAAACATGTACCTGTATTCATTACAGAAGATATGGTAGGTCATAAATTAGGTGAGTTCGCTCCTACACGTACTTATAGAGGTCATGGTAAGGACGAAAAATCTACAGGCAAAAAATAGGAGGAAATAATACATGGAAGCAAAAGCAATCGCTAGACATATCCGAATCGCGCCTCGTAAAATCCGTATCGTTGCAGATTTAGTGCGCGGTAAAAACATCGGCGAAGCATTTGCCATCTTGAAGTTCACTCCGAAAGTTGGCGCTGATGTAGTAGAAAAAGTTATGCGTTCTGCAATCGCAAACGCTGAACATAATTTCGATATGAATGTTGACAATCTTTACGTATCCGAGATCTTCGTTGATCAAGGCCCTACATTAAAACGCATTCATCCTCGTTCCCGTGGTCAAGCTTTCAAAATTTTGAAACGTACTAGCCACGTAACAGTAGTAGTTAAAGAAAGAGCTTAAGAAGGAGGGAAACAGAGTGGGTCAAAAAGTTAATCCACACGGTTTGCGTGTCGGTATCGTAAAAGATTGGGACGCAAAATGGTATGCAGATAAAGATTTCGCTGCTAATCTTCATGAAGACGTAAAAATTCGTAACTTCTTGAAAGAAACCCTTTTCATTGCTGGTATTTCCCGCATTGAAATCGAGCGTACAAATAAACGTATTAAATTGACTATCCACACTGCGAAACCAGGTATGGTTATCGGTCGTGGTGGTGCTGGTATCGAAGATATCAAAAAAGCAATGACTCGTTTCACTGATAAACAAGTGGACGTTAACATTGCAGAAATTAAACAAGCAGACATGGATGCAACATTAGTTGCTGAAAACATTGCGGGCCAATTGGAACGTCGTATCGGCTTCCGTCGTGCAATGAAACAAGCTGTAGGTCGTACAATGCGCTTAGGTGCAAAAGGTATTAAAATCATGGTAAGCGGTCGTCTTGGCGGTGCTGAAATCGCTCGTAGCGAATCCTATCGTGAAGGTTCTATTCCTTTGCATACACTTCGTGCAGACATCGACTACGGTACTGCTGAAGCCCATACAACATATGGTTGTATCGGCATTAAAGTATGGATTTACAAAGGTGAAGTTTTGCCAGAAGCAAAACAAGCACCTGCTAAGAAGGAAGAAGGTGGCAAGTAATGCTTATTCCAAAGCGCGTAAAACATCGTAAGCAATTCCGCGGCCGTATGAAAGGTCGTGCTATGCGCGGTAATACAGTGTCTCATGGTGAGTTCGGCTTGGTAGCATGCGAACCATCTTGGATCACTAACCGTCAAATCGAAGCTGCCCGTATTGCTATGACTCGTTATATCAAACGTGGTGGTAAAGTATGGATTAAAATTTTCCCTGACAAACCAATCACAGCTAAACCAGCTGGTACTCGTATGGGTTCCGGTAAAGGTTCTCCTGAATACTGGGTAGCAGTGGTTAAACCAGGTCGTGTAATGTTTGAAATGGACGGTGTGCCAGAAGCTACAGCTCGTGAAGCTATGCGTCTTGCAAGCCATAAACTTCCAATCAAATGCAAATTTGTTGTTAAGGGTAAAGAATTGGGTGGTGACGTAAATGAAGGTTAATGACATTCGCAATATGAGCGCTGCCGAAATGGAACAAAAAGTTTCCGGTCTTAAGGAAGAGTTATTTAACCTCCGTTTTCAGCTTGCAACAGGTCAATTAGAAAATCCTATGCGCATTCGTGAAGTTAAGAAGACAATCGCTCGTATTAAAACTGTACAACGTGAAGTTGAACTTAAATCTGAAAACGCATAATAACAGATTTGTTAAAGTTTGAAAAGGAGGCTTAAAATCGTGGCAGAAGAAAGAAACGTACGTAAAGTCCGCGTAGGTAAAGTTGTTAGCGACAAAATGGACAAAACTGTTGTTGTTGCTGTTGAACGTAAAGTACCTCACGCATTATATAACAAGCCAATGGTTAGCACAAAACGCTTCAAAGCTCATGATGAAAATAATGAGTGTCAAATTGGCGATACAGTTAAAATTGTAGAAACTCGTCCACTTTCTAAAGATAAATGTTGGAGAGTTGTTGAAATTCTTGAAAGACAAAAATAAGAGTGATGTAAGGAGGAATAGACGATGATCCAGCAACAAACAATTTTGAATGTTGCCGACAACACTGGTGCTAAACGTATTATGTGCATCCAAGTCATGGGCGGTTCTTATCGCAAATTCGGCAATATCGGTGACGTAATCGTTGCTTCTGTAAAAGATGCATCACCCGGTGGCGTTGTCAAGAAAGGCGACGTAGTTAAAGCTGTTATTGTTCGTTCTAAAAAAGGTATCCGCCGTCAAGACGGTTCCTATATTCGTTTCGATGAAAACGCAGCAGTAGTTATTAAAGATGACAAGACCCCTCGTGGTACTCGTATCTTTGGACCTGTAGCTAGAGAACTTCGTGAAAAAGACTTCATGAAAATCGTTTCTTTGGCTCCAGAAGTATTATAAGAAGGAGGAACGCAGCATATGGCTAAGCTACAAATCAAAAAAGGCGATACAGTTGTTGTTATCTCCGGTAAAGATAAAGGTAAGCAAGGTACAGTTATCGCAACTGAACCTAAAAAAGAACGCGTATTTGTTGAAGGCGTTAACACTGTAAAACGTCACACAAAACCTTCCCAAGCTAACCCACAAGGCGGCATCGTTACTAAAGAAGCTGGCATTCATGTTTCTAACGTAATGGTTGTCGACCCAGAAACTAAAACAGCTACTCGTATCAAAAAGGTAGAAGGCAAGGACGGTAAATTCGTTCGCGCTACTGTTAAATCCGGTACAGTACTTAAATAATCAGGAAAGGAGGAGCTACATAAATGTCTCGTTTGTTTGAACAATACAACTCTGAAATCAAAAAGAGTATGCAAGAAAAATTCCAATACGGCAATGTAATGGAAATTCCTAAATTGGAAAAAATCGTTATCAACATCGGCGTAGGTGATGCAGTAGGCAATGCAAAAGCATTGGAAGCAGCAGTTAATGACTTGACTATTATTGCTGGTCAAAAACCTGTTATCACAAAAGCTAAAAAATCCATTGCGAACTTCAAAGTTCGTGAAGGCATGGCGTTGGGTACAAAAGTTACTCTTCGTGGCGAACGCATGTATGAATTCCTTGATAGATTGATCAATGCGGCATTACCTCGTGTACGTGACTTCCGCGGTATCAGCGCTACTGCATTCGATGGCCGTGGTAACTACGCTTTGGGTCTTAAAGAACAGCTCATCTTCCCTGAAATCGAATATGATCAGGTAGAACGTGTTACTGGTATGGATATCATTATCGTAACAAGTGCTAAGACAGATGAAGAAGCTCGTGAATTGTTGACTCAATTCGGTATGCCTTTTGAAAAATAATAGGAGGAACATATAGATGGCTAAAAAATCTATGATTGAACGCGAAAAGAAACGCGCTAAAATCGTTGAAAAATATGCAGCTAAACGTGAAGCGTTAAAAGCAGCAGGTGATTATGAAGGCTTATCCAAATTACCAGCAAATGCATCCCCAACACGCTTGCACAACCGTTGCAACTTAACTGGTCGTCCTCACGGCTATATGCGTAAATTCGGTATCAGCCGTATTGCGTTCCGTGAATTGGCGTACAAAGGACAAATTCCTGGTGTTAAAAAAGCCAGCTGGTAATATTAGACGAGAGGAGGTTTTTAGATTATGGTAATGACCGATCCTATCGCGGATATGCTTACGCGCATCCGTAATGCAAACGCTGCACTTCATGAAACGGTAAACATTCCTGCATCTAGAATGAAAGCAGCCGTTCTTGACATCCTTTTACAAGAAGGCTTTGTAAAGAACGTTGAAAAAGAAGAAAACACTTTAAAAGTAACTTTGAAATATGGTTCCAATAACGAGAAAGTTATTACAGGAATTAAACGTATTTCCAAACCAGGTTTACGTGTTTACGCGAAAAAGGAAGAACTTCCTCGTGTACTTGGTGGTTTGGGTATCGCAGTTATTTCTACGTCCAAAGGCGTTATGAGCGACAAACAAGCTCGTAAAGAAGGTCTTGGTGGCGAAGTAATCGCATACGTTTGGTAATAGTAGCAATAGGAGGTAGAAATAATGTCACGTATCGGTAGAATGCCTATCGAGATCCCTGCAGGCGTTACTGTTACATATGATAACCATCATATGAACGTAAAAGGCCCTAAAGGTGAATTATCTCGCGATTTGCATCCAGATATGAATATCACTGTAGAAGGTAACACAATCACAGTAACTCGTCCTTCCGACGATAAAAATCATCGTTCCCTTCACGGTTTGACTCGCGCTCTTGTTGCTAATATGGTAACAGGCGTATCTGAAGGATTTACAAAAACTCTTGAAATCAACGGTGTTGGTTACAGAGCGGCTAAACAAGGCAATAAATTAGCTCTTACACTTGGCTTCTCTCATCCAGTAGAAATGGAAGCTCCAGCTGGTATTACAATCGACGTTCCAGCTCCTAACAAAATCGTTGTGTCTGGTGCAGACAAAGAAGTTGTAGGTGCAGTAGCAGCTGATATCCGTAAATGGAGAAAACCTGAACCTTACAAAGGTAAAGGTATCCGCTATGAAGGCGAAGTTGTTCGTCGCAAAGCTGGTAAAGCTGGTGCAAAAGGTAAATAGTAATATCATCTATATGAATGAAAGGAGTGAATATCTTGCCTCGTAAATCTAGTAGAAATATCGCTCGAGCAAAACGTCATCTTCGTATTCGCCGTCACATCTCTGGTACGGCAACTTGCCCACGTTTGAACGTTTACCGTTCTTTGAGCAACATTTACGCACAAGTAATCGATGACGTAGCAGGTACAACTTTGGTTGCTGCTAGCTCTTTAGATAAAGATTTGAACTTATCCTATGGTGGTAACGTAGCTGCTGCTAAAGCTGTTGGTGAAGCAGTTGCTAAAAAAGCTATCGCTAAAGGCATTGACACTGTAGTGTTTGACCGTGGTGGTTACATTTACCACGGCCGCGTAGCAGCCCTTGCAGAAGGTGCTCGTGAAGCAGGCTTAAAATTCTAAGAAGGAGGAACTATAGACATGGCGAGAATTGACTACACCAGTCTTGATCTTAAAGAAAGAGTAGTATTCATCAACCGCGTAGCCAAAGTAGTTAAAGGCGGTCGTCGTTTTTCCTTCAGCGCTCTTGTAGTTGTTGGTGATGGCAACGGTTATGTAGGCGTTGGCTTAGGTAAAGCAGCGGAAGTACCAGAAGCAATTCGCAAAGGTATCGATGATGCTAAGAAAAATATTGTAAACGTAGCTATTAAAAATGGTACAATCCCTCACAGCGTAACAGGCGTATTCGGTGCAGGCCGCGTATTCTTGAAACCAGCTGCTGAAGGTACTGGCGTTATCGCTGGTGGCCCTGTTCGTGCCGTATTGGAATTAGTAGGTGTTCGTAACATCTTGACTAAATCTTTGGGCTCTTCTAACCCTAACAATATGGTTCGCGCTACAATCGAAGGTTTGAAAGATTTGAAACGCGCTAGCGAAGTTGCTGAGCTTCGTGGTAAAACCGTTGAAGAAATCTATAACGCGTAATAAGGAGACAAGAAATGGCACAAGTTAAAGTAACATTAACAAGAAGCTTAATCGGTCGTCCTGAAGATCAACGCGCGACAGTTAAAGCTTTGGGCTTGAAAAAAACTAATTCTCAAGTCGTAAAAGAAGTAACACCTCAAATCGAAGGTATGCTTCATAAAGTTAGACATTTAGTAAAAGTTGAAGAAGTTTAATACTGATAAGGAGGTGCACTGAATGAAACTTCATGAATTACAACCAGCAGCTGGTTCTAAAAAAACTCGTACTCGTGTAGGCCGTGGTTTAGGTTCTGGCTTGGGTAAAACATCTGGTCGTGGTCAAAAAGGTCAAAACTCCCGTTCTGGCGGTGGCGTTCGCTCCGGTTTTGAAGGCGGCCAAATGCCTCTTTATCGTCGTTTACCAAAACGCGGTTTCAACAACAGCGTTTTTGCTAAACAATATGCTGAAGTTAACGTAGCACAATTAAATCGCTTTGAAGATGGTGCAACAGTTGATCCAGTAGCTCTTATTGAAGCTGGCATTTTGAAAAATGTACGCGATGGTATTCGTATTTTAGGTAACGGCACATTGGAAACTAAAAACTTGACTGTTATCGCTAATGGCTTCACTAAAGCTGCTGAAGAAAAAATCACAGCAGCAGGCGGAAAAGTTGAGGTGATCTAGGGTGCTAGATAGCCTCTCGAACATCTTTAAGATTACTGAGTTACGTAACAAGATTTTGTACACATTGATGATGTTTGCTGTGTTTAGAGCCGGCATTCACATCCCAGTACCAGGTGTAGATGCATCTGTTATCGAATCCTTGTTTACATCCGGTAACCTATTTGGTCTATTAGACTTGTTTGCTGGTGGTGCGCTAAGTAAGTTCTCTATCTTTGCGATGAGTATTACCCCTTACATTAATGCTTCCATCATCATGCAACTGCTTCAGTCTGTAGTTCCTCAGTTTGAAGCATGGAGTAAAGATGGTGAAGACGGGCGTAAGAAAATAGCGAAGGTAACTCGTTATGGCACCGTAGTCCTTGGCTTTGTACAAGCCGCTGGTATGGCATTTGCTCTTAGAGCAAACAACGCTTTGGTAAATAATGATTTCCTTAGCGTATTCGTTGTGGCCATCATCCTCACAGCAGGCACATGTTTGTTGATGTGGATTGGTGAGCAAATCACAGCATATGGTATAGGTAATGGTATTTCCTTGATCATCTTTGCTGGTATCGTAGCTCGATTGCCAGATGGTCTCGAAACTATTTATCAATATATCCAAAACGGAACCATTAACATGTTCCAAGCATTCTTATTTGCTGTAATTGCACTTGCGATGATCGCTGTCGTAGTGGCAGTTACACAAGGCCAACGTCGCATTCCTATCCAATACGCAAAACGCGTAGTAGGGCGTAAAATGTACGGTGGTCACTCTACATTCTTGCCGTTGAAAGTCAATCAGGCAGGTGTAATCCCAATTATCTTTGCGTCATCTGTGTTGATGTTCCCTGTAACAATTGCACAATTTATTGACAATGAATTTGTTCATAAAGCTGCTGATTTATTTACATGGGGGACGCCGTTACAAACGGCATTGTATGCGATATTGATCTTTATCTTTACGTATTTCTATACTGCAATCTCTATCAACATTACAGATATGGCAGATAATATGAAAAAATACGGTGGTTTTATCCCAGGTATTCGTGCGGGTAAACCAACTGCTGATTATGTGGATAACGTGATGACCAAGATCACTTTGGCTGGCGCTGTATTCTTAGCTGTCGTTGCTATTATACCGAATTTCCTCGGTAGTATAACCGGCGTCCAAGGCGTATACTTTGGTGGTACGGCTCTTCTCATCGTTGTAGGTGTAGCACTTGATACAATGCAACAAATTGAGTCGCTCATGGTAACACGCCACTATAAAGGCTTTGTGAAATAGGAGGGAAACAATATGTATATTCTATTAATGGGACCTCCTGGTGCTGGTAAAGGCACTCAGGCAGCTCGACTTATTGAAAAATACGGTATTCCCCAAATTTCAACAGGTGATATGTTCCGCGCTGCGATTAAGAACGAAACACCTCTTGGAGTTGAGGCTAAGAAATACATCGATGCCGGTCAATTGGTACCAGACAGTGTAACTGTTGGTATCGTACGTGATCGCTTGGTGAAAGATGACTGCAAATCTGGATTTATTCTTGATGGATTCCCAAGAACTACAGCGCAAGCTGTATCTTTGGATGCAATCCTTAAAGAATTAGGAATTTCTTTGGACGCTGTACTTAACTTAAACGTTCCTTCTGAGGAATTGGTTAAACGTATTAGCGAACGAGCTGTTCTAGAAAATCGTGCTGATGATAACCCTGAAACAGTACAGAAACGTCTAGCTGTGTACGAAGAATCTACTAAACCATTAATTGATTACTATCGCAATAGCGGATTGTATCAAGAAATCAATGGTTTACAAGATGTAGACGCAGTATTTGCTGACATCATTAAGGCGTTGGAGAAATAATCTATGATTATTTTAAAATCGCCCCATGAGATTGAATGTATCCGCAAGGCAAGTAAGCTTACAGCAGACACGTTGTCCTTGTTAGTAGAAAAGGCTAAACCTGGCATCACGACGCTTGAGTTAGATACAATTGCCGAAGAATATATTCGCAGCCACGGTGGTATACCAAGTTGTAAAGGGTACTATGGATTCCCCGCTACAATCTGTGCTTCTATTAACGAAGAAGTCGTTCATGGTATTCCGAGCGCTAAGCGTAAGCTTAAAAACGGCGATGTCCTCAGTATTGATCTCGTATCATCTATTGATGGATATCACGGCGATTCGGCTGTGACGATTCCTATTGGTCACGTCAAACCCGATGTGATGAAATTGTTAAAAGTTACAGAGGAAAGTCTGTTCAAGGGAATTGAACAAGTGAAAGTCGGTAACCGTATTGGTGCTATCGGTCACGCTGTTCAAACGTATTGTGAGAAACATGGTTACGGTGTCGTACGCGACTTCGTAGGTCATGGTTTAGGCCGCGAAATGCATGAAGATCCGCAAATACCAAACTATGGTAGTCCTGATCAAGGACCTCTTATGAAACCAGGTATGGTATTGTGTATTGAACCGATGATAACTCTAGGGACACATCGTGTTCGTGTATTAGGGGATGACTGGACAGCAGTTACAGTAGATGGTAAACCTGCTGCTCATTTCGAACATACAGTGGTTGTTACAGAAAACGGCCCTGAAATATTAACTATGCGGGAAGAACCGCGGTTAATTAAATAAACAGGTAACCGGAGGAAAAGATATGTCAAAAGAAGACGTTATTGAGGTGGAAGGTACGGTCGTTGAGGCATTACCGAATGCCATGTTCCAAGTTGAATTGGAAAATGGTCATATCGTATTGGCTCATGTGTCAGGTAAAATGCGTATGAATTTTATCCGTATTCTTCCTGGTGATAAAGTTACTATGGAACTGACACCGTATGACTTAAATCGTGGTCGCATCACCTATCGCTTTAAATAAGCATAGGGTCCACAAAGGAGGTACTAATGAAGGTTCAACCATCAGTTAAAAAGATATGCGAAAAATGTAAAATCATTAAACGCAAAGGCCGTGTAATGGTTATTTGCGAAAATCCAAAACATAAACAAAAACAAGGATAATCTGATAGGAGGTGGATGATTAGATGGCACGTATCGCCGGTGTAGATTTACCTCGTGATAAACGAGTGGAAATTGGTTTAACTTATATTTATGGTATTGGTCCAACTTTAGCATCTGAAATTATTGCTAAAACTGGCATCAATCCTGACACACGCGTTCGCGATCTTTCTGAAGATGAAGTAGCGAAAATCCGTGAATTGTTAGATGCTGATTACAAAGTAGAAGGTGACCTTCGTCGTGAAGAAGCTCTTAACATTAAACGCTTAATTGAAATCAACTCCTATCGAGGCAAACGTCATCGTATGGGTTTACCACTTCGTGGTCAACGTACTAAAACGAATGCACGTACTCGCAAAGGTCCTAGAAAAGCAATTGCTGGTAAAAAGAAATAAGATAAAGGAGGGATAAAGCGTGGCTAAAAAAGTTGTTAGAACTAAAAGAAAAGAAAAGAAACATATTGAATCCGGTGCGGCTCATATTCGTTCTACATTCAATAACACTATCGTAACTTTGACAGATACAAACGGTAATGCGTTGTCTTGGGCTTCCGCTGGTGGCTTGGGCTTCCGTGGTTCTCGTAAATCCACTCCATTTGCTGCTCAAATGGCTGCTGAACAAGCTGCTAAAGCTGCAATGGAACATGGTCTTCGCACTGTTGAAGTATTCGTAAAAGGTCCTGGATCCGGCCGTGAAGCTGCAATCCGTGCTTTACAAGCTGCAGGTCTTGAAGTTACTTCCATTAAAGACGTAACTCCAATTCCTCACAATGGTTGTCGCCCTCCAAAACGCCGTCGTGTATAATTTATAGTGACCGATATGATACGGTGCTATAATTAACTATGAACGTGTGTTATATAGGAGGATGTTCCTGATGAGCGAAGAAAAGAAACTTAAAATCGAGAAAGTGGACATCGCCGATGGCGGTCGTTATGGTAAGTTCGTATGTGAACCATTAGATCGTGGTTATGGGATCACTCTCGGTAATAGCTTACGCAGAATTTTGCTTTCATCCTTGGATGGGGCAGCTATCACCTCTATCAAAATTGATGGAGTTCTTCATGAATTCTCTACTATTCCTGGTATTCGCGAAGATGTTACGGATATCATCCTTAACTTAAAGCAATTGTGCATCAAAGTTGAAGAAGAAGCACAATTACCTTTGGAAGTTCATTTCGACTTCCAAAAGGATGGAATATTGACAGCTACTGATTTAGCTGAACAATTCCCGCCAGAGGTAGAAGTATTGAATCCTGAACTCGTGATTGCGACAATGGATGAGACAGCTCATCTCGTAATGGACGTAGTAATCGAACGAGGTAAAGGCTATGTTCCTTCAACGAAGAATAAAAAAGATACTGATGTTATTGGTTGTATTCCAATCGATTCCATCTTCTCTCCAATTCTTCGTGCTAAATACGAAGTGAGTGATGTTCGTGTAGGCAATGAAATGGACTTCGACAAGCTTACATTAGAAGTTTGGACTGATGGCTCCATTACTGCTGCTGATGCAGTGGCAAAATCTGCTGCCATTATGATTGGTTATTTAGGGAACTTCACTAAATTAGCGCATTCTGCAGATGTTGTAGATGTAAACACTGGTGAAGGCGGTATCGTTATAGATCCAGTAGGTTCCGATAATGAAGAACCAGCTGTAGATGACGGCCCAGCAAAGATTTCCATCGACGAGTTGGAACTCTCTGTTCGTGCGTATAACTGCTTGAAACGTGCTGGCATTAATACAATTGCAGACCTGCTAGACAAAACCATTGATGACTTAGGAAAAGTTCGCAACTTAGGTAAAAAATCTATCGATGAAATTGAGGAAAAACTCAATAATCACCCAGGTGGTTTTCAACTTAAACAAAAAGGCGAATAAGGAGGAAGACGAATGTACAGAAAATTAGGCCGCGACAGCTCCGCTCGTAAAGCGTTGTTCCGTAGCATGTTAACATCTTTCTTCCAATATGAGCGTATTGAAACGACTGAAGCTAAAGCGAAAGAACTTCGTTCTTTAGCTGATCAAATGGTAACTTTGGCTAAACGTGGTGATCTTCATGCACGTCGCCAAGTTCTTGCATACCTCATGGATGAAAGTGTAGTAAAAAAATTGTTTGATACAATTGCTCCAAAATATGCAGACCGCCAAGGTGGTTACACTCGTGTAATCAAAACTGGTCTCCGCAAAGGTGACGCTGCACCTTTGGCTATTATCGAGTTAGTTTAATCAAACTCATACGGTGTTGTAACTTACGTTGCAGCACCGTTTTTTTATTGTCAATTTTATGGTACAATCGACTAGTATAATATCGTAATATGTTAGCAGTTATCGTAAATAATGAATATGTATTGTCAACTTTTTGCATAATATCTAAGACATTATTAAATTCCAGTTCTATCAATAGGATAAATTGAAATAAGGGAATCATGCACAGTATGAGTATGATAGATGATGCAAATGGTTCTACTTTCATAGAAACGAAATTGACTAGAAAGATATGAGGTTATCCATGAATGAACAAGACATTATGATTGAGGTCAATCATATGAGTCATATTTATACTGATGAAAACGGCAATGATGTACGTGCCTTAGACGATGTGAGTCTAACCATTAAGCACGGCGAATTTGTTTGTATCATTGGTACTAATGGCAGTGGTAAAAGTACGCTTGCCAAGCATTTTAATGTGCTATTACAACCTAGCGAAGGATATATCAACGTGTGTGGTTTTGATACGCGAGATGAAGCGCATATTTGGGAGATTCGCCAACATGTGGGGATGGTATTTCAAAATCCTGATAACCAAATCGTAGCGGCCGTCGTAGAAGAGGACGTTGCCTTTGGTCCAGAAAACTTAGGTATTCCTAGTGCAGAAATTAGACAACGTGTCGATGCAGCGTTAGCCGCTGTTAATATGACTGAATATAGAGAACATGGGCCCCATTTATTATCGGGTGGACAAAAACAACGTATTGCTATCGCAGGTGTATTAGCGATGAAGCCTGATTGCATTGTTCTTGATGAACCAACAGCTATGCTCGACCCCAAAGGTCGTCGTGAGGTTCTTGAAACAGTTCATAAGCTCAATAAAGAAGAAGGTATTACCATTGTATATATTACACACTTCATGGAGGAAGCTGTTACGGCAGACCGCGTTGTGGTTATGAAAAATGGTGTGAAATTACATGATGGTACGCCTCGTGAAATCTTTAGCCATGTAGATACCTTAAAAGGTCTGGGCCTCGATGTACCGGTGGCATCAGAAATTGCTTTTAAACTGAATGCTAAAGGGTATGAAGTTGGTAAGAGCATCATTAATAATGAAGAGTTAGCAGAGGGCCTTAAAGGCTCAAAGTTAGGCAAGCAATTATCCGCTATACACTCAACAGATGCTTCAAGAGGGGAGGAAACCCACTAATGGCGATCGTATTAGATAATATTACATATACTTACGGCATGGGTACTCCTTTTGAAAAGACTGCACTTCGTGGCGTATCTCTTACCATTGAAAATGGGGAGTTTTTAGGTGTTATCGGTCATACTGGTTCCGGTAAATCTACCTTTGTACAGCATCTAAATGGTCTATTACATCCTACAACTGGTACCGTTACGGTCAATGGTGTAGATATTAGCGCTTCCACAGAGGAAGCTAAAAAAATGCGCCATAAGGTTGGTATGGTATTCCAATACCCAGAGCATCAATTGTTTGAAGAAACCATTGCTCAGGATATCGCCTTTGGTCCTAAAAATTTAGGGCTTAGTGCTGATGACGTAGACGAGCGTGTGCGAGATGCGATGAAGTTCGTAGGACTCGATTACGATACATATGCAGAACGTTCTCCATTTCATTTATCTGGTGGTCAAATGCGCCGCGTTGCTATTGCTGGTGTAGTGGCTATGAACCCAGATTTCCTTGTGCTTGATGAACCATCTGCTGGTCTTGATCCATTTGGACGGGAAGAAATTTTTGAAGAAATCATTCGACTTCATAAAGAAAAGGGAATAACTGTAATTCTTGTATCTCACAATATGGAAGATATTTCTCGCATGGCTTCCCGTCTCGTAGTACTCGATAAAGGGCGTGTCGTTCTCGATGGTGAGCCGATGGACATCTTTAATAATCATCGTGATGAGTTACAAGCTGTGGGTGTAGATGTTCCACCAGTATCTGTTACCATGGAATATTTGTGTGAACAAGGCTTTGATGTATCTAATCGCGTACTGTCTGTAGATGATGCGGTACAAGCAATTCTAGAGGGAGGTAGCCATGTTAAATAACATTACTATTGGTCAATACTTCCCAGGGAATTCCTTCTTGCATCGCATGGACCCGCGAGCAAAGATTATTGCTACTACCATCTTCGTAGTGGCTATCTTCTTGGCAAATTCTCCACTAGCCTATGGCATAGTAGGTGGTTTCACCATCTTTGCAATGCTATTATCGCGTTTGCCATTACGCCTGATGTGGTCTGCTATTAAACCGCTTTGGATTATCATCGTATTTACCATGGGTATTCATATTTTTACGACGCCTGGTAATCCAATTTTCCAATGGGGAATTATTAATATTACGGATCATGGGGTGGCAATGGGTCTTCAAATGGCGGCACGATTAATCTTCTTAATCTTGTTCTCTTCTTTGTTGACCTATACCACATCACCGATTCGCTTAACTGATGGCATCGAGCACTTGCTCAATCCATTCCGTCGCATTGGTGTTCCTGCTCATGAACTAGCCATGATGATGACTATTGCGTTGCGTTTCATCCCTACCTTATTGGATGAGACAGATCGTATTATGAAAGCACAATCTGCTCGTGGTGCAGACTTTGTGACAGGCTCTATTATTCAACGAGCGAAAAACATGGTGCCACTTTTAGTGCCATTATTTATCAGTGCGTTTCGACGGGCCGATGAATTAGCTATCGCTATGGAAGCGCGTTGCTATAGAGGTGGTGTCAACCGTACGCGTATGAAGGAATTACAAGTTACTTATGTCGATTATATTGGTGTTGGCGCTGTTGTTTTGGTAACTATTGTACTTGTCGCATTGTGGTGGTTAGATCTATGAGAAACATACAGATCATAGTGGCTTATGATGGTACAGATTTAGCAGGTTATCAAAAGCAACCTAATGATAAGGGGTTAACGGTACAAGGATGTTTGGAATATGGTTTATCACGTATTTGTAATGAACCGATCCAAATTTATGGTGCCTCTCGTACGGATGCGGGTGTGCATGCTAAATTTCAAGTTTGTACATTTCAAACGTCGGGGACTATACCAGTAGAAAATATTCCTCGCGCCATGATAGCTCATATTCCTAAGGATATAGTCGTTCTAGAAGCGGTAGAAATTCCGCTAGATTGGAAGCCACGGTGGAATATATACGGTAAAGAATATATATATACGATTCATAATCAGCTCATTGCAGATCCTTTGACGCAACGATATCATTGGCATGTGAAAAAGCCCTTAAATATTGCTCGTATGCAGGCTGCAGGTAATGAACTAGTAGGTACACATGACTTTACAACCCTAAAGGGAACCAACTCAACTTCGGCGGATCCTGTAAAGACAATTATGGGAATTCGTGTTGAGGCCCGAGGTTCACAGGTGACGATTTCTGTGATTGGTGATGGTTTTTTATATCATATGGTTCGCAATATTGCAGGCTTACTTGTAGATATAGGTCTCGGTCGTCGTAAGGTTGAGGATATTAAAGGATATTTAGCCGCTAAAGACCGGCGTGCTATAGGGAAAACTGCACCTGCTCAAGGCTTATGTTTAGAAGAAATATTCTTCACTGAAGAGCGACAACAAGAGGTATTACGGAATAAATATTTTAGATGATTCGAGAATAAATATTCTATATAATTTTATATAGACTCTTTTTTTGATGTGAAAGTATAAAACGTTGAGCATAAATACTAAAAGGATACTACTTCAAAAGTAGTATCCTTTTTTTCTTATAATTTTTAGTTATAATACCTTAATTTATACCTATTATTATGTGAAATGATACATTGTAAACCTAAAATATACATGATACAATGGCGATATAAGACAGGTTCGTACTATAAAACATTAACATAGTAAGGTAGACTCTTGTCAGCAGTGTAATTTTTATCCTAAGGAGGGTGAATCTCTTGCAAAAACGTAAAGATTTTATCTGGAAAATGGGCGGCCAACAAGGTGAAGGTATCGAGAGTTGCGGCGAAATTATGGCCACAATCCTTGCTAAAGAAGGCTACTCTTTGTATAGCCAACGTTTATTTGCATCTCGCATCAAAGGTGGTCATACTACATTCGCATTGCGCGTAGCATTGGAACAAATTATGTCCATTGGTGAAGGGGTAGACTTCTTGCTTTCCCTTGATCAAGAAACCGTTGATATGCACGGTTCCGAAGTACGTGATGGTGGATATATCATCTGTGATAGCAAAGTTAATCCAGACTTTTCTAAATTTGAAGGTACAAAGATTAATTGCTTATCTTTGCCTATCTCTGAAACAGCAATGAAACAAGGCTCCTTGTTGATGCGTAATATCGTAGCACTTGGGATGTCCGTAGCGCTTCTTGGCTTTGATACTAAGATGTTTAAAGATGCTATTACTGAGAAATTTGCAAAGAAATCCCAAGAGATTATTGATAAAAACTTGGCTGCTTTCGATGATGGTCATAGCCTTGTAATGGAAAAATTAGGCGATGTTGAAATCGATACATTGCCAGCGCCTGGTAAGAAAGATCAAATGTTCTTATTAGGTAACGAAGCATGTGCTCTTGGTGCTATTGCAGCAGGCTCCCGTTTTATGGCGTCTTATCCTATTACGCCAGCATCCGAAGTTATGGAATACATGATTAAAACTATGGATAAGTTGGGCTCAACTGTTGTTCAAACAGAAGACGAAATCGCAGCATGTATGACAGCTATGGGTGGCGTATACGCAGGTGTTCGTGGCTTCACATGTACTTCTGGCCCAGGTCTTTCCTTGATGGCAGAATCCTTGTCCATGGCTTCTATGGCTGAATTGCCAATGGTTGTTATCGACGTTCAACGTTCTGGCCCATCCACTGGTATGGCTACAAAAGTTGAACAATCTGATATTGATGCGGCTTGTTACAATGCACATGGTGACTATTCTGGTATCGTAATTTCTCCAACATCTATCGAAGAATGCTTCTATGAGATTCAAAAAGCTTTCAACTTGGCAGAAATGTACCAATGTCCAGTTATCTTTATGCCTGACTTACAACAAGGTTTGAATAAACAATCCGTTCCTTCCTTCGATTTGAACCGCGTACCTATTAATCGCGGTAAAATGATGAAAGAAGCTGAACTTCCTGAATTGGTACAACCTAACTACTTCAAACGCTTTGAATTGACTGAAGATGGCATTTCTCCGCGTACAATTCCAGGCATGAAAAATGGTCTATTCCTTTCCACAGGTTTAGAGCATAATGAAGAAGGTAAACCAGCAGAAGCGCCTACAATGCACGTAGCGCAAACTGATAAACGTTTCCGCAAATTGGAAACTGTAGCTGATAACTATGAACCATTCTTGAATAATGCTAAATACGACGAAGCAGATGTACTCGTTGTAGGTATGGCTTCTAGCCGTGGTGCTATTGAAGAAGCCGTTGCTGAATTTGATCAAGAAGGCGTTAAAGTTAATCACTTACAATTGCGCTTAATTAAACCATTCCCAGCAAAGCAATTACAACCGTTCTTTGATGCTGCGAAAAAAGTAGTTATTGTAGAACACAATAAAACTGGTCAATTGGCTAACTTATTTAAAATCAACATGCATAAGAAACATAAGATTTCTAGCTGCTTGAAATACGATGGTAATCCATTCACAAAAAGTTATGTGAAAAATGCGATTAAGGAGGTCCTATAATATGACAACAGCTAAAGATTACAGAAATGATATTCGTCCTAACTGGTGTCCAGGCTGTGGCCATTATGGGGTTCAAGCGGCGATTACTGACGCTGTAGTAGCGAAAAATATTCCACCAGAAAAATTAGCCGTAATTTCCGGTATCGGTTGTTCTAGCCGTATCGGTGGCTATTTTTACGCTTATGGTGCGCATACAACTCATGGCCGTGCGCTTCCTTATGCGCAAGGCGTTAAGCTTGCTAACCAAGACCTAGAAGTTATTGCATTTTCTGGTGACGGTGATGCCTTTGCTATCGGTATGGGTCACACCATTCATGCTTTTAAACGTAATGTAAACATGACATACGTAGTAATGGATAACCATGTATATGGTTTGACTAAAGGTCAAGCATCCCCTCGTTCTGACATCGGTTTTGTTACAAAAACAACTCCTCATGGTGCGTTTGAGTCTCCATTGTCCGTTTGTGAAACTGCGATTGCAGCAGGTGCTACATTTGTAGCGCAAAGCTATATGGTGAATCGTAAAGAGCTCGTTGATTTGATTCAACAAGCTATGGATCATGAGGGCTTCTCCTTCATCAATGTATTTAGCCCATGTGTTACATACAACAAACGCAATAGCTATGATTGGTTCAAAGAACATTTAGTAGCATTGCCTGAAGGTTATGACCCAACAGATCGTGCAACAGCGCTTAAAACTTTGGGTGATACTGATGGTTTGGTTACAGGCCTTATCTATCAAAATACATCTAAACCTTCCTTTGAAAAAGCAATGGCTGCAGCAAATGGCGGACCACATCCTCGTCCATTGACTGAAGATGTTGTAAAACCTGACCAAGCATTATTTGATAGTCTTTGCAATCAATTTAAATAATATTAGTATCGTACCCATTAGGTAGGATGCTGATTAAAGAAACGTGTCACCTTTGGGTGGCACGTTTTTTGTATGTACTATTTTATGAAAAACTATTTAGTATATTGCTTTCTGCGATTTGTCCCATGTGGTTATATAACGTGATATAATAAGGACATTGTATGATATTCATTGCAATCGTATCGTATTCATTGCAGAGGTTTTTATGAAAGCATACGAAAAGGGGATTAGTCTATCTATCTGGACTTTGAGTTGGCCTATATTTATTGAAGTGTTCCTACAGATGCTAGTAGGTAATATAGACCAATTGATGATGAGTCACTACTCGCCTCAAGCGGTAGCAGCGGTAGCTAATGCCAATCAGATTTTAAATATCTTTATTATGCTCATCATCGTCATGAGTACAGCTACGACGATTTTGATTGCCCAATATTTAGGAGCGAGAAACCAGTCCAAGCTATCAGAGGTATGTACGGTCAGCTTAGTGATGAATTTTCTCTTTTCATCTATAGCGGCAGTATTCTTTATTACTTGCCATGAATGGATCTTTACATGGCTAGGTATACCACCAGAAACGATGAGTGATACGTCGATATATACTACTATCGTTGCTGCAGGGCTACCGATACAAGCGATGTATTATGCGTTAGTAGCCGTATTTAGAGGTCACTCATTAACACGCGTTACCATGTACATTGCTCTTGTGATGAATATCATTCATATTCTAACAAACTATGTATTAATCTTTGGACATGGTCCAATACCAAGTCTTGGGGTATTAGGCGTTTCTATTTCAACATGGCTATCTAAAGTGGTAGGGCTCGTGATTATTGGATATACTTTTAAGAAATTATTAACCTTAGAGGTGAGCTTTACATTCTTAAAACCATTTCCGTGGCATACGGTTAAATCTTTATTGCATATCAGTGTTCCTTCTGGTGGAGAAACATTGAGCTATCAATTATCTCAAACTACGATTATGAAAATGGTCAATATTTTAGGCTTAGCAGTTATTAATACTAAAGTTTATGTATCTGTTATCGCCATGCTTTGTTATGTATACACCATAGCACTATCCAATGCTTCACAAGTTATCGTAGGTTTCCTAATGGGCGCTAAACGCCAAGAGGAGGTTACTAGTCGTGTATGGAAGTCCATGTATTTAGCGATTGCTATTAACGTAGGTCTTGCTACATTCTTCTATGTGACTAGTGATTTTGTTGTCTCTGTGTTTACTTCGGATCCGGAAATCCTAGAGTTAGCACATAATGTATTACTGGTTGAGATCTTTCTTGAGTTAGGACGTGCAGTAAATATCGTTATGGTTGGTTGTTTGCAGGCTGCCGGTGATATTCGTACACCTATGCTAGTGGGAATCTTTGGCATGTGGTTATGCGCCGTGCCATTATCGTATCTATTTGGTATTTACTGGGGTTGGGGCCTTGTTGGTATATGGATTGCCATGGCCGCTGATGAAATCTTGCGAGGTTTATTGTTTATATATCGTTGGTATAGCGGTAAATGGAGAAACAAGCATCTTATCGAAGCTTAATTTCATTCTCCCTAATTTTGATTTACAATTAGCTAAATAATAATGTAATATAACTAGCATTATATTGGAGAATAGATATTGCTAGTTTTACTTGAAAGTAGGTTTATATGAGTAAGACAGTAGGCATTATTGGCTTAGGCCTATTAGGTGGATCCTTGGCAAAGGCCTTAAAGGAATATACAGATTATGAGGTAGTAGGCTATGCACGTCGTCAAGAGGTCTGTGATGCGGCCATTCAAGATGGTGTGGTAAAAGCTGCGTGGACTGAAGTTGAGCCATTGATTAAGAACTCAGATATCGTTGTGTTCTCCTTGCCACCTGATACAAACGCACGGCTTTTTACTGAAACGGCTCATCTATTTAGACCGGGGCAAGTCGTAACCGATGTATCTAGTGCGAAGGAAAACTTTGTACGAGCCGTTTATGAATCGATTCCTAAGGGGACCGTTTTCGTATCTGTCCATCCTATGGCAGGATCCGAAAAGGGTGGGTATGAAGTATCTCATAAAAACCTATTCAAAGGTATGGGCTGGATCGTGTTAGAAGATAAGGCATCTGATGTATATAGTGAAGAAGTAGCTCAAGAATTAGCTGACATGGGTCGTGCCTTAGGGTCTCGTATCGAGTTTGTCGATATTTATGCTCATGATGCATATCTGGCTATGGTTAGTCATATGCCTCACTTATTGGCCTCTATTTTAACACAAGTTTCGGGAGGCGATGAATTGGGCGAATTGCGTATGAAATTGTCCGCAGGGGGCTTTAGAGACTGTACACGTGTGGCTGGTGGATTACCATCGATGTGGCGCGAAATTATCTATGGCAATCGTCATAATGTTATTGAAGGCCTTACACAAATTGAATCAGAAATTGAACATGTTAAAGTGATACTTTCACAAGATGACGAAGGACAAGAATTAGAAAGCTATCTTGAACGAAGTCGCGAGATTCGAGGAAAGTTACCGTATTTAACTGGTCAAATCAAGGATAATTAAAATGGCGTAGTTTTGTATCCTATAAGAGAGTAAATGTAACTGAAAAAACATGACATATATCAAGAATCGTGTATACTATATATCGATATGAGTATGTAAATATATTATGTTAAGGGAGCTTTTATGAGTTTGTTACAAGAAACTTGTGGCGCTATTACAGGTCGCAGCCTAGAGATTGAACAATATATATTTAATAGTTGGAATGCAGAATCGCCGGTGGAACTATATGGTAGTCTTGTAGATGTTGTGGCTCAATATGGGGCGGCTACAAATCAAGAGCAGGTAACCGTGCCAAAACCATGTATGATTATTGCTTCTGCAGATCATGGCGTAGCTGATATGGGCGTCAGTGCGTATCCAAAAGAAACGACCGTTGGGATGACACAAAATTACCTGATTCCTAAGGGGGCTGGCGCTAATTCTCTAGCGAATTACTGTGGAGCTCAAATGGAAGTTATCGACATGGGCATTGATGCGGATATGAGTTGGGTTCCAGGCCTTCGTATTCATAAACTTGGGATGGGTACGAAAAACTTCGTAGAAGAGCCCGCCATGACGCGCGAACAAGCCGTGGAGGGCATCGAAACAGGGATTCGTCTAGTAAAAGAAAAAATTGATGAAGGCTTCAATGTATTTTTAGTAGGCGAAATGGGCATATCGAATACGACAGCTAGTGCCCTTATGACCGCTAAGTTTGCAGGACTTACAGCGGAAGAGGCGACGGGACGAGGAACGAATATTTCCGATGAACGACTCAAACTAAAACAGCGGATCGTTCATGATGTGCTAGAAAAATATAAGGATATTAGTAAGGATGATGCTCTTGGTATTTTATCTTCTGTAGGCGGTTTTGAATTTGCTTGTATTGTGGGTGTTATCTTAGGCGCTGCAGCAAATCATGGGTTAGTTATTATCGATGGATTTAATACATCGGCTTGTGCATTGGTGGCTAAAACATTGGCTCCAAAAGCGATGGATTATGTGATGGCTTCACATTTATCTGCTGAAAAAGCGGCCAAATCTTCCTTAGAAAATTTAGGCCTTGAAGCCTATGTAGATTTAGGCCTTTGTTTAGGTGAGGCTTCTGGTGGGTCCATACAAATGGGGATGCTAGATCTTGCGGTGCATATGTATATGGCCATTACAGGAGGTAATAAATGAGAACTTTCAAAGTTGAGCCGTTAGATACACAAGCAATGGAAATATGTCGATTCCGTATTGATAATTTGACAAAGCCTATCTATAGCCTGGCTACGTTAGAAACTATAGCGGAGCGTTTTGCAGGAATTTTAGGAGACCCTAAACCGAATCATTTGCGTCAAGGTGTGCTCGTTGTGGCAGCTGATCACTTGGTAGATGGACCGCAAAATAATCAACATGGTAGTGAAAGTTATGCTGCCATAAAACGCTTTAATGAGGGAAGAACAGCTACACAAGGGGCTGCAGCTAAATTAAATGCTGTTGTACACGTGGTGAATGTAGGTCTAGAACAAGACACTTCTGATTTAGCAAATATTGAGCAACAGGTGATTCGAAAAGGATCCCATTTCTTTGGCGTAGAACCTGCTATTTCTCGTGAGGAATTAGAGCGTGCTCTTGAGCTCGGCTTTACCTATGCAGATAGATTACATGCTGATGGATTACAAGTGGTGGCGATTGGTAACGTAGGGGAGAGGGCCTTTCTAGATTCTCTTGTCACGACGGCGACGATCACAGGTTGTGCGTATGAGGATATTCTCGTTCATAATGAATATGGACCTACAGTAGAGCAACGTGCTGCTCATATTCATTCTTTTGTAGATCGATTTAATATCGGTGTTGATGATTGGTCTGCTTTGAGTGAAAGCGAGCGCCGTGATGCGGTATTGAACTTGCTTCATGTAGCAGGTGGTTTAGATATTGCGTTTTTAACGGCCTTCATCTTGGGGGCTGCTAGCCATCGCATGGCTGTAGTCTTTGATAATGTAGTAACTGGTGCAGCTATTTTGGCGGCGGTTACCATTGATCCCCTAGTTAAGGACTATGTGTTCCCATCAGCTGTCTATGATGAGCCTATACATGATGAACCTATACATAAGGAACAATGTCGTTTCTTAGGGGTAAAGCCTTATTTGCACTATAATCTGCTAATCGATGAAGCCTTAGGTTCAACTATGGGACTATCTATAATCGATGCATCCATGCATATGCTAAATGACATGAAGACCTTCATCGAAGCGGAAGTTAGCGTGGCTGAAGATGGGGCTGGTAAAGGTAGACAAAAGGATAAAGAATAATCTATTTTAAAGGGGGATTGTATATCCCCCTTTCTCGGGTAAAAGATGTTCTTGTATGCTATATTTTCAAGGAACTTTACGGAAAAACCATTGACACTATATGTGTAAATTGATATTATTATATGGCAGTCAGGATGGACTTAATTCATCCTTGACGACAGATTGATAATTATGTTATAGTAATTATCGGTTCTGTATGCGGGAATAGCTCAGCGGTAGAGCACCGCCTTGCCAAGGCGGGGGTCGCGAGTTCGAATCTCGTTTCCCGCTCCATACATTCCTCGATAGCTCAGTCGGTAGAGCAATCGGCTGTTAACCGATCGGTCGTAGGTTCGAGTCCTACTCGAGGAGCCACTTGACTCACTAGCTCAGTTGGCAGAGCACCTGACTTTTAATCAGGGTGTCCCGCGTTCGAGTCGCGGGTGAGTCACCATTTCTGGCCCGTTGGTCAAGCGGTTAAGACACCGCCCTTTCACGGCGGTATCCCGGGTTCGATTCCCGGACGGGTCACCACATATGGACGATTAGCTCAGCTGGGAGAGCGCCTGCCTTACAAGCAGGATGTCGGCAGTTCGATCCTGTCATCGTCCACCATTTGCGGGAATAGCTCAGCGGTAGAGCACCGCCTTGCCAAGGCGGGGGTCGCGAGTTCGAATCTCGTTTCCCGCTCCATAAACATTCCTCGATAGCTCAGTCGGTAGAGCAATCGGCTGTTAACCGATCGGTCGTAGGTTCGAGTCCTACTCGAGGAGCCATTTTTATTGGCCCGTTGGTCAAGCGGTTAAGACACCGCCCTTTCACGGCGGTATCCCGGGTTCGATTCCCGGACGGGTCACCACATGGACGATTAGCTCAGCTGGGAGAGCGCCTGCCTTACAAGCAGGATGTCGGCAGTTCGATCCTGTCATCGTCCACCAAAGCAAACGGTTATCTTCGGATAGCCGTTTTTTAGTATGTAAAATTATCGCGGTGCGTACATGATGATATATACACCTACAAGACATACGATACCACCGATGATATCATACATGTCTGGTCGCAAGCCGTCCACAAGCCATCCCCAGAGAATAGAGAGGGCAATGAATACACCGCCATAGGCGGCGTAAACTTTACCAAAACTAGCTTCTGGTTGAAAGGTAGGGATAATACCGTATAAAAATAATATAAATGCACCTGCGATCAGGTAAATCGGTCCTTTGTCATCGCGCATATAAAGCCATACGAGATAGCCACCACCGATTTCCGCAAGTCCTGCCAATATAAAGAAGAGAATAGATAAGAGCATAGTAACCTCACTGTATTCTTGCAGTATTAATTGAAATCTATTCTCTATTTTACAACCTGAGTTAGAAGAGAGCAATTATTTTATACCCTTAGACTATTAACTGTTTAGAATGAAAGAGAAAATTTACTTAAATATAGATTTTAGCAGTGATGGAATTGAGTCGTGTTGTAAATATAACAAAACCCCGTACACCTAAAAAAGTATACGGGGTTTTGTTATTTTTTATAAACGTGGTGGTGATTCGCTTTGTACATAATCCATGAAGGTATGCATGGTTTCTGTTTTAGAATTGTTCTTCTTAAATGCGAAACACACTTGAAGTTTGAATGGTTTTTCTAAAGGTACAAAGCCATCATTGATATTTAAGGAACTTAAAATTTGACGTGCTACAATGCAGCCAGATTTATTCTTTTGACAATAGTCAATCATTGTATATGGATTGGACAGGCGACTACCGCGGATATGTAGGTTTTGCTGACCGTTTCCAACATAGTTTTTTAATGTGCGGTACATAAAGTATTTAGGAGGATACATGAGCAATGGTTGCTGCTGGATAGCTTTCAAACTAGCCGTTTCCATACCGTTCACTAAGTTTGGCGCATAGTATACAAACTCATCTTCTCTAAGTGCAGTGGATTCGTATGCAGACATATCCTTATTGTTTGGCAAATAGAGTAATGCAATGTCGATGCGATTTTCGCGCAAGTCGAGCATCAATTCTTCTTCCTCCATGTCGTAAATACTGACAGAGAATTCAGGATGGTTTTGGAAGAAGTGGGATACGTAACCATTTAGACGGATATCCCCGAGACTACGTAATACGCCAATGTTTAGAATTGGTCGTTCAACCTTGCTGGCCAAACGAATGGATTGGATCGCTCGTTCCAATGTGTCGAGAACTTGTTCTGCTTCTGGTAGAAATAACTCACCTTCTGGTGTTAAACGGCTACCTCTTGTAGAACGGGAGATTAATTTTACACCAACTAAACGCTCTAATTTTTTCATTTGAGCGCTGAAAGCTGATTGTGTAATATTCATAGATTGTGCTGCTAATGTAAAGCTTCCTGTTTTATTATAGGTAATAAAACTTTGTAGCTCTTGCATTGTAGGTAACTCTTTCATGCTATTCCCCCAATTTAGTTATAAGAATCCAATGATACCTATTACCTTACTTATTCATATTGTAGCATACTATAATTGATTTTTCATCTAAATCTATAAAATATGATGAAACATGCACAATCGATATAGAGAGTAGTATTATCGTAAAAAAGTGTAATCAAAAAATGTGATTATGCACTTATTTCAATAACTTTCACAAGTATCGATAATTGACATAAGTAGATGAAAATGATATTATACTTGGGTACCATTATGTGTAGGTACAAGTTTATTTTAATCTTATGAGGTGATAATCACATGGCAACGAGAAGAGAGGCTCGATTCAAACTTTGTCGTCGCTTTGGTGTGAACGTATTCGGTCACGCAAAAGCCTTGAATCGCGTCAAAAAAGACCAACGTCAGAAGAAAATGTCTGAGTATGGCACACAATTATTAGAAAAACAAAAAGTTAAAGCTTACTACAACTTGCTAGAACGCCAGTTCGTACGCTATTATGATAAAGCGAAAAAAATGCAAGGTGTTACAGGTCAAAACATGTTGATCCTTTTGGAACAACGCCTTGATAACCTTGTATATCGCATCGGCTTCGGTAACTCCATTCGTCAAGCTCGTCAAATGGTAAACCATGGCCACATCTTGGTAAACGGTCGTCGTGTAGACATTCCTTCCTTCTCCTGCAAACCAGGCGATGTAATCGAATTACGCGAAGCATCTCGTGACAACGAAATGTTCAAAACTAATTTCCAAGAACTTCGTTCTTTCGAACTTCCTTACATTGAAAAAGACTTGGACGGCTTCAAAGCTACTTTCACTCGTCTTCCTCAACGTGAAGAACTTCCTATCGAAGTTAACGAAACACTTATCGTCGAATTGTACTCCAAATAATTTGGCGCTTTTGGGAAAACCACTCAGAATTGGGTGGTTTTTTCTTTATGAATATTAGTGTCAAAGGGCTATGACAGTGCAAAAAACAATTGACATAGACAACCAAAATCTGTATACTATTTTGAGTAAGCTTTAGTCGTGTTTCCATTAGCCCCGGAAGCAAAGGACAAGCTGATTTTGGTAGAATTATGACGTTATTAGGAGGATATGCAGCATGAAAACTACATATATGGCCAATCCGAACACAATCGAACGGAAATGGTATGTTGTTGACGCTGAAGGTAAAACTTTAGGACGCCTTGCTGCCGAAGTTGCAAAAGTTCTTCGGGGCAAAAATAAACCAACTTTCACACCACACGTAGATACTGGTGACCATGTGATTGTTGTAAACGCAGAAAAAATTCGCGTAACTGGTAAAAAATTGGAACAAAAGGAATACTTCCGTCACTCTGGTTACCCAGGTGGTTCCCGTTTCACTAAATTGTCCATGATGCTTGAAAAACAACCTGAACGTGTTGTTGAGATGGCAGTTCGTGGTATGCTTCCAAAAAATAAATTGGGTGCACAACAATACCGTAAATTAAATGTATACGCTGGTCCTGAGCATCCACATGCAGCTCAAAAACCAGAAGTGTTAGAAATTTCCGTACGATAATCTAGAGGGAGGAATATATAATGGCAGTAGCACAATATTACGGCACTGGTCGTAGAAAATCTTCCGTTGCTAGAGTTCGTCTGGTACCGGGCACAGGTAAAATCACTGTTAACAAACGTGAACTTAATGATTATTTCGGTCGCCAAACTTTGGAATTGATCGTAAAACAACCTTTGAACTTGACTAACACAGTTGAACAATACGATGTTATCGCAACTGTAGCTGGTGGTGGTCCTTCTGGTCAAGCTGGTGCAATTCGTCACGGTATCTCCCGTGCGTTATTGGACGTAGATGGCGAACTTCGTCAATCTTTGAAAAAAGCTGGCTTCTTGACTCGTGACCCACGTATGAAAGAACGTAAAAAATACGGTCTTAAAAAAGCCCGCAAAGCAAGCCAATTCTCCAAACGTTAATATTTGGAATACAGGATATTACACCTGCAGACAATGTCTGCAGGTGTTTTTGCATTATTAGATAATTTTTAATACTCAAGTCAGCTTAATTTTCATTCTTTCATTTACATCTATATTTAATTCTCCTATAATAGATATATAATAATCGAATTTTTTCGAAAATAGATTTTTATATAGGAGAAATCATATGATTTATAATACAATTCAGTACGTAGTGGACAACGGTATTGGTACGTTGACCTTTAATCGTCCAACCGTAGCCAATGGTTTTAATATCGAGATGTGCAAGGAGATCCTTGAGGTCTTAGATAAAGCTCATAATGATGAAAGTGTTCGTGCGTTGCTTATCAATGCAGAGGGGAAGGTGTTCTCTGCGGGTGGCGATTTAACAGAGATGGAGCGCGCTGTAAACGAAGGGGATACTGAGTCTTTATTTGAAATCGTTGAGCTAGTAGCTGAGATTTCTATGGCTATGAAGAAGTTACCAAAACCTGTTATCATGAGCCTTCAAGGGGCTGCGGCAGGTGCTGCCTTCAATATGGCTTTAGCGGCAGATTTTGTTGTGGCGGCTAATAATGTACGCTTTATTCAAGCCTTCGTAAATGTAGGTCTTGCTCCTGATGCTGGTGGTTTATTCTTATTGGCTCGCTCTATTGGTATGAACCGTGCTATGCATATTGTTATGACCGGTGAAGCCGTATCTGCTGAAAAGGGTAAGGACCTTGGCTTTGTGTATAAGGTTTGTGAATTAGAAGATTTAGAGACTGCTACAAGACGCCTTGTTGAGAAGTTGGCAAAAGGGCCTGCACAATCTTACCGCGTTATGAAGGAAATGATGTGGAATAGCTTCTTAGCAGGTTGGGAAGAGTACAAGAAGTTTGAAGTAGAAAACCAATGTAAATTAGGCCTTTCCGAGGACTTCAAAGAAGGTGTACGTGCTTTCACAGAGCGTCGCCGTCCTAAATTTGGTCAACAATAATATTGATTTATGGATATATGGAATGGAATTTCCTGTAATTCATAAGAAAATACAAATATAATTAGAACCGATGTGGCTCCAACTATTGAGTTGCATCGGTTTTGCTTTCATTACACAGAAAAAGTGTATATAATAGAACTATTGAAATAGTTTTAGGAGGTCATTATTACATGGCTCAAGATACAATTAAATGTTATGACAGCCCTAGCGATGTAGTTAAAGCATTAGCAGAGGATTTTATTGCTTTCACTAACGAGGAAATCAATCGCACTGAAACGTGTGTTGTTGGTATTACAGGCGGGACTGTTATTAATGGTTTATTAGAATTGCTTAATTCCCCAGAATATATTGAACGCCTTAATTGGGAACGCATATTCTTTGTATGGACTGATGAGCGATTCTTGCCGCAATCTCATGAGGATAATTACTTCAATCGCGTGAAACCTTACTTGTTGTGTAAGGCGAAAGGGGCGGCTCATTTCTTGCCAATCAATACAGATTCTAAAACTGTAATAGAAGCGGCAGCGGAATACGAGAAAGAGGTTAAGAATGTTCTCAAGGCTTGTAAAAAAAGTGGACTAGATTTGGCATTGCTCGATCTTGGTGAAGATGGTCATACAGCCGGCCTATTTGCAGGTTCTCATGCATTGCGTGTCACAGATCAAGACGTGGTAGCCGTTGAGGATGGAAAGGTATGGGAACGTATTTCTATGACCTTTTCGTTCCTAGCAAAATCTGATGCGGTTTGGTTTACCGTAACTGGTGAAAGTAAGCGAACTGCTTTGACAAAGGTATTGTATCAACGCGAAGATTACGAGGATTTACCTTGGGAAAAACGCATTGGTCGTGTATTGCCTGGAGCAGTGCTTTCACAAGAAGCTATGACCTGGTATGTGGACAAGGCAGCCTATGATGATGTACACTAAAGAGTATAAGTAGTAGTAAAAATAAAGGAGATACATATGGGGTCTATAGGAACACCTGAATTAATAGTTATATTAGTGATTGCTCTAGTTATCTTCGGACCTGGTAAATTGCCTGAAGTCGGTAAAGCTATTGGTAAAGGCATCAATGAGTTTAAAGATGCTATTTCGGGGCCTAAAAAGGCTGTTGATGAAACGAAAGAAGCCGTTAAGAAAGCGACTACTATCGATGTGACAGCAGGGGCTAAGAACGACGATAAACATAAAGAAGCTAAGGATTAATAGGAGGTAACACTATGTGCAAAGATTGTGGTTGTGGCGAAGATAATGGCGTTGTAACAAAGGTATTTACTGTACCGGGGATGATGTGCAACAACTGTAAAGAAACAGTTGAAGGTGCATCTCTAGGTTTGCCTGGCGTATTAAGTGCAGAAGTAGATTTGCCAGAAAAGACAGCTACCGTTTCTTTTGATCCAACAAAAGTATCTGTAGAAGTTATTACAAAAGCCATTGAACGAACTGGCTTTGAAGTGACAGGCGTTGCAGACGGTGTACAAAAACATAGTCATGGATTACTAGGCACTTTGAAACGTCTCTTCAAATAATCGAACCGATGGAGCTGTATTGAAACCTTGTTTCGATGCAGCCCTTTTTTGTTTAAAGAGGTAATACGATGATACGTAAGTTTGATGCTAAAAATTTTAAGTGGGATGGTATTGAAACCTTGGTATATAAACAAGATGGTAGTCCTTTTAAAGATGTAACACGTCAAGTATTATACGATGGTGCTTATGATATTCCGTGTCAATTCCGCTATTTTGAATGTTTGCCAGGGGGATATTCTACCTTGGAGTATCACGATCATACGCATATGGTTATGATATTTCGCGGCAAGGGGCAAGTCTTATTGGGCGATGAAATCCACGATGTAGAAACTGGTGATTTTATCGAAATTCCAGGCAAAACAATTCATCAGTTCCGTGCTAATAAGGGCGATTATATTGGTTTTCTTTGCTTGGTAAATCAAGATCGAGATAAGGTAAAATTATTATCCCCTGAAGAGATGGAAATGTTACGAGCAAATCCTAAAATCAAAGAATTCTTGGAAAGTTGTTAAGCCTGATGGAGGTTCTATGAATACTTTTACACGAGCGGCCCTTACCGTTTTAGTGGGCCTCGTTATTTGGTTTTTACCTCATACAGAGGCAATCAAGCCTGAAGGTTGGCATTTATTAGCTATCTTTACGGCTACTATTGTGGGCTTTATCTTACGTCCCTGGCCAACGGGTATTATGGCCCTCTTTGGTATTGTTGTAGCCGTAGCCACTAATTCCATCACTATGGTACAGGCTCTAGGTGGCTATGCAGAGGCGAATGTGTGGCTTATCGTAGCGGCCGTATTCTTTTCACGAGGTATTATTAATTCTGGCCTTGGTAAGCGTATTGCGTACACCTTGATTCGCTCTTTTGGCACAAGCTCATTAAAGCTTGCCTATGCGTTGGCTTGTACGGACTTGATTATTTCTCCAGCTACACCATCTAATACGGCGCGTGGAGGTGGTATTGTATTCCCCATTGTACAAAATATTTCCTTAGCTTTTGGTTCTGAACCTTATGGTAATACGGCCCGCCGCATTGGGGCGTACTTGATGACGACGGCACATACTATTAACACTATTACTGTGACGATCTTCTTGACCGCATGTAGCGGTAATTTGCTTATTACGTCTTTAGGTGCTAAACTGTTTGGCTATGATATATCTTGGTGGGAATGGTTCCAAGCAGGTGTCATTCCTGGTGTGATTTGTATGATTTTGATGCCTTGGTTTATCTATAAAATCTATCCACCAGAAATCAAGGAAACACCAGAGGCTGCTGTAATGGCTCAAAAAGAACTAGATGCTCTTGGACCTATTACGAAGGCTGAAATTTCTGTTGCTATTATCTTTGTACTTTGCATCTTGCTTTGGGCTACAGCAATTTGGACTAAGCTTCATCCTACAGTAGTAGCGATGATGGGGGTTCTGGCGTGTGTTGTGACTGGCTCTCTTACTTGGGAGGATATTTTGGGTGAACGTACCGGTTGGGATATCCTTATCTGGATGGGTACGCTTGTGGGCATGGCTGGGCTGCTTGGTAAACTCGGTGTAGTAGCTGTGTTTGCAGACTTTGTAAGTCAACATTTAGCTGGCTTTGACTGGTTCTGGGCATCCTTTATCATTTCCGCTACCTTTGTGTACTCTCAGTATTTCTTTGCCAGTGGTACGGCGCGTATTACAGCTTTATTCTCCGCCTTTGCAGCCATTTTAGTGGCGATGGGGGCTCCTATTCCGTTTACGATATTGCTCTTTGGTTTGATGAACAGTCCTGGCTGTACATTGACTCATTATAGTTCAGGTGTAACACCAATCTTCTTCGGTGCTGGCTATGTGCCACAAGGTACATGGTGGCGCGTAGGTCTTGCCATTTCCGTGGTGAGCTTCCTCATTCATTTCTGGGGCGGCACTTTTGGCATGTGGCTCTTTGGTATTTTATAATATATTCAATCCCTCACTACGGTGAGGGATTTTTCTTGTTATATCTATATTTTTTATACCTTACTAGGTTTGCTATAGTTTTTGGGTATGGTGAACTTCATAAAAAAACTATGATGAATCTATAGAATTTATTGTGAATTATCTTGCGCGGGATAATATAACGTGTTATTATTATTCCGTGATTATTATTACAGAATATTTTAGGAGGAAACATGTTAGGTTTAGTCATTAGCTTATTGATTATTGCGCTAGTCGTGATTATTAATGACATTCGAATTATGAACAACAACTTAACACGTTTTTGTCTTAGAAGTTCCGCGAATGGTTTAATATACAATCAATAAGATTTGACTATATGGTTTGTTTCTTATGTGTATATTTTCCAAGGGGTACATAGGATTATTTATGTATATAGGAATTCTGTAAACAAAAGGAATATCATTTGTAAACTTTTAAGACGATTCATTGGAATCGTCTTTTTTTATGCGTCGTGAAAGCTGTCCAAGTGGATGCTTTCAAAAGTGAGGAGATTAACATGAGTTGTAGAAGTGACAATTTGAAAACAGGCGTAGCACGTGCACCACACAGATCTTTATTAAAAGCTCTGGGTTTTGTTGATGAAGAAATGGGTAGACCAGTCATCGGTATTGCCAACTCTTTCAATGAAATCATCCCTGGTCACGTAGGCCTGAAAAATATTGTACAAGCCGTAAAAGACGGTATTCGCAACGCAGGTGGGGTGCCAATCGAGTTCAATACTATCGGTATTTGCGATGGTTTGGCAATGAACCATATCGGCATGAAATACTCCTTAGTTACACGTAATATCATTGCAGATTCTATCGAAGCTACTGCTATGGCTACACCATTCGATGCGATGGTATTCATTCCAAATTGCGATAAGGTAGTGCCAGGCATGTTGATTGCAGCTGCTCGCCTTAATATCCCATCTGTATTCGTATCTGGTGGGGCCATGCTCGCTGGTGTACATAAAGGTAAAAAAATTGGTTTGTCCGACGTATTCGAAGCCGTAGGCAAACATCAAACTGGTGAAATGGATGATGCTGAGTTAGCTGATATCGAAAATACGGCATGTCCTACATGTGGTTCTTGCTCTGGTATGTATACGGCAAATACAATGAACTGCTTAACAGAAGCTCTCGGTATGGGCCTTCCTGGCAATGGTACAATCCCAGCGGTATATTCTGAACGTTTGCGTTTAGCTAAGTTAGCTGGTATGCAAGCGGTAGAGATATTAAAAGCAAACCTTCGCCCTAAAGATATTATGACTCGTGAAGCCTTTGAAAATGCGGTAGCTCTTGATATGGCTTTGGGCGGTTCCTCTAATACGGCGCTTCATTTACCGGCTATTGCTCACGAAGCAGGTGTACCATTATCCTTAGACGATTTTGATCGCATCGCTCAAAATACACCTCAATTATCTAAATTATCTCCATCTGGCGTATACTTCATTGAAGACTTGTACGCTGCAGGTGGTGTATCTGCCGTGTTGAAACGTTTAGCAGAAAATGGTCGCCTTCATACAGATTGCAAAACTGTTGCTCTTAAAACACAAGGTGAAATTGCAGCGGCAGCTCATGTTGTGGATGAAGATGTTATTCACCCATGGGATAATCCAGTACATGAAACTGGTGGTATCGCGGTTCTTAAAGGTAACCTTGCTGTAGATGGTTCCGTTGTAAAAGCCGGTGCCGTAGATGCAGATATGCTTGTTCACTCTGGTCCAGCAAAGGTATTCAACAGTGAAGAAGAAGCGGTTGAAGCTATTACAGGCGGTAAAATCGTGAAAGGTGATGTTGTAGTTATCCGTTACGAAGGCCCTAAAGGCGGTCCTGGTATGCGTGAAATGTTGACTCCAACATCTATGATTGCCGGTATGGGTCTAGATAAAGATGTAGCATTGTTGACAGATGGACGCTTCTCCGGTGCTACTCGTGGTGCATCCATCGGACATGTATCTCCAGAAGCAGCTGCAGGCGGTACCATTGCCATCGTTGAAAATGGTGATATTATCAACATCGATATTCCAAACGGTAAATTGGAACTAGCTGTATCTGATGATGAAATCACTCGTCGTAAAGCTGCATTGAAACCGTTCAAATCCAATGTAACTGGATATCTTAAAAAATACGCTCTTCACGTATCCTCTGCTGCACAAGGTGCTATCGAAGTATTTGAAGACTAATACTAGACTTTCATTTAATACTAACTAGAGGAGACCGTGTATATGTATAAGTTATATGATTTTATGGAGGCTCGTGAGCGCTTGAGCACAATCACGGTGAAAACGAAATTGCTTCACAGCGATGTGTTTTCTGACGAGTGCGAAAATGATGTATATATCAAGCCAGAAAACTTGCAAATAACAGGCTCTTTTAAGGTTCGTGGAGCTTATAATAAAATTGCAAAGCTGACAGAAGAGGAAAAGGCGCGCGGTGTTATCGCTGCGTCTGCTGGTAATCATGCACAAGGCGTGGCCCTTGCTGCGAAACGCCTTGGCATTAAAGCGACTATTGTTATGCCGAAACACACGCCTCTTATAAAGGTTAATGCAACAAAACAGTACGGCGCAGATGTCGTATTACATGGTGAAATCTATGATGAAGCTTGCCAAAAAGCGATGGAACTCCAACAAGAACATGGTTATGTGTTCGTCCATCCCTTCGATGATGAAGATGTCATCGAAGGGCAAGGGACAATTGCTCTCGAGGTTCTCGATGAACTTCCTGATGCAGATGTATTGCTTGTTCCTGTTGGGGGCGGTGGTATCGTATCTGGTATTGCGGCAGCGGCAAAGTTAAAAAATCCGCGCGTTAAGATTATCGGTGTAGAGCCTGAAGGTGCCGCAAGTGCAATCGCTGCATTAAAGGCTGATCATCCGGTACCACTCGATGAAGTAGCGACGATTGCAGATGGTACGGCAGTACGCCAAATTGGGGAAACTACATTAGAATATATCAAGCAATATGTAGATGACATTATTACTGTTTCAGACTACGAATTGATGGAAGCATTCCTGTTGCTTGTTGAAAAACATAAATTAGTAGCAGAAAATTCCGGTATTTTACCATTGGCAGGTCTTAGAAAATTGAACTGCACAGGTAAGAAGGTTGTAGCCATTGTCAGTGGAGGTAATATCGACGTACTTACCATTTCCTCTATGATTAATAAAGGTCTTGTCGTACGTGGTCGTATCTTTACTTTCTCCGTTAACCTTCCTGATAAACCAGGCCAGTTAGTGGCTGTATCTCAAATGTTAGCCGATGCAGATGCAAATGTTATTAAACTTGACCATAATCAGTTCAAAAACCTTGACCGTTTCCATGAAGTGGAATTGCAAGTAACGGTAGAAACAAATGGTGAAGAGCACATCCAACACATTATTGATACTTTCAAACATAATGGCTACATTATTAAACGTTTAAATTCCAGCGAGATATTGTCTGAATAGCTGGGTGAAAGGGTTCCTATGAGCGCAGAAACAATCAATGGGGCACGCATTGTCCTTGAAACATTGCATCGCCTTGGTGTAACCGATATGTTCGGCTATCCAGGTGGCGCGGTAATTCCAATTTATGATGAAATATATAGCTTCCCTGAAATTAAACATTACTTTGTTCGTCATGAACAAGGTGCTGCACATGCAGCAGATGGTTATGCTCGCGTATCTGGTCGCGTAGGTGTATGTCTTGCTACGTCTGGTCCTGGTGCAACGAATCTTGTAACAGGTATTATGACTGCGTACATGGATTCCGTACCTATGGTGGCCATTACAGGTCAGGTTGGCCGGCCCTTTATCGGTAAGGACTCTTTTCAAGAGGCGGATATCCAAGGTATTACGATGCCTATAACCAAGCATAACTATCTTGTTCAAGATATTCATGATTTGCCTCGCATCATTAAAGAGGCGTACTTTATTGCTGGCACAGGTCGCCCAGGCCCTGTACTTATCGATATTCCGAAGGATATTCAAACCGAGAAAATATCCATGGCGGAATACAACAAATTGTACGAAGTACCTATTCATCTTGAAGGCTATGATCCAACCTATAAAGGTCATCAAGGTCAAATCAAAAAAGCAGCTACTCTCATCAAAAATGCAAAGCGTCCACTTATCATTGCTGGGGCAGGCGTATTAAAGTCTGGTGCTATGGATGAGCTTAAAGAATTAGCTGAAAAGGCTCAAATTCCGGTGACGAATACATTAGTTGGTCTTGGTGGTTTCCCAGGAGATCACGAATTGGCTCTTGGTATGGTTGGTATGCACGGTTCTGTTGCAGCTAATAATAGTACAGATGAGGCAGATCTCGTGATTGCTGCAGGGATTCGTTTCCATGACCGCATCACAGGCCATCCAGATTTCTTCTGTAAAAAAGCTAAAATCATCCATATTGATATCGACCCAGCTGAAATTGATAAGAATGTTACAATCAATGTGCCTATCGTAGGGGATTTAAAACAGGTATTAACGGAGCTTAATGCTCTTGTAGAACCTACAACTCATGAAGCGTGGCTTGAGCAAATCCGAGAATGGCAAGCGGAATACCCTATGGTAATCCCTGAGTCTAAAAATGATGTATTGCATGCACAATATGTGTTATCTGAGCTTAATAAGATTGCCAAGGAAGATGCCATAATCGTAAGTGACGTCGGTCAACATCAAATGTGGGCGGCTCAATTCTTAACTCATAAAAAACCTCATACTATCGTTACCTCTGGCGGTGCGGGTACCATGGGGTATGGTTTGCCGGCGGCTATTGGGGCTCAAGTAGGGGCGCCTAAGAAGCAAGTTATCCTTGTTGTCGGTGATGGTGGGTTCCAAATGACTTGTGAAGAGCTCATGATGGTTCGCCAATATAATTTGCCAATCAAGATTATTATTATTAACAACGGCTATCTTGGTATGGTTCGTCAATGGCAAGAAATCTTCAATGATAGACGCTACTCCTATGTAGATTTGGAAGTGAGTCCGAACTTCGTGAAACTCGCAGATGCATTTGACTTGAAAGCAGCGCGTCTAGATAATGTTGAAACTTTCAACAAAGAATTTAAATCATACATTACATCGGATGAAAGCATTGTCTTGGATTGTCGCGTTGAACGAGAGGATAATGTATTACCAATGATTCCAGCAGGCGGCACGATAAGCGGTATGATGGGTAAGAAAGGGGTGCTATAATGGCGAAAGAACATCAAGTCTTAATCATTGCAAAAAATGCACCAGGTATTGGTACACGTATTTTGGCACTCTTTAACCGTCGTGGCTTTAACGTTACAAAAATGACATCTGGCATTACAAATCAGCCAGGTTATGCACGTATTACTATTACTGTAGAGGCCGATGACCGAATTCTCGATCAAGTGCAAAAACAAATCTACAAGCTTATCGATGTTGTTAAGGTTAAAGTGTTTGAAGATCATGATGTGGTATGCCGTGAGTTAATGCTTATCAAGGTAAAAGCATCTGCTTCCACAAGATCACAAATAGTACAGATTGCCGATGTATATCGTGGTAATGTGTTAGATATTTCTCCTACATCTATGATCATTGAAGTCATTGGTAGTGTAGAAAAATTACGTGGCTTCATTCAAATTATGGAAACTTATGGTATTCTTGAAATTGCTAAAACAGGTATCACCGCTATGAGCCGCGGAGAAAAAATGTAGGAGTTGATAACGTGGGGCGTGAATTACTCCATTATGAAAATGTCTGCTTTCGCCGTGATGGTAGATCTATTTTAGATAATGTAAATTGGCATATAGAGGACGGTGAACATTGGGCCTTATTAGGGCTTAATGGGGCTGGTAAATCAACGCTACTCAGCATGATACCTGCTTATCAAATTCCCACAACGGGTACTTTGCGTGTGTTTGGTAAGGAATTTGGTAAATATGCGTGGCCCAAAATCAAGGCTAGACTAGGATTTGTTAGCTCTGTGCTTGGACAATTTCAGTCAACCTTGGATAAACAAGTCGTTGAAGATATTGTTATTTCTGGTGCATTTAGTAGCATTGGTATATACCAAGAGGTAGCACCTGAGGTGCGTCAACGAGGTATGCAATTATTATCTGAATTTGGACTAGACTATTTGGAAGGTCATCGTTTTCGAACCTTATCTGCTGGCGAACAGCGCCGGGTATTGTTAGCGAGGTCTATTATGGCAAATCCAGAATTATTGATTTTGGATGAGCCTTGCTCTGGTTTGGACTTACCAGCGAGGGAGCAGTTTTTACGCATCGTATCTACTTTGGTAGCTGAGCAGCAGACACCGATTATCTATGTGTCACATCAAATTGAAGAGATACTACCGTTTATTACTCATGTAGCTATCTTGCGAGAGGGCAAGATGATTCATGCAGGTCCTAAACACAAGGTACTAACTGATGATATTTTATCTGATGTCTTTGGACTTTCCGTACAAGTTGTATGGAAAGATGATCGTCCATGGGTGATGGTTCGGTAGTTATCAATTTTTTTTATCAGAGGCTTAAAACTTGGCTTGCTGATACTAAATTAATGTACGCCACATCTTGCAAAAATTTGTTAGATTGTGTACAGTATATATAATCTATATTCTATTGAATATGTTTGGAGGTTGTCTAATATGGCAGGTAAAATTTTAGGTACTACAGTTTATTATGATGCAGATTGTAATTTGAGCAAATTGGAAGGCAAAAAAATTACAGTTTTAGGTTACGGCTCCCAAGGTCATGCGCATGCATTGAACTTGAAAGAAAATGGTATGGATGTAACAATTGGTCTTCGTGGTGGTTCTTCTAGCTGGAAAGCTGCTGAAGAAGCAGGCCTTACAGTTAAAGAAACTGCAGAAGCAGTTAAAGGCGCTGATATCGTTATGGTATTGATTCCAGACGAATTACAAGCAGACGTATATGCACAAGATATCGCTCCTAACTTAAAACAAGGTGCATACTTGGCATTTGCTCACGGCTTCAACATTCACTTTGGTAAAATCGTACCTCGTGAAGACATCAACGTATTCATGGTAGCTCCTAAAGGCCCTGGTCATTTAGTACGTCGTACATACCAAGAAGGTTCTGGCGTTCCTTGCTTATACGCTGTAGAAAAAGATCCATCTGGTGATACTGAAGAAGTTGCATTAGCATGGGCTTCTGGTATCGGTGGTGGCCGTTCCGGTATCTTGGAAACTAACTTCAAATCTGAAACTGAAACTGACCTCTTCGGTGAACAAGCTGTATTGTGCGGCGGTGTTACTGAATTGATCAAAACTGGTTTCGAAGTATTAACAGAAGCTGGTTATGAACCTGTAAACGCTTACTTTGAATGCTTGCATGAAATGAAATTGATCGTAGACCTTATCTACGAAGGTGGCTTCCAAAAAATGCGCCACTCCATCTCCAACACTGCTGAATACGGCGATTACCATGCAGGTCCTCGCGTAATCACTGCAGATACTAAAAAAGCTATGGAACAAATCTTGGCGGATATTCAATCTGGTAAATTTGCTGATGAATTCTTAGCAGATTCTAAAAATGGTCAAAAATTCCTTAAAGAACATCGTGAAGCAGCTGCTAATCATCTAATTGAACCAGTTGGCGCAGAACTTCGCAACTTGATGAGCTGGTTAAAATAAGAGTATTACTTAGGTAATCTTTTGTGAGATTATATGCTTATTAAAAGCGACCCCGTAAGGGGTCGCTATTTTTTATCTTTTCTTACATTATTTTGGGCCATCTTGACGATTACATCGAAAATATTGGAATCAAATATGGTATAATAAAAAGTAATATTTGAAAGGAGTGTAGCATGGATTTTTACACATTAGCCTATGTTGAAAGTCAGGCTGTAATAGGTCAAACTTGGGGCTTTATTATAATTGTAGCTGTTCTGTTAGCATTACTCATTTTGGGAGTACAAGTATTGCGAAATGGTTTTACTAGTCGCTATCGTGACCTGATGATTATATTGTCTTTAATCGTAGTGTTCTTCTTAGGGCTTGAATACCAAGAGTATAATCGGATGAAAACCTATTCTGAGGACTCCTCTCGTATGGCTCAATTTTTACATTCTTTTAGTTCAGATCGTTCCGTACCGAGCGACCAATTGGCGGTTAACTCCTTAAAGATTCGTAATGGTATGATTTTAAAAGTAAGTGACGCTTACTATGAGGTTCAATTTAATCCAGAATTTTCAACCTATACTATTACACGTGTTTATAAGGTAAGCCCTATAGATCGAATTCACGATAAAGAGGATGCATTACAATAAGGAGGACCACATATGACAGAAGCTATGGCCGTCTATGGGATGGTCTTTGCAAAACTCGCCATCGGTCTCTTGGCGATTATTTTACAAATCAATTTAATGGGTAAGGGCAATTTAGCCCCAACCTCTGCCTTAGATCAACTGCAAAACTACGTACTTGGTGGTATTATCGGTGCCATTATTTACAATGATCAAATTGGTATTTTACAATTTATGTTAGTCCTTATTTTATGGACTATCCTCGTAATGACTCTTAAGTTTTTAAAAGGGAATCTTCGTATTTTTAAAGCAATTCTTGATGGTCATCCAGTTATAGTAATCGAAAAAGGTCATATTCTAACAGAAGAATGTATGCGTTATGGTATACAAGCGGCTGAACTTAAATTAAAACTTCGTGCTGCCGGTGTTCAATATGTTACGGATGTTAAGCGTGCCGTATTGGAGCAAAACGGTCAGCTCAACGTGGTTCAATTCGGTGAAGATAATATCCGATTTGATCTTATCGATGATGGTCAAATTAATCAGTTTACCCTCGATGTAATTGAAAAAGATAGAGAGTGGCTTGAACAAGAAATCCAAGCTCAAGGATACTCTGTTAAGGATATATATATTGCAGAATATAAAGATGGAAAAGTTGTTGTATATCCTTACGAAAGAAAACATCGTCCACAAATTGTAAGCACTCTTAAAAGTAAGACCAATTATACTAAAGATAAATTGAAATCTAAATTATAATATCTATTGCTCTTATAGTATAGGCGAGATACGTATTTCGTAGTCTTATAAATATATAAATAATATATATAATGTTATTAAGCCCACTATTCGTAGTGGGCTTATATAGAAAGGAAATTAGTGAATCGTAAAGATTTAATAGATCGATTACAAGAATTATATAAAGATGAAGATAGTCGGGTAACAGTAAATCCTCATGCAGGGCAAAAGGTGGCCATCGTCTATCCAAATACATACTTCGTGGGCATGAGTAATCTTGGACTTCATATCATTTATGAGGAAATCAATTTGCGAAATGATAGCGTTTGCGAACGGATTTTCTTGCCTGAGAAAAAGGAATTAGAAGCTTACGATAAGACTAAGACTCCCCTTATGAGCGTTGAAACACAACGGCCTATGCATCAATTTGATGTAGTCGCTTTTGATGTTACCTTTGAAATGGACTATTTCCATATTCCTTTGATGTTGCGTCATGGCCGAGTCCCTATCATGGGAAAAGACCGTACCGAGTTTGATCCTATCGTTATTGCAGGGGGCCCTTGTGCGACCTTCAACCCTGAGCCTTTTGCTGATTTTATTGATGCTTTCATCATCGGTGAAGGGGAAGGCATCGTAAGTCGTGTACTAGATATCATTCGAGATGGAAAAATGGAAGGCTTGGATCGCCATACTATTTTACGTCAATTAGCGGATATATCGGGCGTGTATGTACCATCCTTATATGTGCCGATTTACAGTGAAGACGGTGAATTTAAAGGCTATGATATTGCAGAGGGCGTGCCTAAAACGATTAAACGGCACTTTGAAATGCTCACTAGCGGTGGTGAAACGGTAGTGGCTACGAACTATACTGAATTTGGTGCTATGTATATCATTGAAGTAGCCCGTGGGTGCGGTCGTCATTGTCGCTTCTGTATGGCTGGGTATTGCTTCCGCGTACCTCGTGTACGTCCTTTAGACATTTTGAAAGAAGGCGTAGAACGCGCAGAAAAGCTAGGTAAAAAGGTAGGCCTCATGGGCGCTGCTATCTCGGATTATCCTGAGGTAGACGAACTCGTTAATTATATTCGCTCTAAAGATATGCGTTACTCTTGTGCATCCTTGCGTGCTGACTCGTTAACACAAGCCGTGGTGGATGGACTAGCGGATAGTGGACAAAAGACGATTACCATTGCGCCAGAAACGGGCAGTGAACGTTTGCGTCGGGTCATTAACAAGGGAATCAGTGAAGAGCATTTACAAAATGCAGCCACCTTATCTGCGAAGTCAGGTATTCAGCATATGCGCTTGTATATTATGATTGGGTTGCCAACGGAAACCGATGAGGACATTGAGGCTATTGTAGGACTTGCGGAAAGAACACAGGCTCATATGGAAAAAGTAGGCTGTAAAGGTCGTTTAACGCTCAGTATTAATCCGTTTATTCCTAAACCTTTTACACCGTTCCAATGGATGGCCATGGATAACCAAAAAGTGGTGGAGAAAAAGTTACAATACATAAAGAAAGCATTGCAAAAGAATCGCCGCATCGAGGTTCTCGTAGAGTCGCCTAAAGAGGCGTATATTCAAGGCGTTCTTGCTCGTGGGGATCGCCGCTTAGGCGCTGTTATTGCAGCATGTGCAGCCGATCGAGGCAGTAAATCTTTTAAGTCCGAAATGAAGGCTGCTGGCCTGGATATGGATAATATGAATTATCGTGAACGCAGTTTTGATGAATTCTTGCCGTGGAGCCATTTAGACATGGGCATGCAGGAGGGGTATCTTGAAATGGAATGGCAACGATCCCTCGATGAAGCATATACCCCTCCATGTGCAGCAGGTTGTAAACGCTGTGGCGTTTGTAAATAGGAGGAACAGATGAATCAATCTGTAAAACGTATAGATGTGAAAGGCCCTCATGGAACATGGTCTTATGAGGCGCCAAGCTGGGTTGATCGATTTCCTATTGTAATGGGCGATACTTATCGTCATGGTGGCGTATCTAAAGCCCCTTATGAATCATTAAACCTAGCGTTTCATGTAGGGGATGAAGCTCAAAGCGTACGAGAAAATCGAGCTATTATTGTGAAATATTTAGGTGTTGAACCAAACCGTATTTCTTGTGGCAATCAAGTCCATGGTTTAAAGGCTGTAGAAATCACAGAAGACCTTGTTGGGGCAGGTGCTTTTGGAGAAGATACCGCTATCGATGATTGTGATGCGGTATTTACAAATCTACCGCATGTGCCATTATTTCTGTTCACAGCAGACTGCGTTGGCGTAGGTATTTACGATGCTAAACATCATGCGATTGCTACGGCGCATGCAGGTTGGCGTGGTGCCATTGGCCGTTTACCAGTCCTTACCATTGAGGCCATGAAAGAGGCGTATGGGACCGAGTTCAAAGATTGCTATATATATCTTGGGCCTAGTATTGGACCTGAGTCTTTTGAAGTAGATGTAGAACTAGGTAAACGCTTTGAATTGGCTTGGAGAGATATGACAGACCGAGATTCATCTGATGTTGTCAATTATTCTGCTGATAAATTGGACAAGGCTTATATCAATTTATGGAACTTTATTGGTGAGGATCTCGTTGTAAATGGCGTTCCTCCAGAGAACATCACGATTGGTGGTACCGATAGTGTAACGGAAGTAGATTGTTATTCCTATCGTCGAGAGGCAGGTCGAACCGGTCGTATGGCTTTATTTGCGATGTTACAAGAACGATAAAACTCGACTTTCACAGGAATCATAATAACGTATGATATTTTTATTATATTTGCTTGGATTTGTGGAGGGGATAGCCTTAAATCATGTACATTTGACCTTAAATACTATATAATAAAATAGTCTATACAAATATATTTGATGATTATGATATATAGATTGAAGGGGGCATTCACATGATTGAAGAATCCCTACACGCTATACAGCAGCGCATGGCTGATGCTATGGCGCGTGTTGGTCGCGTAGATACAGCATTATTAGTGGCGGTTACAAAGAACCACCCTGTGTCAGCTGTGGAAGAGGTCGCACGGCTCGGTGTCACTCATGTAGGGGAAAATCGAGTACAAGAGGCCAAAGAAAAACAGCTAACCTATAAGGGGCCACAATTAACATGGCATTTGATTGGTCATTTACAGGTCAATAAGGTGCGCCAAGCGGTCCCTATGTTTGATTTAATTCATTCTGTAGACAGCCGTAAATTATTAGATGAAATCGAAAAGGTTGCTGCAAAGCACGATAAAATACAAGATGTATTACTGCAAGTCAATGTGGCCCGCGAAGCTTCTAAAACGGGAATGACCGTTGAAGAGTTTCCGGAAATACGAGATTATGCAAAAACATTGCCTCATGTACGCGTAAGGGGCTTGATGTGTATGGCGCCATTTTTCGATGATCCACAGGAAGCTCGTCCAATCTTTCGCGTAGCGAATGCCTTGTTTGAGGATATGAAACGCTACTTTGAAGAAGGGCAGATTCAATATTTATCTATGGGGATGACTCACGACTTTGAGGTCGCTTTGGAAGAAGGGGCTAACATCGTTCGTGTAGGCACAGCAATTTTTGGGGAACGTGTATATTATTAAGGTTCGGGTTACCTGATAATTGGAAGCGTTAATTGTATTAGGAGGAAATCCAAATGGCATTGGGAGATTATTTAGACAAAGCAAAAAACTTATTCTTAGGCAGAACTGATGATGACTATGAATATGATGATTACGAATACGAAGATGAAGAGGAATACGAAGCTGAACCTACCCCAGTAGCAACAGCGGCTCCCGTGTCCGGCGCATCTGAATTTCATCCACGCAAGGTAGGAGGCCAATCTACGATGACACAACGTCCAACAGCTATGAAAGTAGTTGTAATTGAACCAAAAGTATTTGAAGATTCTGAAAATATTACACATCAATTGCGCGACATGCGTCCTGTATTGATTAATTTTGAAAATACAGACCCTCATGAAGCAGCTCGTATTGTAGATTTCGTATCTGGTGCGACCTATGCATTGGATGGCAAATTGGAAAAAGTAGGTAAAGACATTTTCATGTGTGTACCTGTAAATATTTCCATTGATTATAATGACAATGAAAGCAACACAACTGAGCAAAACGAATATTCTTGGGAAAACAAATAATCTCTCTATAAATGGTGGTGATAACTATGTTAGGTAAAACCCTATGTATAGGCGTTGGCTCAATGGGGGGCGCTCTATTGCGCGGTGCATTACAGCATGGTGTATTGAAAGCCTGTGATACACACATTCTAGTGCGTCGCGAAGAACAATGTAAGGCTCTTGCAGAGGAGCTTGGTGTAGTAGGTTTTACTATATTGCCTAATGTAAACGAGTACAACACTATTCTATTGGCTGTGAAACCACAAGTGTTACCATCTGTGTTAGAGACTTTAAAAGAAGTACCTTATGGGACTGTTATGATTTCTGTTGCCGCAGGCGTCACATTAGATACTCTTGATGCGGCGATTCCACAAGCTAACTGGTTTAGAGCTATGCCAAATACACCGGCTTCTATCGGTGCAGGTATGACGGCACTTGCCGGGGATGATGTGAATACTGACCTAGGTCGTGCTGTACAAGCCTTATTTGAGGCTGTAGGCGAGGTAGCAGTGGTGAGCGAAGCCGATTTGGACCGCTTAGGCGCACTATCTGGTGCGGGACCTGGCTATATGTTTGTCATCCTCGATGCATTGGCTGATGCGGGTGTTCGCATTGGTTTGCCACGTCAGCTAGCCATAAAGGCAGCTGCTCAAACAATGTACGGTGCAGGTAAGATGGCTCTTGAAAGTGGCAATCATCCAGCAGTACTACGAGATCAAGTGACCAGCCCCGGTGGCACCACCATTGCTGGTATTGGTGCCATGGAAAAAGGTGGACTTCGCAGTGCTCTCCAAGATGGCGTAGTAGCATGTCTTGCTCGGTCGAATGAGTTGGGGAAATAATTTTGGCAGATACTAGTAAATTAATACGATATTTCGAGGCCAGTGGCAGTGGCGAGGAAGCTCGTCGCATGCTAGATTTGGCTGAGCAGGTCGTAAAAGGTCGCCCATACCGTGTGGCGGATTTTACGAGTCCTGCAGGCCTTGTTATTGCAGATGCTATTAAGGCTAATTACCCACAGTTAACAGTTAAAACTGATGGTGGCTATGAAGGGGCGGAACGCATTCGTATCGCTTTCGTAGACAGCGACTTTAACGGTACTGTGGATATGGGCATTCGCGCCCTTAAGGTGAATTGGGACCCTCGGTTCCGATTGCTCACTCATCGCGATGTGCTTGGCTCCTTAATGGGCCTAGGCATTGATCGCTCCAAATTTGGGGACGTTATCGTCCAACAAGGGGGCGCTCAGATTATGGTGGATGAAAGCGTGGCTGATTTCGTAATTCAAAACTTTACGAAAATTGCTATGGTTTCCGTATCTGTAGAGGCTATTGAGTTATCAGATATAGCACCAAAAGAAGAAAAAATTAAAGAAGTCCGCACTACTGTTGCCTCTTTGCGCTTAGATGCGGTAGCCAGCTCTGGCTTTAGTGTATCGCGCACTAAACTAGTGAGTGCTATCAATGCGGGCTTATTACAAGTAAACTGGCAACCAGCTAAGGGGGCATCCCAAGAAGTTAAAGAAGGGGATGTTATATCCATGCGTGGTCGTGGCCGAATTAAGGTAGAAGCTATTACAGGTACCTCTCGTAAAGGGCGTATCGGTGTATACCTGAAACGATTTATGTAGGCAGTTGAAAATCGGCTTGACCATCAAGCCGATTTTTTTATATATGGTAGGACAGCCATGGTATCCATAACATTTCAACCTACAACTGAAGATAGAATCCTATTCGTAGGCGGCGGAGAAGTAGCGGAACGACGGATACGGCTCTTTATTGAGGAGCCTTGTAACATTGTTGTTATCGCTCCTGTTGTGACGGATAGGATTGGCCAATGGGCAAAAGAAAAGCGCATCATTTGGTGGGACCGTGCTTTCACCAGTGATGATGAACAATTCATCATCACGAGCAGTTTGTTCTTTATCTGCACAGATAATCATAAATTGAACGATTCGTTGCATGCACTTGGCAAAAAGCATCACGTGTGGACCAACCGCAGTGATGACCCTGGGGCGTGTAGGTTTACCATACCTTCATCACTTGAGCTAGGCGATCTTCATATTGCTATTAGCGCCAATAATGTGGGCCCTCGTATTAATCGTCTCGTACGACAAGATATGATGAATCGTTATGGTCAGTTGCAAAAGGCTATGCCTAGACTTAAAATATTTAGAGAAGAAGTAAAGTTACTGCTTCCTACTCCAGAGGCTCGACAGAAATTTTGGCGAGACAATCTGACGGTAGAAACATTTGAAGCCATTCTCAAGGGAGAGTGGACGATTATAGAGGAGAAACTTAACCATGCAATTAGTGGTATTAGGTCTAAATCATAGAAGTGCCGCTGTAGAGGTGCGTGAACGTTTCTCGTTTGATAAAGACGAGGTAGTTGCCGCACTAAACCGCCTCTATGAATTTGACTGTATCTCAGAATGCGTTATATTATCCACCTGTAATAGAACGGAAATTTATGCTGCTTTAGAAGGCGTAGAATTTCCAAAGGATTACATGTTGGCAGTGTTAAAAGATTTAAAAGGCGCAGATTATATTGATGCAGATGCATTCTTCTTCTACGAAGAACGGGACTGTATTGAACATCTATTCCGTGTGTCTGCTAGCCTTGATTCCCTTGTGTTGGGGGAAGGTCAAATCTTGAGCCAATTAAAAGGAGCCTATATTCAAGCTTATAGCGCAGGCTGTACGGGCACAATATTTAATATTTTATTCCAACGTGCTATTGGGGTTGGTAAAAAGGTGCGTACCAATACGGGCATTGCAAATACGCCTGTATCCGTTAGTTACACCGCTGTTAACCTAGCTGAGGATAGCTTAGATAAGCCATTATCTGAAGCTACGGTACTCATTTTAGGGGCAGGTACTATGAGCGAGTTGACGGCTACACATTTACAAGCGAAGGGTGTAAAAACGATTTTCGTATCTAATAGAACCTTTGCTAAGGCTGAAATGTTAGCGGAACGCTTTAATGGTAAAGCTGTTAAGCTCGATAACTTTGTAGACTATGCTAAAGATGCGGATATTCTTATCACATCTACAGGGGCACCACATTATATTATTACGGAACGAGAAGCCAAGAAAATTACGACTCTTCGTAAAGGTGAACCTATCGTTATGATCGATATAGCGGTGCCTCGCGATATCGACCCTGCGGTGGCAGACTTGGACGGTATTTATCTATTTAATATTGATTCTCTTGAAAGTGTAGTAGAAGAAAATAAGGCGCAGCGCGAAGAGGAAGCTCGTCGGGCAGAACCTATTATTCACGATGCTATTGAAGAGCTATTGGATAAATTAAGCTATTTAACAGTGCGTCCGATGATGGCATTGCTTACAGAAAAAGCGGAGCGTATTCGCCGTCGTGAATTACATCGCGCATTAGCTAAATTACCAGATATTTCCGATAAAGAGCGCCGTGTTATGGACTCGATGAGTCGCATGATCATTCGCAAAATGTTGCGTGAACCGATGATTCACTTCAACGAAATTGCTGGTACGGAGGAAGAAGGTCTGTACTGGGACTTATTCAAAGATATGTTTAATCTTGAGAAAGAAGGCTAATGCCATGAGAGATCATATTCGAATCGGCACGCGAAAAAGTGCCCTTGCCCTATGGCAGGCTGAACATATTAGTGCAGAATTACAACGTCTGTACCCCAATATTACGGTAGAGCTAGTTCACTTTAATACAAAGGGTGACCGTATCCTAGAGAAACCACTGGCTCAAGTTGGTGGTAAAGGTTTATTTACTGCTGAGCTAGAAGAGGCTATGCATAAAGGCGATATCGATATCGCCGTACATAGCTTAAAGGATATGCCTACAGAGTTGCCAGAAGGCCTCACTCTTGGGGCTATTTCTGCTCGTGAAGTGCCTTATGATGCGCTGGTGAGTCCCGTGTATAAAACACTAGACAAATTGCCACAAGGAGCTCGCGTTGGTACCAGCAGTTTACGCCGGCAAGCGCAGTTACTGCATGCTCGACCTGACCTAAAGGTAGAGGTTATTCGCGGTAATGTACAGACTCGTTTGAGCAAGATCGAAACGGAAAAGTTAGATGGTGTTATCTTGGCTCAAGCAGGGCTTAAACGATTAGGTTTAGAAGACCAAATCACACAAGTCTTCAAGGCTGATGAAATGATTCCTGCCGTAGGTCAAGGGGCTCTCGCTATTGAGTGCCGCGCCGACGATGCGGAAATGCTTGATATGTTGGCTCCTATCAACGATGAAGCAACGCGCTATGCCGTTGAAGGGGAACGCAGTTTCTTGCGTCAACTAAATGGAGGTTGCCAAGTGCCAATGGGGGTGCATGGTACCATAAATAAAGGACAATTAACCTTGAAAGCCATGATTGCATCCCTCGATGGAAAAACTGTGTACGAAGGGGAAATCTCTGGCCCTGCTAAAAAAGGTGAAATTCTTGGGAAAAACCTTGCAAAAGCTTTATACGAAGAAGGGGGCAAACGTATTGTGGATGCTCTCATAGAGGAAGGAATCATAAAATGACAGGTATGGTATATCTAATTGGTGCGGGCCCTGGCGATGTTAAACTCATCACTGTAAAAGGTCGTGAATGCATCGAAAAGGCAGATGTAATTGTATATGATTATTTAGCGGATGCTCATTTGTTAGAATGGGCGCGCCCAGACGCAGAGTTGATTTACGCTGGTAAGCAGTGTAAAGATCACACAATGCATCAATGGGAAATCAATGAGCTATTAGTCCAAAAAGGTAAAGAAGGCAAAATTGTAGCGCGATTAAAAGGCGGTGATCCGCTCGTATTCGGTCGTGGTGGTGAAGAAGCGATGGCTCTTGGCGAAGCCGGTGTACCATTTGAATTCGTGCCAGGTGTAACATCTCCCATCGCAGCGCCTGCTTATGCGGGTATTCCTGTAACACAACGCGCTATGGCTACATCCTTTGCGGTGGTAACAGGTCATGAGGATCCTACAAAAGCAGTATCTGGCATTCATTGGGAAGGCCTTGCTACGGCGGTAGATACACTTTGCTTTGTAATGGGCGTTGGTAACTTGCCTGTCATTGCAGAAAAGTTGATGGCTCATGGGCGAGCAGCTTCTACACCTGTAGCGCTTGTTCGGTGGGGAACAAAAACAGTACAAGAGGTATTAGTTTCTACCCTTGAACATGTCGTTGAAGATGTAGCAAAGGCTCAATTGAAAGCGCCAGCTATCATCGTAGTAGGTGATGTTGTCAACCTTCGTGAAAAATTACAATGGTTTGATAATAAACCTTTATTCGGCAAAACTATCGTAGTCACACGCGCTCGCTCCCAAGCAAGTGCATTCCGTGAAAAATTAGCGGCTCAAGGTGCTAATGTAGTGGAAGCAGCAGCAATTAAAACATCTCCATTGGAATTGTTTGAGGAAGATAAACGCATCATCAACAATACAAAAGAATACCAATGCATCGTATTCACATCTGGTGAAGGGGTTCGCTACTTCTTTGATGCTCTATATAAAGAAGGCAAAGATACACGTGCTTTAGGTAATTCTAAAGTGGCGGCTATCGGCTGTGCTACAGCTCGTGAACTTCAAAAATATGGCATCGTACCGGATATCATTCCTGTAGACTATAAGGCTGAATCTGCTGTAGAGGCTCTTGAAGAAGAACTCAATGCAGGGGATTCTGTACTGTTGATTCAACCAAAGGTAGCACGCGATGTGATTCCACGTTGCTTGCGTCACCGCGATATGAATGTAGATATCTTGCGTTTATACGAAACTACACAAGATACATCTCAACAAGAAGCATTAGTAACAGCGTTAACAGAAGGCAATGTAGATTACATTACCTTCACAAGTTCTTCTACTGTAACAAATACAATCCAATTATTGGGCGACAATGCACTAGAGCTATTAGGCAATACTAAAGTGGCTTGCATCGGTCCAATTACGGCTGCTACGGCTATGAGTGCAGGTCTTAAACCGGCTATCATTAGTGATGTATATACAACTGATGGCTTAGTAAACGCTATTGTAAAAGATATTTAGGAGGATTACATGTACGATTTAACATACCGTCCTCGCCGCTTGCGTATCAATCCAGAAATGCGAGATTTGGTACGCGAAACGACACTCGACGTAACTGATTTGATTTATCCATTATTTATTGTGCCTGGAGAAGGTATCAAAAAAGAAATCGACACATTGCCAGGGCAATATCATTTGTCTGTTGATGAGGCTGTGAAAGTAGCGCAAGAGGCGTATGATCTTGGTGTGCGTGGTGTAGAAATCTTTGGTATTCCTACATACAAAGATGAGCAAGGTTCCTCTGCATGGGATATGTCCCAACCAGTACAACAAGCCATCAAAGCCATCCGCGAAGCCGTGCCAAATCTCTTGGTTATTTCTGACGTATGCTTGTGTCAATATACCTCTACTGGTCACTGTGGCATGATCGATGACCATGAAATCTTGAACGATGAAACATTGCCATTGCTTTGTAAAGTAGCGGTGAGCCAAGCGGAAGCAGGTGCACATATGGTGGCTCCATCCGACATGATGGACGGTCGTGTAGGTGCCATTCGTGAAGCCCTTGATGCGGCAGGCTATACCAATGTATCCATCATGAGCTATGCTGCAAAATACGCATCTGCTTACTATGGTCCGTTCCGCGGCGCTGTTAATTCTGCGCCAAAATTTGGTGATCGTAAATCTTATCAAATGGATCCAGCCAATCGCTTGGAAGCTTTCAGAGAAATCGAACTCGACATCGCTGAAGGTGCGGATATTATCATGATTAAACCGGCTTTGTCCTACTTGGACATCGTTCGTGAAACGCGTGACCGCTATGAATTGCCGGTTGCAGTATACAATGTATCTGGCGAGTATGCGATGGTTAAATCTGCCGCAGCGGCTGGTCTTATCGACGAAGAACGCCTAGTTATGGAAACAATGCTTTCCATGAAGCGTGCTGGTGCTAAAATCATCATTACGTACCATGCCTTAGATATTGCTAAATGGTTACAACAATAAGGAGGAACTATGTTCCAACTCGGTAAATCTGAAAAGGCCTTTAACGAGGCTAAACGTTATATGCCTGGCGGCGTAAATAGTCCTGTTCGTTCCTATCGCAGCGTAGGATCCAACCCTCCGTTTATTAGCAGTGCCAGTGGTAGCCGTATTTATGACATCGATAATAACGAATACATCGACTATGTATTGAGCTGGGGCCCTATGATCTTGGGCCATGCGAACCCAGAGGTTATCGCGAGCCTACAAGAGGCTATTCCTCGCGGTACTAGCTATGGTGCGCCTACATTACTAGAAACAGAATTGGCTAAAAAGATACAAGCCTTCATGCCATCCATGGAGGTTATCCGCCTCGTAAACTCTGGTACAGAGGCTACCATGAGTGCCTTGCGCGTTGCTCGTGGCTATACTGGTCGTGATCGCATCGTGAAATTTGTAGGCTGTTACCATGGTCATAGCGATGCTCTCTTGGTAAAAGCTGGCTCTGGCCTTGCTACCTTTGGTGTACCAGATAGCCCTGGGGTTCCACAAGGCGTAGCAGAAAATACCATAACATTGCCATACAATGACTCTGATGCGGTTCGTAAATTATTCGACGATATGGGCGATACTATTGCGGCAATCATCGTTGAACCTGTAGCTGGTAACATGGGTTGTGTGCCTCCAGAACCAGGTTTCCTCGAAACCTTGCGTGAAGTAACTAAGGCTCACGGTGCTATACTGATTTTTGACGAAGTCATGTGTGGCTTCCGTGCTAGCAGCGGTGGGGCTCAAAAACGTTACAATATCAAACCGGACCTTACATGCCTTGGTAAAATCGTTGGTGGCGGCATGCCACTTGCTGTATTCGGTGGCTCTCGTGAGATTATGAACCAAATTGCTCCAGCTGGTCCTATTTACCAAGCTGGTACATTGAGTGGTAATCCTATTGCTGTTACTTCTGGTTTGGCAACACTTTCCATTCTGCAACGGGATCCAACGGTGTTTAAACAAGTAGAAGATACGACGATTGCCCTTTGCGAAGGCTTTGAAAGATTGGCGGCACAATACAATGTGCCTGTTGTTGTGCAACGAGTAGGCTCTATGTTCACCATCTTCTTTACTGACAAACCAGTTAAGAACTTTGATGATGCAGCATCTTGCAACGAAGAACAATTTAAAATGTTCTTCCACCATAACTTGAGTCATGGTATCTACTATGCGCCAAGTCCTTATGAAAGTAATTTCGTATCTATCTGCCATAAGAGCAGTGAAGTGGAACGCACATTAGCCGTTGCTGATGAAGCTTTCAAAAAAATCAGTGATACATTATTATAAGAAGTTATAGTTTGTAGTTGTTTATGTATCGATACAGGTGATGAACATGCAGTTTTACAAGAACTTAAAGCGTGCTCGCGTGCGCATGGGTAAAAGCCAAATCGAAGTAGCAAAGGCCGTAGGTATCAGTAATGCGGCGCTTTCAAATTACGAAACAGGGTATCGCGAACCAGATTTAGATACACTCTGTGCTCTGTCTCGATATTATGGATTGACCTTGGATGAGCTGTTGGATGTAAATGGAGAACAACACGAGCCCATCTATGATCTCAGTCCTGTATTAAAAAATAAATACATCGCCTATAAAGGTGAAGTATTCGAGTTGAAAGACTCACAAAAACGTGCGCTCTTGCGTGAGCTAGACAATCTATTTACTAAATTTGAGAAATCAAAAGTAGAAGATAAAGACAGCAAGCCAAAGACGTACAAACATGGGAACCCACATATCAATCGGGCTGGACTAGCTAGCAGTGCTGGTAGTCTGGCGGCACGACGGAATCTAAAATAAAAAGCACCATCTATTTAGGGACTAAACGAAACATAAGTCGTCCCTCGATAGATGGTGCTTTTTTTGCCGTATATAATAAAATATTCGTTGGTGGTATACATTAGTTTAACATATAATTGAATTATAGACGTGGAATAAATATTTACTAGTCTTACAGGAGAAAGCTATGATAGTAGTATTTGCAGGATTTTTAGCATTTTTATTTTGTCTGTATTTCATTAAAAATCCATACTTCACATTACAGCATATTAAAATTAAACGCTCAAAATCTTTGTTAATTTCAGAGCTGCTTTTAGGTGTGATAATTTTCTTATATATTATTTTTGCAGGATATTCTAGACTAGTGCGGTTTTTAATAGAATTGACATCTGTAATTCTGTTTTTATTAGAAATGTGGTTAAGAGTTCCTGCTATTGAATTGGATTGTAGTTTATCACCTGACGTGAAAGTAATGCTCATTAAAAAAGCTAAAAAAGATTTTTATTCTATATTGCCAATATTTTTTATAGCAACATGTATGTTTGTATTTAATTTCATCAAGATTTAAATAGATTTAATTTAATTGGAAAAGTGAAAATTAATAGGAGTACATATGAATATATACATTAATAAAATAAGAGATATATTAGTTGATTTAATGCCCAAGCATTGGTATAAAATTTATTTGTATTTTGAATGTTCTGAGTTAGGATCAACATCAGGTTGTTATTATATAAAAACGCCAGGTGGATCTATTATTCAATATGGTGAATTTATATATAATTTTTCTGATGAAAATAGCGAACGAATGAAACAGGGGATGTATGATATTTTAACGAATGTTAGATTATTACACGAAGCATCGATTGAGAAGTGGACTTGGGGAACAATGTATATTTCACGCGATGATTATGAGCCCCATTGTGAATTTCATAATGATCCTGTAACTGACGATTGCTGGCTCTAAAATAGATATAAGTGGGTATATAAAAACTTTGGTATTTTGGAAAATGAAGATGAATTTGATCCGAATGTATATAAAGAAATGCTAAAAGGTCCACGAGGTGTTTTATTATTGGAAGATATGGAGTCTCGTGTATTAGCAAAAAATTATACTGCCATTGATAAGGCGTTTAAGTTAAAGCATAAAAGCTTAGAATCAGAACTTGAAAAACATTATAATAAAGTGGCCAAAAGTATATACAAGTTAACGCCTCTAAATTGGCATCGTGCTAAATTACACTTTGATATGAATGTTAATAATCCCTTTGTAGAGCTTTGGGTTTATAAAACTGAGGATGACTCATGTATTACAAAGTATGTGGAAAATAATGATGAAGAGCCTGCTATTATTTCGGAAATTATGTATGATTTAAAAAATGAAGTTGTAGCGATGATTGAGACTTTTAAATTCTATAATCAAAACCCATTCTCTGGTTTAGTATATACATTAACCTCTAATGGTGAGGTATCTTTAGAGCTAACTTATGGAGATAAATAATTTTAAGTTCGTTGATGAAATTGATTGGATAAGCTTTCATGCAGATAGGAAAAAACTCAAAAAAATGGCTTGAGAGAATACTTCTTTCTTGTTTAATAGTAGTAGGTATTATTTTTGGCGGTTGGCTTTTCTTTGCTACAAACTTTATGCATCCATTTATCCACTATTTGGATCTGAGGGGAGGTATAATATATTACAAAGAGCCAACTAATATAATTGCTTCTAATGTTCTTGGTTTTGATGAAGTACGAGGGAAAATATATTATATAACTACAAATGGTATTGGTGTATATAATGAATTAAATAACGAACATGTATTTATATTACATAAAGAGCCATCTAATGAAATCAGAATAAATGACATTACTAATGTATATCCAGAATTTAGTCGTTTTTCTGATTCGGAACAGGAAGTTTGGAAAAGCAAATTTTATGCTGATTTTAGGCAAAGAATTCCTATAGAGGAGGGAAGTATCATTAGATTTCCATTCTTTTTTTCTTACGAAACCCGTGGAATTTATAATTTAGCTACAGGATCTAAATTATCGAAAATTGATACGTATAAAATTTCTAATAATATATTCTATAATGTTGATTTTGGAAGCATTACTAAGATAGATTTAGAAACTGGTATAGTATGGAAGTACTATTCTAATAACTTATTAAATTATAATTTTATTAATGAAACGGTTTCTAGTAAATCAAAAGAGTTTAGTATTAATGAATTAATCAAAGAACGAAATCATGATAAACAATTGAAAGATAAAATTATAGCTATAGATCATTATAGTCAATTTAGTAAAGAGGATAAGGAGGTTATAGAAGAATTATTTGTTAAGTTAGTCACTGCACGAGATAATATGAGCTTAAAACCAGAACATAAAATGAGGTTAGAAAACTATTTAGAGTGATTAACTTTTCAATGTATTCATACTTAGTTGGGGAGGCTGGCTAAAGAATATATATTATTTATTACTATAAATAAAAAGGGTTAATGATAAACCAGTAAATCGAAAGCTAAAATAAATTAGTGGACAGAGGTATAAATATGATCTATTTTAAAAATAAAAAAAGTTTAGATACATTTTTAATGGTCTTTATATTGGGCGCTGTTAAGGCATATAGACGAAATTATATTGATTTGACCATTCTAGAATATTACATATTTAGTATGTTAATTCGATTAATGTGTAGAAAAGCACATCTGTCCGATAAATTGTTAAATATTATTGGAGATGGGATGAGTTTAGAGGATGTTGATGAGTGGATGGCTCGTAGGATTCCTATACCACCATTAAATGATATGTTAGATGATATTGAATGCAGTAGTTGGATTGCTTTAATAGAACGGGAGTTAGAGGGTAATACTTTATCTGAAGCGTTAAAGATTTCTACACATGATGAAAAGAAGTTCGGTATCTATTTCTTTACCGATTATGTAGAGGAGATATTTTGGGCGTTGTTTTTGTTAGGATTGTATGAAGTCTTACAAAAACCTGAATTCATTTCTGAATCAATCTTAAGTTGTATTAAACAGACCTATTTGTCTGAAATATATACGTGTGAACGTATTCAGAATGAAGATTTTCAAGCATGTATTTCCAATTTACAGGAGATAGTTGATACTAATATATCCGGGCAATTAAGTAAAGAATTAATTACTATGAAAGCAAAATTAGCATCATTACAGGTATTATTACCATTTTATGATGTGAGTTTTGATAAGTTAAAAACAGACATTGATTTAAAAGCTACTAGAGGGATGTTCTGGCAAATTAAAGTTTTAGGGAAGTTTATAGACTTGGGATTATAGATTCTAAAAGATTATTAAGTTGGTTCTATACTTATGATTACTTTTAATTTTGGGATTAACCTTTATTAACTTCTATCCTTAAATAATATTTAGTGTTAAATGTTATAAGCTTATTTTAATGACATCTATACCTTTCATAAGGGACTGGTATAGGTGTCATTTTTATATTGAAAACTAATAAAAATCAGTATTGATTAAAATCTAAGTAGTTCTATTAAAATTACCAGAATTCTACGTTTTCATGAGTGTTTTATGATAAAATAAAAGGTATGAATACTTCAACAACTAGGTCTATTACCTATAATGGCGACAGAATTGAATATGAGTTAACCATCAAGCGTGTGAAGAACATGAACATGCGCATTACAAAGGATGGTGTGATCCATGTGTCGGCGAATGGGTATGTGCCGGATTATGTGGTGGACAAGTTTGTCATCGAGAATATGCCCTTCATTGAGCGGGCTCGTTACAAGATTGATGCATTGAATGCCAAGCGCATCGATGCATTGCAGTATGTGAATGGTGAAAGTTTATCCATCCTCGGCATTCCCGTTACGTTGCGCCTAGTTGAGCAGGATGGAAAGCCTCATATCGGCTTTGATGGGAAGGCGATTCTTACCATGGTTGTGCCTCGTGGTACGCCCTATGAAGCGAAGCATAAATTAATGCAAAGTTATTGGCGTAATTTAGGGGAGAAGGTCTTTGTCCATTGGGCGAAGGTCGTGTATCAACGCTTTCAAAATTACAATATCGATGTGCCTATGCCAACCATAAAACAGCAGCGTATGAAGAGTCGTTGGGGTTCTTGTACGCCAGCAAAGCAGCTCATTAAGATGAACACCCGATTATTAGAGGGGCCACAGGCGTATATTGAATACGTTATGGTTCATGAGTTTGCCCATTTTAAATATTTAGACCATTCTAAGAACTTTCACAATCTCGTGGCACAGTTTTTGCCAGATTGGAAGGCTCGTAAGAAGTCATTGAACGTGTATTTTGCTCATCGCCCTTAAAGGAGGTGTACCATGCAGCCATTTGTACATTTACATAGTCATACAGAGTTTAGTTTGCTAGACGGCATCAGTCGTTTGCCTGACATGGTACGTCGTGCGAAGGAGTTAAATCAGCCCGCCCTTGCTATTACAGATCACGGCAATATGTACGCAGCCATTTATTTCTACAAAGAATGTATGGCTCAAGGCGTTAAGCCTATCATCGGTTGTGAGGTGTATGTAACGGAAAACAACCGATTTGATCGTCCAGAAGGTCGTAGCCGTGAACGATTAAAACATCTCATCCTATTGGCTGAGACCATGGAAGGGTATCGTAATCTCGTTAAAATCGTATCTAAAGCATCTACGGAAGGTATGTTGTATCGTCCTCGTGCAGACCGAGATTTATTGCGCCAATACAGCAAAGGGATTATTGCCCTTAGTGCGTGTATTCAAGGGGAGATTCCTCAGTATATTTTGCAAGACAATATGGAAGGCGCTAAGCGATCCATCGAATGGTATATTGAGACGTACGGCAAGGATAATTTTTTCTTAGAAATTCAAAATCATGGCTTGCCAGAGGAGGCTAAGGCCCAAGAGGAGCTCATTAAGCTCAGCAAGGAGTATGGCCTTGGCATCGTAGCGTCTAACGATTTCCACTATGTCTTAAAAGAGGATGCAGACGCGCAGGATATAAAGGTATGTATTTCTACAGGTCGTCGCCGTGCTGAGGTAGACCGCTTAAAATTCCCAAATGATGAGTTCTATCTCAAGTCTGGGGATGAAATGGCAGAGCTATTTGGACATATTCCGGGGGCCATTGAAAACACCTTAAAAATTGCAGAGCGCTGTAATGTAGAGTTTAATTTCGATGAACATCACTTGCCGCACTTTGATGTGCCAGAAGGGGAAACCTCTAAAACGTATTTACGTAAGGTTTGTGAACGAGAAATTCCTCGCCTTTATGGTGAAACGTCTGAAGAGTTACAAAAACGTCTCGACTATGAGTTAGATGTTATTGGCACCATGGGCTTTGAGGATTACTTCCTCATCGTGTGGGACTATGTACGCTATGCCAGAGAGCACGATATCTTAGTAGGCCCTGGCCGTGGTTCTGCGGCAGGTTCTGTAGTAGCCTACCTATTGGGTATTACCGGTCTTGATCCATTGAAATACGACTTGCTCTTTGAACGGTTCTTAAATCCAGAACGGGTAAGCATGCCCGATATCGATATTGACTTTTGCTATGAAAAGCGTGGTCAAGCCATCGAATATGTAACGAGAAAATACGGTCAAGCTCGCGTATCTCAGATTATTACCTTTGGTACAGAGGCAGCACGTGCCGTTATTCGTGACGTAGGCCGCGTGCTCGACTTACCACTGGCGGAGGTAAATCGTATTGCTAAGATGATTCCTAACGAATTGGGTATTACCTTAGATAAGGCACTACAAGGCAAGGACTTAAAGGCTTTATATGAATCTGATTCAAATGTAAAAGAACTGTTTGATTTTGGTAAAAAGCTAGAAGGCATAGCGCGAAATTCGTCCACGCATGCGGCGGGCGTTGTAATTTCTGCAGATCCTTTAGATGACCATGTACCGGTACAAAATGCCAACGATGAAGGCTTTGTAACGCAGTACGATAAGGATAATATCGAGGAATTAGGCCTCTTAAAGATGGACTTCTTGGGCCTCCGTACCTTAACGGTTATGGGGGATGCCTTAAAGCTCATCAAGGCTAACCGCGGTATTGACCTCGACTTAGATGCTATCCCACTTGATGATGCGGCGGCTTGTGACATCCTCACTAAGGGAGATACATCTGGTGTATTCCAGCTCGAGTCGGAAGGTATTACTAAGCTTGTAATGGACCTTAAGCCTGAGCATTTTGAAGACTTAATTCCATTGGTAGCCTTGTACCGTCCAGGACCACTAGGCTCTGGCATGGTAGCGGACTTTATCGACCGCCGTCATGGTAAAAAAGAGGTTACCTACTTACATCCAATTTTGGAACCAATTTTGAAAGATACCTTTGGGGTAATCTTGTATCAAGAACAGGTTATGCAAATTGCCTCCGCCATGGGTGGATTCTCCCTTGGTCAAGCGGATTTGATGCGCCGTGCCATGGGTAAGAAAAAGGAATCTGTTCTAAAAGCACAGCGCGAGTCCTTTATTCAAGGTTCCATTAATAATGGGATAGAAGAATCCGTGGCGAACGAAGTATTTGACTTGCTTGTATACTTTGCGGGCTATGGCTTTAATAAATCACATAGTGCGGCGTATGCGTATATTGCGTACCAAACGGCGTATTTGAAAGCCCACTACTTCCCAGAATTTATGGCTGCAACCATGACTAGCTTCATGCAGAACATGCAGAAATTGACTTACTACATTAATGCCTGCAAGAAGCACAATGTTAAGGTACTAGGCCCAGATATTAACTATTCTGAGCGTAGCTTTGCCGTACAAGATGACTCTATTCGTTTCGGACTTGGCGGTATCAAGAACGTAGGGGATAATGCTATCGATCGCTTGATTCGGGAGCGCAATGAGCACGGTCTATATACGGATATCGTGGACTTCTGTAAACGGGTAGATAATCGAGTTGTGAATAAACGACTTCTTGAAAGTCTCATTCGCTGCGGTGCCATGGATGGCTTCCAGGAAAACCGGAATCAGTTGCTACACATGTATGAAAGCGCTCAAGCCGTTGGTGCTAAAGAGCAAAAAGATGCCGCTATGGGTACCATGAATCTCTTTGGCGATATGGAAGAAGCTGTCGATTTTATTCCTGTTCCTACTGTAGAGGATTTATCGGAAGACGATAAATTAAAAGATGAAAAGGAATACACTGGCTTTTATATTACGGGTCATCCATTGCAAGGTTATGCGAAGGAATTAGAAGGTCTCTTTGAACTGGGTGCTCTTGTAGAAAATCCAGAGCAATATGATGGTCAAACCATTACCTTTGGGGGCCTCATTGAAAATAAATCGGACCGCATGACAAAGCGCAATGAGCTTATGTCCATTCTTCGTATCGAGGATTATTCTGGTGCGGCGAATGTAGTGGCATTTCCTAAGGTCTTTAGTCAAAGCCAGCAATTCCTTGCGGTCGATATGATCGTTAAGGTAAAAGGTCGGGTTGATGCGGATGAAAAGGGTGTGCAAATCATTGCAGACCGTATTACTCCATTAAAGGTAAACTATGGGCAGGCAAAACAAGTGGCAATCCACATTTATAGTCAATATGATACGCCAGAAAATAGTGAAGCTTTAAAACGCGTGTTGACTAACACCGCTGGCTCCGTGCCAACGTCATTATATTTACACCGTCAACGAAAACGCATTAATTTACCACCGAATATGTGCTTTGACCCTAGTGATGAATCCATCAAGACTATTGAATCTATTCTAGGCGAGGGCTCCGTAGAGGTACAGTAAACATATAATGTTAACGCAAGTATGTGCGACATGTAATTAGCATATATAGGTGCAACATGTAATAAGCATATACTTGATACAATAAGTATATAAATGGTGTAGAGAAACATATGTTGCGTAAGGCACAGATAGCTTTCACCAACATTGATATAATAAGAAATGAAAGCTCCAATCTTGGATGTGCTTTCATAGGAGGAAAGATGAAACGTACAAAGATCGTATGTACTGTAGGTCCAGGAACGGATAAATTTGGCATCTTAGAAGATATGATGCGAGCTGGCATGAATGTAGCTCGTTTTAACTTCTCCCACGGATCCCATGAAGAGCAAGCAGAACGCATGCAAATGGTGCGCGATGCGGCGATGATTGTGAATAAACCAATCGCATTAATGCTCGATACAAAAGGTCCAGAGGTACGTCTTGGTCTATTTAAAGAGGGCAAGGTATTTCTCGAAGCCGGTCAACAATTTACGTTGACTACAGATGATGTGGAAGGCACAAAAGAGCTTAGCTCCGTGAATCACAAAGGTCTTACAGGCGATGTGTCCGTAGGGGATAAAATTCTCTTGGCTGATGGGCTTGTAACACTTACCATCGATGCTATCGAAGGCAATAATATTATTACAACTGTTCAAAACAGCGGAGAAATCGGCAACCGCAAGCGCGTAGCCGTACCAGGTGTAGCACTAAGCTTGCCACCTGTATCTGAACAGGATGAAGCGGACTTGCGCTTTGGCTGTCAACAAGGGGTAGACTTTGTGGCCGCATCCTTCATGCAACGGGGTAAAGACATTGTGGCTATTCGCCGCATTCTTGAGTCTGAGAAAAAAGATATCAAGATTATCGCGAAAATTGAAAATGCAGAAGGCGTTAAAAATATTGATGAAATCTTGGAAGTAGCTGACGGCCTCATGGTTGCGCGTGGCGATCTCGGTGTAGAAATCCCTGCTGAAGAAGTGCCAGTACTTCAAAAGATGATGATTGAAAAATGTAATAACTTGGGTAAACCCGTTATTACGGCGACACAAATGCTCGAGTCTATGATTCAAAATCCACGTCCAACACGTGCGGAAGCAAGTGACGTAGCTAATGCCATTTTGGATGGTACCGATGCGATTATGTTATCTGGCGAAACAGCCAATGGAGCCTATCCTGTAGAAGCTGTTGCGACCATGACTCGCATTGCAGAAGTAACGGAAAAGGCTGCTATTTACGATAGCTATAGTCGCGCTCGTGAGGATGAAGAAATGACTACTACAAGCGCCGTATGCTTGGCTAGCGTGCGCGTAGCTCAAAACCTCGGGGCCGCAGCTATTTTAACCTGTACTGAATCTGGTCACACCGCACTTAGTGTGGCTCGTCATCGTCCAGATTGTAAAATTATCGCTGTTACACCTCATGAGGAAACAATTCGTCGCATGCAATTATGCTGGGGTGTAGAGGCTATCAAGGGACATGAAATCATCAACTCCGATGAAATGGTTAAACAAGCTATTACCGGTGCTCTCGGCACTGGCGCCATCGAGTCTGGTGACCTCGTAGTTGTTACCGCTGGGGTACCATCCGGTGCAACCGGAACTACAAACATGATTCGCGTTCACATTGCAGGTCAAGTACTCTTGTCTGGTAATGGTATTTTACGTAAATCCGTTACAGGTAATGTGTACATTGCGGCTAATCATAAGGGTAATTATGAAAGCTTCAAAGACGGCGATATTCTCGTGGTAGGCACAATGGAGCCTGAATTGATGGCCATTGCCAAACGTGCTGGCGGTATCATCGCAGTAGAAGATGGTTATACATCGGACAGCGCTATTGCGGGCATTACCTATGGTATTCCTGTTATCTTAGGTGCTAAAAATGCCCACGAAGTGCTCCTTGAAGGTCAAGAAGTGACAATCGATGGCGAACGTGGCAAGGTGTTTGCGGGCATTGCAAATGCTCGATAATCTCTATGAGTGATAATTAAATAAGGAGGGATAGTATGAATCCATATAATGTAACAGGACCTACTGCAGCTGAGGTTGCACAGGTTGAAAGTATCGTATCCCAACGATTAAAAGGCTCTTTCTTGTGGATGGTTGTAGGCTTACTTACAACTATTGGTGTTGGTTTCGCTGCATTAGTGAATCCAAATTGGTTACGCTTTGCGTACCAAAATTTTAATATTATCTTATTAGTAGAGCTAGGTGTGGTATTCCTTTTTAGTGCTCGTGCATATTCTGCTAATGTAATGACGTTACGAGGTATGTTCTTCCTCTATAGTGCTTTGAATGGTCTCACATTGACCTTGGTATCGTTGCGATACAATGTGTTTGATGTAGTTATTCCGGCGTTAATAGGTACGCTTGCTTTCTTCATTGGCTTTGCAGTGGTAGGGGCAACTACAAAACGCAATTTATCATCCCTTACACCATATGTGATGGCGGCATTGTTCGGCATGATCATCGTATCCTTGGTGATGATGGGGGCCCGCTTCTTTAACTGGACTGTACTCAGTGGCTTTAGTGATACTGTAAGTTTAGTTCTAGGTTATGTAGGTGTTGTAGTATTCTCTATCTTTACAGCTATCGATGTGAACCGCATTAAAAATAATGTGACACAAGTGGCGCTTATGGAGGATGAAACAATTTTAGACCGCATTGAAATCACAGGCGCTTTGAGCCTATACTTAGATTTCATTAACTTATTCTTATCCTTATTACGCATCTTTGGTAATAAGCGATAACAAAGGAGTTTGTATGGACGATAGAGAATGGCAAACCTTTGTTACTGTTGTGGATGAAGGCAATATTACAAGGGCTGCTGAAAAATTATTTTTATCGCAACCAGCGTTGAGCTATCGGTTGCGCCATATGGAAAAAGCCTTGGGCCATTCTCTGTTGTTGCGGACTGCTGAAGGGATTGCCCTCACGGCACAAGGCGAAATTTTCTATGATTACTGCAAGCGAATGATGCAAGAACAAGAGGCTTTGGAGCACGCTATGAACTCCGCTTCTGGCAAGATTCAAGGGACCTTGAAAATCGCATCATCTATTAACTTTGCAGATTATGAACTACCGGCTTTATTGAGATCTTTCCGCGAACAATATCCTGATGTTCATATTCAAGTGAAGACTGCTTTCAGCCATCAAGTAGTAAAGATGTTTAATACAGGTGATTGTATGGTCGCCTTTGCTCGTGGTGGTTATGATGTATCTGGTAAGTCTGAACTGTTATTAGCAGAGCCATATTGTTTAGTATATAAAGAATTAGTGCCGCCTGAATCTTTAGTAAAGGTACCGTTTATTAAATACCAAACAGATGCATCGGTGGCAAATATCATCGAAACTTGGTGTGCAGAACATTTTGACGAGCCCCCAAGTGTGGCGATGGACGTAAATTCTATGAGTACGTGTCGTCACTTTGTTCGTGCCGGCCTCGGTTGGTCTATCTTGACGTATATGGGACTTGGATCCTGTAAGGATAAAGATATCTATGTAAGCCCATTACGCAATAAAAATGGTGAATATATCACCCGTGATACCAATATGGTGTACACAAAAGATTCGGAAAATTTAATCGTTGTTAAAACCTTTATTGAATATGTCCGTAATTATTACAAGGAACACACCGTTGTAGATAATAGTATATTTAGAGAATATAAGGCTTAGGAATTATCAATAGAGCATATCTATGAGGTTTTCTAACTGTTTATCCATGCTGTTTCAGTATTGGACTTTTTCGATATAATAGATAATAATAAAAGTGTCTCGAAAGAGAAAGGCAGTACCATGTAAGTGCATGTATACCCCCCTTTGGGGACGTATACATGCATTTTTTTCATTTGGAACTGTAAAACTATGCTCAAAATGCATAAAAAGTATGAATAGTAGATATAAAAGTTTTTATAACCCCTATAAAGGTAATCTATTATTCATATTTCTTTTAAACATTTATAATGAGTGTAGACAAAAAATCCTAGAGTTCAATAGATGATAGTCGCGTATTAAGAATTTCTGGGGTAGTGTTAGGATGATATATATGCCTATGTTTTTAAGAAAGGAATAAACATGGAAAGATTCTTAAAACTAGCACTTATTGTGCTAATCCCTGTTATCCTCTGGTTTACAACTCCACCAGAAGGACTCACTGATACGGCGTGGCGCCTCTTAGGCTTCTACATTGCAGGTATCGTAGGTTTGATTTTAAAACCATACCCAATTCAAATTATTTTATTAGCTGTATTATCTGCATCTGCATTATTCTTAGACAATGCAAAAGATATCTTGGTAGGTTACGGCTCCACAGCATTGTGGATGATCATCGCTGCATTCTCCTTGAGCGTTGCGTTTGGTAAAACTGGTCTTGGTCACCGCGTTGCCTACTACTTGATTCGCGCATTCGGTTCTACTGTATTACGTCTTGGTTACGTAACAGCACTTCTTGATTTAGTATTATCTCCAGCAACACCTTCTAACACAGCACGTGCAGCTGGTATCGTATATCCAATTAATTTATCCATTGCTGAATCTATCGGTTCTTATCCTGGCGATACTGCTAAACGTGGCGGTTCCTTCATCTTGATGAATGGTTATTTTGTAACAAAGATTACATCCTTCATGTTCTTAACAGCTATGGCTCCAAACGTGTTGGCATTAGATTTTGTTACTAAAATTACTGGTCTAAGCATGAACTGGGTTGAGTGGGCTGCTGCTTTGGCTCTTCCTGGTCTTGTAATGTTGCTTTTCGTACCACTTGTAGGTTACTGGATCGACCGTCCTGAAGCAGTAAAAATTGACAATAAAAAATTAGCTGCTGATGGTCTTGCAAAATTAGGACCTATGAAAACATCTGAAAAAATCTTGGCAGTTGTATTTATTCTTGCTCTTATTGGGTGGGCTTGGCCTTCTATTGGGTTACTAATCCCATCAATTGCTTTTGATTTAAGCCCTACAGCAGTAGCATTAGTGGCTATGACTATTGTATTCTTCTCTGGTATCATCACTTGGGATGATATGGTTCAAACTAAAGCTGTTTGGAATACATTCATCTGGTTTGGTGCTATCCTTGGTTTGTCCACAGCGTTGACTAAAGCTAAATTCTTTGCTTGGCTTGCAACATTTATGCAAACAAACTTGGCGCTCGATTTTTCGCCTCTCGTAGTCGTATTGATTCTGTCCGCTATCAGTGTTGTGATTCGTTATTTGTTCGCCTCCAGTACTGCATATATTGCGTCTATGCTTCCAGTATTCTTAACTGTAGGTATGGCATCAGGTGTAGACCCAGTTATGTTTGGACTTGTATTACTTGCAACAAATGCGTTTGGTGGTCTCGTAACTCACTACGGTGCATCCCCTGGTCCAATCATCTACTCTGCAGGTTATAATAACTTGAAAGATTGGTGGACTGCTGGTGCTATCTTAGCGGTATTGAGTTGGATTCTACTCTTTGTAGTAGGTATCCCTTGGTGGACTTTCATCGGTATGATTGGTTAATCATACAATCTTATAATCAACATTGTTTTAACGGCACGGACCAGACATTCGCGACACGTCTGGTCTTTGCCATTTGATATATTTATTAGTGAAAGGATGCAACATGGCACAATTAGTAAAAGCTGCGCAAGCTGGCTTCGATGAAAAAAATGATGCATTAGTAACGGTTGAACCGATTGCTAACGGTATCGAAATCGAATTAACATCCAAAGTTATGCGTCAATATGGCGACCAAATTAAATCCGTTATCTTGAACACAGTGAAAGAAGCTGGTTATGATGGCGTAAAAGTAATCGTACAAGATAAAAATGCTTGGGATTACACAATTAAAGCTCGCGTATTAGGTGCATTGGAAAGGGGGAGCAAAGCATAATGGCTAACGATAAAACATTCCCAGAAGTTAAAACAAACCCATTAACAGAGGCTGCTAAAAAACGTTTGTCTCGTTCCATGATGTTCGTACCAGGTAATACACCTAAAATGATTAACAGTGCAGATATTCACGGTGCTGACTCCATCATGATCGATATCGAAGATTCCGTGCCAATTACAGAAAAAGACACAGCTCGTCTTTTAACTGCAGAAGCATTGAAATCCCGTAAATTCCGTGCAGAAACAGTTGTTCGTATCAACCATCCTACACAAACTCCTTATGGCTATGACGATCTTGATGTCATCGTTCCAGCTAAACCTGATATGATTCGTTTACCTAAAACTGAAGATGTTTCTGAAGTTGAAATCGTAGCGAAGAAAATTGAAGAAATAGAAAAAGCTAATGGCTGGCCAGAAGGTACAATCAATATTATCGTAGCTATCGAATCCGTTCGTGGCTTATACAATGTTCGTGAAATCTGCCATGGTCCTCGCGTAGTAGCTATCGCTCTTGGCGCTGAAGACTATCGTGCTGACCTTCGCACAGGTAAACATAAACCAGCTGTTGAATTGTTGTTCGCTCGTCAAACAATCCTTCATGCAGCACGCGAAGCAGGTATCCGTGTAATCGATACTGTATTCTCCGACGTGAAAGACCCTCAAGGCTTCCGCGAAGAAGTTGAATTCATTAAAGCTTTGGGTTACGATGGCAAATCTTGTATCCACCCAAGCCAAATCAAAATTATCCACGAAGTATTCACTCCTGACGAAAAAGAAATCGCTCATTCTGTTAAAGTATTGAACAGCTATGCAGATGCATTGCGCAACAATAAAGGCGTAATCTCCGTAGATGGTAAAATGATCGATGGTCCTATCGTAGTTCGTGCACAACGTGTAGTTGATAAAGCACGTGCAGCAGGCATTAAAGTTGAATTAGAGGAAGGAGCAGAATACGATGTTAAATAAAGTAGGTCGCGATATCCCAACAAATATCCCAGCACTAGAAGGTCGCGAAGTATATCAAGGTGAATTCGCCATTGAACCTAAAGCTCATCGCGCAGGTAAACCTGTACACATGAGCCGTGTTGGTACAAATAAAGTACTTGCTTCTATTGATGAAGCAATTGAAAAAGCTGGCGTAAAAGATGGTATGACATTGTCCTTCCATCATCACTTGCGCAATGGCGACTATGTAATGAAAATGGTTATGGAACGCGTTCAAGCAAAAGGCATTAAAGACATTACAATCGCGTCTTCTTCCTTGTCCCCATGCCATGAATTTTTGGTAGAAATGATTCAAGATGGTACTGTAACAGCTATTGAAACATCTGGCTTGCGCGATCGTCTTGGTAAATTCTTAACTCAAAACCCAGGCGTATTGAAACGCCCTGTAGTGATTCGTTCCCACGGTGGCCGTGCTCGTGCTATCGAATCTGGCGAAGTTCATATCGACGTAGCTTTCATGGGTGCCCCTACAGCTGACCCACGCGGTAACGCAACTGGTCGTATGGGTAAATCCGCATGTGGTGCTCTTGGCTATGCTAAAGTTGACTCCCACTATGCAGATACAACTGTTATCATCACTGATAACTTGGTTGACTATGTACACAACTATGCAATTCCTCAAACTGATGTAGATTATGTTGTTGAGGTTGAAAGCATTGGTGATCCAGAAGGTATCGCTTCTGGTGCAGTAGGTTTCACTAAAAACCCTATCCAAATCAAAATTGCTGAACTAGCTGGTGAATTCCTTGACCAAGCTGGCATTATTAAAGATGGTTTCGTATTCCAATTGGGCGCTGGTGGTGCTCCATTGACTGTAGCGAAATTCATTGCTGAAAAACTTCGCAAACGCGGTGAAGTAGGTGGCTTCGCTATCGGCGGTGCTACTGGTATCTTGACTGGTATGCTTGAAGAAGGCTTGATTCGTGCTATTTACGATACTCAAACATTCGATACTACTGCAGCTGCATCTTTGGATAAAAACCCTGCACACATCGAAATGTCCGCTTCCATGTACGCTAACCCATGGACTGACTGCACTACAAACTACTTAGACGTAGTATTCCTTGGTGCTACTGAAATCGACCTTGATTTCAACGTAAACGTAATGACTGACTCCAACGGTGTATTGATGGGCGCTTCTGGCGGTCACTCCGATACAGCAGCAGGTGCTAAATGCACAGTTATTACTTGCCCATTGATCCGTGGCCGCTTGCCAATGATCCGTGACAAAGTTGCAACTGTAATTACACCAGGCTCCTCCGTTGACGTACTCGTTACTGAATACGGTATCGCAATCAACCCAGCTCGTACTGATTTGATTGAACGCTTCAAAGATAGCAACTTGCCTATCTACACAATTGAAGAATTACAACAATTAGCATTTGACTTAGTAGGTAAACCACAAGATATCCCTGTATCCGACAAAGACGAAGACATCGTGGCAATCGTAGAATACCGCGATGGTTCCATCCTTGACGTGGTTCGTAAACCTCTATAATTAAAACAAAGACCCTCTCTGTGGTCCTCGAACTCACACATGACTGAAGTTCGTCTACGGACCACGGAGAGGGCCTTTTTGTATTTTTATGAATTGTAGGGCCGTAGGCAGGGGATAATGTGAGATTTTTATATATTAAATATGATGCTATGGGTGAAAATTTGGGCATTCATAAAGTTATAATATCTATATAAAAGAATGTGATTATATATTAGGGGGATATCTATGTATCAATATAGAGCTAATGTAGAATTTGATATAGATGGATTAAAGGACTTTTATATAGATGACTTAATGGAGCAAGAATTAAATATTTACTTAATGGTTGAATGTTGGATTCGAGATTATATTGATATTAATGATATGTATATTAGAATGGTTGAAGATGGACATGAAATACTAGAATGGGAATCTTTTCTCCCGAGTGAATTATCATATCGTAGTTTATTTGTGGCTAGCAATTATAAACTTGGATATAAAAATCAGTGTATTGATTATTTATATGCAAGATTTAAACAAGTTGTTAAGGGTGAACTTATAAGAAATTCTTTAATAGATAGATTAGAAATTGAACGAGTATATCTATTGCAAAACTCTATGCAAATTCTATTAAATTGTAATTTTAACATTGATTTTGAGAAGTTTGTAGAACGATGGATGGCGATTTGTAGTACTGAATATCATCCTGTATACTATAAATTAAAAGGTAATGTATTTATTGTATGAAGTTTGTATTATTTAATTTGGAGGTTGACACAATGGGGTCTGTATGGAGATTACAAACAAGAACAGATAGTAACGATGGTAAAAAAATATCAAAATATTGTTTGAAGCATAAAGTAGCAGCTTTAGGTTGGAGTATTAAGGATGACCATATAAAGAATTATAACCCTGAGGCTATAATTGAAATACAAGAAAAACGTAAACAAATAAAAAATATAGAAGGGTATTATGATGTTGTTAGAACGTATGGTTTATATGGGATGAATCAAAAAAAACGATTAGTCGCTGTTGATATGTTGAAGGAAGTAGAAAAGGGCGACTATATTTGGATGCGTGATAATGGTATTTATTATCTAGGACGTGTAAACGAAAATTCTAATTTTACTTATAATTGTGACAAGGATGCATTAGATTTTGATGCAGCTAATCAACTCACAGATGTTAAGTGGGAACGGATTGGTGATGAAAGCCAGGTACCAGGTGCAGTAGCAACTGCTTTTATTCGCGGTCGAACTATACAACGTATAAATAAAAATTATATGTTTGAGTATGCTGAATATGCATTTGGGGGAAACCCTTTGATATTAGAGGATTCAAATGAAGAATTTTTACAACAATTATTTTATGATTGTTTATCTCCAAATGATTGTGAGGATTTAGTTTGTTTATATTTATATGATCTTAAAGGTTATGTGACAATTCCATCTACGAATAAAATTGCAACTGAGCTATATGAATGTGTATTAGTAAATCCAGAAAATGGGATGCTTGCATATCCTCAAGTTAAAAAAGGAAATGTTGATTTAGATTTTGTTAAGTATATTGATTTGGTAGATGATCATAAACGAAAAAAAGAAGTATACCTATTTACATCGGAAGGTGAGGTAAAAAATTCCAATATTCAAAGTGATTCAATCCATATTATTGCTCCAAATGACTTATATCTATGGGTAAAGTCTAAGATGGAAAGTGTAAATTATCTAATTCCTGAGGGTATTGTAAAATGGTATAAATTAATACACTCGTCAGAAAAATAGTTAAAAATGAGGAGAGAGCATATGAGCCAAGTTTTTAAGCAAGATTTAACAGATACTTCAGTCCGACCAGGGGGTATCTTTTTTGTTGAGTTATTAATGCCGAAGCAGTGTGATATGCCTGGCCGCGATACAATGGTAGAGGTACTCACAAAGTATTTAGGACCTGTGGATTGTTTTGATCATCGTCGTGATTCCGCAGGTTTTGCACCTCAGAATTATAAGGTGCATTACGAGGATACTGATGCAGATATTCCACCGACCTTGATGGTGACGAATTGTGAGAAAATCGATAAGCCTGTATTAGATGATTTTGATCGTAGTCAGGTATGGGATTGTCCAAATGTGGATGAGTTATTAGCAGAGTGCCAATACAGGGTGTTTGCTACGGATATGTTAGCCTCTGGTTTAGCGGCCAAAGAACGTGCAGATATGCTTGTAAAGTATGTAGATGCATTACTAGAATTATATCCCTCTTGTAAAGCCGTTGTATTTGGACCATCTCGTAAGTTCTTAAGTCGAGAATCGATTGAAAATCATCCTGATAAAGAGGTGACTCGTTTCATGTATTATGCTGTAAATGTGCGTTATTTTAGTATTCAAGGTACCAATGATATGATGGTAGATTCTGTGGGTATGAGTACATTATTTTTACCTGATTTACAGTATCACTTTCACGGTGTAGATCCTAATCATGTAGTATTTCATGCTTATAATGTGCTGAATTATATTTTCGAACATGGTAATATAATAGGTGATGGGGAAACCATTGCGGGGTTACAAAATGGCGAGATGAATCAGGATATTCAGTGGAAGGTTCAATACGAGGATTCTTTAATCCAGCCCGTTCGAGAGGTTCTAGATATTAATATGGGTGAATACGCATCTGGAACTCGGTAGTTGTTAATCAATGAAAGGTGTGAGCATTATGAGTGATCAACGTGTTTTTGATATGGAACTTGTGAAAGTTGAAAGTTTGGAGAACGCTGTTAGGACGCCATTTTATCAAACTGATTCCACAGGTGGTTCAGTATGGGTTATTAAACCTGGTCAAATCTTACCAAAACATTATCATCATCACTCTGATGATATATGGGTTATATTGCAAGGCAAGGGTGTATTTTATCCAACGCCTAATACAGAGGTGCCTTTTACAAAGGGGCAAGTTATAGTATCTAAAAAGGGTGAATGTCATGGTGCAAAAAATACTGGAACGGAAGATATTGTCTTTGTGAGTATCGTTGCTCCAGTGCCTGCTGATTATGATCCTGTTAAGACTAATTAATATGAAAGCACTTTATAGTATTTTCTTCTCTTGTGATAGAGATATATTCATACTATAAAGTGCTTTTTTATTTTATACAGTCATTTCTAGCGAATATACCTTTTCTATTTTATATGTCATTATTTTGGTTTTACTATTCCTATTTGTTATTTCTATACTCTATAAAATTCCATTGACAGAGGACGTTTGTTCTTTTAAGATGGTAAAGTATGTAATATTTTAATAAGTAGAAAGGAATTATATGAACTCATCTACACTAGAGCCTCAAAGTGGGGACATCAATTTCAGAGACTTTACGAAACGTCGTATGCTTCACGTAGTCTTACCATTGTTTATTGTTTCTATTATTGCCTTCCTGGATCGCGTTAACATTGCTTATGCAGGCTTGACTATGAAGGAGAATTTACCATGGTTGACGCCAGAAGTATTTGGTATGGGGGCAGGCATTTTCTTTATTGGTTATGTTTTGTTTGAAGTGCCTGCATCTTTAATTGCAGCTCGTTGTAATGCTATGCATTGGGTGGCGCGTATCATGTTTAGTTGGGGTCTCGTATGTATTCTTATGACGACGATGACCACTGAGTTGGAATTTTATGTTTATCGATTTTTACTTGGTCTATGTGAGGCTTCTTTATATCCTGTAATTTATTCATTACTCATTCCAAATTGGTTCTTGCCAAAGGAGCGCGCGAAGGCAATCTCCTTGATGTTAACGTCTTTATTGTTCTCTAACATCATTGGTGGGCCATTGGCAGGTATTTTATTGGATACAACGTTCTTTGGTCTACATGGTTGGCGTACACTCTTTATCGTTGAAGCCATTCCTGCTGTGATCTTTGCGTTCATTTTCGCATTCTGGATGAAAGAGCGTCCTGAACATGCATCTTGGGTAACTGATGTAGAAAAGGTATATATTAAAGCCGAGCTTGAAAAAGAAGAACAACAAAAGCAAGCCGTAAAGAAATATACTACTTGGCAAGCGTTGAAAGACCCAAAAGTATTGCGTTTAGCGTTAATCTATTTCTTGTGGGTTATTGGCTTCTGGGGCTTTAGTTTCTGGATGCCTCAAGTTCTTAAAAGTTTATCTGGATGGCCACCAAGTGTGGTAGCGTGGTCTATTGCTATTCCAATGACAGCAGCCTTACTTGTACAAATATACTGTGGTTACTCTTCTGAAAAGCGCAATGAAAAACGTTGGCACGTTGCTACTACATTGTTCATTGGTACTATTGGTTTCTTAGCAACACCACACAGTCCATCTCCAGAAGTTAGCTTATTCTTTATATGCTTAACTGCAGTAGGTGTTTACGGTGGTATGGGTGTATGGTGGACCATGCCAACAACCTTCTTATCTGGCGCTGCTGCAGCGGGGGCGATGGGACTCATTAACTCTTCAGGTAATATGGGGGGCTGGGTAGGTCCTTATATGCTCGGATTTATCAATGGTCACACTGGTAGCTTTGCTTATGGCTACTATGTAATGGGGGCTTGCATGTTCCTTGCTGGCCTATTAATTTTGACACTTCCAAAATCTATGGAGCATAAAGAGGATTAAGTAGAGCTATATTATAGATAACTAGATTATAGACAACTTAATAGGAAAATATTTAACGAATGCTTCAATGGTGTGATTTTGGATACTATTCAATTTTATGTTACAATTTACAAAATAGTATTATTTAAACTTGAGGAGACAGAATATTGAAAGAGTGTAGACCTAAGTTTGATGAAATTACATCATTTGATGAATTTAAAAAATATTATTGGTATCGTGATGAACTTTCACAAATATGTAAATCATTAGGATTAGAATACAGGGGAACAAAACAAGAACTTAATCATATTATTGAGCAGTACTTTAAAGGCGATTTAATTAAAAAATCATCAATAAAAAATAGAAGAAGGCAAGTGGAAACTATTACTTTAGATACACCATTACTTGAATGTAATTTTTCCTTTAATACGAAGTTTAGAGAATATTTCTCTGATTTAATAGGTGTTTCACGATTTAAATTTAATGCTGATATGGCTACTGCTTGGAGAAAAGTAAAAAGTGAAAAAAATATAAGCTTTACAATCGGAGATTTGCTGAAAGTATATTATGGTGAATCAGATTATGCAAAGTATGATAATTCGGTTTGTCAATGGAATCAATTTTATAAGGATTTTTGTGCAGATGAATGTAGTTGCAATTATTCGAATAAATTAAAAGTAGCGTCTATTATTTGGAAAGAGGTTAGAGATTCAAAAAATGAAAAAATTTATTCAAAGGAGCTTTTAAGTGAATATGCATATAAATTAGAAGGGTATCGCAAGTAGGAGCAACTTGTCATTGCAGAGACGTATTATGGGAAAATTAGCAATTAAATCTATAATAGAATAATGAAAAAAGCACCTTATATCCTATGAGAAGAGTCATTTGTGATGACTTTTGTAGGTATGTAAGGTGCTTTTATTTATTCCTGATTTCTTTATTGATTTTGTTTTGTTACATCAGGCACTTTCCCAGGATTCATATCGAGGTTTAGATCTGTGGATTTGAATGGGCGTGGGTTTGCCTCTGGTGGTTGTACTTTAAGTTCTGGATGTAACCATTGTAATTGTTTTAGTTCCCAGTCGTACTTGGCACCGTCATTTTGTAGTTGACGAATATCTTTTAGGATTTCGTCTAGTTGGTCGCTATGCTTATTAGCCATCCCTTCAAGAATGTAAAGACGACCTGCTACACTGTCGATGGTAGAACCATCGTGGTCTTCATCGACACGCCATTGTAATTCAGAGATTTGTATTTGCTGGAATATGATAACGATAACCAGCACAATGATAACGCCCCACATGGGAGCTTCTTTAGCTTTCAAAAGGGCTCGCAATTTAGATGCGAGCCCAGATGGTTTGTTCATTATTGACGATCCTCGAGTTGTAATCCAGGTAATGGTAATTTGGAGTTTACAAAGTCTAACCACAAGCGAGAAGCGTGGGAGAGGTAATGACCTTTTTTCCAAATTACATAAAGGGTATGAATAATTTCAGGTACGAGAGGTCTTACGACAACCTTAGAACCAACCTCCGTATTTTCACCTACCTCAGGGCAGAGGCGAGATGGTAATAATGCGATAGCAAGGTTTGCACTAACCGTTTGTAACATGAGATCACGTTGGCTCGTTTCAAACACGATATGCGGTTGGAAGCCGGTGTGTTTACAAGCTTTGATGATTTCATCATGTAAGTTGAAATCGTCTTTATGCAATACAAAGGATTCATCAGCTAGCATTTCTAGGCGAATTTCTTTTTCTTTTGCTAAAGGGCTAGATTTTGGAATGATAACGGACAGTGGGTCACTCGTAAGGTAGAAAGATTCAAATTCTTTAGGGTTTGGTTTAGTACAGATGATGCCAATATCAATTAAACCTTCCTGAACGCTGATCTCAACCTTTTTAGAACCTTGTTCGTAGAGTTCCAATTCGATTTGTGGATATACTTTTTTAAATTCACCTAATAACTGGGCAAAAATGGGAGCATCAGTAATTGGTGGAATACCAATTCTGATGGAACCTTGCTCCAAACGAAACTCGTTTTCAAAATCAGTTTTTAGATGTTCAAACATAAACACAACGCGTTTAGCGTGGGTTAAGAAGATGGTACCCCCATCAGTAAGTTCTACAGATTTAGCATTACGCATGAAGAGAACAACACCAAGTTCGTCTTCTAAAGCTTTAATTGTACGGCTGATTGCAGATTGGGAGATGTGTAAATTCCTTGCAGCCTTACTAAAGCTTTTTTGATCAGCTACTTCAACGAAGTATTTCAAATGATGAAAATCCATAATTAACCCCCTAAAAATAAAACTTGGTTATAGGACGTGACCTAACTAAATGAGAATAGTTATTACTGTAATGCAATTAGCTATTACTTTATGTAAAGCATGGATAGCAATATTGGCAAAGCGACAGTCACTGTATGTGTTGCGTTGATAGGGCCCAGCACGTTATAATTAGCATATAGGGCTATATCAAGTTATGATATTAGGAATTATGGTTGTGCCCATCACAAAAAAGTATGCTCACACATAATGCCATATTATATATAACATATATATTATTGCATTATTTTTTCATGTGCGCAAGTTTGTAATGGTTGTTATTCCTAAACATAATGATAGATTAAGCAAGTGTTCTATTTTTGCTAAATGCTTAAGGAGGCAATAATCACATGAGTCGTAAATTTAAAACTATGGACGGCAACCAAGCGGCTGCTCACGTTTCTTATGGTTTTACAGAAGTTGCTGCGATTTATCCAATCACTCCATCTTCTCCAATGCCAGAACACATTGATGAATGGGCTGCATCTGGTCGAAAAAACATCTTCGGCAACACTGTTCAAGTTGTAGAAATGCAATCTGAAGCAGGTGCTGCTGCTGCAACCCACGGTTCTTTACAAGCTGGTGCATTAACAACAACTTTCACATCTTCCCAAGGTTTGTTATTGATGCTTCCTAACTTATATAAAGTAGCAGGTGAATTACTTCCAGGTGTATTCCAAGTAGCTGCTCGTGCATTGGCTGCACATGCTTTGGCTATCTTTGGTGACCACCAAGACGTAATGGCTGCTCGTGCAGCTGGCTGTGCTATGTTAGCTGAATCCTCTGTACAAGAAGTAATGGACTTGTCCGCTGTAGCTCACTTGACAGCTATTAAAACTCGCGTACCTTTCATCAACTTCTTTGACGGTTTCCGTACATCCCACGAAATTCAAAAAATTCAAATCTGGGACTATGAAGATTTAAAACCATTGGTTGACATGGATGCTGTTAAAGCGTTCCGTAAAAATGCTTTAAATCCAGATGCTCCTGTAACTCGTGGTACTGCAGAAAACCCTGACGTTTACTTCCAACATCGTGAAGCATCCAACAAATTCTACTTGAACGTTCCTGACGTTGTAGAACACTACATGAACGAAGTTAACAAATTGGCAGGTACTAACTACCAATTGTTTAACTATCATGGTGCTCCTGATGCTACTGACGTTGTTGTAACTATGGGTTCTTCCGCTCAAGTTGTAGAATCCACCGTGGATTACCTCAACAAATTGGGCCGCAAAGTTGGTTTTATCAACGTTCATTTGTTCCGCCCATTCGCAACAGATCGTTTGTTGAAAGCTCTTCCTAAAACTGTAGAACGCATTGCAGTTCTTGACCGTACTAAAGAACCAGGTGCTTTGGCTGAACCATTGTTCTTAGACGTACAAGCAGCTGTAGTTGACGGTGGCCGTAATGTAAAAGTTATCGCTGGTCGTTATGGTTTGAGCTCCAAAGACGTTATCCCTGCAGACATCGTTGCTGTATTCGATAATTTAGCTGCTGAAAATGGTAAGAAATTCTTCACATTGGGTATCAATGATGATGTTACATTCTTGTCCTTAGATCGTGCTGAAGGCGTAGAAGTTGAAACTCCTGGTTTGACTGAATGTAAATTCTGGGGCTTCGGTTCTGACGGTACTGTAGGTGCGAATAAATCCGCTATCAAAATCATCGGTGACCACACTGATATGTATGCTCAAGCATACTTTGACTACGACTCCAAAAAATCTGGTGGCGTAACAATGTCTCACCTTCGTTTTGGTAAAAATCCAATCAACTTGCCTTACTTGATTACTGAACCTCAATTCGTAGCATGTCACCGTCAATCTTATGTACATGAATACGACTTGATTCGCGGCATCAAAAAAGGCGGTACATTCTTATTGAACTGTACTTGGTCTCCTGAAGAATTGGATGAACATTTACCTGCTAAATTACGTCGTCAAATCGCAGAAAAAGAATTGAACTTCTACATCATCAATGCTGCGAAAATCGCTTCCGAAATCGGTTTGGGCGGTCGTATCAACATGGTAACGCAAGCTGCATTCTTCAAATTGACTGAAATCATCCCTGTAGATGATGCTGTTAAATACCTTAAAGAATCCGTAGTAACTTCTTACGGTAAAAAAGGTCAAAATATCGTTGACATGAACAATGCTGCTATCGATCAAGGTGTTAACGCTTTGGTAAAAGTAGATGTTCCTGCTAGCTGGAAAGACGCAGTAGATGATGGCAATCATGCAGTTAAACCTGGTTGCGAATCTTGCCCATCCTTCGTTCAAAATATTGCACAACCAATCAATGCACAAGCTGGTTATGATCTTCCTGTATCCAAATTCTCTGGCTATGAAGATGGTACATTACCTGCTGGTACTGCTAAATTCGAAAAACGCGGTCCTGCATTGTTCGTTCCAAAATGGTTGCCTGAAAACTGTATTCAATGTAACCAATGTTCCTTCGTATGTCCACATGCTACAATTCGTCCAATTTTGGCAACTGAAGCAGAAGTGGCTGCAGCTCCAGAACATTTCGATACAATCCCTGCATTGGGTGCTAAAGATCTTCAATTCCGTATCGCTGTATCCCCATTAGATTGCTTGGGTTGCGGTAACTGTGTTGATATCTGTCCAGCTCCTAAAGGCAAAGCTATCGTGATGACATCCATCGATACTGAAATCGAACAAGCTGAAGCTTGGAACTATGGTGTTAACCTTCCTGTAAAAGAAAATCCTATGAAGAAGGAAACTGTTAAAGGTTCCCAATTTGAACAACCATTGTTCGAATTCTCCGGTGCTTGCGCAGGTTGTGGTGAAACTCCTTATGCTAAATTGTTAACTCAATTGTTCGGTGACCGTATGATGATTGCCAATGCAACTGGTTGTTCCTCCATCTGGGGTGCTTCCATGCCTGCATCTCCATACACAACTAACCAACAAGGTCATGGTCCTTCTTGGGCAAACTCCTTGTTCGAAGATAATGCTGAGTATGGTTATGGTATGTACATCGGCGTTAAGAAAATCCGCCAACAATTAGTAGAATTGGCTGCTAAAGCAGTTGAAACTGCTACTGGCGAATTGAAAGACGCTTTAGAACAATGGATTGAATTTGCTAACCTTGGTGCAGCTACTCGCCAACGTTCCGAACGTTTAGTAGCAGCTATCGAAGCTGAAGGCGCTACAACTCCTGAATTGAAAGAAATTCTTGAGAAAAAACAATTCTTGATCAAACGTTCTCATTGGATCTTCGGTGGTGACGGCTGGGCATACGACATCGGCTTCGGCGGTGTTGACCATGTATTAGCTTCTGGCGAAGACGTAAACATCTTCGTATTCGATACTGAAGTATACTCCAACACTGGTGGTCAAGCATCTAAATCCACTAACGTAGCAGCAGTTGCTCAATTCGCAGCTTCTGGTAAACGTACTAAGAAGAAAGACCTTGGCATGATGGCTATGTCTTATGGTTATGTATACGTAGCACAAGTAGCTATGGGTGCAGACAAAAACCAATTGATGAAAGCTGTTACAGAAGCTGAAGCATATCCAGGTCCATCCTTGATCATCGCTTACAGCCCATGTATCAACCATGGTATCAAAGCTGGTATGGGTAAAGCTCAAGAAGAACAACGTAAAGCAGTTGCAGCTGGTTACTGGGATCTTTACAGATACAACCCTCAACTTAAAGAAGAAGGTAAAAATCCATTCTCCTTGGATTCCAAAGAACCAACTGAAAGCTTCCAAGACTTCCTTAAAGGTGAAGTACGTTACGCTTCCTTGGCTAAAGCAGCTCCAGACGTTGCAGAAGAATTATTCGCTAAAACTGAAAAAGACGCTAAAGAACGTCGCTTAAGCTATGTTCGCTTGCAAAAAGGTTTTGAAGACGTAAAATAATTCGTTATTTAACGACTGAGAACTATATGAGGCACCCTTTCAAGGGTGCCTCTTTTGTATGTAATACTATATAGCTAAATGTGTTAATATCATATTATTTAGGTAATAACTGCTTTAAACGTAGGTAATATACTAGTAATTTGGTATAATGATAAATAACAATGTATATTTCATAAAGTTAAACATAGAGGTACATATGGCTAAGGATAATTCACAAATAGCAATGGAAGACATGCAACAAACGATATATAAAGAGTTAGGCTATAAATCCTATCCATTTCCTTTTACAACGCCGGCCTATTTAGAAGCATATGGTGCTCTTGTAGGGCTAAATACTCCACCTGCGAAGACAGCTCGTGTTCTTGAACTAGGCGCTACTTATGGCGGTAATATTATTTCTCAAGCTGTATTTAACCCAGAGGCGACCTTTGTAGGCATTGAACTTTCACAAGACCAAGTAGAGAAGGGCAATCAAATTATTTGTGATGCAAAATTAGAGAATGTATCCTTGGTGCAAGGAGATATTTTGAATTTTGACGAATCTATGGGGACTTTCGATTATATTATTGCACATGGATTCTACTCTTGGATCAATGATGAAATGAAGGATAAGCTGCTCAATATTATTTCTAATCATTTGGTGGATAATGGTATTGCCTATGTGTCTTACAATACGTATCCAGGTTGGCATACCATGGAAGAAGTACGTCAGCTCATGCTGTTTGCTAATCGTGGCCAAGATAAGTTGACCCATAAGGAAAAGGTGTTGCGCGGTAAGACCGTAGGCAGTCTTGTGGGTGCTCAGATTCTTAACTATGATAACCTTAAAGAACGAAATAGTAAATTTCTTGGTGCATTGCGCTCTGTAATGCAAAAGGATGACTATTATGTAGGTCATGACCATCTAGAGCCGCATAATGATCCGTGCTATTTCTATCAATTTAATGATCATTTGAAAGCGCATAATCTTGCTTATGTATGCGATGCGGACCTTACACTATCTATGGTTCGTACCTATGATGAAAGTATAGCAGCTAAACTTGAGCAACTGGCTCCTAATAGCCAAGCGGATCAAGAACAATATTTAGATTTTATACTAGATACGACATTCCGCAAGTCAATTATTTGTAAAGCTAGCTTTGCAAATAATATTAACTTTGCTGTTGCGAATCCGGCTGAAGTGGATACAATTCCTGTACGTACTATTGTAAATAGCTTTGTTTTCCAAATTCTCTTTGATGAGGAAGCACTGGAAATGTTTGAAAATGAGCTCGTAAGAGATACGTTCCAAGCAATAATTAAAGATGGTGGCACTTTCAATATGATTGAAGCCCTCGCTATTTTGAAAGCGGCTCATGAGGCGGCTCATGCATCTGATGATGAATTAGAACCTGCTGTATGTAGCTTGTATAAAGCTGTAGTAGAGCATATGGTACGTGGTGGTATTCGCTTCTATAAAACATTCCCTGTAAAAGAAGAATATATGGAGGGCTTATCTTATATACCTGCCCGTTTTACAAACTTTGTAAAAGCTATTGTGAATGGTGGTAGTGAATATATGTATGGAGCAAATATGTTCAATGATGCTATTGGCGATATCTCTGAAGAGGATTTATTATTTATGGAGTTGTTGAACAAACCAAAAGCGAAATCCACGGTAATTAGAAAGATTAAAGATGCTCTCTTTAGTGCAGATCAGTCTCAACCTACAAAGCATCAAAATGCCATGGCTGAAGCTTTTTATAATGAATTAACAACGCGTATGGAACAATTGGGCTTTATTAGAAGTAAGAAAACAGGTAGTATTTCCTAATTGATAGAGCTCGTTATTTGATTGTATTGCTATGAAGTTGTATTATATTCATTTTGATTTCATAGTTAAAATAAAAACCCGTTACACTTATAATATTTATATGTATTAAGTGTTAACGGGTTTTATTTAATATAATTAAATTTACTTTTATTTTATATTTATTACTTTTAGTTATTTTATATTGCTGAAAAAGTATAGTAAATCGATAATTTTAATGAGGAAAAAATGAACCGTTCATGAAAGTATGGTATAATGTGTTTGGGTATTTTGTAAATATCATCCGATGTGTTGTGGATGATTCTATAAATTGTATTAGTTGATAAAGTTGTATTAATTGTATTATTTGTAAAAGGAGTCTTTTATGGCATCTAAAAAGGCAGTTCTAGTATACATACTGGAAATCCTGAAAGACGAAACAGATGCTAATCATACGTTATCTCAAGAGGAGATTCGCAGTATATTAGCTGAACGGTACGAGGTATCCGTCGATCGGAAAACCTTAGGCCGTCATTTAAATGATTTATATGAATCTGGAGATTTTGGTATTCAATGTGAAGAGTCTGCTGTGGGAGCAGATGGCACCATTAGACGTACTGATTTCTATATGATTCATACCTTTGAAGATTCTGAATTGCGGTTATTGATTGATGGTATATTGGCATCTCGCCATATTACTGCATCTCAACGTAAAGATTTAATCGGGCGTGTTGCAAAATTGGGGAGCTCCTATTTTAAGCCTCATGGTATTGATATTGAAAGTAATACGGAGTACCTTCATAGAAGCCAAGATTTATTTCTTAATATTGATCTCATAGAAGAAGCAATACAAAAGGGTAGAAAAATTTCGTTGGCCTATTGCCAACCAGATGTGGATAAGCGATTACACATTAATCTTGGCCCAGACCATAAGGAACGGAAGTATGTATTTAACCCATTCCAACTAGTAATGAATCGAGGTCATTATTACTTGGTGGGAAATCACGAAAATTATGATGACATGTCTACATTACGTGTCGATCGAATTGCACATGTTACGGTGCTAAATGAACGTAGAAAACCTTTACGGGAGATAAAGGGATATCAACAACAACGCACCTTTAACGTGTCACAATACGTAAAGGAACATATTTATATGTTCGGCGGTGAATCTATTACTGTTACGTTTAAAGCTAAACGTTCCATTGTAAATCAAATTTTAGATTGGTTTGATGGCAATGTAGAGTTTACGAATATAACAGCCGATAATGTTGTATGTCGTGTACGTGTTAATCATGACGCCTTTAAATATTGGGCGCTCCAATATATGCAAAGTGTAAAAGTGCTTACTCCAGCCTCTTTAGTGACAGAGGTAAAAGCCGCAATTGAGGAAGGTTTACACCAATACTCATAAATAAAAAGCTAGTTGATCGATGAATCAACTAGCTTTTTTATGTTTCCTTATAGAACGTGCATTTTTTCTGCTTCTCTATAGTCTTTTAGAACCGGACGTGGAGGCAATTTACCCATGAGGCTTACAATATAGATTGCGATAGAAGAGAAGATGAAGCCTGGCACAATTTCGTATAGGCCAAAGAATCCAAATTGTTTCCAAATGAGTACTGTCAAACCACCTACAACAATACCAGCGATACAGCCGTGACGTGTCATGCGCTTCCAGAACAAGGAGAACAAGATAGCTGGACCGAAGGCTGCGCCGAAGCCTGCCCAAGCATAGGCTACCATCGTCAAGATATAGCTGTCAGGGTCCATTGCCATATAGATGGCAACCAATGCCACTAGAAGTACTACGATACGGCTTACTAATACAAGCTCTTTATCGCTTGCTTTTGGATGGATGATATTAGCATAGAAGTCATTAGAAATAGCTGAGGCTGTTACTAATAATTGAGCAGATGCGGTACTCATAATAGCGGCCAATACAGCAGACCAGATAAGACCTGCTACAAATGGAGTAAAGAGCCGTTCAGTCATGATGAGGAATATTGTTTCCGCATCAGTGCCTACTAATTTATCTGGCAGCATGTAAACATGACCGATGAGACCTACTGCAATAGCTGCCATAAGGGATAAGATAACCCATACCATGGCTATGTTCGTAGATTTCTTAAGTTCTTTCGCATCAGAGATAGCCATAAAGCGCACTAGGATGTGTGGTTGACCGAAGTAGCCAAGACCCCAACCAAGAGAAGAAATTAGGCCGATAGCCCAAGTAAACCAATCAGACGGATTACCAAACAAGCTAAGTCCTTGTGGGAACTCATGTTGGATGAGCTGGAATGTTTCTATAGGGCCACCCATGTACATGGCTGCTGTAATTGGTACTGCTAAGATGGCAAAGAACATTAATGCGCCTTGAATACAGTCTGTCCAAGATACGGCGAGGAATCCGCCAAGGAAGGTATAGAATACGACGATACCAGCTGTGATAAAGAGGGATACGGTGTAATCAAGACCGAAGATAGTATTGAACAATTTGCCCCCTGCCACGAAGCCTGATGATGTATAAATCAAGAAGAAAATCAAGATAAATAAGGCGGAAATGACAGCTACCGAATGAGACTGATCGTGGAAACGATTCTTCAAATAATCCGGTAATGTTAAGCTATCACTGGCTACCTCCGTATGGTTGCGCAGGCGTCTAGAAACGAATTTCCAGTTCGCCCATGTGCCTAATGTGAGGCCTACGGCAATCCACACACCAGAAATCCCCGTTGTATACGCTAGGCCCGGTACCCCCATAAGCATCCAACCACTCATATCTGATGCTTCCGCACTAAGTGCTGTAATCCATGGTCCTAATTGTCGGCCACCGAGGATGTAATCACCAATGCTGTTCGATTTACGATAATAGTAGACCCCGATATACATCATGAGCCCTAGATATAAGGCAAAGGCGATAATAATCATTAAGTTGTCTTGTGTCATGCCTATATAAGACCTCCTTAGGTTCTAGTTATATTCTATAGTATAGTAAATAATTTTTATTGTACCACATATTAGTACTTTAGAGGGTAAAAAATTAGTGATATCAATAAGATTCCTATATTAATTTAGGCTATATATTTTAGAGATACGCATTAGCTGATTACTTATGAAATCATATATTAATAAGCCCCATACCGAATGAAATATGATAAAATAAAAGAATGAAAAAACAATATTTCGTATTGAGTGTACGAAATATTTGTCAGTAGTAATCGAAATTAATACTTATATTTCTGGAACGTGAAAGGAGGACCCTATGGAACAACAGGTAGGCGGAAAACAAGATGTATCTAGACAACATCAAGTTGTGACGAAACAACAAGCATTGCGCATGTTGGAGACCTACTTTGGGTATACCTCCTTTAGACCAGCTCAAGAGGCTCCTATTGCATCCTTGTTGCGGAATGAAGATGTAATTGGAATCATGCCGACAGGGGCTGGGAAGTCTATCTGTTTCCAGATACCTGCGCTCTGTAAGGCGGGCTTGACTATTGTGTTTTCTCCTCTCATTTCTCTTATGAAAGACCAAGTGGATGGTCTTTTGGTGCAGAATATACCAGCAGCGCTCATCAATAGTACACTTACACAATCTGAGTTTAATAAGACCATGTACGAAGTACGCAGTGGTAAGATTAAACTCTTATATATTGCACCAGAGCGATTGAGTTCTAATTTTTTCTGTAATGTACTGCGAGCGTTACCGATTGCACAAGTCATTGTGGATGAGGCTCACTGTATCTCTGAGTGGGGTCATGACTTTAGACCATCTTATCGCCTTATCGGTGAGTGGCTCAATTTATTGCCAAAGAGACCTATCGTGGGGGCTTTCACAGCGACGGCGACGAAATATGTAGAAAACGATATAAAAAAATTATTAGGCCTAGATAAGGCTAATGTATACGTGACGGGTTTTGATCGGCCTAATTTATCCTTCTCTGTTATCCGCACACCAAAGCGGATGGATTACGTTGTCCACTATGTGCGTCAGCACGCTAATGAAAATGGTATTATCTACTGTGCAACGCGCAAGGATGTAGATCGTGTGTATGAAAATTTAACCCGTGCGGGAATCAAAGCTGGCCATTACCACGGGGGACTCAACGACGAGGTGCGCCGCGAAATGCAGAATGCCTACGCAGACGATAAATTGCAGGTTATGGTAGCGACGAATGCCTTTGGTATGGGCATTGATAAAAGTAATGTACGCTATGTGCTACATTATCAAATGCCGCGTAATATGGAATCCTACTATCAGGAGGCAGGACGAGCTGGCCGTGATGGGGCACCTGCTGAATGTATCTTGCTTTATAGTGGGCAGGATGTACAGGTTCATAAGTATTTGATTGAACAGTCTATCGAAACGCCGGAACGACAAAATGTGGAGCTACGTAAATTACAGTCTATGATTGATTACTGTTTCTGTAGTAATTGCTTGCGTAAATATATGCTTAATTACTTTGGTGAAAGTACCGTTTGGACAACTTGTGATAATTGTAGCTCTTGTAAGGGCTCTGCTGATAAGGTCAATGTTACGAAAGAAGCAAAGGCTATTTTCCGTGCCATCATGGGCACCGATGAGCGATATGGAGCATCCATGATAACCTCTATTGTTCGCGGGGAGCGAACAGATCGTATTATGCGTGCTGGTCATGATGCATTGCCAGTCTTTGGCTTACTGAGTAATGTAGATGAAAAATCTATTAAAGGACTTATCCAACAGTTTGTAGCATCTGGCTACTTGCGCAGTTCGACGGGAAAATATCCTGTATTATCCTTAACGGCTGGTGCAGAGGAAGTGTTAGCCGGTCGCAAAGAGGTGGAGGAAATTAGACAACATGTGTCTGTGCCTTCTCGCACTAGTAAGTCTGCTGTTTCAGTGGTGCGAGAAAAATCCAGCTCTACATCGGGCGGCTTATTTGAACATTTACGGCAACATCGCAAACGCTTGGCAGAAAAAGCGGGTCTTAGGCCGTATCTTATCTTCCCTGATACAGTACTCATAGATTTGGCAAATTTACGACCTACTACATTAGGTGAGTTTGGCAATGTTAAAGGCGTAGGGGAAGCAAAATTAAAAAAATATGGACTTACCTTTTTACAGGCCATTGCAGAATATAAGGGATAATAAATTTTGCTGTATATATGGTAGTACTGTATATTTTTTAGTATGATAGTACTATATATTTTAGTGAGATAGTACTATATATTTTAGTGAGATAGTACTATATATTTTAGTAAGATTATCAAGATATACGTTAGTATTTTTTGCTTATTATAAATAGATCTAGGGGGATAAATGAGCTTAGCAGATACACAATACCTCGGTATTATTGAAAATATTTTAGATCATGGCATTTATGGTCAAAATCGCACAGGCATTGCAACGTACAAATTGCCTCAACAAATCATGCAATTTGACTTGCAAGAGGAATTTCCAATTTTAACCACTAAATTTGTAGCTTTCAAAACAGCTGTAAAAGAATTATTGTGGATTTGGCAAATGCAGTCCAATGACGTGCGCAAATTGCAAGAAATGAATGTGCACGTATGGGATGAATGGATGCGTGAAGATGGTACTATTGGTAAAGCATACGGCTATCAAATTGCGAAGTACAAACAACTAGATAAGCTCATCAAAACGATTAAAGAAGATCCTGATAGCCGCCGAATGATTGTAACCCTTTGGAATATTGAAGATTTAGAGGATATGGCGTTGCAACCATGTGCGTATGAAACCTTATGGGATGTAGGGGATGGTTACTTGAACTGCATGCTCATCCAACGCAGTGGCGACATGGGGCTTGGCGTCCCATTTAACACGGCTCAATATGCGGCATTACAATGTATGATCGGTCAAGTAACCGGCCTAAAACCCGGTAAATTTACACATGTTATCAACAATGCTCACATCTATGAAAATCACGTAGATGCATTGCGTGAGCAATTAGCACGTCGTGAACAAGCGTTGCCTGCTCCTAAAATTATTGTGAATCCTGAGGTAAAAGACTTCTATGACTTCACACCAGAGGACATTACCTTAGATGGATATGAACATTTAGGTAAATTATCCATGACTGTTGCCATATAGTATTAACTGAAAGAGGGCAGTATGTTAGCATTAATCGTAGCCGTAGCACATAATCGTGTAATCGGTAAAGATAATACTTTGATTTGGCATTTGCCAAATGATTTGAAATTCTTTAAGGAAAAAACAATAGGACATGTTATTATCATGGGCCGTAAGACCTTTGAAAGCTTACCGTTCTTGTTGCCAAATCGTGAGCATTGGGTAATTACTCGTGATAAAGGTTTTGATGCACCAGAAGGTGTTAAGATTTTCCATAACCCTGAGGCGGCTGCTGAAGCAGCACGTGCGCTTGATGCGGCCTACGTTATTGGTGGCGCTCAAGTATACGAAGCTTTTCTACCTTATGTAGATACTATGTATATCACTGAAGTAGACCATGAATTTGATGGGGATGCATTTTTCCCTGAATTCTCAGAGGATGCTTTCACCATCGAATCCGTTGTAGACGGCATTGTGGATGAAAAGAATCAATATCCTCATCGTTTTGTAACCTATCGCAGAAAGGCAGCTAAATGAGTGAAAGAATGTTTGCCCTTATTGGGAGTGAATTAAATGTTAAGCCAAAGCAGGTGCAAGCTGCCGTAGAATTATTGGACGAAGGCAATACGGTGCCATTTATTGCGCGGTATCGTAAAGAGGTAACGGGCGAATTGCAAGATGAGCAATTGCGCACCATTGAAGAACGCATTAAATACTTGCGCAATTTAGAAACACGTCGCCAAGAAATCATTGCATCTATTACAGAGCAAGAAAAGATGACCGACGAGTTGATGAAGTGCTTAGAAGCGGCAACAAAGCTTCAAGAGTTAGAGGATTTGTATTTACCGTACCGTCCTAAGAAACGTACGCGCGCCATGATTGCCCGTGAACGTGGCTTGGAGCCGTTAGCGGAAATGATCCTTAACGATACAGTTATCTCTGGTGATCCGTTAGAGATCGCAAAAGAATACATAACAGAAGAGGTTCCTACGCCAGAGGATGCAATTCAAGGTGCTTCTGATATCGTAGCGGAAATCGTCAGCGATAGTGCAGACTTCCGGGCGTACTTGCGTAAGAAGATGTGGAATGAAGGCTTTATTCAAGCTGAATTGAGCGGTGAAGAGGAAGAACAACAACAATTCTTGCAATACGCTGAATATGCTGAGCCCGTACGTCAAATGCCGTCCCATCGTATTTTGGCGGTTAATCGCGGCGAAAAATTAGGTGCTTTGAAATTAGCTCTAACTGTACCAGGTGACACCTATGTCGCTTATATGGTTCAAAAATTAGAGAAAAATCCGAAGTCTATCTTTGCAGAGTATAAAGCGGCTGCTGTAGCCGATGCGTACAAACGTCTTATTTTCCCAGCTTTAGAGCGTGAAATTCGCAATGAGTTGACGGAAAATGCCGATGAGCAAGCTATCAAGGTGTTCGGTGTAAATCTTAAAAATCTATTGTTACAACCACCACTGGCAGGGCATGTTATCATGGGCCTCGACCCAGGTTACCGCACCGGTTGTAAGATGGCTATCATTGATCAACAAGGCAATGTGCTCGATTACGGTGCTTACTACTTAACAAATAGTGAAAAGCTTCGCAAGGAAGCTCAAAAGGTATTGGCTGATAAAATCCGTAAGTTTAAGGTTACTCTTTTATCCATTGGTAATGGTACTGCATCCTACGAAACAGAGCAATTTGCATCTACCATGATTGAAGAGGAAAAATTAGATTGCCACTATATCATCACTAATGAAGCGGGCGCATCTGTGTACTCAGCATCTAAATTGGCTATCGATGAGTTACCTGATTTAGATGTTACCATTCGAGGTGCCGTATCTATTGCACGCCGTGTACAAGATCCATTGGCTGAATCTGTTAAAATCGATCCTAAATCTATCGGTGTAGGTCAATACCAACATGATGTAAATCAAAAACAATTGACACATACCTTAGACCAAGTAGTCGAAACGGTAGTAAACCACGTTGGGGTAGAGCTAAATACTGCATCCCCAGCTATCTTGCAACATGTTGCAGGCATTTCTAGTGCGGTGGCTAAAAATATTGTTGCATACCGTCAAGAGAATGGTGTGTTTAAAAGCCGTAAGGAATTGCTAAAAGTGCCTCGTTTAGGCCCTGCAGCCTTTACACAATGTGCTGGTTTCTTGCGCTTACAACACGGTAAAAATCCGTTAGATAATACATCTGTCCATCCAGAGTCTTATGAATTGGCAGAGCGCATTATTGGTGAGTTAGGCTTTACCTTAAAAGATTTACAAGATAAATCTCAATTAGAAGCGTTGCAAGTAAAATTACCTCTTGTAGATGCTGAGAAAATGGCTGACAAACTTGATGCAGGGGTACCAACCGTGCGAGATATACTCGGTGCACTGGCAAAACCGGGACGCGACCCTCGTGAGGATTTGCCGGCTCCATTGACCAGAAAACACGTAGTGAGCCTTGAAGATATCAAGGTAGGTACCGTTGTAAAAGGTACCGTTCATAACGTAGTTGATTTCGGAGCTTTCGTAGACTTTGGGCTTAAAACGAATGGTCTATTACATCGTAGCGAGCTTTGCAACAGTCGTCAGCATCCATCTGATGTGCTTGCTGTAGGTGATATTATCGAAGCTCAAATCATTTCTGTTGACGTAAAGCGCAATCGCATCGGTCTGTCTATAAAAGCATTACAACCAGAAAAACCAAAGAATAACGATAATAACCGTAATAGAAATAACAATGATCAGCGTCGAAATAATGATAACCGAAATAACAACCGTAATAATGGCGGACGTCAAAATGAGAATCGCCATAATGGCTCTCGTAATAATGGGAGTCGTCGTAATTCATAATTTAATAAAAGTCTAGTTAATCTACATTAATAGATTTTAAGTGATAGTCATTCTTGACTAAAAGTCATTATACTAAAAACTACACCCTCTATGGTCTTAGAGGGTGTGGTTTTTCTATATAGCTAAAATCTATGCATATTAATGCAGAATAGATATATCGAAAATAATATATCTGATTGAAAATTTTAGATATGAGGAGTATGATGAAATCAAAGAGGGGGAATTCCTAAATCATATTCCTAAAGAGGAGGTAATGCAATGAGCTTGAACCTTAAAGAAAGATATGGACTTTTAATTAATAATGAATGGGTAAAGGCATCTGACGGTGCTGAATTTAATGTATATAACCCTGCTAATGGCGAACAACTCGCTATCTGTGCAGAGGCGACGAATGATGATGTTGATAAAGCTGTAGAGGCTGCAACAGAAGCTTTCAAAACATGGAAAAAAGTATCTCAAGTAGAACGTGCCGATTATTTGTTAAAAATTGCGGATGCTATCGATGCGCATAAAGAACATTTGGCGCAAGTTGAAACATACGACAATGGTAAACCTATCCGCGAAACATTGAATGTGGATATTCCACTTGGGGCTGACCATTTCCGTTATTTTGCAGGCGTGCTTCGTTCCGAAGAAGGCTCTGCACAAGTATTTGATGAAAATACATTAAGCCTTATCGTTCGCGAACCAATTGGCGTTGTAGGCCAAGTTGTACCTTGGAACTTCCCATTCCTAATGGCCGCTTGGAAATTGGCTCCAGCTCTTGCAGCAGGATGTACAGTTGTTATCAAACCTTCTAGCCACACATCTCTTAGCTTATTAGAACTTGGCGATATTTTGAAAGAAATCTTGCCGCCAGGTGTTGTAAACATCGTAACTGGTAAAGGTTCTAAATCCGGTCAATATATCCTCGATCATCCAGGTTTCAGTAAACTTGCTTTCACAGGCTCTACAGAGGTAGGTCTAGATGTATATAAAGCAGCATCTGAACGCTTGATTCCTGCCACATTGGAATTAGGTGGTAAATCTGCGAATATCTTCTTTGACGATGCGAACTGGAAACAAGCTCTTGACGGAGCAATGCTCGGCATTCTCTTCAACCAAGGTCAAGTATGTTGCGCAGGATCCCGTATTTTTGTACAAGATACAATTTACGATAAATTCGTAGCTGAACTTGCCGCACTATTCGATAAGGTGAAAGTTGGTTTGCCTTGGGAAGAATCTACACAACTTGGTTCCTTAATTTACGAAGATCAAGTTAATAAAGTATTGAGCTATGTAGACCTTGCAAAAGAAGAAGGAGCTCGTGTTGTAGCCGGTGGTGTACGTGTTACTGATGGCGAACTTGGTAAAGGTTGCTTTGTAAGACCTACACTTATTGTAGATGCTACAAATGATATGCGTGTAGCTCGCGAAGAAATCTTCGGTCCTGTAGCTGTTGTCATCAAATTCCACAGCGAAGAAGAAGTTATTGAACAAGCTAATGACAGCTTATACGGCCTTGGTGGTGGCGTATTTACTCAAAACATCAACCGTGCTATCCGCGTAGCTCGCGGTATCGAAACAGGACGTATGTGGGTAAATACATATAACTCTATCCCTGCAGGCGCTCCATTTGGCGGTTACAAACAATCCGGTATCGGACGTGAAACTCATAAAGTTATCCTTGAGCACTACACTCAAATGAAAAACATCATCGTAAACTTGAGCGATAAACCATCTGGTTTCTACGATTTAGATTAATAAAATATAAATCTCTCCAATAAACTATAATAAAGAGGCACCTCATAGGAGGTGCCTTTTTTGTGCTTAATTTAGGAGTTCAGAATCTTAAAAGTGAGGAACTGTCGTATGCTATAATTAAGAACATCTAAGAGTTATTGTAAAAGAGACTGGTGAAAAATGAGTAAACTAAAAATGTTAGGATATATTTGGATTTTTATATCTATGTCGTTATCTATGGGATTATATAAACTTGAGATTCGTAATCATCCAATTGATAAAAAACATGAATATATAAGAGAACATAGGCTTTTTGGTAGCTTAACAAAGTATTTATCAACAATTTCTATTATAAGTTTGGTGATATTAAATCTTAAATTTTTAATTGATAAAGATTATAAATTTATAGTGAATTATGGCAGTATTTGGTTGTTTTTCTTCTTTTTAACAATGCTTACAGGGTTTTGTCAGAAGAGAGACAGTGTATATTTTAAACGGAGTCTTATTGCTATAGTTTCTGTGTTGTTTGGTATGATCGTGTTTGCCTATGCATTTAGGAAGGTACTATTTTAATAGACCATATATCAACTTAGATATTATTAAAATAATGTTGCTTTGTGTGGAAACTTATGGAATTAGTTTTAAAAATTAAAAATGATCAAGGGGCTGTATAAACCATGATTCAGTTAGATTATCTATTAGTTATAGGCGTATTACTTAGTATTTTGCTTTTTCTTTTTGTTGGAGTATTTTATTATAGTAAATCTAAACTTTTAAAGGGACTAAATATTTGGTTTTTAATAATACTTAGTGGTCTATTGAGTTATTTATTATATCCCTTATATGAACTGACAGATTATAGAGAAGAATTTACTTCTATAGTTATCATCTCTGCGATAATTATTAAAATTATTATCAATTTATCTATATTTATGATCGCTGATAAAATAAGAACGAAATGGATTTCTAAATTAATTTTGATTCTATGGGTTGTTCTTGTTGAATGCTTGTATATGCCTATTCATTTGTCATATCTTGTTTTGTTATGTGTATCAGGTGGAATTGTGTTGATTGAACATTTTAAGGGGAAAAGAAATCCTATTTAGCTTAGATTCAGAATTACTTTTATAGCGCTCGCCCTCGAAATATGATATACTACTTAAATGCGCATAGTTCGTGCGCGATAGGAGGAAACACATTTAGATGTTAGAAAAATTTGAACAATTAATGATTAGCGAACCTGTTCTAAGAGCGTTAAACGATATGGGCTTTGAAGAGCCTACGCCAATTCAACAGGAAGCTATCCCAGTTGCCATGAGCGGTAAGGACATGATCGGTCAAGCTCAAACAGGTACTGGTAAGACAGCAGCATTTGGCTTGCCTGTATTGGAACGCGTAGACGGGAATGAGCGTCACGTTCAAGTAGTTATTTTATCCCCTACACGAGAATTAGCTATTCAAGTAGCTGAAGAGCTTAACAAAATGGCTCAGTACACGAATATCACAGCACTACCAATCTACGGTGGTCAAGATATTAATCGTCAGTTCCGTGCCTTGAAAAAGAACCCTCAAATCATCGTTGCCACTCCTGGCCGATTGATGGATCATATGGATCGTGGTTCTATTAAATTTGACCATGTGAAAGTTGTGGTATTGGACGAAGCCGACGAAATGTTAAATATGGGCTTTGTTGATGATATCAATAAAATCTTGGGTGCTATCCCAGAAGACCATCAAACATTGTTGTTCTCTGCTACGATGCCTAAAGCTATCCAACAATTAGCTGAAACATATTTGACAGAGCCAACATTGATCCGCATGAAACCGACTCAAGTTACGATGGACTTGATCGAACAATACTATATCGAAGTGCAAGACCGTCAAAAATTCGATGTTCTTTGTCGTTTGTTTGATATCCAAACACCTGAACTTGCTATTATTTTCACGCGTACGAAACGTCGTGTTGATGAAGTGACAGAAGGTCTTAAGAAACGTGGTTACATGGCGGAAGGCATCCATGGCGACTTGTCTCAACAAAAACGGGACAGCGTAATTCGCCAATTCCGCGAAGGTACCATTGATATTCTCGTGGCTACAGATGTGGCAGCTCGTGGTCTTGATATTTCTGGCGTGTCTCACGTATATAATTATGATATGCCTCAAGATCCTGAAAGCTACACACACCGCGTAGGTCGTACAGGTCGTGCCGGTAAAGCAGGTCAAGCTTTCACGTTCGTTATCCCTCGTGAAATGGAGCATTTACATGCTATCGAACGTTTAACAAAACGTAAAATTGCACGTCGTCGTGCACCTTCATTAGGTGAAGTTCTTGAAGGTCAACAACGTTTGGCAATTGAAAGCCTCGTTGAAATGACAGATAATTTAGAAGCATTGGCGCCTTTCAAATCTAGTGCTGAGGAATTGTTGAATGATACAGATTCCGTAACACTTTTGGCGGCAGCTCTTAAATTGTTAACAAAAGAACCAGATACTACTCCTGTAAATATTACAGAAGAAAAACCATTGCGCGTACGCCGTCGTCGTGAAAGTGGTCGTAGTGATCGTCGCCGTCGTGATGGTAATCGTCGTCGAGATGACCGCCCACGTCGCAGTCGCGATGATCGTAGAAGTGATCGTCGCAATGACCGTAAAGGTGACCGTCGCAGAGATGATCGTAAATCTGATCGTCCGCGTGGAGAGAAAAAAACTCGCCATCAAAGTGAAGGTTTTAAGCCTTACTTTAAAGACTAATAGGATGTGGATTGCTTCTGGGCAATCCACATTTTTTATTACTTAATAGTTAATACTATTTATCTTGATAAGTGTTGATAATTTTGATATAATAAATAATAATTATTTCTTGTAAACGGTCGATAATGGCCTATGCCTTATAGATTTCCAAGTGGAGAAAGGTAGATTATTATGGATATCGCACAAATTTTGCGTAGTCAGGGGTTTAAAGTAACCCCACAACGTATTGCGATTTATGATGCTTTGCGTGGTCATCATGATCATCCAACAGCAGAGATGTTGTATCATACGTTGCGCCCAGAACATCCAAGCATGAGCTTGGCTACAGTGTATAAGACGATGGAGATTTTTGAAAAAATCGGTCTTGTTAAAATTCTAGAAGTTGGTGATGAGCGCGCTCATTACGATTGGGACACACAAGCTCATTCCCATATCCGTTGCATTCGTTGTAATAAGGTAGAGGACATGATGGGCATTGATTTGAAAGCTATCAAAACGATTGCTGATCAAGGTAGTGAATATCAAATCACAGGTCAACATATTACCTTCGAAGGTGTTTGCCCTGAGTGTGCAAAAAAAGAAAGTCATTAATAGATAACCCCTGTTGTTGAAGGGCTCCTTCACGGCAGGGGTTATATTAGTTATCATATATCTTTATCTATTAGTGTTATAGAATAGCTATAGTAACAAAAATAGCTATAAGCATAATACAATAGATATTAGAGTTAGGCGTTTTATAATTATAAAATTGTAGAAATCGTATAGTCATATATAGAGGAGTATTATGTTTGTAATAGGCAGTCACTTATCAATTAGCAAAGGTTATTTACATATGGGCAAGGAAGCGACTAAAATTGGGGGCAATACGTTCCAATACTTTACGCGCAACCCTCGCGGTGGTAGCATGCGAGCTCTCGATGTTGAGGATATGAATAACCTTAGTATATATATGAAAGAACACAACTTTGGTACCTTGTTGGCCCATGCACCGTATACTTATAACCCATGTGCCGCCAAAGAGGATTTACGCGCTTTTGCGAAGCAATCTATGATGGAAGATTTAGAGCGTATGGAATATTTGCCAGGTCAAATGTATAACTTTCACCCTGGTAGCCATGTGAAGCAAGGCGTAGATCAAGGTATTGAGTACATTGTAGAGTGCTTGAATGAAATCTTATTCCCAGGTATGAAGACAACAGTCCTCTTGGAAGTAATGGCTGGTAAGGGTACAGAAATTGGCTCTCGTTTTGAAGAAATTGCACGCATCATCGATGGCGTAAAACTAAAAGAGTACATGGGTGTGTGTGTTGATACTTGCCATATTCACGAAGGGGGTTATGATATCGTACATAATCTCGATGGCGTTATTGACGAGTTCGATCGAATTGTAGGTCTTGATCGTTTGAAAGCCATTCATTTGAATGACTCTAAAAATCCTATGGGTGCTCATAAAGATCGTCATGAAAAAATTGGGGAAGGACATATTGGTATCGATGCTATTGCTCGCGTTGTAACACATCCTAAATTGACGAACTTGCCATTCTATTTGGAAACACCAAATGAATTGGACGGTTACGCAAAGGAAATTGCTATGCTACGTTCTATCGTAGAGAATAAATAATTAAAATACAGAAGTTAATTTAGTTATATAATAAATATGTAGAATACCTGATGCTATACTAGTTATTGCAAATACACAAAGTTATTAAAACTATTAAAGCTGTTAAAGCTATTAAAGCTATATAAAGCTATATAAAGCTATATAAAGCTATATAAAGCTATATAAAGTTATATAAAGTTATATAAAGTTATTGAATTTCCATAAACTTATGGGACTAAGAGCTCGTTTTAGCATTTGAATACATACATTGTGTAAGGTATAGGGAGAACTGGAAAGGGGGACAAAATGCGTTTTTTACATACTGCCGATTGGCATTTAGGGCGTATTTTTTATGGCCAGTACTTAACAGAGGACCAAGCTCATGTGTTGGAACATCAGTTTTTTAATATTTTGAAAGATGAAAAGATTGATGGCATATTGCTCGCAGGGGATATTTTTGATAGAGCGGTGCCACCCATTGAAGCTATCGAATTGTGGGACTCCATCATCACTCGTCTCGCTATGGACTACAAGATGCCTCTCTTTGTGGTGAGCGGTAATCACGATGGGGCGGAACGTCTTGAAGTGGGGCGCTCTATGTTGGGACAATCGGGTATCCATATTTGGGGCTCTCCTCATCACGCATTAAAACCTTTTGAATTTGAAGGGAACGATGGCAAGGTGGCAATTTGTCCTATGCCTTTTAGTGAACCTCGGCGCATAGGGGAGGCTTTATTTGCTGATGTAGAGGATACTAATGCAGAATCTATCGATACTGAAATTGCTGACATAGTAACACCATGTTATGAACAAAATTGTGAAAGCGCTTTGAATCTGCACAATTATGACCAAATGTATCAGGTTTGGAGTAATTACTTGTATAAACAAGTGCCTAAGGGGATGCGCAGTATCGCCATTAGCCATGCTTTTGTTATGGGAGGTGAAGTAGGGGGCTCAGAGCGTACCTTGTCTGTAGGTGGTAGTGAACAGGTAAATCCTCAAGTCTTTAAAGACTTTCACTATACTGCCTTGGGACATTTGCATGGGCCTCAGCGAATGGGAGCTGATCATATTCGCTATAGTGGATCTCCATTAAAATATTCCTTTGATGAACATATGCAGAAGAAGTCTTTCACCATCATTGATATGGATACAAAGGGGAACGTAGATATTAACACGATTCCTGTAGAGGCGAAGCGAGACGTAGTCATTTTGGAAGGATATTTTGAAGACCTGTTAAATGATAAAGCATTACAGGCTAAACATAGGGATGATTATGTGCAAGCCCGTTTACTTGATACGATGCCGATTATGGATGGAATGGCTAAACTGCGCCAGGTATATCATCGTTGTATGACCATTGAGTTAGTTGGTCGCGTGGCAGGACCAATAACAGAAATGGGCGATGCGGTTTTTAAAGAATTAAATGAGCGTCAATTATTTAATCAGTTTGCAGAAACTGTGTGGAAGGAACCTTTAACAGAGAAAGAACAGCAATATATCGACTCTGTATGGGACCGAATTCTTAAGGAGGACTAAATGAAGCCTATATCATTAACTATAGAAGCCTTTGGTCCGTATCGTGATTCGGTCACTTTAGATTTTAATGAGCTTCAAAACCATGCCATGTTTCTTATTGCTGGTCCTACGGGGGCAGGGAAAACATCAATCTTAGATGCCATGGTGTATGCCTTGTATGGTGAGCCGAGTGGAGAAGTACGCAAAACAGATGCTATTCGCAGTGACTTTGCAGAACCTCATCGTATGACTCGTGTCGATTTCTCCTTTGCTATTGGCAATGCACAATATCGTGTTGAACGATTACCGAAACAGATGGTAGCAAAGAAACGTGGTACGGGGATGCGTGAGCAGAATGCTAGCGCTACTGTATATGAGAAGAAAGATGGTGAGTGGAAGGTCATTGCCACATCAGCTGCCGCTATTCGCGATACTATTCAGCAAATTATAGGCTTTCGTAAGGATCAGTTCTTACAAGTTGTGCTATTACCTCAAGGGGAATTCCGAAAGTTGCTAGTGGCCTCTACGAGTGAACGTGAGGAATTGCTGCATACACTTTTTAGAACGGAGCTATATCGAAAATTACAAGAAACACTAAAGGCTGCCTATGATGAAGCAAAGGCAGGTATTGAAGAAAATCTAACAAAGCAAACTGCATTTATGCAGTCCATCCCTTATGATGGAGCAACTCCAATCTTAACCATTGAGCATGTGCGTGAGTTACTAGCAAATCGGGGCCGACATCGAGAAGCTCTCGCTGTAGAACGAGATGAGGCAGTAACCGTAGTAGAACAGTTTAATGTGCTCCGAAATCAATGGTCTTTATATAATCAGGCTCAACAATCTCTTGCTGAGGCTACTTCGAAACTTGATATGGTGAAAGCAAGGGAAACTGAGCGTGTAAATCTAAGCGAAAAGGTTCAGTTCCTTAACTCTTTGGCACCAACTCATGAATTATATAAACAATATATTGAGAAACAAGCTATATTAAAAACTTTAGAACAGGCCCTTTCAGATGCGAAAGAACATGTAGAACTAGCAACTCAACATGAGGCTAAATGTTTAGACGTATACAGTGACTTAGAAGGTCAAGCTGAAAGTATACAAGCTAAAAGAACTACTTTGGCTCAATTTCAACAACAAGCAGAGAAGTTTAATGAGCTAGATGTATTGAAAAAGGAATTGTCCACATTACAGAGTAATTTAGAAGAATTAGATAGTAAAAAAAGCGAAGATGCCTTAGCTAAACAACGGAAGCTTGTAAAAAGTTTAGAAGCTGATTTAGAAGGTTTGCGTAAACAGTTACAAGATAATAACAAATTCTTAGAGGATACTACTGTTATTCAAGGGCAACTAAATGATTTACATAGATATTTTGAATTACTAGAAGAAATTAGTAAGGTACAAAAAAAAATCGATGATAAAGGTCAAACGTTAGCGTCTTTAGATGAAACCTTGCAGGTTGCAAAGGTACATCTTGAACGATTAGAGCATCTAATGCAAGAAGGGCGTGCCTTTGAGCTAGTTCATTTAGTTGTAGATAATGAGCCTTGTCCGGTTTGTGGCTCTACAGATCATCCACGGTTAGCAGCTAAGCCGGAGATGTATCCGACTAAGGATGAAATTGAAGAGGCTCGTAAAACTCGTGACGTGGCACTGCAAAAGCAAGCTAGCGAAGTGGGACAACAGAAAACATTAGATGCTCGTCTTAAGGAGTTAGCTAAGTTAGAAGTAGAACAATGTTCCAAACTTAAGTCATCTATGGATGGTTTTTCTAAGAAAAACTTTACATCTGTTCAACAAGATTTATTGACTAAAATGGAGCGACTTACAGCTTTACATGGTGAGTCTGAATTGTTGAGTAACACTATAGCTGACAATGAACATAAGTTAAAAGTAGCTAGAGATAAGTTAGTAACTTTAGAACTTGCCCATAATGAATTACTTAAAAATCTACACGACCTAGAAATTCGTATTAGCTCAGTACAAGCTAATATTGATGCTCTATCTAAAACTTTACCAATCACGGATATAGATGCATGGCAAAAACAGTTAGAGTCATTGGATAGTGATATTACACTCTACGATGAGCAGGTGAAAGTTAGCAAAACTAATTTAGATACTGCTCGAGAACAGTTGAATGCCAAACGCGGACGCTTAGAAACTTTGTCCTCTCAAGTAAAAGAAGAAACAAAAAATCTTAATTTGCGGTATAAGAACTATACAAAGTCATTACAAGCCATTTCTTTAACAGAGAATGATTTTGTAGAGTCTTTACGTGAGATTAAAGAGATAGAGATCTATAGAACACAGCTGAACGTTTTGACTGAAGCCTTTAATAAAGCACAAGCTGTATATGATGCGGCATTAAAAGCCACAGAAACTGTGGTTAAGCCAAGTGATATTATTACTGATGAAATTTATTCTACAGCAGTAGAGCATCGAGATATATTAGTAGGTAATCTTGCGGCATGGGATAAAGAAACAAAGCATATCGAAACTACGCTCAACTCATTAGAAGAACTTGAAGCTGCAATGGGTGAGGCTCGTGAAAAGGTGAAGTTCTTAAGCCGATTAAATGATCTCGCTAATGGTGGGGAGCAAGGCTTTAAAAATGTTACCTTTGAACGCTATGTACTGGGGGCTATTTTAGATGAGGTTGTATATGCTGCTAATTTACGACTTCAGAAGATGAGTCGCAACAGATATTCCTTGGAAAGATCCGACTATACAGGTGGTGGTCGTGGCAAGCAAGGCCTCGACTTGGCGGTTATGGATGCTTTTACAGGCCAATCTAGGCCAGCAAATACCTTATCTGGTGGTGAAACATTCTTGGCCTCTATGGCGCTTGCCTTGGGATTAGCGGATGTTATCCAAAGTTATGCTGGTGGCATCCATATGGATACGATGTTTATTGATGAAGGTTTTGGTACACTCGATCCAGATACATTGGAACTCGCCATGGAAACATTGTTACAGTTGCAATCGTCAGGACGTCTCATCGGCATCATTTCTCATGTACCTGAGTTAAAGTCTCGTATACCTGCTCATTTAGAAGTGACTCGAGGTGACGACGGTAGTACGGCAAAATTTGTTATTAACTAGATATCATAAACTAGATATAGATTTGCCAAATGTGTTACTATAAAAAGAGGAGAATTCCTACAAAAACATCCTGTATTTACGAAGGGGGTTCTATGAAGTTTTCGTTTGCTCATAATAATATAAATGTTAAAGACCTTGATAAAAGTCTAGCATTCTATAAAGAGGCATTATTGCTCGAGGAGTCTCGTCGTTTGGAAGATCCAAGCGGTGCTTTTACCCTCGTGTATTTAAAAAGTCCTTATACAGCACATGAATTAGAACTTACATGGTTGCGTGACTGGGATCGTCCTTATAATTTGGGGGATAATGAATTCCACTTGGCATTCTATGTAGATGACTATGAAGCGGCTCTTAAAAAGCATAAAGAAATGGGCGTTGTTGCTTATGAGAATGCTGATATGGGTATTTATTTCATAGCAGATCCAGATGGATATTGGACAGAAATCATTCCGGCGGGTAAATATTAATGGAATATATGTTAACCCGTTTAGAGTGGTTGGTTGGTCCCAATAAAATCCAAACATTAAGAGACACGTCTATCGCGCTCTTTGGTGTAGGTGGCGTAGGTGGTGGTGCCCTTGAGGCATTGGTGCGAGCTGGTGTAGGTCGCATCGTCATTATCGATGGAGATTCCATAGCGCCTAGCAATTTGAACCGTCAAATGATTACGACTCATAATACGATTGGGGAACGTAAGGTAGAGGTAGCAAAGGCGCGAGCTCTTTCTATCAATCCTGATGTGGTGATAGAAACTCATGATATTATGTATACTGAGGAAAACTATCCTGGATTTATTCAAAGCTTGAACGTTGATTATGTTATTGACGCCATCGATATGGTAACGGCGAAACTTAATATCATTGAGGTTTGTCAACGTGAAAGCATCCCTGTTATTTCTTGTATGGGCGGAGGTAATCGCTTTTACCCAGAAAAACTTATGATTGCAGATATCAATAAGTCTCATACATGTCCTTTGGCACGCGTTATGCGTCGGGAACTCAAAAAACGGGGTATAAAAAAACAATTAGTTTTATTTTCTACTGAAAAACCGACAAAACCACAGTTCCGTGGTGATGCCACAAGTCCTGGGACATGTAGTTTTGTGCCACCAGTGGCAGGTTTTATATTAGCAGCACATGTGTTGCGTACAATTTTGGAGGTACCTGAACAATGAAAAAAGCGAAAATCCATATGGCTGACGGCGGCGATATCGTAATTGAATTATTTGAAAAAGAAGCGCCTGGCACAGTACAAAACTTTATCGACTTGATTAACAAAGGCTTCTACAATGGCCTTCGTTTTCACCGTGTAATTCCTGGTTTCGTAGCACAAGGTGGTTGTCCTAATGGCAACGGTACAGGTGGTCCTGGCTATACAATTAAAGATGAATTAGTTGGCAATCCGCATAAACATGAGCGCGGTGCTTTATCTATGGCTCACCGTGGCCCTAATACTGGTGGTAGTCAGTTCTTTATTGTATATGAGCCACAACCTCATTTAGATGGTGTACATACTGTATTTGGTAAAGTTATTGAAGGTATGGATGTAGTTGATGGTATCCAACAAGGTGCTATCATGGAAACTGTAGAAGTAATCAAAGGTTAATCTCATGAATGAAGTATCTATTAAACATCCAGAATGGCTATATATCGATGTAAATGGTAAAACATCATATGGGTATGACCAAGAGTGGTTCACTGATGAGTGGCAACGCTTGTCTGGTTGTGGGCCTACATCGGCATCACAAGTATTGGGCTATTCGCTATTTAGGGATGGCTTATTAGATCTAGAAACCACATCCGACCAAACGCTTGCTTTAGAACGGATGAACTTAGTTTGGAAATATGTAAAGCCACGTTTTGGTGGTGGTGTTTATAAAACTCAATGGATGGAACGTGGTCTTACTCGCTTACTCGAGGATAAAAGCCTATCTTATGATGTACATATGTTGAATGTATCTCCGTTCTGTGCATCACGCGTAGAGGTGGAGGCTGCAGCTCAGTTTATACATGATGCATTGGCACAGGATGTGCCTGTAGCATTTTTAAATCGTCATAAAGGAAAAGAGAAGGCTCTCTATACCTGGCATTGGGTTCCGATTCACAAGATGTTTATGGACGGCGATGATATCCGCTGTGGAATCTTTGATGAAGGTGAAATTCGTGATTTCTCTTTGGCGAATTGGATGAAAGACACTATTTTAGGTGGTGGATTCTGTTACATTAGTCGCAAAGAGTAAGTAATAGAGCAATTAAAGTAATATACATACGCATCGCAGTGATTTGCGATGCGTATTGTAGTATAAATAGTAGGAGGTACTACATGAGTCAATGGATTACTGAGGAACAAACACCTCACTTACGTCTAAGCGCTGAAGCGGAAGAAGTGCTTTACTCTGGGGAATCTGAGTTCCAGAAAATTGAAGTTTTTAAATCAAAAGAGTATGGTATGATGCTCGCTTTAGATGGCGTGTTCCAAACATCTGAGCGTGAAGAGTTTATCTATCATGAAATGATGAGCCATATCCCTTTGTTCTTACATCCTAATCCTGAGCGCGTTTTGATTATCGGTGGTGGTGATGGTGGCGTAGCTAGAGAATGTGTACGTCATGATTGTGTAAAAGAAGTAACAATGGTTGAAATCGATGGTAAGGTTGTAGAGTTGGCAAAACAATATCTACCAACTATTGCTAAAGCTATGATTGAAAACCACCCTAAATTGACTGTAAAAATTGGTGATGGTATTGGTTTCATGGCAGAAGCAGAAGATTACTATGATGTAATTATCGTGGATTGTTCCGATCCAATCGGTCCTGGTGAAGGCTTATTTACAGAAGAATTCTATAAGAATACATTAAAAGCTTTGAAAGCTGATGGCTTGTTTGTACAACAAACAGAATCTCCGATGTTACATCAAACATTAGTGGAAAAAGTTTTTGGTTACGTTAATAGCCATTTCCCAATTGCTCGCTTATATACAGCTTTTATTCCAATCTATCCTGCAGGAATGCATTGTTTTACATTGGGTTCCAAAACATTTGATCCTCTAACATGGACTCCAAACCGTGAACAAAACTTTGAAACTAAGTATTATAATGCAGATATTCAAAAAGCTGCATTTGCATTGCCAAATTTTGTAAAAAATTATTTGCCAACTAAGTAAATAATATGTATAATGGGGAAGCACCATTTGTGAAACGAAAGTTTCCGATAGTGCTTCCTTATTTATATGGGGATTAAAGGGCTTATATTAGAGATAACACAATTAAAAGTTTCGTTTGTAAAAATTAATGAAATTGAGAAAAAGGTGTTGACACAAATCTCTAGAAAAGATATAATTCTCTTTGTTACGAAGACAATGTCTTCGATACCTACAAGGTGGTGGGTATGGTGAAGCGGTTAACACGGCGGATTGTGGCTCCGTTACGCGTGGGTTCGATCCCCACTACTCACCCCATAACCTACACATCGTAATCACTGTAGGGGTGTCGCCAAGTGGTAAGGCAACGGACTTTGACTCCGTTATGCGCTGGTTCGATCCCAGCCACCCCTGCCAACATGACTCACTAGCTCAGTTGGCAGAGCACCTGACTTTTAATCAGGGTGTCCCGCGTTCGAGTCGCGGGTGAGTCACCAAATTAAAACTCACAAACTTCGGTTTGTGAGTTTTCTATCTCTATTTTTAGAGATTTTGGTTATGATTGTGAGTATAAATTTAATCAAAAATCGGTTGAAAAATCTTTGGAAAAGAGGTTGACGATTTAAGGTTAGATTGATATACTATACAAGTCGTTAGGGCGCAGAACTAACGTAACAGATCTTTGAAAACTGAACAATGATAGGTAATCAATCATATGATTGAACATATGCCAGAGTGCGGGTTTTGACATAGTCAAAACCAACCATAATTCAAAGTTACTTCAATGTAACGACAACAAATAATGAGCTATTCAAATAGCTTCAAGGTATCTTGGAGAGTTTGATCCTGGCTCAGGACGAACGCTGGCGGCGTGCTTAACACATGCAAGTCGAACGAAGAGCGATGGAAGCTTGCTTCTATCAATCTTAGTGGCGAACGGGTGAGTAACGCGTAATCAACCTGCCCTTCAGAGGGGGACAACAGTTGGAAACGACTGCTAATACCGCATACGATCTAATCTCGGCATCGAGG
>NZ_GG770215.1:0-341994 GCF_000163735.1 Veillonella sp. 6_1_27
TTAAGCAGAAATGTGCAACAAATATATATAACTTCTATGTGGTTTTCAGAGTACAAACTCTGACAGATTCAGTGGCGATGGCTATGAGGATCCACCTGTTCCCATCTCGAACACAGTAGTTAAGCTCATAAACGCCGAAAGTACTTGGCTGGAGACGGCCTGGGAGGATAGGAAGCCGCTGATTGACTAAAAGAAAAAGGTCTACCTAAAGGTAGGCCTTTTTCTTTTTGCTAGTCTTCGACTAGCTAACCCTACTAGAGCAGCCTCCAGCCAAGGTTGTAGAGGTTGTATCTATGTACGTGTCCGTGTAAGACGGCCCTGGGAAAAGCAGGGCAGTAGAAGATGGAGGAGTGAAACGACGACAGATTCACTGCATCGCTTTCTTCCGAACGTAAGATTTACCGAGCTGCGAAGCAGAGAAGGAAAATCCACAGTGAGGAAGCAAGTAGGGCAACCGAAGAGGTCTTAGAGCTAAGCGACGCAGCCGAACCATATGAGTGCTTCCGAACGTAAGATTTACCGAGCTGCGAAGCAGAGAAGGGAAATCCACAGTGAGGATTGATAGGAAGCCGCGGCTAATGGTAGTATCTAACTAATCCATACGGTAACGAGGCACAACGTGCCAATGTTACCGAACCGTAAAGCAGTTGAGCTACTTTAAATATATGTAAATAAACTTTATCTAATCGATACCGCGGTGCGCAGCACCAATGGTATCGAACCGTAAACTAGTTGAGCAACTCCATATTTATGTAAATAACAAGCCCCATGATCACAAAATCATAGAGCCTATATATTAATAACAACTTATTAGGAATTTAATATATATACAAAAAAAGAGCTGCCTAAGCAGCTCTAATTCTTTATTATTCTACACCAACCATTACGCTAGTGGATTTGATAACAGCGACAACTTCTTTGCCAACTGCTAAGCCTAATTCTTTAACGGATTGAATAGTAATGTCAGCAGTAACAATATTATTATTACCTACGTTGATTTTTACGATTGCATTTACAGCGCCTTCTTGGATCTCAACGATAGTACCTTTTAATTGATTTCTTGCACTTAATTTCATGGATATCTCCTTAAAAAACAATACAAAAAGTATATATATTATAATATTTTGCATATAATTTGTGATATACATTACATCACAAATTATATGGAGCGGGCGAAGGGAATCGAACCCTCCTCTCAAGCTTGGGAAGCTCGCATTCTACCGATGAACTACGCCCGCACGATGTAAATATTGTATCATATATTTACATATACATTCAAGTAATCATAGATATATCTATGATTATACCTATAGTAGTAAATGTATTGAATTACTTTCAATCTAGATGTATAAAATAATAGAAAAGGAGGAATTCGTATGTCAAAAGTATATAAAGTTCATAAATGGTTATCTATCATTTCCTTAATTTTCTTCTTAATGTTTTGTATTACAGGATTAGTACTCATGTTTCGAACTGAGTTAAATGCATGGGCTCAAGGTGGAACAATACATCATTCATCAGCTATAATGTCGATGAATGAACATGAAGAATCTATATTTAAGTATGCTGATCAGGGGGCACTACTTGTTAAACAGAAATATCCATCAAAAGATATTTTGAATATATCCCCTGCTATGGGGGCTACACATATTTTACGGTATCGTATTATTGAATCTACGGCTACGGTAGCACCTCCAGCTCGCATGGGAATGGGTGGGGATTATGTTTTATATAATCCTATATCTAAAGAACTGATTACTTCACATAATGAGCCTCCTGTACATCCTTGGATTCGTAGTATGTTACATACTCTTCATCAATTACATACACGATTAGATTTAGGTAAAATTGGCATATATATTGTAACATTCTTATCATTTTTATGTAGTCTCACTATTATTTCAGGGATTTTTTTATATGGTCCATTTCGTAAAAGTTATTCTAAAGCCTCTGTTTTATCTAAGAAAATGAAAATAGGTGTATTACATCGTGAATTCTCAATAGTTGCAACGGTCTGGGGATTTATATTATGTATAACAGGTGTATGGATTGGGGGCTTTTTTATTGCAAATGATAACTATAATGCCGATGTACTTCATAATGCTAAACAGGAACTTTCGATTGGACAATCTGAAATATTGCAACCATCAGAAGCAATTTCTCGTATAATGAAAGTATATCCAGATCGACAAGTTATTTCTATGGATTATCCATCTAAGTTTAACAATTACCATTATGCATTTTATTTAGGTGCAGAAAATGATGATGATCCAGCTATGTTTCTTGGACAGCCTGTATATGCTAACTTGTATGTCGATTCTAGTAATGATAGATTTTCTACTAAAGCAGTTCCATGGTATTTTACAGGTATGACGACTATGATTAACCTACATATTCATAATCATAATACGATGGCTCTGAAGATATTGTGGGCTATATGGGATATTGTTCTCATTATTGGTATCGTGACTGGACTTATGATGACTATTATTAGAAAGTATAAAAAATCAGATGTAATTCTATCTAAAGTATCGGTAGAGGAAAAGCATATTTGGCGTACACCATTATTTTGTAGTATATCTGTTCTTATAGGATTGCTTCTACCACTTTGGCAAAATCCTGTTATGAATACGATTGCTGCTATTTGTTTAACTGTATCACTTATTGTATTTTTTATCTCTTTACTTAAAGAAAGTAAACAATATTGATTATTTTCGAACTGAAATGATATAATAATAAATATAGTTGTTTTTATATACATAAAAATACGTATTATTATTTATGACTCAGAAAGTGGTAGTTATTATGAATTTTATAAAAGCATTTTTCCAGTCAGAGTCTGCTGGTGGGATATCCTTGCTGTCCGCTGCTATTTTAGGCGTTCTTGTGGCGAACTCACCGATTGCAGCACAGTATTTTGCAGTCATGCAAATACACCTTGGTCCAATGACTATACTGGAGTGGGTAAATGATGCCTTAATGGCTCTTTTTTTCCTTTATGTTGGTATAGAGATCAAGAAGGAAATGATTTCTGGGGAGCTTGATACGAAGGCGAAACGTGTGCTTCCCGTATTAGCCGCATTTGCAGGTGTTATTACGCCAGCTATTGTGTATTATTTTGCGGCTGGATATATGCCAGAATATAGACATGGTTGGGGGATTCCTACCGCTACAGATATCGCTTTTGCTATAGGCGTTATTACAATGCTTGGTAATAAGGTATCTACAGCGATGAAAGCCTTTCTAGCTGCATTAGCTATTATTGACGACTTGATTGCCATAGTCGTTATTGCTCTCTTTTATGGGGCAGGCGTTAATTTTATGGATTTAATAGCTGCTGCGGCTGTAACTGGTTTACTGATTTATACTAATAAGCAAGGCTATTTAAGACCACTTCCGTATTGTGTTCTAGGATTAGTTCTTTGGTATTTAGTTTTAAAATCTGGTGTGCATGCTACCATTGCTGGTGTTGTACTGGCTATGACAATTCCTTTTAAAGGTAAAGTTATAGATAAGGTAGTATATCCTATGGAAGAATGGGCCCATGCTTTACGCAATTGGGTAAACTTCTTAATTATACCATTATTTAGTTTTTTAAATGCTGGTGTATCCTTTGCTGATTTTTCCATAGATAATTTATTCCATCCTGTAATCATAGGTGTTTCATTCGGTTTAATCTTAGGAAAACAATTAGGTATATTCTCTGCCGTCTACATTTTGGTTCAATCTAAGGCAATTAAGATGCCTACAAAAACGACGTGGCCTGAAATTTATGGGACAGCTATTTTGTGTGGTATTGGCTTTACTATGAGCCTTTTTGTTGCTACACTGGCTTTCCCACCAGGTATAACACAAGAAATGGCTAAGGTAGGTATCTTTATAGGATCAATCACGGCAGGCTTGCTAGGTGCGATTGTCCTAATTTTAGCTTATCAAATACGCAAGATGCGTGGTAAAATTTAATAAAATAATCTTTTGTAAGTATAGAAAGGATTCAAATGGAACGCATTTTTGTTTTCTTACGTTCTCCAGGTGCAGCTACATCTGTACTCCTAGGAGCAACAGTACTCGCTTTAATTTTAGCGAACTCTCCATCATCTGAACAATACTTTCAAATCGTTAATCACCATATAGGTAATCTAACAATTTTAGAATGGGTTAATGATGCATTGATGGCAATCTTCTTCCTTTTTGTAGGTCTCGAAGTTAAGCGTGAATTAGTATCAGGTGAGCTTAATACTAATGCTAAGCGTGTGATGCCAGGCATTGCCGCATTATTTGGTGTTCTAACGCCCGCTTTTATCTACTACTTAATTGCAGGTTTTCATTCTGAATATATACATGGTTGGGCAATACCAACTGCTACGGATATTGCATTTTCCATCGGTATTATATCTGCATTAGGCTCTAGAGTACCGAATTCAATGAAAGTATTTCTAACAGCTCTTGCCGTTATAGATGATTTGATTGCTATCATCGTAATTGCAATCTTCTATGCGTCAAGTATTCACATGATGTATTTAGGTGCAGCTGTCGTAGTTGTAGCTGCTTTAATCTATTGTAATAAGCAAGGATATGTACGACCTTTACCATATATCATTCTAGGGTTTATCCTTTGGTATTGTGTATTAAAATCTGGTTTACATGCAACTATGGCTGGTGTAATCTTAGCTATGACAATTCCTTCAAAAGGCAAACGAGGCCGTAAGTATGTTCGCCCAATGCAACATTGGGAACATTTATTGTCCAATTGGGTTAGTTTTTTAGTTGTACCAATATTTGCATTCTTTAATGCTGGTGTAGATTTACGTAATGTATCTGTTAATGACTTAACGCATCCTGTAGTGCTTGGTGTTGCATTAGGCCTTATTATAGGGAAACAAATAGGTATTTTTGGTGCAGTATTTGCGATGGTGAAATGTGGCCTTGTACCAATGCCGACAGAAGCTAATTGGAAGCATGTATATGGTACTGCGATTGTATGTGGTATAGGCTTTACAATGAGTATCTTCGTATCTATCTTGGCATTTGAACCCGGTCACGCTCAAGAAATGGCAAAAGGTGGCGTTATACTTGGCTCATTAATCTCTGCATTATTCGGCTACATCTTCTTAAGACTTGTTGGTGCAAATCGGAAAGAATGTCATATTGGTGTATACCATAACTGCTAAAATTAAATAAAACTATTAAATCTCCATTGTAGACTGAAGAGAATTTCCGACTTTAAAAGTAATCTAAGCGAATATTCTTGCAGGATATAATGGAGATTTTCATTGGTATCTTATAATTTTATGATATATATGTAATACACCCTTAAAACTATACTATAACTATAATTTAATATATGAATTATTGATATTAATTGAACCTTTATGGTTTATAGATTATTTAAAACTGTATAGTATACTACTTAATGTAAGGTGAGGTGTATATGATAAAAAAAATAATTATTGCATGTACGCTTGTTTGTATGATTGTAATGATATCCTCTGTATCATTAGCAAAAACTATTGATCGTGGGCAACGAGGACATCATGTTAGTAAGGTGCAAACTATGTTAAAGCATCAAGGTTTTTTACATGATTCTATAGATGGCATTTACGGTCATAATACAGAACAAGCTGTTCGAAAGTTTCAAAAATCTAAAGGGCTCCCTGTAGATGGTCGTGTTGGTCCAGCTACGATGAATGCTTTGGAAAAGATGGAGACTCGTTATGGTGGCCATGGCACAGAACGCAATCATAATGGAGTGCCTAATAAATACTCTAAAGTTTTAACGATGGAGGCTAGTGGCTATTCATCTCAAGATCCTGGCAACGGAAAATATACAGCTACAGGTAGTCGTCTACGGAAGGGACTTGTGTCTGTAGACCCTAAATTAATCCCCTTGGGAACGCGATTATATATTGAAGGTTATGGCTACGCTGTAGCTGACGATGTAGGTGGTGCTATCAAAGGGCATCGCATTGATTTAGCTTTTGATTCTCGTGCAGAAGCATTGCAGTTTGGACGTCAATCTGTAAAGGTTTATATTTTATAATGATGACTCTCTAGCTTTATATAACTATATGATAGGTTTATAGACTAAAATCATATTCTTGTATAAAATGCTAGAGAGTTTTTCTTTTACCGAATTATAATGTATTCAAAACCTCGAATATTCGGAAATTATGGTATAATATAGATATATGATGATGACTCATGATGTTAAATTGATGAGTATACTCAATAGTTATATGATGAATGGTAAAGGATAATCCTATGGATAAAGTACGGCGTGTAGAACGAATGGTGGCAATGACAAAACTGTTAGTTGATTCACCACAAAAATTGATTCCTTTAAATTATTTTTGCGACTTTTTTGGCATGGCTAAATCAACGGTTAGTGAAGATTTAACATGTGTAAGGCAGTCTATGGAACACTTTCAACTGGGGACCTTAGAAACGGTGGCCGGTGTAGCTGGTGGGGTACGATTTATTCCGCATCGTAAGGGAACACAAGCGAACGATATTTTACGCGATGTGCAAGCTCGTTTAATGGAGCCAGATCGCATCATTCCCGGTGGTTTTATTTATATGTCTGATATCTTATATGATTGGCACGTAATGACACGTCTGGGTGAGATTATTATGACTCGTTTCGTGGACCGTGAACCAGACTATATTTTGACTGTAGAAACAAAGGGAATCCCTTTGGCTGTAATGGTAGCGAGAGCTTTTAATAAACCACTTGTTATTGCTAGACGTGATAGTAAGGTAACAGAAGGTTCTGCTATTAGCATCAATTATGTAACAGGCTCCTCCGGGCGCATTCAAACTATGACACTAACTAAACGGGCAATTCCTCCAAATGCGAAGGTGTTAATTATCGATGACTTTATGAAAGCTGGCGGTACCGCTAAGGGGCTTAAAGAATTAGTTCTTGAAATGAGTGGGGTCGTTGTTGGCACAGGTGTTCTTGTAGCTACAGCTGAACCAAGTCCGAAGTTGATCAATGATTATGAATCACTATTTACTTTTTATGGTATCGATGAAAATACAAAGAAAATTAGTATAGAGCCTGTGTTAGATGCAGAGTAAATCATTAATATTAGGAAGATTATAGGCTGATATAATGGTTTATATTGAGTATTGACCTATGGGCTAAATAATGACGTAAATAATATTTAAAATGGTTTAGAGATATAAGAGATAACAGATAGGAGATTACTATGAATATTGCAAGCCTTATTTTAGCTGCTGGTAAGGGCACGCGTATGAAGTCTAAATTGCCAAAAGTGTTACACAAGGTCGGCGGTAAGGCGATGGTAGAACGCGTTCTTGAAACGGTTCAATCCATTGGTACCAATCGCGATGTTGTTATCGTTGGTTTTGGTGGCGATGCAGTACAAAATTACTTGGGAGAGCGTGCTGAATTTGTTCGTCAAGAAGAACAAAATGGTACAGGTCATGCAGTTAAGATGGCTCAACCAGTACTTGGTGATTATGATGGTACAATCTTATTGTTATGCGGTGATACTCCCCTGGTTACAAAAGAAAGTTTAGAAGCACTTTTAAAAGAACATAAAAATTCCGGTGCAGCAGCTACAATCTTAACTGCTCATATGCCGGATCCAACTGGTTATGGACGTATCATTCGTAATGAAGCGGGTTCTGTAGTTCGTATCGTAGAACAGAAAGATGGTAAACCTGAAGAATTAGCGGTTCAAGAAGTAAATACAGGTATGTACGCTTTTGATAGTAAAAAATTATGGCCTTGCTTAGATCAATTATCTGATGATAATGCCCAAGGTGAATTGTATATTACTGATGTAGTTGGTATTCTCGTAAATGGTGGCGACAAGGTAAGTGCATACATGACTAAGGATTTTGAAGAATCTTTAGGTGTAAACTCACGTTTGCAATTAGCAGAGGCTGAAGCTATATTAAAACATCGTAAAAATGTTGAGTTAATGACTGCTGGCGTAACAATTATTGATCCTGAAAATACCTATGTGGCTCCTGAAGTAACAGTAGGTGCAGATACAATTTTGCATCCTGGTACAATTCTTGAAGGTGATACCGTGATTGGTGAGCGTTGTGAAATTGGACCACACACTCGTTTGACGAATGTAAAAGTCGGCAATGATACGATTATCCACTTTACTTATGGTCATGACTGTGAAGTAAAAGACGGTGTAGATGTAGGTCCATATGTCCATTTGCGTCCAAATACAGTTTTAGGTAACAAGGTTCATGTAGGTAACTTTGTAGAAGTTAAAAACTCTAATGTTGGGGAAGGTACTAAGTTCCCACATCTCTCCTATATCGGTGATAGTGATGTAGGGGCTGGTGTTAATATTGGCTGTGGCACTATTACCGTAAATTATGATGGGAAAGTTAAGCATCGTACAACTGTTGGTGATGGCGCATTTGTTGGTTGTAATAGTAACTTAGTTGCTCCTGTAACAATAGGTAATTATAGCTATGTAGGTGCGGGCTCAACTATTACTAAGAACGTACCAGATAAGGCCTTGGCTGTAGGTCGCAGCAAGCAAATTGTGAAAGAAAATTGGGTAACAGAGGATACTTTCAAAAAGAAATAAAAAAAATCTCATATTTTTTAACACAATTAGGTCAAAATAGTATACAATAAAAAGGCAATAGTGTGTATCTGTAATGTATAGATTATGGATAAGTAACCAGTATAGGAGCAAATGAAAGGGTAACAAAATGGCATTTGAAGACGGCAAAAAACTCAAGATTTTCACAGGTAATGCAAATCCTGCATTGGCAAAGGAAATTTGTGATTATTTAGGGTTGCCTTTAGGTGAAGCATTTGTAGGTCGTTTTAACAATGGCGAAGTACAAATAATGATTGATGAAAGCGTACGTGGCAAAGATGTATTTATCATTCAACCAACTAGCTATCCTGTAAATGATAATTTAATGGAACTCATGGTTATGGCTGACGCGTTAAAACGCGCTTCTGCACGTCATATCACTGCAGTAGTTCCTTACTATGGCTATGCTCGCCAAGACCGTAAGACTCGCGGTCGTGAGCCGATTACAGCTAAGTTAGTAGCTAATTTGATGCAAACGGCAGGTATTACACGTCTTGTAACAATTGATTTACATGCAGGCCAAATTCAAGGTTTCTTTGATGTGCCTGTAGATCATTTGTTTGGCGCATCTATTTTGGCTAAATATATTAATGAAAAAAATATGGAAGATGTTATCGTTGTATCTCCTGACCTTGGCGGTGTTACAAGAGCTCGTGATTTGGCTGACCGCATTGGTGCACCGATTGCAATCATTGAGAAAAAACGCCCTGAACCAGGTGTGGCTAAAGTTATGAATCTCATCGGTGATGTGGCAGGTAAAAACTGTATTATTATCGATGATATCGTAGATACGGCTGGATCCTTGGTTGAAGGTGCTAAAGCATTGGAAGAATTCGGTGCTAAATCCGTTACCGCCGCTGTTACACATGCAGTGTTGACAGATCCGGCAAGTGAACGAATTGCAAATTCCAATATTAAGGAACTTATCGTTACTAATACTATTCCATTGCCGGAAAATTGCAACTTACCAAATATTACGCAATTATCCGTAGCTCCATTGTTGGGTGAAGCAATTATGCGTATCTTCCATGAAGTGTCTGTAAGTAATTTATTTGATAAATAATAGGTGATTTTTGAAATTAGTAGTAGGCCTCGGTAACCCCGGCAAGCAATACGAAAAGACAAAACATAATATTGGATTTATGGTTATTGATGCCATTGCCGATAGTGTCCCTCACACGCCTTGGAGAGAGGAGCAACGTGCTGAGGTATGCAGTATTACCGTAGATGGTGAGAAAGTATTACTTGTAAAGCCGCAAACATTTATGAATCTAAGTGGTGAGTCTGTAGGACCGTTAATGCGGTACTACAAAATTGATCCATCTGATGTGTATTGTATTTATGATGACATGGATTTACCTATAGGTAAGTTGCGTATTCGACCAAACGGTAGTTCGGGTGGACATAATGGGATTAAATCCTTAATTTCCCATATAGGAACAGAAAATTTTCCTCGATTCCGCGTAGGAATTGGACGTCCATTGCCACAATGGACTGTCATTGATCACGTTTTAGCACCATTTAGTGAAGAGTCGCAAGAGAAGGTGCAAAAAGGTATTAAGGATACGGTAAAAGCTGTATTAGGTACTTTAGAGGTAGGTATTGATAAAGGCATGAATCAATTCAATCCTAAACGTCGTCCACAGCGATAAATACATGCATAAGGGCATGAGTCTCATTGAGATTCATGCCCTTTTTACGAGGTACATATGAGTAATCAAGAAAAAATGCCTTTTGTAGAGGCTTTAGAATCATATAAAGAACAACATTTTGTGCCCTTTCATACGCCAGGTCATAAGATAGGCGTTGAAGCACCTCAACTGTTAAAGAATTGGATGGGGCCAGCGTTACCCTATGACTTAGGTGTTATGTACGCTTTAGATGATTTACATGAACCTGAACGGGAATTAAAAGAAGCGCAAGACTTAACAGCCGAATTATATGGAGCTGATTTTTGTTGGTTTTCTATTAATGGTACTACAGCTTTGATTGAAGCCATGATTATGGGGACTGTAGGGCCTGATGAAATCATTATCATTCCTCGAGAAGCACATCGTTCCGTTATTAGTGGGCTTGTCCTCTCAGGAGCCAAACCAGTATATATGGACTGTGATTTTGATGAACGCTGGGGAATTCCACTAGGTGTATCATTAGAAAATGCTATCAAATCAATGGATGCACATCCAGAGGCAAAGGCGATTCTTTTAGTTTATCCAAACTATTATGGCGTGGGCATAGATATTGTTAATATCATACAAGAGGCTCATAAGCGGGGACTTATTGTACTTGTTGATGAAGCTCATGGGCCTCATTTGCCGTTCTCTGAAAGTTTACCTATAGAGGCTATAGAGGCTGGAGCAGATTTGGTGGCTCAAAGTACACATAAATCTGTTGGCTCTTTGACACAAACATCTTGGCTATTAGGGCAAGGTAAAAAAATTGATAAGCGGCGTATTACGCAAATGCATCAAATGCTACAAAGTACGAGTCCAAACTATATTTTCCTTGCTTCCTTAGATATGGCGCGCCATCAATTAGCCACAGCAGGTAATGATTTAGTAAGTCGTGCACTAGAGTTGAGTATGTACTTACGTGAGGAACTCAATAAAATTTCTGGTATTGCTACTATGGAATATACAGATATTCAAGAGCGGGTAATAAATTATGATTGTACTAAGGTGCTGATTGATGCTAAAGAATTAGGGCTCACAGGCGTTGCTTTTGAACGGATGTTACGAGAATATCATATTGAGGTGGAGTTAGTACAAGCTCATCATGTGCTAGTGCTCATTACCATAGGTGATACAAACGAGTCTGTAACTGCTCTTATTAAGGCTGTACAAGCTGTAAGTGAAAAGGTGTTACGTGCATTTAAAGAATTTAATAAAACAGAGGAAGAGCAATTGCAAGACATTAGTAAAGATTCTGCGCTGCTGCCAGCGCCTATTGTGCGCATAACCCCTCGTAATGCTATGTATGCAAATCGTGAGCAAGTACCTTTAAAAGAAGCACTTCATCGCATTGCAGGGGAGACAATTGCTTATTATCCACCAGGTATTCCCTGTGTAGCAGTAGGTGAAGAGATTAGTGCCTCTGTGTTACAATATATAGAGAATCACAAGGCTCTAGGTTATGTACCTAATGGGTCTGATGATATGACATTGGAAACAATTTGGGTGTTACAGGAGTAATTATGGGGACTTTAATCATATTAGAAGGTGGAGACGGCAGCGGTAAGGCTACACAAACTAAACTCTTAGTAGAGCGCTTGACCAAAGAAGGGCATGCCGTTAAGTCTGTGAGCTTTCCAAACTATGATAGCGGCGCCGCTATGCCTATTAAAATGTATTTAGCTGGTGAATTTGGTAAGGATGTACATGATGTAAATCCTTATGTGGCAAGCTCTATGTACGCTATCGATCGATTTGCTTCCTTCAGAACTGACTGGGAACAGTTTTACAAAAATGGGGGTATCATCATTGCAGATCGTTATACAACGTCTAACATGGTGCACCAAATGGTAAAATACGATGATCCGAAGGAACGTACTGCATTTTTAGATTGGCTTGAAGATTTTGAGTTCCAAAAATTTGGCTTGCCTAAACCTGATGCGGTATGCCTTTTGGATATGCCCCTTGAAGTGAGCGAAGCCCTTATGGCGGAGCGCACTGGTAAAACAGGAGGCAATACTGGTGATATTCACGAAGGGAATCATGCATATTTAGTAGCCGTTCACGGTGCGTATGAAGAATTAGTAAAGCGTTATCAATGGCACCGCATACCTTGTGCTGATAAAGCTAAGTCTAGTCAGTATACATTGCGTACTATTGAAGAAATTCATAATGATGTATATAGTGTAGTAGAAAATCTACTACCTTAGAAAAAGGCGACTCTTTTAAAAGTCGCCTTTTTCCTATATAATATTAATATTGAGCATGTATTGATAGGAGGCGCTATGACATATTTTGATTCTATAATTGGTCAAGATTCGATTAAGGCACACCTATCTGAACTTGTAAGTCGTAATGCATTACCTCATAGTCTCTTGTTTTATGGCGAATCTGGTCTTGGCAAGCTAGATATGGCCATAGGCCTAGCGTCTTTATTACTAGGACGTCAAGTATTCTCTCAACCTAAGGGGGAATCTTATTTAGCAGAGGTTAAGGAAGCCCGTTTAGCAAATGGGGATACGGAAAAACGTATCGAAGCCGAAGGATTACCTATCTATATGGATAAGGGTGATGCCTTTTGGATTCGCCCTATGAAAACAACCTTAAAGGTAGAGCAGTGGTATTCATTATTACAAGATCATCTGTCTGTGGCGGGCAATGGGAACCGCGTTGTCATTGTGGAGGACTTTCACACAGCCAATGCAGTCATGGCAAATGCTATGCTAAAAACCATTGAGGAACCGCCCGAACAGGTGTACTTCATCATTATTACGAACAAGATTAACACCGTATTGCCTACCATCATTTCTAGATGTATGGGCGTTGGTTTTAACAGTGTTGATGTAGATACGATTCGCACCGCTTTTGTAGCGCGTGGAATTACCGGTGATATAGAACAGGCTTTGTTAGCTGGTCATGGTAATCCACAATTGGTGGAAAAACTGGCGACACAAGATTGCATTGAAATGCTAGAGTTAGCCGTTAAGGTGATGGATATATTAGCTTTTGAAACGCGATGGTTTACTATGATTTCCTTAGCTTGTGAAAGCTTATCTCGTGAAAGCCTAACGGAATTGATGCGCTGGCTACGCCTTGTAAGTAGAGATATGATGGCTCTTAAAATGGGGGCTCAAGACACGCAATTACAAGTACCTATGTACAAAACTCAATTATTACGATTATTACCGCGCTGGTCCATGCAAGCATTGTCAGAGGTTGTTACTGAAACATTGCAAGCAGAACGGGCTTTGCGCTTACATATAAAAACCGCTCTCGTGGTGGACGGTCTTAGTATCGCCCTTCATGATGCTCGGGAGGAGGATTAAATGCTAACCATAGTTGGCGTACGCTTTAAAAAGGCGGGAAAGATTTATTATTTTCAGCCTGAACAATTAGAACTATCCGTTGGGGATGGAGTTATCGTTGAAACAGCACGTGGTGTAGAATACGGCACAGTTGTGATTGGACCTAAAGAGGTCTATGAAGATTCTGTTGTTGCCCCTGTGAAGCCTGTTATTAGACAGGCGACGTCTAAGGATTTGAAACAAATCGAGAAGAATAAAGAGCGCGAAGAAAAAGCCTTTGAAATTTGTCTCGAAAAAATTGAAAAACGCAAGTTACCGATGAAACTTATCAATGTGGAATACACATTTGATATGAATAAGATTATATTCTTCTTTACTGCAGATGGCCGTATTGACTTCCGTGAGCTCGTTAAAGATTTGGCAACTATATTTAGAACGCGCATCGAGTTACGCCAAGTAGGTGTCCGTGATGAGGCTAAAGTACTAAATGGTATCGGTGCTTGTGGTCGACCTTTGTGTTGTTCAAATTTCTTAGGTGACTTTACGCCTGTATCGATTCGCATGGCAAAGGATCAAAATTTGAGCTTAAATCCTACGAAGATTTCTGGTGTATGTGGTCGATTGATGTGTTGCCTTAACTACGAAGATGATTTATATAAAAAAGGTGGCGACCTATATGTGAAGAAGGAACGCCCTCAATCTCCTCAAGATATAGCACCTCCTGGCATTGGTAAGGAGGTTGTTACCGATGAAGGTATTGGTAAAGTTTTAAAGGTAAATCATCATAAGCATACTGTAAAGGTACAGCTCGAAGCGGGCCGTACTATCGATTTGAAATGGTCCGAGGTGGCATTGCCTGATGAATGATCAAGAACGACTTGATGATTTAATTATCGATGGCTTACAGATTTATCAGCGTTCTGATATGTTTCGCTTTTCCTTTGACGCCATAGCACTCATTCATTTTTGTCGTTTTAATGGTCGTCATACCTATGTTGATCTTGGAACGGGGTCAGGGGTTATGCCGCTTATAGGTACGTCATTAGGGGCAGGTCATATTACAGGTATAGAAATTAATGAAACTCTCGTTGAGTTGGCTAAGCGTAGCGTAGAACATAATCGTAAACAAGATGTGGTAAATATATTATGTGGCGATTATCGACATATGACATATCGCGATATACAAGATAAGCCTTTTGATGGTGTTATTGTTAATCCCCCTTTTTATGATTGTGAAAGCGGTGCAAAGCCTACATCTGAAGAGCGTAATTTAGCACTTCATGATGGACATACAACTTTATGTGATGTTCTGAAAGCGGTACAGTCCTTTATTAAATATAAAGGTCGTTTTTGGATGATTTATAGTGCTAGTCGCTTGCAATATGTATTACATGAACTAGAAAGGTTTAACTTTCAAGCAAAACGAATTCGGTTTGTTCATGGTATGCTAGATAAACCAGCAAAATTAGTTTTGATAGAGTCTATTTTTCAAGGTCAGGCAGGTCTTGTACTTGAGCCACCACTCATCGTTTACAAAAAAACGAATGTGTACACGAAGGAGGTGTCCTCTTGGTATGAACGATAATGAATGGGGCACCTTATACTTGGTGCCTACACCGATTGGTAATTTAGAAGATATGACGTATCGATCTGTTCGTATTTTGGGTGAGGTAGATGCTATTGCGGCTGAGGATACGCGTCATACGGGCATATTGTTAAAACATTTTGATATTAAAAAGCCTTTGATTTCTTATCATGAACATAATAAGGAGGAAAAAGGTGCTTATATTTTGGAGCTTTTGTTAGAAGGTCAGTCGATTGCTTGCGTTAGTGATGCGGGTATGCCTGCTATTTCTGATCCAGGGGCAGACCTTGTAACAAAGGCTATTGAAGAAGGCATAACTGTAGTACCTTTGCCCGGTGCTAATGCAGCGTTAACAGCGCTTATTGCATCAGGTTTAGATACTAAATCCTTTACCTTTGCAGGGTTCTTACCTAAACGGGGTAAACATCGGGTTGAAGAATTACAACGACTTTCACAAGTGATGGGAACCTTGCTGTTTTATGAAGCACCACATCGATTGCAAGAGGTGTTAGAAGATATGTATGAAGCTTTTGGCAATCGTTCCATTGTGGTGGCAAGGGAATTGACGAAGAAGTTTGAAACCTTTGTACGCACCGATTTGGAAAGCCTTGTGAAGGATTTAGAACAGCTCACCTATAAAGGTGAATTCGTCCTCATCGTAGGCGGTGCTGACACAGTGGAGTCCGATACTAGTGAAGTGTTGGATGAACCAGTATCTTATGAAGATGCTGTGCAAGCCCTTGTAGATACAGGGGTACCTAAAAAAGAAGCTATTCGCCAGGTGGCAAAGCGTTTTAACGTTTCCCGCCGGGATGTATATAATATTGTAGAACGTTAAACCTTCCCATTCGAAGGTTAGAAGGAGGCTCATCATGGGAGACACAAAGAAAACGTATTATATTACGACACCTATTTATTATCCAAGTGCTAAGTTGCACATTGGTCATACATATTGTACATCTGTAGCAGATACGATTGCTCGTTTTAAGCGATTGGCTGGTTATGATGTACGTTTCTTGACCGGTTCTGATGAACATGGCCAAAAAATTCAACGCGCTGCAGAAGCACAAGGCATTACGCCTTTTGAATATACTACAAATATTGTAAATGGTTTCAAAGCATTGTGGGAAAAAATGCATATTTCCAATGATGACTTTATTCGGACTACCGATGAACGTCATGAAAAGGTTGTTCAAGCGTTATTTACAAAAGCTTATGAGAAGGGCGATATTTACAAAGCCGAATATGAAGGCTGGTATTGTACACCAGACGAAACTTTTTGGACAGAGCAGAAGCTAGGACCTAATCATACTTGTCCGGATTGCGGTCGCCCTGTAGAGCGTGTTAAAGAGGAAAGTTATTTCTTCAAACTCGGTAAATATACGGATCAATGGCTTAAGTTTATTGAAGAGAATCCTGACTTTATTCAGCCTGAATCTCGGCGTAATGAGATGATTCAATTTGTAAAGCAAGGTCTAGAAGACTTGGCGGTGTCTCGTACATCCTTTGATTGGGGAATCAAGGTTCCATTTGATCCTAAACATGTAGTCTATGTTTGGTTCGATGCATTAGTGAACTATATTAGTGCACTCTCTCCATTTGATGGTGATGGTGAACTATATAAAAAATACTGGCCTGCAGATCTCCATTTAGTAGGTAAGGAAATCGTACGTTTCCATACTATTATTTGGCCTATGATGCTCATGAGCCTTGAGTTGCCATTACCAAAAAAGGTATTTGGACACGGTTGGATGATTGTAGATGGTACAAAGATGAGTAAATCCTTGGGGAACGTAATCGATCCAATCCCATTGATTGATACATATGGTGCAGATTCTTTGCGTTATTACTTATTAAGCGAGATTACGTTAGGTAATGACGGCAACTTTACGTTACCTAACTTCGTTACAAAAATTAATGCAGATTTATCTAATGATTTAGGTAACTTATTAAACCGTACTATTGCGATGATTGAAAAATACCATGGTGGTGTGATTACAAAATGCGATGATATGGATGATTTGGATCGTGATGTATCTACATTAGCCGTTCAAACTGCAAAAGATTTTGAAGCGGCGATGGAAAATATGGAGCTTAATAAAGCTATCAAAACTGTATGGTCCTTTATTGGTCGCATGAATAAATACATTGATGAAACAATGCCTTGGGTATTGGCTAAATCTGAAGATGCTCATGATAAAGTGCGCTTGCAATCTGCTATGTATCACTTGGCAGAGGCATTGCGTATCATTGCCATCTTGGTAAGCCCTGTAATTCCTGTAGGAGCTCCAAAAATCTGGGAACAATTAGGGCTTACAGGTTTTGAAGCTGCTACATTGGAAGATGCTAAAACTTGGGGATTATTGGCAACAGGTACTAAAGTTGTAAAAGGTGAACCTATCTATCCACGTTTTGAAGTTCCTGAAATGGTAGATGTTGTTGTTACAGAAGAAGTTGAAGAAGCTGTAGATACATCTAATATTCCACCATTAAAAGAAAATATTACCTATGATGACTTTGAGAAACTCGATCTTCGTGTAGCTAAAGTTATAAGCTGTGAAAAAGTGCCTAAGTCCAAGAAGTTGTTGAAATTTGTATTGGATATCGGTATTGAAGAACGAACAGTATTAAGTGGTATTTCCCAATATTATGAACCGGAGGCTATGGTTGGTAAAAAGGTAATTTATTTGTCTAACTTGGCTCCTAAAAAGATGATGGGCATCGAGTCTTATGGTATGATTTTGTCCGCCTCTGATTGGGAAGAACATTTAGAGGTAACAAATATCGAATCATTACCGGCAGGAAGTGTGGTTAAATAATGAAACTTTTTGATACACATGCTCATGTGAATGATGGGCGCTTTGATAATGATCGTAATGAGATGTTACAAGCCTGCTTTGATACAGGTGTAGAATATATTATGATTCCTGGTGTTGACAGAGGTACCGTTGAGTCTGGTTTAGCTTTGGCTAAACAGTACGATCAATTATATGCTGCTGTAGGGACTCATCCCCATGAATCAAAGGACTTTACAGAAGAAGACTACGCGTTTTATAAGGAACAAGCTCTTAACAATGATAAGGTACGTGCTATTGGTGAAATTGGACTAGATTATTACTATGATTTTTCTGACCGTGAAACACAAAAACGCGTATTTATTCGTCAGTTAGAGCTTGCTCGTGAAGTAGATCTCCCGATTATTATCCATGACCGCGATGCACATGGTGATATTATGAATATCTTGCGCAATGAAGGGAAGGATAACTGGGGCATTTTCCATTGCTATTCTGGTAGTTGGGAGATGGCAAAAGAAGCCATTAAAATGGGCTTTTATATTTCCTTTGCAGGTCCTGTAGTATTTCCTAAGTCTACAAATCTTAAGGAAGTGGCAAGACAAGTGCCATTAGAACGAATCCTCATTGAAACCGATTCACCGTATTTGACACCACCACCATTTAGAGGCCGTCGTAATGATCCAAGTAAAACTCAGTTTGTGGCAGAAGAAATTGCAAGCCTTAAAGGGCTCGATGTAGATGAGTTTTGTGAAATTACGTTCAATAATGGTAAACGAGTATTTGGCATCGAGTAAATATAGAAACTAGTTAATAAGATTTTTAGCGAATAAATATTTGTTGGATTCTAATCACTAAGATTTTCTGTGCTAAAGTATTAGAATACACGATAAAAGTAAATTAGAATTATAAATTATAAATTATAAAACGCGGTTCTCCCTTATCGGTGAGAATCGCGTTTTTCTATGGTATACTAAAGTATATTCATACTGAACAGAAGTAAGATGAGGATAGCAACATGAAACGTATTGCATTTATAGATTTAGGCTCGAACTCAGTTCGTTTTGTCATATATGAAATTTCTAAGACTGGTAGTTATCGACTGATATATCAAGAGAAAGAAAGTGTACGTCTCAGTGAGAATATGTGGGGAACTCACGAACTGACCAAAGAAGCTATGGAACGCTCTTTGCGTGCTCTAAAAGGTTTTGTACATATGGCTGATGCAATGGAGGCAAATACGATTAAAGCTGTTGCTACCGCAGCAGTACGTTTGGCTAAAAATGGGGATGCTTTTATTAAATCTGTAAAAGAACGAACGGGTTTGGATTTAGAATGTATTGCTGGTGAAGAAGAGGCTCGCCTGGGGTTTCTTGGCGTTATCAATACCATTGGACTTAAGGATTTTATTATTTTTGATTTAGGTGGTGCCAGTACCGAGATAACCCTTGTACGAAATCGTCATATTACAAAATCGGTGAGCTTGCCGATAGGGGCCCTTACCTTAACAGGCACCTATCAGAAGGGGGATGAATATACTCCTAAAGAACTTGATAAACTGGCGAAAGTTGTAAAGAAAACGATTAAGGAACATACATGGCTTCGCAATGTGAAATTACCGCTCCTTGGTATCGGCGGCACTGCTCGTAATATTGCTAAAATGGATCAACGCAAGTTATCTTATCCTATTACAAAGCTACATAATTATGAAATTCCATATCATAGATTCCATGAAATTTTGGAAGAAGTAAAAGGCAAAACTCTAGAGGAACGCAAAAAAATTAGTGGTTTATCATCGGAGCGCGCTGATATCATTATTGCCGGCCTCACTATCGTAGAAGAATTATTTAACTACGTAAATACTAAAACACTTGTTGTTGGTGGTTGTGGTTTGCGAGAAGGTTTATTTTATGACTATTATGGAGCGCACTACTTAGGTGGTAACTCTATTATTGATGATATTTTAGTACATTCTGCAGAGAATGTATTATTAGGTATGACTAAACATGAGTTAGTTCATGCTAAATATATTACAGATTTAGCTATTAAACTGTATGATGAATTAGAACCACTTCATAGAGCTGATAAAAATACAAGACGTTGTTTGATTGCGGCTAGCTTATTACATGATATTGGTAAACGGATTAATTATTATAGTCATGCCCGACATGGTTGTTATATGCTTGTCAATAGTAATTTATATGGGCTTTCCCATATTGAACAAGCTTTTAGCGCGTTCCTTGTTATGAACTCTCATGGTTTGACGCCAAAAGAGTATAAAAACTTCTTATACGGTAAATTGTTAGATCAAGAACAGCGTTTGTTGGGACAAAAAATATCTATTATTCTAGCCTTGGCTGAAGCTCTTGATGAAAGTCATGAACAATTTATTCGCCATTTATCCGTGAATCTAAAATATACTAGTGTACTATTAGTAGTAACCTATTTGAACGGTCGCGATATAAGTGTAACAAAAGCGGCTGTAGAGAAATTAGGAAAATCTTTCAAAAAAGAATTTAAGAAAACATTAGAAATAGAGTGGAAGGAAGCTCGTAAGGAGGCATAATGGCATTACCAAAAGCGTTACGATATGCAGTGCTACATGTAGGCTCCAGTAGCATGAGTATTACTATTTTAGAATACAAGGGCATCGATGATGTACGCGTTATAGATTATGCAGCTAGGGAGGTAACCTTTGGGGAAGAATTATTCCAAACCTCTCGTTTGAGTTTTGAAACAATTGAGGAAATTTGTCATATCTTAAAGGGATATAAACAATTAATGGCTGATTACGGTGTGAGTCGCTCTAGATTATATGGCACCACTGTAATACGTGAAGCCGCTAATCGTCGTAGTATTCTCGACCAAATTTATATTCAAACAGGTATGCGTGTTGAGGTTATCGACATGCCTAAAGAGGTGTATTACAAATATGCCTTACTATACTACAAGATGACTAATCAGTACCGCTTGACGGATCCTACAAAGGCAACATTATTCCTTGATATTACTTCTGGTGGTGTAGGTTTAACCGTTTGGCGTGGTGAAAGCTTATTATTTCAGCGCAATATGCATAGCGGGTCATTACGTGTTATGGAATCTTTTAATCGCAACCAACGTTCCTCTACATCGTTTCCAATGGCTATTACCGAGTATTTACATCGCATGATAGGCCCATTGCGGGAAGAGCTTAAAACTTTCAATATTAATAGTGTCATTTTATCAGGCGATGAAGCTCAATATATGGCGCGCCTCATGGGAGATGGCAGTAATAAGGATGATATTATTACCATTGAACCAGAACGTTTTAAGGGGTTCATCAAATCCTTTGATGGTGTAACGGCCACTAAGTTGATCAATCGATATAGACTACCTGAATATAAGGCCAATATTTTGATGCCTACTATGATTTTATTTAATGAAATTATAACGGCTATAGAGCCTAAATCGTTGATTTTTAGTAGCTTCTCCTTCTCGCAAGGAATAAGCTGGTTTTATGGAGTTGAGGCGGAAAATAATCCTTTTATGTATCAATTGCGTGAGCAAAATGCTCAATTAGCTCGTGCTGTTGCCGCTAGATATCATACTGACAGCATTCATGATGCTGAGGTAGAAAGATTCAGCTCTTTATTCTGTAAAACATTACGCCATAAAGGTTTACCGGAGCGGTGGGGTTATTTATGCCGCATTGCAGCTATATTATGTTCTGTAGGCAAGTTTGTTAATTTACGAAACCATGGAGAGCATGCGTATCATATTGTGATGGGCACAGATATTTTTGGGCTTTCAGAAGAAGAAAAACAAGTGGTAGCAAATGTTGTGTTTTATCATTATAAGGGAACTCCGTCTGATGATGATACATATTTTAATTCCTTGACGGAATTACAAAAGATTCAAGTTACAAAGTTAGTAGCTATCATTCGTGTGGCTTGTGCGCTTGATGCAGGTAGCAATCAAAAAATATCGGATATTACCTTAGAAGAACGGGATAATGTATTGTATGTATTCTGCCGCACTAATGAAGACATTTCTCTAGAATGGTGGACATTTAGTCGCGATTCCGAGTATTTTACAGAAGTATTTGGTATGGAACTCATGCTTGTAAGAGGAGGTGACCGCCATGTTCAGTAATGCTAAATATTATTTTAACCGTGAATTATCTTGGCTAAAATTTAATCAGCGTGTACTATTAGAGTCCATAGATCCAAATACTCCGCTGTTGGAGCGGTTGCGTTTTATTGCTATTGCTAGTTCTAATTTAGATGAGTTTTTTATGATTCGAGTGGCTGGCTTACGCCATCAAGTTGTGAATGGCATTGTTAAATATGATGCGGCTCATATGGATGCAAAAGCACAATTAAAGGCGATTGATGAATCTGTACAACGTCTTGTTTCCATGCAAAGCACGTATTTAAATAATGTACTGACTGAACTAGAGGCTCATGGCTTTTTCTTTACCCATCCTGATACACTAGATGTAAAAACAAAAGCCTGGCTACGCCATTATTTTGAGGAACATATATACCCCGTAGTAACACCATTGGCTGTTGACTCGGGGCACCCATTTCCATTTTTAACAAATCATACCATTAATGCAATTGTACGTATCTTTCAAATACAAGAGGATGGGACTAAGGATTACAAGATTGCTATCTTGCCAATACCATCTGTATTAGATCGAATCATTGAAGTTCCAAGCCGTGGCAATAAGGAACATCGATTTGTTTATCTAGAAGATGTCATTACTTATTATGCAAATCAATTTTTCCAAGGTTATGGTATTGAAGATTATATGGTTTTCCGTATTACTCGTGATGCAGACCTTGAAATAGATGAGGAAGAAGCAACAGATTTGCTATCTGAAGTAGAGGCATCCTTGCGGCGTCGCCGTCGTGGTGATGCGGTACGTCTTGAAGTTTGTGGAGAGATAAAGGATCACTTATTAGACTTTGTCCTTACAAGTGTAGAATTAGAGCAAAAGGACGTATATCGGATTGATGGACATTTGGATTGCCGTATGTACTTTGATTTCTGTAACTATCCTGGTTATGATAAGCTCCGATATGAACCGTTTGATCCTAAGATTCCTAGTGAATTAGTTGATCATGAAGGTGATAGCTTATTTTCTATTATTGGGAAGCAAGATCTTTTTGTTCATCATCCCTTTGAATCTTTTGCAGTGGTTGAGCAATTTATTGCACAAGCAGCTATAGATCCTGATGTATTGGCTATTAAACAAACATTATATCGCGTTAGTGGGGATTCTCCGATTATTGCGTCCTTAATAAAAGCGGCAGATAATGGGAAACAAGTAACCGTCCTTATGGAGGTTAAGGCGCGGTTTGATGAAGAAAACAATATTCATATGGCTCGTCGACTCGAAAAAGCGGGATGTCATGTTATTTATGGTTTAAAAGGTCTTAAGACACACTCTAAAATTACTATGGTGGTACGCCGGGAAACCGATGGTATTAGGCGGTATGTCCATCTAGCAACGGGAAACTATAATGGTAAAACAGCTCGCATGTATACTGATTGTGGTATATTTACTTGTAATGATGAGTATGGTGATGATGCGTCACGTTTCTTTAACTTGATTTCTGGATATTCTGACCCACCGATTTGGAATAAGTTTATTGTAGCGCCTTTAAATTTACGTGAAAAAATTATGGAACTTATTGACCGTGAAATCGAGTTTGCTAAGAATGGGGAAGAAGCCTATATCATTGGTAAGATGAATTCTCTGCTCGATAAAAAGGTCATTGCTAAGTTGTATGAAGCTTCTTCTGCTGGAGTTCGTATCGATCTTATCGTGCGTGGTATTTGTACGCTTCGTCCTGGCATTGCCGGTGTTAGTGATAATATCACAGTACGCTCTATTGTGGGGCGTTTTCTTGAACATCATCGTTTGTTCTACTTCCGTAATGGAGGGAATGAAAGTCTGTACCTATCTAGTGCAGATTGGATGCCTCGAAATTTGAATGAACGTGTAGAGCTTATGATTCCTATTGAAGATAAACGCCATAAAGAACGGGTAAAAAGTATTTTAGATTTATATTTAGATGATACATTAAAAGCTCATTTTATGAGAGCAGATGGTTCGTATCATAAAATCAATGATCGAGAGAATCCTATATCTGCTCAAGAGGAACTAATGAAAGCTGCTATTGAGCATGAACACAGAGAGTCAATGACGGTCATTGAACGGTTACAACCAATGTTAAAAATGAATAGATGATGAAGAAATCTTAATATATTAGGTAATGAATTTTAATACAATTACATAACATATAAAAAGCCCATTATATGGGCTTTTTTACTTTCTTATACATTTAAAAATGAGGACAAAGTGAAGTTTTGAGTGTTCTAGAAAATGTTGGTAACAATTGAAAAACACATAAAAATACAAATTTAGTAATAAAAAATCTGTATATACTATATGTGGTATTAGTGTTGTATATATGTACACAATTCGGAATATATTGTATAGTATTTAAAAATATCGATATGTACGCATACAGTGGACTTTCATTAAAAAATACAAAATACAAACTGTTATAAATTCAGTATTTATAAAGGATTTTGCCTTATTGTTAACTTACGGCGTTTGACAGGTTGTATCTATCTGTAGTAGAATAATACCATTACAGGAGGGATTACAACATGAGAATTCATAAGACACACAAGCGATATATTTCGTCTGTTGTTGCCGGATTGATTGTAACAGCTGTAACCATGACCGGTTTTTCTTATAATGATAAAACCGTTACCGTTATGGTAGATGGTGCAGCACACACTGTTAGAACGCATTTAAATTCTAACGAAGGCATTGTACGCGATGCCGGGGTTAAGTTAAATCCAAACGATAAAGTTATTTCTAGTTCATCTACAGTTCAAAATGGAACAACCTTAACGGTTGTTCGTGCTATTCCAGTTTATGTAACTGTAAATGGTAAAACAAGAGCTGTATTCACTACAGAAACAACTGCTCAAGGTGTTGCTAATGAGCTTGGTTTCAAAGCACCTAACTATGTAGTAGTGGGCGATGAAAATGGATCTGTTTTAAGTGGTACACGTATAACAATTGCTCAAGTAACAAGCCGCTCTCTATCTACAGTAGATCAAGAGGTTGCTGTTGAAGTGGTTCGTCAAAAAGATGATACTATGGCTAAGGGCGAAGAAGAGGTTGTTCAAGTTGGTCAACCTGGCTTAGAACGAGTACAACGTGAAACACTATATAGTAATGGTACAGTTATTAAAACTAATGATGTATCTAAAGTAACACAACGTGCAATGGTACCTACAATTATTAAAGAGGGCACTCGTGAGGTGACTACATCTCGTAATGTAGCAGGACGTGCATCTCGCGCTATCGTAATGGAAGCATCTGCTTATCTTGCTGGCGATGGTGATGGTGCTGGTATTACCGCTACGGGTCTACCTGCAGTACGTGGCATTGCCGCAGTAGACCCAGATGTTATTCCATTGGGTACACGTTTATTTATTCCTGGTTACGGTGAAGCTATTGCTGCCGATACAGGTGGTGCTATAGTAGGTAACAAAATCGACCTTGTAATGGACTCTTATGGGGAGGCTATGGACTTTGGTCGCCAAGACGTTACAGTGTACGTTTTGGACTAATATGATGATTTAGAGGGTATATCTATAAGATATATCCTCTTTTTATTGGACCTACTTAGCTCAGTAATATTCAATTATAATAGATATAGTAGAAGGACGCCTTATGATTAAGGCGTCCTTTTTTAGTCTTCAATATATGGAATTAGATATTCGTACTTTGTACCTTTTAATTCATCTTTAGGGATAAATCGTAAAGATGATCCATTGATACAGTAGCGAAGAGAGCCATTAGGACCATCTTCAAATACATGACCTAAATGAGCATTACCGATGCGGCTACGAACTTCTATGCGATTCATACCATGTGAGTTATCTTGGTAATACTTGATAACATCTTTAGCTATTGGTTTAGTAAAGCTAGGCCAGCCACAATGAGAATCGAATTTATGGGCTGATACAAAAAGGGGTTCTCCAGTTGTAATATCTACGTAGAGACCTGCTTTGAACTCATCTGTTAGTTCATGGCTGAAAGGCGCATCTGTAGCAGAGTTTTGAGTTACTTCAAACTCTTGTGGCGTTAATGCCTCTAAATCTTCCTGGGAAGGTTTAGCATATGTATTATCATCGATGAGTGGTTCATCAGATAACCCCAATGGAATGTGACAATAGCCATTAGGATTTTTGTCTAAGTAATCTTGATGGTATTCCTCAGCAGAGTAGTAATTCTCTAAAGGCAATACTTCAATAGCAAATGGTTTACCTTCAAAGGCTTGAGCACGTGCTAAGGTACTTTCAATAACGGCTTTATCGGTTGGATCAGTATAATAAATACCCGTACGATATTGAATGCCTACGTCACCACCTTGTTTATTGACACTAAAGGGATCAATAGCACGTAGAAAATATTGAATTAAGTGATCTAAAGATAGTATATCAGCATCGTAAATGACCTTGAGAGCTTCTACGTGCCCGCTATTGTGGCATACATCTTCATAACTTGGATTTTCTGTAGGACCATTGGCATAACCTACTTCGGTAGAAAGGACACCGGAGATCTTTTTGATATACCCTTGAAGGCCCCAGAAGCAACCACCGCCTAAATATATAGTATGTTCATTCATTTAATCACCCCAAACTTCATGAGCTATTTCTTTGACTAATGCGAGTTTAGCCCATTGTTCTTCTTCGGTCAATTGATTGCCGATTTCACAAGAAGCAAAGCCACATTGAGGAGATAAACAAAGTCTTTCAAGTGGAATATATTTTGTAGCTTCTTTGATACGTTCTTTGATGATTTCTTTATCTTCTAACTCTGGGCGTTTAGATGTGATAAGACCTAATACAACTTTTTTATTAGGAGAAACTTCACGCAATGGCTCAAAACCTCCAGAGCGATCATCATCAAATTCTAGGTAATAAGCGTCTACATTTTCCTTGGCAAATAGGATAGGGGCAATAGGTTCGTACCCACCACTAGCGGCCCATGTAGAGTTATAGTTACCACGACATACATGTGTAGTAAATGCTAAGTCGTGAGGGCGACCTTCAAGAGCTAAGTTATTCAAACGTAAATATTTAGCGGTTTCACCTTCAATGGTTACACTTTTATCCTTTTGACGACCTGTCCAGTAAGCATGGTCACAACACATACCCCAAGTACAATCATCAAATTGAATATTGCGGCAACCTGCATCGTAAAGGTCTTTAATTACTTGGCGATAGGCGGCAGCAATATCTTGAATCAATTCTTCTAAATCTGGATAGAAGGAGCGCGTTGTAATGCCATTGTCTTCACGGAATAACTCTGCCAAAAACTGAGAGGGAGCAGGAATCGTTTGACGCGCCGTAGTATTTTCGTCTTCAAATTGTTTTACAAATTTGAAATGTTCAACGAATGGGTGGTTTGTTCCCGTAATTTTGCCAGTAAGGGCGAGGGAACCTGGCGCTGTTTCTTGACCGACGAATTTGTAACCGTGTTCCAGTTCAATTTCTTTTACGCCGTTAAAGCCCCACATGAAGTCTAGATGCCAATAGGCACGACGGAATTCGCCATCTGTAATCACTGGTAGGCCAGCTGCTTTCTGTTTTTGAATGAGGTCTGTAATAAGACGATCTTCAACGGCTGTTAATTCTTCTCGAGTAATATTTCCCTTATTAAAAGCTTCACGTGCTTCTTTTAATTCTGCTGGGCGTAGGAAGGAACCTACGATATCAAAGTGGAATGGTGCTGTATGTTTGGACATAATAATCCTCCTTATATAAACGATTAAACCGATAATTTTGATAGGTTAATTATAGCTAAGTATGATTATATATAAAAATATCAATATATTTGAGTTGTATATAGTTTAAAGTTATGTCTATGAGTGATTTTATGCTTTAAGTTATACCCAAGAAGGCACTCTCTAAAATAGAGAGTGCCTTCTTTATGGATTATCTGATACATCTAAATTGAACAATAGTGTTGTATCGCTCTATAAATAATATGATATATAATTATTTTTTGTTTTCTGGTAATTGAATATGTCTACCGTAATTACTAACGTATTGTTCTAGAGCGTGGATATATTCTTGACCTAAACGGCTGCGTTGCATTTTATTATTAGTAATGTAGCCAATGTGCATTAAACCTTCTTCGGCAAGTGGAACGGAAATGATATTTTCACCATTTACCTCTTTATCGATTACACCACTAGATACAGTGTATCCATCAAGGCCAAGTAATAGGCTAAATAAAGATGCTCTATCGCGAACACGGATATGTTTTGGGCGCACCACGGTACTGAAGATTTCTTCAGAGAAGTAGAAGGAGTTGTGATCGCCTTGCTCAAAGGAAATATATGGATATTCCTCTAATTCGTCCATAGAGACTACCTCTTTATGGGCTAGTGGATGCGTTTTACCAATAAAGATATGAGGATGGGCCGTAAATAATTCAGTAAAGGTTAATTCGTTAGTGTGAATTAATTTTTCTAATACAGGACGGTTGAAATCATTATAATAGAGCAAACCAATTTCACTCTTCATATGAGCTACGTCATCGATAATTTCATAGGTTTGTGTTTCTCGTAAGGATACATCATATTGATCGATTTCAGCGCCTTTTAAAAGCTCTACAAAGGCATTGACTGCAAAGGAGTAATGTTGAGTAGACACAGAAAATTGTTTCTTACCGCCGCTTTGGCTCTTATATTGCTCCTCTAAAAGGGCTGCTTGTTCTAACACTTGGCGCGCATAGCCGAGGAAGCGTTCCCCTTCTTTAGATACGGTAATTCCTTTATTAGTACGATCGAAAATGGTAATGCCCATTTCTTTCTCTAGTTCTTTAATAGCCTTGGTGAGGCTCGGTTGAGACACAAATAATCTCTTTGCTGCCTCACTAATGCTGCCTATATTGGCAATTGTAGTGACATACTTTAATTGTTGTAAGGTCATGATTGGCCTCCTTTTATATATTACACTATTAATACTACTCGATTATAAGTATTTAAGCAATGTTATATATATGCTACAATGTATTAATAGAATAAAAGGGGGATATATGTTAAAACAAGTCATTGTGGTAGAAGGAAAATCTGATATTCAGCGTATCGCTCAAGCTGTAGAGGCTGATTGCATTGCTACAGAAGGATTTACCCTTAGAAGAGGTGTTATCGATATGATTCGCGTTGCCTATGAGAAACGTGGCATTATTATATTAACGGATCCTGATACAGCAGGGGAGCGAATCCGACGCGTTTTAACTAAAAAATTTCCTAATGCACAACATGCTTTTGTGTCTCGTGACGAAGCGTTTGCAAATGATGATATTGGCATAGAACAAGCCTCTCCTGAGTCAATCAGAAAGGCTTTATCTACATTACACGTAGAGTCTCTAAAATCATCCAACGAATTTACTATGGTGGACTTAGTGCGTCACGGATTGTCTGGTATGCCTGATAGTGCGGCTCGTCGAGCGGTTATTGGTGCTAAATTAGGTATTGGATACGGTAATGGTAAACAATTTTTGTACCGTTTAAATCATTATGGTATAACTCGAGATGCTTATGAAGAGGCGGTAAATTGTTAAAATAGGAGTTAAGATGTTAGAATCAGTAATTGCAAGCCCAGAGGTTGTGCATTATATATGTAAGCGCTTTGATATTAAAATGAGCAAAAAGCTAGGGCAAAATTTTCTTATTAAGCGAGGCATAGTTGATGAAATCGTACATGCTGCGGAATTAACCGTAGGGGAACCTGTCCTAGAGGTTGGTCCTGGCATTGGTACGTTGACACAAGGTTTAGCTCAAAGTGGGGCAGATGTAACGGCTATCGAGCTAGATCGTCGCTTATTAGAGGTACTAGATACGACATTGGCATCTTATGACAATGTACGTATCATTCATGGTGATGTGTTAAAGCTTGATGTGCTAACGATTATGAATCATAAACCATTTAAAGTGGTTGCCAATTTGCCATACTATATTACAACACCTATTATTATGTCTTTGTTGGAAAGTAAACTACCTATTGAACGTCTAGTTGTGATGGTGCAAAAAGAGGTGGCCTTACGGATGATAGCAAAGCCCGGTACAAAGGACTATGGCGCATTATCTGTTGCTGTTCAGTATTATACGGAACCAGATATTGTTCTTGATGTACCGCCTAAATCTTTCTTGCCAGCTCCAGCGGTGACAAGTTCTGTTATCCGTTGCGTATTGCGTGATAAACCACCTGTAGATGTGATTGATGAGAAACTATTTTTTCGCGTTGTGAAAGCAGGTTTTGCGCAACGCCGTAAAACATTCTCTAATACGATGAAAACAACGGGCTTAACAAGGGATAGAATTGAAGAGTTATTAGCAAAAGCAAATATTGATGGTCAACGAAGAGGTGAGACCTTTACCCTTCAAGACTTTGCCGATGTAGCCAACGCGTGGGCAGCATTAATCAAATAGTATAATACATAAAGAGCTTATTGGACTGATAAAATATCATTCCAGTAAGCTCTTTTTCATGAAAAAAAGGACCCGAATGGGTCCTTTTTAGTTAGTAAAGAATACCAGCCATGGTTGTAATGAGGAAAGCATTTGCAAAGTCAATTAAGAATGCACCTACTAAGGAAACTACGAGCCAAGCACGAGGAGATGGGCCGTGTTTACTTGCTAAGGATAACATGTTAACTAATGCGTTTGGTGTAGCACCCAGTCCGAAACCGATAGCTCCGGCACCAAGCATAACTGCATCGTAGTTGCGACCAAAGAGGAAGTAAATAAGGTATGCAAATACACAGATAAGTGCCATTTGTACAACTAAGATTGTAATGAGTGGTAAAGCAAGATCAATTAATTGAACTAATTTCAAGCTGTTGATAGCCATTGTTACGAATAAGGATAATGCTACATTAGATACTGCATCAAGAGCTGCATCGTTGATTTTGTATGCTTTAGTAAAATCACCAAAGTTACGAATTACTGCTGCACAAATCATAGCGCCAATATATGCAGGTAGTGGAGTAAGAACAGATAATCCAGCACTTACGATGGTACCGATACCTAATGCAAGGCCAATCCACATACAGATTGTTAAAAGATCTTGAGCGTTGAATTGTTTGCCACCGCTCTCAACGTGATCTTCAATTATATCGATGCCTTCATCCTCCATTAACTCAGGATTTTCATAAGGTGTTTTAACTTTATGCATTTTAATAATGCGTTCACCTACAGGCGCGCCGAGGATTGTACCAGCTACCATGCCGAATGTTGCAGCTGCAACTGCTGCGGAAGCGGTACCAGGGATACCAAGTAATTGCTCGTAATATGGACCAAAGGCACCAGCTGTACCAAGGCCGCCAATCATAGATACAGAACCTGCCATGATGCCGATAATCGGCTCAATCCCTAATGCTTTGGCAATCATAATACCTGCAGTATTTTGTACTACAATCCACACTGCACAAGCTAAGAAGAAGAAAATAATGAAGATACCGCCCTTTTTGAGGACTTTTAAAGATGCCATTAAACCAATCGTGGTAAAGAAGGCAAGCATTAAAAATGTTTGTAAGGAACCTTCAAAGGTAATGTTTAAGATCTTATAATAAGATAAAATAGCAGTTAAAAATGCAAATGGAAGAGCACCTACCGCTGGTGCAGGCATACACATACGTTGTAAGAACTTGGAATGCTTATTGATCCAAGTACCGATGAATAAGGTAATTACGGCAAGACCTACAGTTTGAATCATGGACAGTTTTAAGGTCCATACATTGTTGACTAAGGCTAAGTCAATAAGTGGCATAAAATCACTCCTTTAAAATAAAAAATAAATCTGAGTTTTATGGTATCATGAATGGTCAAAAAATACTATAGAATATATAACGTATAAAAAGTTTATATTTTTATCTTTAAACACTCATAACAACACAAAAAACAATAATATTAATAAAACTAATTTTATGATTATACATATAAATATAGAAAAGTAATAATATATATTACTTATGTACATAATCATACTATATGTATTCGACTTAAATCTGTGATTTTCCTTCTTGTTATAAAAAAATAAACTGGAATATATTTTTTATATTTATAATCATATAAAATATACTCCAGTTCTAAAACTTAATATTTTTATGTTGATTTAGTAAGACTCTAAATTATATATGGTGATAAATTCGCTCTATAAATGCATGTTAAGATATAACTAAAATGTATAGACCTAGCAATAAGTTAATTAGGCGTTATAGCTCATGGTGTAATTTAGGGGCCGTTAAGAATGTTACATCCGGATTACGCTCTTGAACCCAACCCATTTGCCATTCGTTAGAGATAAGAACTACGGTGCGATCGCGATTATCTTTTACAATCATCGCATTGTCTATACCTTTCAAGGATGCAATATCAACTTCGCCGTCAATCCAACGAGCAACACCATATGGCAAAGTATGATTTAATAAATCTACACCATATTCATTTTTGAGGCGGTACTCAAGAACTTCAAATTGAAGCATACCTACGGCACCGACTACGAAGGAATCAAGAGCGCCTGGTTGTTCAAAGATTTGAACAGCCCCTTCTTGAGCCAATTGAGTCATACCTTTTTGGAACTGTTTACGTTTCATAGTATCCTTTGGGGATACGCGGGCAAAGAATTCCGGAGGGAATACAGGGAAGTCACCGAAAGTTACTTTGTGTTTTTGTGCACAAAGTGTATCGCCTACCCCCATAGTACCTGCATCAAAAACACCGATAATATCGCCTGGGTACGCATCTTCTACGATGGTACGTTCCGTAGCCAAGAATTGTTGAGGCTGAGATAGACGGATTGTTTTATTAGATTGGCGGTGTAATACGGACATACCTTTTTCGAATTTACCTGAGCAGATACGCATAAATACGATACGGTCATGGTGGTTCGGGTCCATATTTGCTTGGATTTTAAATACTAGAGCAGAGAAGTCTTCGCTAGTGGGTTGTACCATTTCCTCTATCGCTTGTCGTGGAGCAGGGGATGGAGCTAGTTCCAAGAATTTTTCTAAGAATGGTTTTACCCCGAAGTTCGTCATAGCAGAACCAAAAAACATAGGGGTCAATTCACCAGCACGAACTTTATCGAAATCGAATGGATCGCCAGCAACGTCTAGCAACTCAATATCGTCGAGCAATGCTTGGTATACATCGTCACCTAATAGCTCTTTCATGCGCGGATCCGTTAAAGCACCTTTTTCGGATGCAAGTTTTTCTTGACCATGAGTTTCGTCTTTTGCAAAGAGTTCGATAGTTTCGTGCTCTCTATCGTAGACGCCTTTGTATTCGCCGTTGATACCGATAGGCCAGTTCATAGGGCACGTACGGATGCCGAGAACATTTTCGATTTCTTCCATTAGATCGAATGGACTGCGACCGAAATGGTCAATTTTGTTAACAAATGTAAAGATAGGAATACCGCGTTCTTTTGATACAGCAAATAGTTTCTTTGTTTGGGCCTCTACGCCTTTTGCTACGTCGATAAGCATGACTGCACTGTCGGCAGCCATCAATGTACGGTATGTATCTTCTGAGAAGTCTTGGTGACCAGGGGTGTCGAGGATGTTTACGCGGCAACCGTCGTAGTCAAATTGCAACACGGAGCTCGTTACAGAGATACCACGTTGTTTCTCAATTTCCATCCAGTCGGATACGGCGTGTTTTGCAGTTTTACGAGACTTTACGGACCCGGCTAAGTGAATGGCACCACCATATAATAGTAATTTTTCCGTTAATGTTGTTTTACCCGCATCCGGGTGAGATATGATAGCAAACGTACGGCGACGTTGTACTTCTTCTAAAAATGTCATGATTCACCTCTATTAATGTGTTGTGAAAGCAGATAAATCTTTAGGTTTTACTTTCACAGTCTATATATCGTAAAAATTATACATGATTTTTCTAGTTATGACCACTAAATTGTAGTATAATGAGATTTCATAGAACGGCTTGGGGTTAGCCGTTATCTTCAGGTTAAGGAGGGGATCCATGCGGTTATTTATTGCAGAAAAGCCATCCATGGCTCGCGAAATCAGTAAATGCTTACCAGAAAATAAGAATATCCAAAAACGGAATGGTTATTTTATCCAAGGGGATGATGTGGTGACTTGGGTAGTAGGTCATGTATTGCATCAGGCTGAGCCAGGAGATTACGATGATAAATATATCCGTTGGCGCCCTCAAGATCTTCCTATCGTGCCTGATGAGTGGAAATTGCTTGTCACAGATAGCAGCCGTCAACAGTTTGAAATTGTAAAAGACCTTATTAGTAAAGCAGATGTCATTGTCAATGCAGGTGACCCGGATCGAGAAGGTCAACTTTTAGTTGACGAAGTTTTGTACTATGTAGGTAATACAAAACCAGTGCAACGTATTCTATTAAATGCCCTCGATGAAAAATCTATTCGTTCTGCTCTTGATGATTTGAGAGATAACAAGGACTTTCACAATCTATATCAATCTGCATTGGCAAGAGCGCGAGCAGACTGGCTCATTGGGATGAATTTATCTCGGGCCTATACATTATCTGAACGTTATAAAGGTCATAAGGTAACATTGCCAATTGGTCGTGTAAAGACGCCAACGTTAGCTCTTGTTGTACGTAGAGAACGAGAGTTAGCTGCATTTAAACCAGTAGACTATTTTACTGTAAAGGTATTATATAACCATCCTAATGGGGTGTTTTGGGCGACTTGGCAGCCTACAGACGAACAAAAGGGGCTTGACCCAGATGGACGACTCATTAATAAAGCTATTGCTGATGAATTAGTAGAATGTTTACAAGCTGGACCAGACGGTTTTATTAAAGGTGTTACAAAGTCTAAGAAAAAAGATGTACAACGATTGCCTTTATCCTTATCATCCTTACAAGTATTGGCAGGTAAAGCCTTTTCTTATGATCCGCAGACTGTACTTGATACAGCGCAAAAATTATACGAAAAGAAATTAACTACCTATCCACGTTCTGATTGTGAATATTTACCACCCAATCAATATGATGATCGCAATGCAATCCTCAACAATCTACAAAATGCAGGTGATGAGAGATTAGCACAGTGGGCTGCCGATGCAGATCGTTCTATTAAGAGCCGTGCTTGGAATGAAAAGAAAATTACCGCCCATCATGCTATTATTCCTACAACGGTGGCTTGCAATATAAATAGTTTGTCCCAAGAGGAGCGAAATATTTATTTCCTCATCAGTCAAGCTTATATTGCGCAATTTTATGGGGAGCATATTTACGAGCAAACTAAAATTGTAGTAGAACAAAGTAAGGAAGAGTTTGTAGCTAATGGTCGTGTAGTTATCGAAGAAGGATGGAAATTGCTTTATAAACGACATAAGTCTAAATCTACGACGGACAATGACGAGCCCGATCTAACCGATGAGCGTGGGGCTGAATCAGACCCTAAAAAAGAGGTTATTGAAGAAACGGACCACTTGCCAGCGGTTAAAAAGAACGATACTGTTTTATATACGGATTCTTCTATAGAGTCTAAACAAACGAAACCACCATCCCGTTTTACGCCGTCCACATTACTACAAGCGATGAAGGAAATTCATAAATTCGTAAAAAATGAAGACTTGAAAAAGCAATTAAAGGCTGTATCTGGTATTGGTACAGAAGCAACTCGGGCAAACATTATTGATGAGCTTATCAGTCGAGACTTTATGAAAACGTCAGGGAAGAAGCAAGTCTTATCTCCAACGGAAACGGGCTATCTCTTAGTAGATGCTCTGCCAGAAGAGCTGCTTTATCCTGATGAAACAGCTGTTTGGGAAGAACGCTTAGCACTTATGAGCGAAGGAGAGGATACATTAGATTCCTTCTTAGCGGATCAAATTAAGTTTTTAAAATTATTAATTGATAAACTTGGTTTTGATAAAGTAGTAAGCTCTGATCAAATGATGCCCAATGTGGTGCGAACTATAACGAGTCAAAATCGTAAGCGCCCTATGGATAGTGAAAGCGTAGACTTGTCTTCCTTACCTGTATGTCCTAAATGTAAAAAAGGACGTTTGCAACAGCGGAATGGTAAATTTGGTGCCTTTTTAGGGTGCACGAATTATCCTACGTGTAAACATACTCAGCCAGTAGAAGGGGATACTTCTAGTGTTGAAGGTAATATTGAAGTATCTGATGAAGATAAACAATATAAATGCCCTAGATGTAACGTAGGTTACTTTGTGAAACAAGAGGTGAGAGGTCGAACAAACTGGATTTGTAGCAATCGATCTCAATGTAAGACCCAATGTTCTGATGTAGATGGGGTACCGAGCATTTATGCCAACAAATAAAGTAACCAATAAAAGGTAACTTATTATCGGTAAATATATATAATCGAATATAGATTATTGTAAAGTTTTTAGTTATCTAAGATTACCAAGAAACAACTATTTTTACAGTGATAATAAAAAGACGCGTACAGCTTAGCTGTGCGCGTCTTTTTTTGAAACTGTTCTTGTAGAAGAAAAATTGCTTCATTTAGTTTAGGATATTAAGCTGAATTTTATCTGCGTTTGCCACGACGACCAGTTTGGGAGGTAGAAGCACGGCGTTGGCGTGTATTGGAGCCTTTATGGCCTCGTGCTTTGTGAGCTTTAGCCTTAGTGGATTGGTAAGTGCTTGTAATCTTAGGTTTACTAGCTAATTTTGTGCGTTTTGGAGCAGTGCTAGCATTGCCCTTAGTTTTGATCTGACCATCCTTAGTATATTTTGTAAGTGTAGCTTGGATAGCTCGTTCGATGCGTCGTAACCATGATTCGTCTTGTGGTGTCGCAAAGGTTACAGCCACGCCAGAGTTACCAGCACGACCTGTACGGCCAATGCGGTGGATGTAGTAATCTACATCGCGAGGTACGTCGTAATTATATACATGTGTGATACCTTCGATGTCGATACCGCGAGCCGCAATATCGGTAGCCACTAAGATTTGTGTTTTAGCTTTTGCAAAGTCTCGCAGAATTTGTGTGCGACGACCTTGTGTCAAGTCACCGTGCATTTCTGCTATATTGAGCCCCGCTGCAGTTAATTCGTAGGATAAACGAATGGCACCTTCCCGTTTATTACAGAAAACTATAGCTAAAAACGGATTATCATCTTCAATCATTTTGATGAGCCGTTGTGTTTTTTCTTCAGGATTCATCATATACACTCGTTGATCAATTGATTCGAGAGTGATGTGTTTTCCTTCTGCCGTTACTGAAACGGGTTTAGACATATATGCCTTTGCGAGATTTCGGATTTTATCTGGAATTGTAGCGGAGAATAGTAATAGTTGTCTATTGGCATCTGTTTGGCCGATGAGATTTTCGATATCTGGTAAGAAGCCCATGTGAAGCATTTGGTCTGCTTCATCTAGTACAACACGACGAATACAGTCTAGATGGAGAGAACCGCGCTTTGCATGATCCAATAGACGACCAGGTGTACCTAAGATGACTTGAGGTCGGCGGCCTAACTGTTGTAACTGTGCCTCGATTGTTTTGCCGCCGATAAGAGGGAGGATATCTACATTTAAAATAGAACCTATTTCCTTCGCTTCATCGGAAATTTGTTTAATTAGTTCTCGTGTAGGCGCAATGATAAGCACTTGTTCTTGATGAACATCAGTATGTACACGTTGTAGAACTGGCAGTAAGAATGCTAGTGTTTTCCCCGTGCCGGTTTGAGCTTTGGCTATGACATCATTCCCTTTAAAGACGACAGGAATGGATTGTTCTTGAATTGGCGTAGGCTCCTTTATACCTTGTTTTTGTAGGGCTTGGATAAGTTCATCACAAACACCTAAAGATTTAAAAGATTTCATGAATCGTCCTTTCTATAATACATATTATATTAATTATAACGTATGCACATATTAGGGGCAAATGAATTGAACTTGGAAGATGTATAGTCTTAACATACTCTAGGCTCAATAAATATTATAGTATTTTGGGTATATTTTTTTGATAATATATGGAAAAATACTGATATAACTAAGTAAAATGAGAAATGAAAATATTAAAATAGCTACATTTAAACTGTTTATAAACTATTAATTGAGAATGTGAGAGTATTTGTAAATGATAATCTTAATAGAGTTTATTGATTACAGTATCTAAATATATAGCTATGAAATATTAAATTTCAGCTAGTATTCAGTATTTTATTAGATAATTATATAGATAATCTCATATTAAATATGATAATAAAATATAGATATGAGATAAAAAATAACCATAAAAATGATAATAATTGTTGAAATTAATGCTTGATTTGATATAATAATTTAAGATATTAATACGCATTATTATTTTGTGTGGTTAATATGAGGTTGTTAGGTACAATAATTAGGAGGTGTCGTATGGCTATCAAAAAGTTGAAAGACATGAAGCCAGGTGAGTCTGGTCTTATTGTTGCACTACATGGCAGTGGCAATGTTAAGCATCGTCTAATCGACATGGGTCTCGTACATGGTACAAAAATCCATGTTATGAAGTTTGCCCCTTTGGGTGATCCGGTGGAGATCAAAGTAAAAAACTTTGAATTAGCACTTCGTACAAGCGAAGCTGGCATGATTGATGTAGATGTTCAATAGGAGGTTCACATGGCAGAAAATGGGCAAATTCGCATTGCCTTAGCAGGTAACCCAAACTGTGGTAAGACTACAATGTTTAACAATATCACAGGGGCGAAGCAACACGTTGGTAACTATGCCGGCGTTACAGTAGAAAAAAAGGAAGGCCATACGAAATTTGATGGCCATGAGTTATTGTTTATTGACTTACCAGGTACATATAGCTTAACTGCACGTTCCTTGGATGAGTTAGTAGCGCGTAATGTTATCGTAAATGATAACCCAGATGTAATTGTTAATGTTCTTGATGCATCTAACTTGGAACGTAACTTATATTTAGCTGCACAATTATTGGAACTTGAAAAGCCAATGGTTATTGCTCTAAACATGGCTGACGTTGCTGAAGAAATGGGCATCAAATACGACCTAAAAAAAATGGCAGAAATGACAGGGGCTACCATTGTTAGTACTGTAGGTCGTACAAATATTGGTACAAAAGACTTGTTAGAAGCAACAATTAGTGTAGCTGCTTCTCAAAAAGCTCCTGGTGTAACAATTAATTATGGTGATTTGTTAGAAGGCAAAATTAGTGAGCTTGTAGAAGAACTAAAACAAGCTGGCACTGTTACATATCCACTTCGTTGGATTGCTGTTAAGTTGTTAGAAAAAGATGCTGACGTTATTGGCAAAGTTATGCGCTTTGATAATACGGAAGCTGTTATTCAAAAGGCTGAAGCTATTCGTGAAGAAATTAAGGATCAAGTTGATCTTGATATTGTATTCCAAGAATATCGTCACCGCTTTGCTGTAGAAGTATACAATGCATGTTTAACACAAGCGCCAACTCAATTGGAAACACGCTCTGACCGTTATGACAAAATCTTAACGCATCGAATTTGGGGCTTACCAATCTTCATGGTTGTTATGTACTTATTGTTTGCGTTCGTTAACTTCGTTGGTGGTATTCCTCAAGGTTGGATCGAGGATGGTTTCGCTGCATTACAAGCTTATGCGGTTCAGACTATTCCAGAGGGCCAATTACAGTCACTCGTATCTGATGGTATTATTGCCGGCGTAGGTGCGGTACTTTCATTCTTACCATTAATTTTATTACTCTTCCTTGGCATTTCTTTCTTGGAAGATACAGGTTATATGGCTCGTGCAGCCTTCGTTATTGACCGTGTAATGCGCGCATGTGGCTTACATGGTAAATCCTTTATTCCTTTATTATTGGGTTTCGGTTGTTCCGTACCATCCGTAATGGGTGCCCGTATCCTCGACAACTACAAGGATCGAATGGTTACGATTTTGATTACACCATTCATGAGTTGTTCTGCACGTTTGCCAGTGTATATCTTATTTGCAAATGCGTTCTTCCCAAATGGTTGGGATAGTACTTTAGTTGTATTCTCTGTATACTTCTTGGGTATCATCTTCGGTATTATCTTTGCAAAAATTTTCCGTAAGTTCTTATTTGCTGGTGAAGCAGAACCATTTGTAATGGAATTACCTCCATATCATTTGCCTACATTGAAAGCTACATGGATGCACATGTATGAACGTGCTAAATTGTACATCATTAAAGCCGGTACTTTCATTATGGCTGCTTCCATCTTGATTTGGTTCATCACTGCATATCCAATGGATGTAGAATACTCCAAAGATTATGATGCAGTGAAAGAACAAGTTGCTCAAGAGTATGAAGTAAAAGATGCAGCTACATTATCTCAATTCGGTATTGCTACAGATGACCAAAAAGATGCAGTTGATAAAATTGTTGAAGATATGAAATCTACTGTACAAGATGCTACTGATGCTGCTAAGCAAGCAGGAGAAGATGAACCTGAAGTAGCAGTAGAGGATGATTCTGAAGCACCTGAATTATTCAATGATATTAAAGATGAAAATAAAGACTTGTTCCCAGCAGCATGGGCAATGTATAAAAACAGTGCTAACTTAGATGCTGAAAATGACAAACTTGATAAAGAACAAGCTGCTGAAAAAATTGAACAATCCTATGCAGCATCCTTTGGTAAAGCAATCAACCCAGTACTTGAACCATTGGGCTTCGACTGGAAAATGGGCTTATCTCTCGTAGCTGGTTTAGCGGCTAAAGAGGTAGTAATTTCTACATTGGGTACAGTATATGCAGTAGGTGGTGATGATAAAAATCCAGCTCCATTGACTGATTACTTACAAAATGATCCAAACTTCTCACCATTGATTGCATTAACAATGATGTTGTTCGTATTAATTTACCCACCTTGTTTGGCAACATTAGCTGTTATCAAACGTGAAACAGGTTCTTGGAAATGGGTTGCATTCATGTTCTGCTATGAAAATACATTTGCATGGATTGCATGTTTCATCTTCTATAACATTGGTCGCGCATTAGGTTTCTAATCTAGAGTCGCTAAATAGGAGAGTTTAGCCACCTTTAGATTCTTTAAACAAAAATGAATTTAAAAATTGCGATTTTGTTATAAGTAATTTAAAAATAATACTTGATAATTATCAATATTCGTGGTTAAATGATAATGAGAAAAGGGAAATATCCTTTAGATATTGCTTTTATCTTGTTTATCACTAATACACATATTATAATTTAGTAGATATTGAGAAAGAGGCATAATAATGGATAATCTTGTTATAGGACTCATAGTTGTATTAGCATTAGCTTATATCGGTAATAAATTTTACAAACAAATGTCTGGTAAAGGTGGCTGTGGCTGTGGTGGCGGTAGCTCCAAGTCTGGCTCTAAAAAATCTTCTGGTTGCGGTGGTAACTGCAGCTGTGATGGTTCCAATAAAGCACTAGGCATTAAACGTACTGCTAAGTAAGCTAATACGAATTCTGAATTTGAATGAGGGGTCTCTATAATGGCTCCTCTTTTCAAATATAGTAATTAAATTTTTTATCATATTTAGTAGAAAGGAATATTATCATGTTCAACATCGATCAAAAAAATCTTAAAAACGCTAACTTATTCGCAGCAGGTCTTGCATTGGGTACTGTAGGTCTTAAAGTGTTAACTTCTAAAGACGCTAAAAAAGTATATGCTGGTATCGTAGCAGCTGGTCTTCGCGCTAAAGAAACTGTATTAGAAACAGCTGAAAAAGTACAAGCATCCGCATCTGATGTATTGGCAGAAGCTCAAGAAATCAACGAAGCACGCAACGAAGAAATCTTTGAAGAAAACAAATAATTGAGGATTTAACTATGTTACAATTTTCTGTTGTACGAAAACTCAGAAATCGCTTACACGTTAAGGTGTCTGGGCATCGCTTTACAGAAGCAGAAGCTGCTTATGTAGAGGATACATTGCTCCTTAATGATGCAATTGTAGATGTAACCTTCTACACTCGTAGCAGTCAAATCGCCATTAAACATAATGGTGATTCTGATGCTGTGCGTGATGCAGTACTTGGTCTACGCGATTTAGATTTGTCCGAAGCACCAGCTTTGAACGAATACTCTCCACGCTTGGTAAATAAAAAATACCGTGAAATGATGATTAACCGCACAGCAGTTTACTTAGGTAAAAAAGCAGTGTTACCTGCACCAATTGCGGCTGCATGGGCATGGTTTGATGGGATTAAATTTATCGGTAAAGCGATTAAAACATTGTGGCAACGTAAGTTAACTGTAGAAGTACTTGATGGTGTAGCTATTGGTGCTGCATTACTTCAAAAAGATTATCCTACAGCTGGAGCCGTTATGTACCTATTGGGTATTGGTGATATCTTAGAAGAATGGACTCACCGTAAATCCGTATTGAATCTCGCTCAAAGCATGTCCTTGAACGTAGATAAAGTATGGGTATTGGTGGATGATATTGAAGTAAGCAAACCTGTTAATGAGGTTGTAGCTGGTGATCAAATTATCATTCGTCAAGGCGAAGTGATTCCATTGGATGGTGTCGTTATCGACGGGGTTGTTCTTGTTAATGAAAGCTCCATGACAGGGGAACCAGAAGCGGTTCGTCGCGATCAAGACAGTTCTGTATATGCAGGTACTGTTGTTGAAGACGGTAAAGCTATTGTAGAAGTACGTAGCACATCCAAAACATCTCGTTACGAAAAAATCGTTAACCTCATTGAAGAGTCTGAACAAATGAAATCCGGTATGGAACAACAAGCATACCGCATGGCTGATAAATTAGTTCCAATAAGCTTTATTGGTGCTGGTTTAACATACTTGTTGACTCGTAATGTGATGAAAGCATTGTCTTTCGTAATGGTTGACTTCTCTTGTGCTCTTAAATTATCCATTCCATTAGCAGTACTTTCCGCTATGCAAGAAGCATCTAAACGCGGTATCACTGTTAAAGGTGGTAAGTTCCTAGAACAAATTGCACAAGCAGATATGATTGTGTTCGATAAAACAGGCACTCTTACTAAAGCTGAACCTGAGTTTGAACAAATTATTCCATTTAACGGTCATGATGCAGATGAAATGTTGAAATTAGCTGCATGTATTGAGGAGCATTTCCCTCATTCCATGGCAAAAGCAATTGTACGTGCTGCTAAGGATCATGCATTACCTCATAAGGAAATGCACTCTGACGTAGAATACGTTGTGGCTCATGGTATTGCATCTAAGGTTGGTCGCTATCGTGTACGCATTGGTAGTGCTCATTATATCTTTGATGATGAAAAAACAAAGATTCCTGCTGATGAACAAGAAAAATTCAATAATTTACCAAATACATCTTCACATATTTACCTCGCTATTGGTGGTACATTAGCAGCGGTTATTTGCATTAAAGACCCTGTACGTGAAGAGGCAAAACAAGTTATAGCTGATTTGCATGCATTAGGCATTAAAAAGGTTGTCATGATGACTGGTGACTCTAAGCGTAATGCACAACGCGTAGCTGATGAACTTGGTATTGATGAAGTGCATGCAGAAGTATTGCCAGAAGATAAGGCAAGTTATGTAAAACAAGCCAAAGCTGAAGGCTATACTGTTATGATGGTAGGGGACGGTATCAATGACTCCCCAGCAATTTCTGAGGCTCATGTTGGTATCGCTATGAATGAAGGCGCTCCAATTGCTCAAAAGATTGCGAATGTTACTATTTCTTCCGATAATCTACAAGCTCTTGTAGATTTGCGCCGCATTTCTATTGCATTGATGAAACGTATCAAAGCAAATTACAATGGTATCGTTGGTTTCAATGGTGCTCTTGTTGGTGGCGGTGTACTTGGCTTTATGCCACCAAGTCAAACTGCTTGGTTGCATAATCTATTCACATTGGGGATCGGGCTTGAAAGCATGACACCATTGTTGAAAAAAGAAGAACCAAAGGAAACTGTTCCTACAATTGATGTAACAGCTGATTCTGTAGTAGCTTAATCAAAGGAACCTCCATATAGGTATTGATTTACCTATATGGAGGTTTTTCTTTTTTGATGACATTTATCTATGATTATTGTAAAATACAAGGAGATTACATATCGTAGGAGATTTATATGAACATTTTGATAGATATTTGCAGACGCTCCTTCTATTTGAATCTATTTATTGTGGTAATTCCCATTATTGCATATATGATTCATAATGGATCGAGTGCGACAGTAGCACTAGTATGGTATTTGTTGTTATCCTTGTGTATGCCTTGGGCCTATTTATCATTTAAAAGCAGTACCTTTGGTGAGGGTAAATCTATAAGTCGTATCGCTTATGTAGTGAGCTGGGTTGTCGTTCACGGTATCAGCTATAAAGGAATTTTCTTAGGTATTGATTTATCCATGTTGTGGGGATGGCCAACAGTAGGTCGTGATATAGCCTTTTTATTAGCTATGTATTTTAGTGTCACATTTAGCTTGATTATAGCTTATGGCTTAACTCGATTGGTGGGAGACCGTAATGAATAAAAGTTTTTGGTTATTTACGTTAATTTGTTCACTTTTTGTAAGTGCTATTACGACAGTACTTTCATTAAGTGGGGCACTATCAATACCCATTTTAGTGTTCCCCGTTTTGTCGCTAGTCATACCAATTATGGTGCGACGACTAAAGAATGCTAAGTTTAACGATGATTTACCGCTAAGCATGGGCTATCATGCTTATAGTTGGGCTTGGTGGACGGTATTTTCGTTTCTTCATACACCATTTAGCTTTAATGTAGATAATGGATTAGCAAAAGTACTACTTTTATTTGTAGTATATTTTATCGTTCAAGTTCTTATTGAGCTATGTGGCTTATTAGCTACAAAGTTTTTCAATCGTACTCATCGATGGGGTATGATTGATGAAGCATTAGATATAATTGTCTATACTATACCGATTCCATTCTTGTATATTGGCTCAATCCTATATATAGATTTACAGGATCCGATGGTATATTTTATGTATGCATCATCTATGAATGTAAATATATTATTTGCTGAACTTGTATTATTACTAGTTTCTTTATTGGTCTTTGTATTCTATTTGTATCCAAGAGATTTAGCATATAAGGGTGTACGTTTGTTGCGTATCATTATTACTGCAGGTATATGGCTTGCTATGAACGCTCATATTTTGTATGGTGGTTATATTCCAGAATTTATTTTATCTTTAGTTCCCACCGTTTTTCCAACGTACCAAGGTAATCCACTAGTGTTTGTAACTCCAGCTTTATTAGAAGCTGGTGTGACAGGTGTAGCAGTGATTATAGGTGCATTGGTAGAGCGTGGTATTATTTCACGATGCCGTGAACGTATTTAATTTCTAGTTTCGACTTATATCCGTAAGGAATGAGAGCGAAGGAGGATCTATGAACAACATTGAACGTCCATTGGATGATAACTCAACTGTATCAATCCACGACAATGAAAAACTGAAGCAAGTTGAACGTAAAGAAGCCAAAAAAGAGAAGAAAAGTGGCATTACGATTCGAGAATTGACGATTATTGGTTTACTAGCCGGTATCACTATTGCATTAGGCCTTTCTGGATATGGTATTATTCCATTAGGTCCGCTAAATGTAACAACTTTACACGTACCAACTCTAATTGGTGCTATTGTAGAAGGACCAAAAGTGGGAGCCTTTGTAGGCTTTATCTTTGGTTGCTATAGTTTGTGGCAAAATATTACAGCTCCTAATATTTTATCCCCACTATTTATTAATCCAATTATTTCCGTATTACCACGTATACTTTTCCCAGTATTAGCATATTTGGTATATCTATTATTGTGGAAAGCACCGCAAGGTCCACGTATTATTGTTTCTGCTTTTATGGGGACCGTATTCCATACAATCATGGTTATGGGATTAATCTTCTTACTCTATGCAGATATGTTTGCTCTTAAAATGAATCTTAGTCCAGATCAAGTATTAGGCTCTGTCGTATTCTTGTCTGTTACACATGGTATTCCAGAAGCCGTTTTTGCTGCTGTAATTGTAACACCTGTAGCAATGGCATTACGTAAAGTCTTGCGCAAAGATGCTCCTAAGAAAACTAAAGGTGAAGCTATAACAGAAGTAAAAGTTGCAGATCCTCAATTAACAGAAACTGAAGCGGTAGAAACTAAATAAGTTGAAGTTGTAGACGAAAATATAACGAAATAGTATTTTACAGGCTTTTTATAAATATGATAAAATAAATATCATTCGATAAGTATTGAGGAGGATAATCATGGCTAAACGTATTCGTACTATCAACACTGAATCCTTACAAAAAACTGCTAAAACTGGCGGTTGTGGGGAATGTCAAACATCTTGCCAATCCGCTTGTAAAACAAGCTGCACAGTTGGTAACCAAGTTTGCAAACAAAAATAATGAAGAGGCTCGCTTAGCGGGCCTTTTTTATTTATGTTTTAAAGACATACATTGTATGGTATATCTTTATGACTCTTTTTATAACGTTTAGTGTGGAAATGTGGTACAATTATCTAGAAAGTTCTATATACTAGGGCTTTTACCATACAAATTAATTGGAGGTACCATGTTAGAATTAAAACCAATGATCCATAAGTTTCGGATGAAGGATAACTATTACTGCTTAGACGTGAATAGCGGTATTATCCATGTTATCGACGAACTCATCGATAGAGTTCTTGACATATATGATGGCACTAATCGCGATGCTGTACATGCTGCGTTAGATGCTAAAGAAGATGCAGTAGAACTAGATGAGATTATGGACGAGTTAGATGAGCTCATCAAAGCGGAGCAATTATTTGCGCCGATGAGTAAAGAGTTTAAACTTGTAGTAGGTGAGAAACCTATTGTTAAGGCATTATGCTTAAATATTGCTCATGATTGTAACTTAGCATGCAAATATTGCTTTGCTAGTCAAGGTGATTACGGCGGTGTTAAACGAGAATTAATGAGCTTTGATGTAGCAAAACGGGCTGTGGATTTTCTTATTAAAATGAGTGGATCTCGTCAACATTGTGAGATTGATTTCTTTGGTGGCGAGCCATTATTGAACTGGGATGTAGTTAAACAAACGGTTGAATACATTGAATCTATTCAAGAAAAGCACAACAAAATCTTCAAACTTACATTGACCACGAATGGTATGCTTTTAACACAAGATAAAATTGATTATGTGAATGAGCATAAGATGAGTCTTGTATTATCTTTGGATGGTCGTGAATCCGTTCATAATGCGATGCGACCTGTAGCGGGTAGTGGTGCTGAATCCTATAAATATATTGCAAAGAATCTTGTCAATGCTGTAAAACAGCGTCACGGTCTTGAATACTATGTACGTGGTACGTATACACATAAAAACTTAGACTTTACTAAAGACGTTATGGCAATGTCTGATCTTGGCTTTGAGCATTTGTCCATGGAGCCTGTTGTCGGTGAAGAAGGGGACTATGTACTTCGTGAAGAAGATTGGCCAGCTTTAGAGAAAGAATATGAAAAACTAGCAGATATTTATTTACAACGCCAGTTAGAAGGCTGGGGTGAGAAGTTTAACTTCTTCCACTTCCGCATGGATTTATATCGTGGGCCATGTATGGCGAAACGCCTTCGCGGTTGTGGGGCAGGTCATGAATATATGGCGATTGTACCAAATGGTGATATTTATCCATGCCATCAATTTGTAGGCAAAGATGGATACGTGCTTGGTAATGTGTATGATGGTTTACAAAATACAGAGATTCCTAAAGATTTCCGCAATACACATGTATTCTCTAAGCCAATTTGTGCTGAATGTTGGGCGAAATTCTTCTGTTCCGGTGGCTGTCATGCTAACAACATTACATTAGGTGGCGATCTAGAGACACCTTATGAATTTGGTTGTCGTTTACAGAAGAAACGTATTGAATGTGCTATCATGATTCAAGCCGAATTAGAACAAGCTGGTATTGATGGCAGTATTCCTGTTGCATTAGGTTAATTACATTTGATTCTCCGAGTATAGTAGGAGTTTATATGAAACAAAATAGTAATCAAACTACAGAACGCTGGGGAATTCGCTATACCGGTATAGTTCAAGGGGTCGGATTCCGACCCCTTGTTTCTATGTTGGCCCATTCTCTAGGATTAACAGGTTTTGTATATAATGATAGTCAAGGCGTGTATGTTGAAGTTCAAGGTTTTTTAGGTGAATTGCAGTTATTTTTAGATGCTGTTCAAGAGGAGCAACCTCGTTTATGTCGTATTACTAGTCAAACTGTACAGCATCTTACACTTAATATGCATGAAAGTGATTTTGTTGTGCAGGCATCCCCTTTAGGTGAATCCGTGAGTACCTTTATTAGTGCTGATACTGCGCCTTGTAATGATTGCCTTAAAGAGTTACAACAAGATAAACGTAGAAAGGAATATCCTTTCATCAATTGTACAAATTGCGGACCAAGGTATACGATAATCAAATCTTTGCCTTATGATCGGGAACGGACGACGATGAATGAGTTCCCCATGTGTAAAGATTGTAAGGCTGAATATGAAGATATAGAGGGGCGTCGTTATAGAGCTGAACCAAATGCATGCTCTTATTGTGGACCTCGTTATACTTTATACAAGCCAAATCGCATGGCTGTAGATATGGTAAATGTATGGAATACTACGCGGGAATTGATCAATGAAGGTAATATTATCGCCATAAAAGGTGTAGGAGGGTATCATCTTGTTTGCGATGCTAGAAATGATGCTGCTGTACAACGATTACGTAAGCGGAAGAATAGACCGCATAAACCATTAGCAATAATGGTGGGATCTCTAGATATGGCGATTGAGTTAGTACATATTAACGATGTAGAACTAGATGTATTAACGGGGATGGAACGTCCTATTGTGTTATTAGAAAGAAATCATAATAGTTCTGTTCGGTTAAGTCCTCACGTTGCACCTGACAATCATATGTTGGGTGTGATGTTGCCTTATTCACCGATGCATGAGGTGTTATTGCCCTCTGATGCAGCTTGGGTTATGACCAGTGGTAACAGAAGTGGTGATTCCGTATTATATAACGACGACCAAGCGTTTAATGAACTAGGTGAGGTAGCAGACTATTTCCTCGTTCATAATCGTGAAATCTATGCTCCTCTTGATGATTCTGTGGTGGTGGTCATCAATAATAAACCTCGATTTATTCGTCGCAGTCGTGGCTATGTACCTGAGCCAATTCATTGTGACGGTTTAGAACAAACTTCGATATTAGCTATGGGCAGTGATTTGAAAAATGCGTTTGCTGTGAATAAAGGTAGTGAAGTTCTTGTAGGACCCCATATTGGAGATTTAGAGAATGCATCTACTCATAAAACCTTAGAATGGACCATTGAACGATATAAAAATTTATTTTCTATACAACCAGAAAAGATTATTATAGATAGTCATCCCCAGTTTTTCTCTTCTCGGTTAGGTGAAAGAATAGGTGAAAGTTTCCATCTTTCTGTAATACCTGTTCAGCATCATCATGCTCATATAGCGTCTGTTATGGCAGAACACAATTTAAGGGGGCTGGTACTAGGAATTGCTATGGATGGTACTGGCTATGGACCAGATGGGACTATATGGGGGGGAGAATTTCTCCTTTGTAAAGGCAATCAATATCAGAGATTGGCACATATTCATGCGGCTCCATTGCCTGGTGGAGAAAAGGCTGTTTCTGAACCCTGGCGACAAGCCTTATGGTATATTCGTAATTATTATGGCGATGATATCCCTTTTGTATATCAAGAATGGATGAAAGAACTTCCAAAGGGATGGGAAATTTTAGATAAAGCATTACAATCTACGATGCCCATGATTCAAGCTACAAGCTGTGGGCGATTATTTGATACTGTAGGTGCTTTATTAGGTCTTGGTATGGTGCATAGTTATGATGCACAAATTGCCATTTCCTTAGAAACTCTATGTGGTGATGAAAAAGGATCACTACTTGCTTACAATTATGACGGACATATTCTTGATTTTACACCTACAGTTCAATCTATTATGGATGGCGTTGTTCGTGGTGAATGTCGAGCTCATTTAGCCGCTTCATTTCATAAAACAATGGCAATAGCACTATGCGAAACGGCTGCAGACTTGATGGAGCGATATAATATTAGTGATGTGGCTATGTCTGGTGGTGTATTTCAAAATCGTAAACTATTAGAATTTATATATAAGACGTGGCATATAGGTAATTTATATATGAATGAAGCGGTTCCCTCTAATGATGGTGGACTTGCTTTAGGACAACTGTGGTTAGGAAATCAATTATAAATTGTCATATAGCTCTTATTCTTAGATAAATTTATTTAGTAATGTCCTGAATATTGTTTAATCTATGTGAGTGCCATAGCTAGTTTAAGTTCTAGTTGTTTGTGCACACTATCACTAAATAATGAGTGTAACTGTGATACAATAATATTAATTTTATTCATATATTTCGGAGCTGTTTTATTGAAGTAAATGTATATAAAACTTGTTATAAATGATATAGATAAGGAGATAATATGTGCTTAGCTGTACCAGCGCAATTGATTGCTGTGAATGATGCTATTGGTACCGTTGAATTGACAGGTGCTACCCGTGACTGCAGCTTGCTCCTCGTACCAGATGCAAAGGTCGGGGACTGGTTGTTAGTTCATGCAGGTTTTGCTGTACAAATTGTTGATGAAGAAGAGGCTCAAAAAACATTAGAGGCCTTTAAGGAGTTAGAAGAACTTGAAGAAGCTTACTTTGCAGGAAAAGCAGCACACAGCTGATGCTTTGTTAAGGCGCATCAATGCGCTTCATAAGCCCGGTGAAACTGTGCGGCTTATGGAGGTTTGTGGTACGCATACAGTATCGATTTTCCGAGAAGGTCTTCGTCAATTATTGCCAAGTGGCATAGAACTTGTTAGTGGACCAGGATGTCCAGTATGTGTAACTGATCAAACCTATATGGATAAGGCTTTAGCCTATGCAGAACGTGAGGATGTTATTATTGCTACCTTTGGGGATATGTTAAAGGTTCCAGGTAGCTATAGTAGTCTCAATGAAGCTCAAACAAAAGGAGCTCATATCCATGTTATTTATACGCCTTTAGAGGTAATAGAACTTAGCAAAAAATATTCAGAAAAGAAAATAGTATTCTTAGCTATTGGCTTTGAAACGACTATTGCGATTATATGTGCTACTGTGAAAGCCGTTCACGCAGCAGGACTTAAGAATGTATTCTTTTTAGTATCTCATAAATTAGTGCCTCCAGCATTGCGTGCACTATTAGATAAACAAGAAGGTCATATCGATGGATTTATTTTACCTGGCCATGTGAGTGTTATTATTGGTGAAGAACCATACCGATTTTTGCCCAAAGAATACGGTATTCCATCTTGTATCGCTGGCTTTGATGGCTTAGAAATATTGTCTGCCATAGCTAATATTTTAGAGCAACGTGAGTCTGGTAATATTGTGGTGGGCAATACGTATCATTCTGTAGTTATGCAGAAGGGAAACTCTGTAGCCCAAGCTATGATCGAGGAAGTATATGAAGTATGCGATGATGTATGGCGTGGTATTGGTGTGATTCCTAACTCTGGTTTAGCATTAAAGGGTGAGTATGCAGCTTATGATGTAGAGCTTGTCCTTCCTATTAACTTGGATAAACCATCTCTTGATCCTAAAGGCTGTCAATGTGGACGTGTTTTGCAAGGCCTTATTAAACCGAGTGAATGTCCGTTATTTGGTAAAAGCTGTACCGCAGATCATCCGGTGGGTGCCTGTATGGTATCTGTAGAGGGTAGCTGTGCTGCATGGTATAAATATGGTTATTCTAGTGGTGGATCGACGTGGGAGGATTAATATGGAACGAGTTCGCTTAGTCCATGGTAATGGTGGACGATTTAGTCATGAGTTGACGGACCGTTTTATTTTGAAATATTTTACAAATGATTTATTGGCGCCCCTACACGATGGTGCCCAGTTTCCTGTTACAGCCGGGCGCATGGCCTTCTCTACAGATTCTTATGTGGTGCAACCTGCGTTCTTTCCTGGTGGTAATATTGGCAAGTTGGCTGTTTGTGGAACTGTGAATGATTTAGCCATGAATGGCGCGATACCTCAATATTTAAGTTGTGGTCTTATTTTAGAAGAAGGTTTGGCCTTTGAAGAGCTAGATGAAATTCTTCGCACTATGTCAGAAATGGCAAAAGCCGCAAATGTTCAAATTGTTACAGGTGATACAAAGGTCGTTAAAAAGGGCGAAGTAGATAAAATCTACATTAATACTGCTGGTATTGGCATGATTCCAGATGGAATAGATATTGGTCCACATCGTGTGAAAGCAGGGCTAGATATCATTTTGTCAGGTGCTATTGGAGATCACTCCATTGCCGTTATGGGGCAACGGTTTGGGTTAGATTTATCTGACTCCTTAACAACTGACTGTGCACCACTAAATAAGATGGTTCAAGCAGTATTAGATAAAGTAGGAACTCAAGTTGCTTTGTTGAGAGATCCCACTCGTGGTGGCCTAGGTACCGTTTTAAAAGAGATCGCTGATCAGAGTCAAGTAGGCATTAAGGTTGAAGAAACGGCTATACCAATTCATGAAGAGGTACAGTCAGTATGTAATATATTAGGGTATGACCCTTTATATTTAGCGAATGAAGGGAAAGTGGTTCTTATTGTAGAGCCATCTATTACGAACGAAGTCCTTAAGATTCTTCATAGCTTTGAAGAGGGCAGTGAAGCTGTTTTAATTGGTAAGACTATAGATAAAAATATTGGTAAGGTTGGTCTACAAACGGCTATTGGAGGTGTTCGTTTGATTGATTTATTAGGCGAAGATCAGGTTCCACGAATTTGTTAAATTTATAATTAATAAAAGTAATTAAACTATATCATTTTGTTAATCTTTTTATTTCAATTTTTGAGCTTTCTAGATGTAGCTCGTATTAGATATTGACACGATTTATCGTTGATGATAGCATTAAATTAAGTTGCGTAAAATTCATTAAGAATTCATCGAAAATCTATATTATGTTAGTATCTTTATGTGTAAGTTCTTATACTTTCACTAGAATCTATGTATAGAATTTGTTAAAATATAAGTATCTATAGGAGGCTTATTATGAAAAAGAAGATTATTACAGCTGTTCTAGGGATTTGTTTAACTACAACTGCATTTGGTGGCATCTTGACAACTCAAGCTGGTGGACTTAGCAGCATTCTTGGTGGTGCAGCTAAAATTGGTGGTATCGGCATTGTTGTTAACAAATTTGGTCCACAAATTGACTCTTTCCTAAATAAATTATTGAAACAAAATAACTTGAGTACTGAATATACAACTAAAGTAGTTCCTATTATCAGTATTGGTACAAAAGGTTATATCGGTGCTGCTCAAGTTACTGGGCCTGCTTCTAGCATTGAAGAAGTTAAAGCTGTTGCTCAAGTAGAAGGTAGCTTTAATGGTATGGTTCGTGTAAAAGGCTTAGTTCCTGTTGATAGCACAAACCCAGTTGGTGCATCTCGTGTTCAAGGCGTAGGTGTATCTGCGATTATTGATTTGAAAATTTAATGGCCACTGAGCATATAAATTGATAGACTCAGGGAATAAGCACGGTCTTAGGCCCGTGCTTATTCTGTTGTATAACAGTTATACATTAGATACATTGTGGAGGAATTTATGAAGAAACAAGTACTTACACTTTTAATGGCATCCCTAATTTCAGGCACTGCATTTGCCGCTCCTGGTACAGTAACTGAAAAAACAAATGTTTTAGAAACTACTGTATATGGAACTGTACAAGATGGTGCTGTTGTGGACCGCATTAATCAACTTGATGAAACCGTGTATGGTACTGGTTTCAATGGTAATTCCGCAACATTGAGCAAACGTGTTGACTCCCTCTACAATTCTGTAGAAGGCAGTGGTACTAATATTTCTTTGCGCGAAGAAATGGATGCATTGGAATATACATATCAAAATAGCATTAACGCAGGATCTCTTGTAGACCGTGTAGAAAAGATGGAACGTAGCGTTAATGGTCGCATTGGTAGTGGTTCCTTACAAAAACGTATTATTTCTTTGAAGACAAAGGTATATGGTAGCAATGTGTCTCTTACTAACCAAGTAGGCACATTGTCTGGTAACCAAGTGTTCAAAGTGACTTTAAATGAAGCGGTTTCTTCTAAAACTAGTCGTGAAGGTGATACTGTATCCTTTACTGTTGCAGAAAATGTAATGGATGGCAATGTCTTATTAGTACCTGCGGGCACTGTAGGTTCCGGAACAATTACTTCTTTGAAAAAGGCTCGTTCCTTTGGTCGTAATGGTGCGTTAGATATTACATTTGATACAATCCCAGCTATTGATGGTACAGAATTTACTGCTGTACAAGGTAAAGAGGCTAAGGATAAAACTCGTAGTGAAGTTAAAGCAGCAGGTGCATCTGTGGCGGGCGCAGTTCTACTCGGTCCTGTTGGGCTTGTAGGGGGCGCTTTCATCAAAGGTAAAAATATTGAGTACCCAGCTGGTGCTACTGTATATGTACAACCTCAAGATTCCGTAACAATTCAAGGTCTTGTTATTGGTGGTGATGGTTTAGCTCATAGTGATGATGAATTAGCTGATGCTGTAACTGTACCTAATACAACAGGTGAATCTGAAGAATATGTAGAAAATAATGATACTGATGAAAATGCAGCTGTAGCTGAAGATGCTACAGCAGTTGAGGAGCCAGAAGAACCTGTAGAAAATGTTTCTCAACCTATCGTTGTTGTAAAGCGTAATCAATAATTAACAAATTCTTAAAGTAATAGGAGTTCTAGTAACCATGAGGAAACGTAAAGTACAATGGCTGGCAGCGGCATGTGTTGTTTGTTTAGCACAACCTGTATGGGCCGCTACTGAGTCAACTATTGTATATCAAGATACATTGGATAGCGTAGGTCAATCCTATGCAGGAGAAATTTCTAAAGCATCTACACCTGAATATAGTAATATCCGTGTTGTACGTCGTGGTGAAAAAGCGAAATCTGCTACTCCTGCTGAACAGTTGCCTACACGTATCGATGCTAACAAAATGTCTTATACTGGCTCTACAGGTGATGTATATGCTCAAGGCGATGTTGTGGTGTCTCAAGGTAATCAAACTTTGATGGCTCCACGTATTGAAGGTAATACTAAAACTACAGAGTATCGTACTGTTGGGGGCTATCGCTATTTGGAAGATGGCGGTAAAACAAAAGATATTACAGGTCAAAATATGACGTATCGCACTAGCGATCGTCACTTTGAGGCGGACCAAGCCATGGGATGGAGCGATCCCTATTATGTAAAAGGCAATAACGCTACTTTTGATGGACAAATAGGCCATATGGAAAAGGGCATGGTAACTACAAAACATGCAATGGCTTTTGTTCATACTCCAGATTATCGTGTGGAGGGTCAAGATATTCAGGTATATCCTGGTGATAAAGTCGTTATTAAAAAACCATCCTTTTATATTAAAAACTTTAAAGTATTATCCTTGCCATCTTATACGACTTCATTGCGTCATGACAAAGAAGGCAAATTTAGTATTTTTTCCTTAATACCAAAACCTACGTATAGTAACGATGATGGTATTGGCTTACATGGTAGTACAGAATATCCTATCGGTAAAAACGGTGAAGCTTATATTGACTATCGTTGGTATTCTAAATCTGGTTTTAAACCTCAGGTGGGATATCGTCATTATTTACCTTGGGGGACTGCTTCTGTTGGGTATAGCAAGGAGTCTAATGAATATAATGATGAAACAGTATGGGTAGAAAAAATAGGTGAAGCTCGTTTGGATACTCATACATATCATGTAGGGAATTCTCCAATTACTGTACGTGGTGGTATTAATGCTGGTTATTGGAAAGAGGGTTCTGTAAAAGGTTCTCATAAAGAATATTATGCAGAAGTTTCTCATGATCCTATTAAGCTTGGCAAAAATGCTGATTTGCGCTTCTTAGGTGGTTACCAACGTGACTACTATGGCTATGATGGTAGTATCCGTAGCATGCCTTATTGGGGGGCTAGATTCCAATCTAAAGTTGGTAATCGTGCTAATGTATGGGTTAGCTATAATCAACGAAATATTACCTACAATAATTCACCTTATCGTTTTGATACGACAGAGCTTCCAAAAGAGCTTATTTATGGTGGTACCTATAAATTGACTCGCCTTGATGATATTTCTGTAAGTGTTAAGAATAACATGATGAGTGGGGATATTGATTCGGTCTATTATACATGGCATCGTGATTTACACTCCTTCGATATGTACTTAACATATAAAGATGGACATAAAAATAAAAATGATCAATGGAAAATTAAATTTGTAGGTAAAGACTTTTAGTTAGGAGAATACTATGCAACGCATTAGAAAAGCTGTAATTCCAGCAGCTGGTTTTGGTACACGTTTCTTACCAGCTACCAAGGCACAACCAAAAGAAATGCTTCCTATTGTCGATACACCTGCTATCCAATACATTGTAAAAGAAGCTTTAGATTCTGGGATTGAAGAAATTCTAATTATTACAGGTCGTAATAAACGTGCTATTGAGGACCATTTTGATAGTAGTGTTGAATTAGAATTGTTATTACAAAGTCAAGGTAAAAATAAACCATTGGCTATGATTAAGGATTTGGCGGACATTAAAGTTCACTTTATTCGTCAAAAAGCACCTCGTGGACTTGGTGATGCTGTATTGTGTGCAAAAGCATTTATTGGTGATGAGCCATTTGCAGTATTACTTGGTGATGATATTGTTTACAATCCAGAAAATCCATGCTTAAAACAGTTGATTGATTGCTATAATGAGCATCCTGGTATTATTTTAGGCGCTCAATTTGTACCGGAAGATAAAGTTAGTTCTTATGGTATTGTATCTGGTGAAGCATTGGCTGATAATTTATATCGCGTTGATAACTTGGTGGAAAAACCTAAGAAAGAGGATGCTCCATCTCGACTCGCTGTATTAGGTCGTTATATTTTAACACCAGATATTTTCAATATCTTAGAAGCTACTAAGCCTGGTGTAGGTAATGAAGTCCAATTAACTGATGCATTGGCAGCCTCTAAAACGGATACGTATGCATTAGCATATGAAGGTATTCGCTACGATACAGGGGATAAATTGGGCTATTTAAAAGCCACTGTTGAGTATGCATTGCGCAACGAAGAATTGGGTGAAAGCTTTAAAGCTTACCTAAAGGAATTAGATCTAAAATAGATAATCTATGAGACTTCCATGTGAGGGGCCTATGATATATGTCATAGGCTCTTTTTATTTATAGTTTCAAACTCATTTGATATTTATTTGTTAACATATGAACAATGCATTTTGTTGACGAATGAAATAATGTTGATTATAATCAAGATATTGAATAAATAAAAGGACTGTGATTATATGAGAACATTATTTAAAGCATTATGTAATAATGATTTGAACCTGCCAGGACATAGCGTTATTAAACATATGCATTATGATTCCTCAGGTAGTGATAGAACCGTATGTGAAATTGTATCGAAAGTAGCTAAAACCACCACAATTGGTATTATGGATACGACTGGCTTCTTAATGGTCGATTTACGACCAGTGCCAAAACAATTTAACATTCGTTCTACTATAAACCAACAGGGAACAGATGGTGCTATATCTTTCTCTAAGGAAGAGGTCATACGATTTGTAAATGATATTAATGATACGAATCCAATCCATCGTGAGAATCCTTATGTTGTTCCTGGCTGCATGATTTTAGAAACGATGTGGGATTTTTGGAATATTAGTAAATCTGCTCTGCAAATGGCGATTTATTTTCATGCACCAGTTATTGCAGATGACAAGGTAACTTTGGTGGAATATCCTGAAGATGCTCATGTAGAAGGTTACATTGGTGATACATTGGCATTTTCGGCTACGTTTTTCGGTGAAAATGAAGATTCATCATCTTTGAAACAAAGATGTATTAGTTAGAGGTAATTATGGAAACAAGACGTTTAACAAAAATGGCTTTATTAACAGCCTTATTATGTATTTCAGCATATATTTCTTTCCCATTGCCATTTAGTCCCGCTATGGTAACGGCTTTGACTTTGGTAGCCACATTAATCGGCCTATTGTTACAGCCTAAGGATGCACTTATCGTATTTATCATTTATATTTTGCTTGGTGCAGTTGGGTTACCAGTATTTGTTGGCGGTACGGCTGGTCTTGGCAAATTGTTGGGACCAACAGGTGGCTTTATTTTTTCTTGGCCAGTTGCATATACATTACTAAGTATATTTAAAGGTTCTAAAAAAAGCTTTTTCTCTTATGCCTGGCGATCTCTTGTGATTACCATTCCTGTAGTGTACCTCTTTGGTGTAGCAGGTTTTATGATTGTTACAAAAACAGAACTTTGGGCGGCCTTGCCTGTAGTCATGTTCCCATTTATTCCTGGAGATATCGTAAAATGTCTGGTTGCTTCTTGGTTAGCAACTAAAGTTAAAATTTAGAATACAATTAAAGTGGCATTCTGCGGGATGCCTCTTTTTTGCTTTTAATAGAAGGAGTATATATGTCAGTATATATTCATGGTGGGCTTAGAAGTCCTATCGGCGTTTTAAATGGACAATATAAACATATGAGACCCGAGATTTTGGGCTCTCAAGTAATTGATGAAATAATTAATCGTCATAGTATTTTGCAGGTGGACGGATTATTTTGTGGCAATGCAGTTGGTACCGGTGGTAATATAGGGCGTCTTATGGGGCTTATGTGTAATTTACCAAATTCTGTGCCTGCTATTACCGTTGATATGCAATGTGCCTCAGCTTTGATGAGTATTGAGATCGCCTATGCACATATTTTGTCTGGTATTATGAATTCCGCTATTGCAGGCGGTATTGAAAGTTCGTCGTTACAGCCAGAACGGGTGTATGCATCAGGGGATGACCGAAAAGGAACCTATAAGGTAGCTCAATTTACGCCTCAAGATCAATCGCCTTTAGCCATGCTCGAAGGGGCTGAGCGGACTATCCATAAACACAATGTAACAAAGGAAGATTTATATCCACATATTATTGGCAGTCATCAAAGAGCATCAGCTGCTTTAGATAACCTATATTTACAGTCATATATTATGCCTATTACTATAGATGGTAAAAGATGTATAGATGAATGTATTCGACCTACGATGAACGAGAAACTCTTGTCTAGGATGAAGCCTTTGTTGGGAGCTGACTCTGTTACAAATGCAGGCAATGCGTGTTTAACTCATGATGGAGCGGCCTTTGTATATTTATCTAATAAAAAAGGGCCTTTTAAAATTCATAGCGTTAAACCTTGGGCAGGAAATCCTCAGTTTAGTCCGGAGGGCGCTCTTGAAAGTACAGAAGCCATTTTAAAACGTACAGGTTTAACTATGGATGATATTGATGTGGTGGAATGGAATGAAGCCTTTGCCATCATTGATGTTCTTTTTAACAAGGCGTACCCTAATCACATTAAAAAATATAACATGCTTGGAGGTGCCTTAGCTTATGGACATCCCTATGGATGTTCTGGTGCCATATTAGTGCTTCACTGTATGGCTGCGTTAGAATCTTGTGGTGGTCGCTATGGTTTATGTGCTATTGCTGGTGCAGGGGGCACAGGTACGGCTTTAATTATGGAACGCATGTAATATGACAATTATTGAACGCTTACAACAGCATAAAGATTTAGAGCCCCATAAAATGGCTTTAATCGTAGATGACATACAATATACATATGGTGAACTATATGATGCTATTCTATCGGTCGGTATTAATAATACAAGTCGCATTGTAAATCTTACTCAGTCTAAAAAGACATTAAATACTAAGATTCTTTTAATTCAGGAACTGTCGTTTGTTGAACAACTTACACAATGGCTTGGGGCATTATATAAAGATAATATTCCTATGGTATGTCACAATGAGATGGATAAGGCTTATGTAGATGAGCTAGCTCGTATTATAGCCTATGAAGGGGTACCGCCATTAGCTGATTTTGGGGTACTTACATCGGGGACTACGGGACGACCAAAACCTTTGTGGAGACGAGAGAAGTCTTGGCGTGATTTTTTTGATATTCAAAATAATATTTTTCATATAAACAAAGATGTTAAAATCTTTTTACAGGGAAGTTTTAGTTTCACAGGTGTTAGCAATATGGTCATTGCCGCTTTATGGGCTGGAGGGACCGTGGTTACAACGAGTTCCTTGCGTCCTAGTAGATGGATGCAGCTTATAGAGGAATACAATGTAGACCATATATATGCATTACCAACGAAACTACGATTATTGGTACGACACTGTAAAAGTAATTTATCATCTATTAAATATATAATTGCAGGATCTCAAGTTCTAGATCGACAATTAATGGAACAGTTACAACATATATGTCCTGATATGGAGTTTATCTTGTACTATGGCGCATCAGAGCTTAACTATATAACGTATTGTACAGGTAAGGAATGGCTAGAGCGAGAAGGTACGGTGGGGAGACCATTCCCAACCATACAGATAGCAGAGACTGATAATGTTATTTATGTGACCACAAAATATCATATTGAAGGGATTCCTAATACATATACTGTAAATGATTGTGGATATATCGATAGCGATGGTTATCTAATGTTTAATGGGAGAGCAGGCGACGTAATCAATAAAGGGGGATATAAAATTTCTATTCCAGAGATGGAATTGTATTTACAATCCTTACAAGGGGTTTCCGAGGTTGCTATAATTGATATTACTGATGAGATACGAGGGGAAGACTACGTAGTTTATATAGTGCTAGATGGTGAGGCTAGATTGAGTGAAGTTATAGAACTTATTCATAATAAAAGACCTCCTGTAGAGTGGCCAAAAGCTATAATAGAAATTCCTATGTTACCCCTTACGGAATGCTCAAAAGTTGATAAACGAAAGTTAAAAGAGTGGTATAATAAAGGGTAAACATTTTTTGTACTACAAGGAGGCATCATGCAGATTAATAAGGCGGCGCTAGAGATTTTCGACTTTACATCCTCGTTAGCTGTATATTCTGAACATGAATTAAAGGTTGGGGATCAAGCTATACAAGATTATATAGCAAATCATGTAGTTAAGGCTTTTAAAGATCCAGGGGCTAGAACCGGAACCTTACATGATGCGAGTCCTGTAGGTAAACAATTAGTAGACTATAAAAATGGAGCGCTTAAGTTTATTGATTTATGTAAGAATTTAGGTGAAAGCTTGTTTACATACATGAAACAAGCTACTGATTTTGTTGTTATTGATACAATTATCTGTGAAGCCGTTACGGATATGCCTTATGTTTGTATTCTTTTGTGTCAAGCTCATGATGCTTTTACCCATCAATTATTCAGTGAAGATGATGGTACATTGGCTACAGAACTTGTTTCTCATAAGGCAGTACTACCTATGCCATCACAAAAATTACGGGCCTTTGCATCTATTAATCTCTCTAATTTTAGTGTTCGTATTTTTGAACCTAAAGGTGAATTTGATGGTGAGGTATCCTATATCCTAGCAGATAAGGTCTTGCAATTAGGGACTAATCAATCCTCGCGAGATACGGTGAGAAAGGTAAAAGCTATCGTAGATAAGGTGGCTCAAGCGCACGAGTCTGATGGCGTTATTGAACTGACAACCGTAAAATCTATGATTGCTAAAAATGCTGAAGTATCAGATACCGTTGATGCTGTTCGTATTGTAGAAGAGGTATTTAAAGCGAATCCTATTCAACAAGAGGCGGCAAAGAAGGAATTGGCTGATGCGGATATGTTGCGTCCTTTGCCAGTAAATCGTGAGTTCGCCACAAAAATTGGTGAACATCATAAGATTAAAACAGATACAGGTATTGAGATTTCATTTCCTGTGGAATATATGAAGAATCGTGAGTTTATTGAGATAAAAACTAATGATGATGGTACTTTGCGTATTGAATTAAAAAATATTAATAAAATCGTAAATAAATAGTAATGAAAAATTATATTTGTCTATAGAAATATATTATGTAATGATTAAATTTATTTGCTATGCTAGTATATGGAGGTTATGATGAGTAAAGAGAAACATAAAAAAACAAACGCATTACGTATTTTAGATACTCATAAGATACCTTATAGTATTAGCGAATATGAGTGGTCTGAAGAGCGTGCTGCTGGCCTTCATGTAGTAGAAGCATTAAAACTCGATGAGAAACAAGTCTTTAAAACATTAGTTGGCAAAGGTGACAAAACTGGATATGTAGTATTCTGTATTCCTGTGGCTGAAGAGTTAGATATGAAACAGGCAGCACGTGTTAGTCATAATAAGTCTGTAGAGCTTGTTCATGTTAAGGATTTGTTAAGTATTACAGGTTATTTGCGCGGTGGATGTTCTCCAGTAGGCATGAAAAAAGCATTCCCTACCTATTTTGATGCTACTATGGAACCCCAAAAGTTTGTATATGTAAGCGCAGGTTTACGCGGGATGCAAATGAAGGTAGATCCAAAGGATTTGGCATCTGTCGTAAATGCTGAATTTGTTGAACTGACAATGGACCATTAAGGGGGACGTATGGCAAAAAAGTTTTATGCTGTTCGTCAGGGCCGTGTACCAGGAGTTTATACTACATGGTCTGACTGTGAGAAACAAGTAAAGGGCTATGGTGGTGCTATCTACAAATCATTTTCCACAGAAGTAGAAGCACGTGCTTTTGTAGAGAATTCAGGTTTGTCTTTAAGTGATTTTATGAGCGCTAAAAAGAGTGAACTTAAATTGCCACAAGAAGTGAAGTTTAAATCTATAAATTCTAGGCCTATAGGTTCTAGTTCTAGTATTCAAAGTAAAGTATCAGCAAGTGTTGTGAAACCAGATTTTACTATTCCAAACTATATGGTTGCGTATATCGATGGTAGTTATAATAAAGAGACTAATACTGTTGGTGCAGGTGGGGTTATCTTTTTGAATGGCAAGAGGAAAACTTTTTCTTTTCCCTCTACTGATGAACGATATACATCGTTTTGGAATGTAGCTGGCGAGTTGTTGGCTGCTATGCATGTTATGAAATATGCTGTTGATAATGGAATTTCTGAATGCTCACTTTACTATGATTATATGGGCATAGAAATGTGGGCTACTAAGAGATGGAAACGTAATAATGAGCTAACCAAAGAGTATTCAGCATTTTATGATTCTATAAAAAATCATGTGCGAGTATACTTTCACAAGGTGGCTGCTCATACAGGCGATACATATAATGAAATGGCTGATGCACTAGCAAAACAAGGTGCAGGTATTTAAAGATATTAGAAGGGAGGGCGCTATGAATATATGTGTTACTGGTGGGGCCGGATTTATTGGGTCCCATTTAGTTGATAGATTAATTGAATTAGGGCACGATGTACTCGTTATAGATGATTTATCTACAGGTATGCGCTCCTTTGTACATGAAGATGCTCGATTTATTGAGATGGATGTACGAGATCCAAAATTACTATCTGTATTTGAAGAGTTTAAGCCGTCTATCGTATTTCATGAAGCGGCGCAAACAATGGTTCAATCCTCCATGGAGAACCCAAGTTATGACTGTGATGTAAATTTAATAGGACTTATTAATGTTCTCGATGCTTGTCGTAAAGTGAAAGTTGAACAATTTTTAATGCCTTCATCAGCTGCTGTATATGGTGACTTGGCAGTATTGCCATTGACTGAAGACTTGAGTGGTATGCCTTCGTCTTTTTACGGCTTGACAAAGCTTACTGCAGAAGGTTATTTGCGTATTTATCATGAAGCTTTTGGATTAAATACAGTATGCTTTAGATATGCTAATGTATATGGACCACGTCAAGGTGATGGCGGTGAAGGTGGCGTTATCAGTATTTTCAACCGCTTGATTGTCGAAGGGCAACCATTAACTGTATTTGGTGATGGTGAGCAAACTAGAGATTTCATTTATGTAGATGATGTGGTAGATGCTAATATTAAGGCTATGGAAAATGGTCAATGCACAGGTATTTATAATGTATCTACCAATATGGGAACATCTGTGAATGAGTTGATTACGCGATTCCGGGCTATTAGTGGGACAGATTTTATGGTTTATTATGAAAATGAACGTATAGGGGATATTAAACATTCGCGCTTAAGTAATGTGAAAGCTGAACGTGATTTTGGTTTTATTGCCACTACAACATTAGAAGCTGGTTTACAAAAGACATTGGAATATTTTAAAGCTCATCATAAGTAAGAAAAATAAGGTTTGGGGATATGAGTGATACGCAATTTTGGGTGACCGTAGGTATTTGGAATCTTATCGTATTTAGTCTGTATGGATATGATAAATTATGTGCCATTAATGGATATGATCGAATTTCAGAGTTTACATTATTATTTTTAGCGTTTGCCTTTGGGGGTGTTGGTGCTTTATTAGGCATGGTCCTATGGCGTCATAAGACATTAAAAATTAAATTTAAATTAGCCATTCCTTTTGCATTACTTTGGTCTGTATATGCGGTTGGATTCGGTTATGGCTTGTGGGTAAAATGATTGTATAAACTAATATTTTATTCATTCTTTTATGGTATAATAAAAGAATATTGTACATAAAATGTCAGTGAAGGAGATATTTGATGTTGCGATTACAATCAGGTTTTGAGTTAGATTATGCTAATATATATAATGAAAGTTGCATACAAGAACGTGATGTGAATAATTTTGAACGGGCTATACAAAATGTATGGCGTCATACAAATATTTTGCGTTCTACAGGCTTCGAAGAAGGTCATGTTTCTAAAGATGGTTTACCTGAACCTGTGTTGTTTTACCAACTTCCATATATTTCAGAAGATGGTATCAATACACCAGATATGTTAGAGCGGCTTTACGAATTACGTGACTACGCACGCCATAATATTGATACAGTTGTATCCGTAGGTATTGGGGGCTCCTATTTGGGGAGCAAAGTTATTTTTGATGTGCAGTGTGGAGCGTTTTGGAATAACTACAGTGCAGAGGAACGTGACGGCTATCCTAGGATGTACTTTGCAGGCTTTAATGTGGATGGTGATTACTTAGTAGGGCTAATTCGTACGTTAGAGTGTCAAGCTCAGAAAAAAGGTCCTGATTATAAGGTGATGCTCGTTATTAATTCTAAGTCTGGATCTACCATTGAACCAATGGCTAACTTCATGATTTTGGAGAAGGCTTTACAAGATCGTAATATTAACTACGAAGTGATAGCTGTTACAGATGTATCTGATGATGAACATCCTACAATTTTACGATCTATGGCGATAGAAAATAATTGGAAGACCTATAGCATTCCTTATGGTGTAGGTGGTCGTTTCTCTGTATTTACAGAAGTTGGTTTTGTAACAGCCGCTCTTGTAGGATTTGATATTGAAGGATTCTTAGCTGGTGCTGCATCTATGGATGCAGCATGTCAAGAAGAAGACATTTTTAAAAATCCAGGCCTTTTAAGTGCATTATTGAAATATATTGCATCTGAACGATATGGTCGTATTATAGAGGTGTTTATGCCTTATAGTGAAGCACTCCACTCATTATCTGATTGGTATGTGCAGCTCCTATCCGAATCTCTTGGAAAAATGAGTAATACTTGTCTACCATATGGCCGTACGCCAGTTGCTGCAGTAGGTACTATGGATATGCATGCTCAAGTTCAAGAGCATCAAGAGGGGCGCCTAAATAAGGTAGTTCAATTTATTAAGGTTAAGGATTGGAAACATAATCTCATTGTTCCAGATTCCTATAGTCAATATGAATGCTTACACTCTCTATCTGATGTAGGCATTTGTGATATTTTAAACATTGCTTTAGATGCTAATAGAGAAGCCTTGTCTAGTGACAATCGTTTTAACATGACTATAACTGTACCAACATTAAACGCATTCCATTTAGGAGAAATTATGTTTATGCATTGTTGGGCCGTTTATTTTGAGTCCATTTTTGCGGGCGTTGATGCTTTTGATCAACCAGGGGTAGAGGTTTATAAGCGTCTCATCGGACCCAAATTGGCTCGAGCAAAGGAAGTACATAATTCATGAGGGGGAACTATGAATATTTTAGTAACAGGTGGTGCTGGTTATATTGGGAGTCATACTGTACGTGCTTTACAACAAGCAGGATATACACCAATTATTGTAGATAATTTATCTCGTGGGCATGTAGAATCTATTCCTGAGGGGGTAAAGTTCTACAATATGGATATTGCTGATCCTAAACTAGTAGGTATTATGAAAGAACATAACATCCTAGGTGTAATGCATTTTGCTGCTCACTCACAAGTTGGTGAATCCATGCAAAATCCAGCTATTTATTATGAAAATAATGTAGTTGGTTCTTATCACCTTATTGAGTCTGCTCGTACCGCAGGTATAAAGCATTTTGTATTTTCTAGTACGGCTGCTGTGTATGGTGAGCCTAAGGTAGTTCCTATTTGTGAGGATGCTCAGCTACAACCAACAAATGTATATGGTCGCACTAAATTGATGATAGAAAAAATGTTATCTGATTATAGTTCGATTTATGGTTCTACATATGTTGCGTTGCGTTATTTCAATGCGGCCGGTGCGGATCCGTCTGGTATGATTGGAGAAGACCATCATCCTGAAACTCATTTGATTCCACTTGTGTTAGATGCGGCTCGCGGTAAAAGAGAGCATATAACTGTATTTGGGACTGATTATGATACAGCTGATGGCACATGTGTACGCGACTATATTCATGTCAATGATTTAGCAGCTGCTCACGTATTGGCTATGGACTACTTGCGTAAAGGCGGAGAATCTCAAGTATTTAATCTTGGTAGTGGTAATGGATTCTCTGTAAAGGAAATCATCGAGACTGCAAAAGAGGTTACGGGTATCGATATTCCTATTCAATATGGTGATCGCCGTGCTGGTGATCCAGGAACATTAATTGCTTCCTCTGAAAAAATCAAAAATTTACTTGGTTGGGATCCTAAATTTAGTAATGTTGCTGATGTTATCAAAGATGCATGGCATTGGCATACATCTCATCCAGATGGATTTAATAGTAAATAAAGAACAAATTGTTTTGATTTGTCAATATAATGAATGACTCTATTAGTCACCTTGGTGACTGGTAGAGTCATTTTTTTGTAGGATTTTAAAAGAGCCTCCTAGAATATGTCAGCAGGAGGTGGATTATGAACTTACAAGACTATATAGAACGTATGAAAATGTGGATTGATAAGCAGCATTTTATTATGCGCCACTATAAGTTTGCACTTGGTATTTTCTTTATCATTACGGTTGCCCTTTTAGGCATTGGTATTTTTTATCCACATGAGGAGGAAAATGTTCATATTAGTTTAGATCAATCTAATGGTAGAGATGCTAATCAAATTGAACGAGGCTCAGAAAAATTATCAAAAGAAACAACACATGATAATAGAAATGGGAAAGGAAAGAACTATTTTAAAGATGAAAGTGATATAAAAAATGTAAAGGATAGAGAGGTAAAAAGCGATGTTCATGGACGATTATTATATGATATTACCGGTGTTGAGCGAGCAAATCCTTGGCGAGAGGTTTTTAAAGATATTCCTATAGATGAATTACTTGGTCAGAATAAGATAACTAAAGATAGCAATGGCAATTTCGTTGATATAAATAATGATTTACATGAGTCAGATGATTCAATGAAGACTTTTGAGAAAAAGGTAGATGAAAGTCGTAGAAATGAAAAATATCAACAAATAAGAAATAATAAAAAGCATAGTGGTAATTATATTGAATTAAAAGCTAAAGATATTAGTGCTAGACGAGTTGAATCTAGTATACAACCTTCTATAAGTAATCCTACCAAACAACATCCCATAGAGCTTATAGGTATTATTGAGGGACAACAGAATATTGCTATTTTACGAAAAGGTACAGAGGAACAAATGGTTAGTATAGGAAGTGTGTGGAAAGAAATATCAGTATCTAAGATAACTGCAAGTGGTGTAGAAATTATTGAAGGAGGTTCATCACGGTGGCTAAGAATCGAGTAAGCTTTATAGGTCTAAAATGTATAGATAAGATTATAGTGACAGTTATATTGCAAATAAGCTTATGGATGGTCGTAATGCTTGTAACTCCCTTCATGGTATTTGCTAATGGTACTGATAGGATAACTACTAGTAGTTCTGAAAACATCGTAATTAGTGGTGAAGTAGCTAAAAATGAAAAAAATATTGAGAACAAACTCATAACGATTTCTGTACGCAATGCATCCTTAAAGGAAACCGTTTTAGGAATTTGTCGTAGTTACGGTATATCCGTAATTGGTGTAGAGTCGTTAAAAGGGACTGTTACGGCCACTGTAACGGGAGAATCCCCAGAAGGGATTATTAATGAACTAGGTAAGTTATATCATTTCTCCGTATTGAAGGAGCATAACACACTTCTTATTGATTCTGATGATGAAACACTTGAAAAAAGAGAACTATATGTTATATCACCTGAACATTTACCGGCTGAGTCTTTGAAAAATGTGGTAGGCACAGTGGTAAAAAACGATAAAATGGCAGTGCTTTCAGAACAAAATGAAGTAATTATGCATTTGACGAGCGGAGAAAAGCGACGCGTAGAAACCTTAGTACGTGCTATCGACAAGGAACCAAAACAAGTGCAATTGGAAGCTACCATCATTGCTATGGAACAATCCTATGCTAAGGAACAAGGTTTTAGATGGTCTTGGCTTAGCTTGACCGGTCATGGAGAAGATAAAACACATTCCTATGGTGCCGTTACCTTTGGCAAAACACCGACTGGGGAAGCCTATAAGTTCTTTGTAAAGCCAGAGCTAAGTCTTATGGAAAGCTCAGGTAAGGCCGTTCTAATTGCAAAACCATCTATCATGGCTCTCAATGGTGAGACTGCGCATATCTTGATAGGTGAAAGAATACCTGTTATAGAGGAGTCAGAAGTGAATGGCGAACGAAAGCGTTCTACTCGTTATGAAGAGGTGGGCATTAAGTTGAATTACACTCCTATCATTACCGCTGATGGTGGTGTAGATGCTAAAATACATGCAGAAGTGAGTACACCTATTATGGTATCTGAAATGAAAGCCTACAAAATAAGCACACGTCAAGCACATACAAGAGTACGATTACAACCAGGAGAAGTGCTAGTTATTGGTGGACTCATGGATAATCGAGATCAACATCAAATACAAAAAATACCTATTTTGGGAGATATTCCTTTGTTAGGAAAATTATTCCGTCATAGTCGAAAAACAAAAGATTCTATAGAAATGTTAATGTTAGTGAGGGCAACTGTGGTATAATGAAGAGTAAATGATTAGGAGGTTGTGAATGGAACGCATTCGAATGATAGACCTTGGAAAATCATTTGGAGTGCGCCAAGTATTTTCCAATGTGTCTTTTGAGATAAAAGAAGGGGATCGACTCGCATTGGTAGGCCCTAATGGGGCTGGGAAATCTACCTTGTTAAAGTGCATATTAGGGTATGAAGAACTCGATGAAGGTAATGTAGTCAAGTCGCCTGTTGCTAGTATTGGCTATTTACAACAAGATGTAAATCTTGGAGATGATAGCCTTGCTACGGAAATCGAAAAGGCTTGGGCTGATGTTCATGCATTGGAAAAACAATTAAAAGAGCTCACTAGTCGCTTGGAAACTGAAGAGGCTAGCGAATCGGATTTACAACGCTTAGATTATTTACAGAATCGTCTAGAATGGCTAGGTGGTTATGATTACGAGCAAAAGACAAAGCGCATAGTCTATGGTCTTGGTTTTACTGATGATGACTTAGATAAGCCTGCTAATGCTTTTTCAGGTGGTCAAAAAACGCGTATCAATTTAGCTAAAGCGTTAGTACGTAGTCCTGATTTTTTATTCTTAGACGAACCGACTAACCATTTAGATATGGATATGCTGGAGTGGTTAGAGGGGTACTTATCTGCCTATCAAGGTGGTATTCTCATTGTCAGCCATGATAGATATTTCCTAGATCGTATCGTTACAGGTGTTGTGGAGTTAGATAATCACAAGGCTACAACCTATCGTGGTAACTATAGTCGCTATATTCAACAACGTGATGAACGTTTAAAGGCTGATATGGTGGCCTATGAAAAACAGCAGGAGTATATTAAGAAAACAGAGGCTTATATAGATAAATACCGCGCTGGTATCAAGTCTAAAATGGCTCGTGGTCGTCAGTCTCAACTAAATCGATTAGAGCGGCTAGAGGCACCTGTTACTTCACATCATTTACAATTTTCTTTTCCTCCTGCTGCGATGAGTGCTGATAAGGTTTTAGTCTTAGATCACTTATCTGTCGGATATGGTGAAAGTCGCATTATTGATGATATCTCTCTTGTTGTTCGACGAGGTGAATCAGTAGCGCTTATTGGACCTAATGGCGCGGGTAAGTCTACACTGGTGAAAACCATTGTAGGAGAACTATTCCCTAAAGTTGGTCATGTGGATATTGGCAATCGCGTACAAGTCGGTTACTTCTCACAAGAACACGAAGAATTGCATGATTCTTGGCAGGTAGTGGAAGAGATCATGAATCACTTTAACTACAGCGAGGATAAGGCTCGTAATGTGCTGGGGGCTTTCCTGTTTAAAGGGGACGATGTATTTAAGCTAGTAGGTGAATTATCTGGTGGTGAGCGCGCTCGTTTAGCTTTGCTTAAATTATTTCTTCAAGGAGATAATTTCCTCATATTAGACGAACCGACAAACCATTTAGATATTCCTACACGAGAAATTGTAGAGGAAGCATTGCAACAATTTGAAGGGACTTGTTTTATTATTTCTCATGATAGATATTTCTTGGATCAAGTTTCTACAAAAACAGTAATTCTAGATGAAGGTAAAATTACAGAGTATCTCGGTAACTATTCATACTATAAGGAAAAGCTGAAAGAGCAAGAAGACTTATTAGCATTGGCTAATGAGAAAAACTCTGATAGCAGTAAGCGTGATAGTAAAGCTACTCCTATTAATGAGTCAATGCTTTCAGTATCAGAAACTACGGAGGAAAATCAGAAGAAGCCAAATGCTTATATGGTAGAAAAACAATTGGCTGAGGTAGAAGCTGAAATTGCTCGTTTAGAGGCGACGATGAAGATGTATGAAGTGCAATTAGCGAATCCTGTAGTTCAGCAAGATTTAGATGAAATGTCTAAAATTTCCACACAAATTGAAGAGACTCAAACTGAGTTGAATTTATTGTATGAGAAGTGGGAACGGCTATGTGAATAGCTTTTTAATTTATATATTATTAAGGAATTAAAATCATTTTCTTTTAATTGACAAAAGATTGAAATTTCCCATAATATAGGTATAGAATCAAAGTTTTATGTTTTAAAGGAAGGGTGTAATATGAATAAATCCATGTTAAAAAAAGCAGCCATTTTTGGCCTTGCCGGTGTAATGGCAGTTGCTGCTGGCTGTGGTGGAAATAAAGATGCAGGTAGTGCGAATAGTAATGAAGCTAAAATTGCATTGTTAACAACAACAACTGGTGGTGCGGCAGCATATGGTGAATCCATTAAAGCTGGTGCTGAATTGGCAGTAAGCGAAATCAATGCTGATGCAAATGCTGTAAAAATTAACTTATTAGTAGAAGATACTAAAGGTGATAAAAACGAAGCTATCAATGCGATGAACAAAGTAATTGCAAAAGATAAAGTGGTAGCAGTTATCGGTCCTATGTTATCTGGTGAAATGATGGCTGCGGGGCCTGTAGCAAACAAAAGTAAAGTAGTAGCGCTTGGTACATCTACAACGGCTGAAGGTATTACGGATATCGGCGATTACATTTTCCGTAATGCTGTACCTGAATCCTTGGCAGTAGATACTGCAATTAAAGAAGCACATAAAACTTTAGGCTTCAAAACTGCAGCTATCATGTACTCTAACAACAATGACCAAATGGTATCTGTAAATAATACTGCTCGTAAAGCATTGGAATCTGAAGGTGTACAAATCGTTGATACTGAAACATTTGCAGATAAAGATACTGACTTCTCTGCACAATTGACTAAAATTCAACAAGCAAAACCTGATGTAATTGTAGTTGCTTCTCTTTACCAAGAAGGGGCCCTTATCATGAAAAAAATGCGTGAAATGGGTATGAATCAACCTGTAGTTGGCTCCAACGGCTTCAACAGTCCACAATTCATTAAAATTGCTGGCGATGCGGCTAACGGCGTTATCGTTGGTACACCTTGGTTCCCTAATAAAGAAGACCAAAAGGTTAAAGACTTCCGTAAAGCCTATGTGGCAAAATACGGTAAAGAACCTGACCAATTCGCCGCTCAAGCATATGATGCAGTATATCTCTATGAAACAGCTTTGAAAAAAGCAGGGTCCACAACAGATCGCGAAAAATTCCGGGAAGCATTGAAAAATATTGCTGACTTCGTTGGTGTAACTGGCCAATTCAAATTCAACGAAAAACGCGATCCTTCCATGGAAGTTCAAGTATTACAAATTAAAAACGGTCAATTTGACGCATTAACAAAATAAGTTGAGGTAGTATAGTGTTTTTACAACAATTAGTTAACGGGTTAACCCTCGGTAGCTTATATGCTGTACTCGCTATTGGCTTAACACTTGTGTTCGGTGTTTTGAATATTATCAACATGGCTCACGGAGGCATCTTTATGATAGGTGCCTTCGTTGGTCTTTTTATGGTAACTGTTTTTAACGTTAACATTTTTGTAGCCCTTATCGTAGCTATGGCTGTAGGTGCTATCCTCGGTTATCTTTTAGAATTTGTGGCGCTTCGTCCACTTCGTAAGAAAAAGGTGTCTCACTTGGCACCACTTATTAGTACCATTGGTGTTTCTATTTTCCTTGAAAGTTTGGCATTATTGCTTTGGGGCCCTCAAACTAGATCATTCCCACCAGACTATATTGGTGGCCTAATTGACTTTGGAGCTTTCAAAATTTCCATGGTACAAATTATTGGTTTAGGCGTTTCTGTTGTGCTAATGCTGATTTTAAATGTAGTTATTAAGAAAACTAAGATTGGTAAGGCTATTCGCGCTGTATCCATGAGTACGGAAACAGCAGCTCTCTTGGGTATCAATCCAACAATGATTATATCTATTACTGTTATGATTGCATCTGCTTTAGGTGCAGCGGCAGGTGTATTGGTAGGGTTGTCCTTTAATGCTATTGAGCCTACTATGGGCGTTATTATCGGCTTTAAAGGTCTGGCAGTACTTATCTTAGGTGGTCTTGGTAATATTACAGGCGCCATGGTTGGCGGCTTTATTTTAGGTGTAGCAGAAATCTTCTCTGTTGCTTATGGTGCATCTACATTCCGTGATGCTGTGGCCTTTGGTCTCATCATCCTATTATTATTCTGGCGCCCACAAGGCTTGTTTGGATCTAAAGATAAAGGGGGGAGACCATAATGGATTTATTGAACCCGTATTATCTACAGATCGTGATGTTCTTTATCATCAATGCTATCATGGGTATCTCTATTTACTTTACACTTGCAAGTGGTCAGCTTTCTTTAGGGGCTGCTGGCTTTATGAGCGTTGGTGCATATGTAGGCGCTATCCTTTCTTTGAAAGCTGATTTGCCTATCGTTTTAGGCATTATCATTGGTGGTTTAGTTGCTAGTCTTGTAGCCGTTATTATCGGTTTACCAACAACACGTCTTCGCGGATTATATCTTGCCATTGCTACTCTTGGATTTGGCGAAGTTGTGCGTGTTATTTTCTTGAATTTGGATATTACAAATGGTGCATTAGGCCTTTCTGGTATTCCATCCATTCCTCAAGAATTGACAAATTATGCCTATGAATTTGATTTCGATGGTTTAATGGGCATTGATGCTGTTGCATGGGGCAATCTAATGGCTATCATTATTTTGTTAGCTATTTTAGTATTGATTATCGCCTTTTGTGTACGGATTAATAATAGCCGTGTGGGTCGTGCCTTTGCAGCGATTAAGGCTGATGATCATGCAGCAGAATTGATGGGTATTAACGTTGTATACTACAAGATGATGGCCTTTATCATTGGTGCTTTCATCGCTGGTATTGGCGGTGGTTTGTATGCGCATATTACAAACTTTATTAATCCTACAGATTTCAGCTACCATAAAGTAGTACAAATTTTGTTATTCCCTGTATTTGGTGGTTCCAATGTAGTATGGGGCTCCGTATTAGGTTCCTTTATTCTTACATTATTACCAGAAGTATTGCGTTTCTTATCCGACTATCGGGACATCATCTATGGTGCATTACTAGTCATTTTGATGGCCGTTCGTCCAGATGGTATTCTGACAGAATCTATGGTAGATAAAATTAGTCGCAAATTAGGCTTTAAAAAGGCTCCATATATTCCAGAGTCACAAGTATTAACAGAACGTTTTGAAGCATATAAACGCAAACAACAAGAAGAAAAACAAGGATAGGAGGGAACTGAATGCTATTAGAATTAAATGACGTAAGTAAAAGCTTTGGTGGCGTTGCAGCCCTCACAGGAGTATCTTTTGGCGTTAAACAAGGTGAAGTATTTGGTGTCATCGGTCCAAATGGTGCTGGTAAGACTACACTCTTCAACTTGATTACTGGTGTATTCCCTGCAAGTTCTGGTGAAATTGTATTTGATGGTATGTCTGTTGTAGGCATCAAGCCTCATAGAACTGTTGAAATGGGGATTGCTCGTACATTCCAAAATATTCGTCTCTTTGGCAATATGACAGCTCTTGAAACTGTTTTAACCGGTATGCATTGTCGTACTGGCTCTGGCTTCTTATCTAGTTTTTTGAAAACAAAACGTCAACGCATTGAAGAAGAGCGTTGTCGTGGTATTGCTTATGAGTTCTTAAAGCTTGTAGGTCTTGAAGCAGATGCAGAAGAGGTTGCCACATCATTACCGTATGGTAAGCAACGTCGTCTTGAAATCGCTCGTGCCTTAGCGACACACCCTCAGTTAATCTTGCTTGATGAACCGGCAGCAGGTATGAATGATAGTGAAACTGAAGTTCTGCGTCAATTGATTGGCAAGATTCGTGACCTAGGTATTACCGTTGTGGTTATCGAACATGCCATGGAATTGATGATGAATATCTGTGATCGTTTGGTAGTACTTAACTTTGGCAAGAAAATTGCTGAAGGTACACCTCAAGAAATTCAAAATAATGAAGCTGTAATTGAAGCATACTTAGGAAAAGAGGAGGTGTAATATGTTAAAACTAGAAAATATTGTGGCTGGTTATGGACATATTACAGCCTTAAAAGATATAAGTTTAGAAGTTCCACAAGGTTCCATTGTATCTCTTATTGGTGCTAATGGTGCTGGTAAGACTACGACGATGAAGACTATTATGGGACTTGTAAAACCCACATCTGGTCGAGTGATTTTTGAAGGTCAAGATATTACAGGTCGCCAAACCCATCAAGTTGTACAAAATGGTATCTCCTTAGTTCCTGAAGGACGTCAAATTCTACAAGATATGAGTGTTTATGAGAACCTTGAAATGGGTGCTTATACACGTAAAGATAAAGAAATCGAAACAGATATCAAAAAGGTATTTAAACGATTCCCTATTCTTGATGAACGAAGTTATCAATTGGGTGGTACTTTATCAGGTGGTCAACAGCAAATGCTAGCTATTGGTCGTGCACTTATGGCTCGTCCAAAATTGTTATTATTAGATGAACCATCTATGGGCCTTGCACCTTTAGTAGTAAATGAGATTTTTGAAACCATTAAAGAAATCAGCGCTGATGGAACAACAGTTCTTTTAGTAGAACAAAATGTGCGTCAAGCATTGAAGATTGCTGATTATGCGTATGTTTTGGAGACTGGTAAAATGGTATTATCTGGCTCTGCTGATGAAGTTCGCCATAATCCTCGCGTTATGGAAGCTTATTTAGGCGGTCGTGTTGAATAATTAATTATATAGAGCGATCATTAGTGTCAAAAACTTTGAATAAGGTGTATATACTAGATTTCTAGTATATACACCTTATTTTTTTATCACTAATTCTGATATAAATAGAAGAACTATGTGAGCTGATAATGAAGTGAGTTTAAATATATTTTATTATTTTTACAAATTTCAATGATAAAACTAGTGAATTAGGAATGAAAACAGCAAATAATAATTAATGAACATATATTGAAAATACTGTATTTTTAAGGAATCGTTGTTGAAGGTTTTATGAAGTTCGCTTGGAACATACTAGATTTGTAGAAGTATATTTAAAAAAATGATAAAATAGCATGACTGATTTTTTAGATATAAGATACATCAATAATTAAGTGATGAATTAAATAAGTTGAATAGAAAAAGAGGTAAGTATGAAGAAGAAACAGTATATGATGATGGCTGCATTCTTATGTACTACAACAATGGCTATGGCTGCGCCAGTTAATATAAATACTAATCAGCCTTATAATGCTAAGAATGTACAAATGGACGGTCATGCACCATTGGAAACTAGCGCATCTGTAATTAGCTCTGATAAAGAATATCGTCTGCGCCAAGGAGATGAACTAAATATTCAAGTGGTTCAGCAGGCAGAGCTTGGTACGCGTAATGGTAACGACATTGTGTATACCGTCAGACCAGATGGATATGTATCGTTCCCTATGGTTGGTGCCGTAAAAGCAGATGGCTTAACTGTAGATGAATTTACAGCTGAGTTACAGCAAGGTTTGTCTCGTTATATCATTAATCCTGATATCACAGTAAATGTATCGAAATTGGGCGGTGTTCGCGTATATGTATTTGGTGAAATTAATAAGCCTGGCGCCTATACGTTGACTAAATCTAGTACAGTTATTGATGCGATTGGGGCTGCAGGTAGTTTTAACTGGGATACAGCAAAGAAGAAAATTTACTTGATTCATCAAGATAATCCAGAGAAACCGATTCCTATCAATTTAAATCGTATTTTACAAACTGGAGATATGTCTGAAAACTACATCATGCGTGAAGGTGATATTCTTTACTTAACTAAGAATAGTCGTATCAACTTTGCTCGTGATATTGCTCCAATCTTAACAGGGGCTTATATGGTATCACGAATAGGTAAGGATTAAAGATAAGGCGATATCTATCATATAAGGGGGCGTTTTTTTGCGTTCATATTTATTACCATCCATATTGTTTATTACCGATATTGTGACGATTGTAATCGTTGCTTTTATCAGTCTTTTTATTCGATTTGATGGACACATAGAACCTCAATATATTAATCAAATGGTGGATGCACTTCCGTTATTACTTATTTCGTATATGTTGATGTTCTTGATAATGCATTTATATACACGTATTTGGCGCTATGCAGGGATGCGAGAGGTATTAGCAGTATTTGTAGCGACTACAATTGGTACGGCTTTATTCTATTCCTCTATGTTTGTATTTGGTAAGTCATTACCACGTTCCATCTATTTTATTACATGGTTCCTCACTACAGGTGCTGTTGGTATGGGACGTATGTTGCTTCATTATGTGGCACTTCACTATAGCAGTGGGGACGATGGTGAAAGTGGCCAAGTGAATACATTGATCATAGGAGCCGGTGATGCAGGTGCAACTATAGCTCGTGAAATTGAACGATATCATAAGCGTTCTCGTCGAGTGATTGGTTTTGTTGATGATGATATGTTTAAACATAATCGTCTTATGAATGGTTTTAGAATTCTTGGGAGCCGTGAAGATATTCCTGCATTAGTTGCTAAGTATAAGGTAGAAGAAATCATTATTGCCATGCCTTCCGTGAAGCGAGATATTATTCAGGAAATCATGGAAATTTGTGCTCCTTTAAAGTGTAAAATCAATATTTTACCGGGGATGTACCAATTACTTGATGATGAAGTTCTTGTATCTCATTTACATCCTGTTTCAATCGAAGACTTATTGGAGCGCGATGAGATTCAGCTCGATACGTCCAAGGTTGAAACATATCTTAAGGATAAAGTAGTTTTAGTTACTGGTGCGGGAGGCTCTATTGGTTCTGAAATTTGTCGTCAAGTTTTATGTGTAAAGCCTAAAAAGCTATTGCTCCTAGGCCATGGTGAAAATAGTATTTATCTTATTCATCAAGAATTGCGCAATATTGTGCCCCAAGCTACATTGGTTCCAATTATTGCAGATATTCGCGATAAGAATCAATTAGAACAAATTTTCAAAAACTATAATCCTGATGTAGTATTTCATGCGGCAGCTCACAAACATGTGCCGCTTATGGAAATACAGCCAATTGCTGCGGTATTAAATAATATTTATGGTACTCGTAATGTTGCGGATGTAGCCGGAGCTCATGGGGTAGATCGATTTGTTATGATTTCCACGGATAAAGCGGTGAATCCAACCAGCGTTATGGGCGCTACAAAACGAGTTGCTGAAAAAGTTGTACTTGGTATGAATCACACATATGATACTAAGTTTATAACAGTTCGTTTTGGTAATGTACTTGGTAGCCGTGGTTCGGTTATTCCTTTATTTCGTAAACAAATTGAAGCAGGTGGCCCTGTAACCGTTACAGATCCAGAAATGACACGTTATTTCATGACTATTCCTGAAGCCAGTCAATTAGTACTTCAAGCTGGTGCCATGGGGAATGGAGGCGAAGTGTTTCTTTTAGACATGGGTGAACCGGTTAAAATTGTCGATTTGGCTAAGAATATGATTCGTCTTTCTGGCTTTGAGCCTAATAAGGATATTCGTATTGAATTTACTGGATTACGTCCAGGTGAAAAGTTATACGAAGAATTATTGACTGCCGAAGAAGGTACGAATACTACTACGCATAAGAAAATTTTTGAAGCAGCTCTAGAAGATGTTAATCAAGAATGGCTAAGTCGTGAAATAGAGCGTTTTGATACATGTAAAACTGATATAGATGTAATTAATGTGTTGCAGGATATCATTCCTACATACGCCCCAAATCATAATGTATAAGTCGTGGACGATACATTTATTACCCGATATATGTATAAGACCATTTTAATTTTGATACATTGTGCTTTTATCGAGAGGGTTAGGTACAGTTAATATTTTAAGTGGGAGAGACCCTGTTGTTTGTATACTTTTACAGAAAGGGGTATATGGGTGGAACAAATTATTGATTTAAAAGAGGTGGGCAGAGTCCTCATTAAAAAGCGCCGTAAAATTATTAATATTACGATAGCATGTATGGTTTTAGGTGGTGCGTATGCCTTTCTTGCACCATCTACATATCAATCTACATCGATGTTGCGTATAAAACAAGCTCAAGGTTTGAGCAATTCTGTATTATCTAGTGCTAATGGCTATTCTGATTCTATGTCTCGTCAATTGATGAACACAGATGCAGAAATTTTAAAAAGTCGTAATGTAGTAGAGCCAGTAATTACTGCTATAGAAGATCCTGAAGGTACTGGTAATGCGCCAACATATGAAGATTTTGTTAAAACTCGCATTGAAACTAAACCCTATAAAGAAACCGAGTTATTGCAAGTAAGTGTAACAGGTAAGTCTCCTGAGCAAGCACAAGAAGCTAATCAATTACTTATTGATACTTTTTTGAAACGCCTTGCTGAAATCTCTCATGTTGAACAACGAACTACTCGTGAATTCTTACAGAAACGCGTTGTTACTGCAAAAACTGAATTAGAGCAAGCAGAAAAGAAATTACAACAATTTCAAATAGATAATAAGGTGTACTCCACAGCAGATCAAATGAAAGGCTTAACCGATAAGATTACTCTTATCGATCGTGAGAAAGCTCAAAATCAACTTGATTTAGAAACGGCACAAGCTGCACTTGGTAGTATCAATGAGCAATTAGGTTCTGCTGGTAAAAGCATCGCCGATAGTGCTACGGTTCAAGCTTATAAAGGGCAGTTAGCAGATCTAGAATCTCGTAAAGCTTCTTACGTTGGTAAATATACTGATGAACATCCAGCGATGAAAGAGATTAACCAACAAATTGAAGAGGCTAAAAGCGGTTTAAATGCTGAAATTAATGCCATTGCATCTCAACAAGCACCATCCAGCAATTCTGCACAACAAGGCTTGTTAGCGGATAAATTTAAAAATGAAGCTGCTCTAGCAGTAGCTCAAGGTAAACAATCTACATTAGCTGAGTTAGATAAAGTAAACGAAGAAGCTATGAAGGGGTTACCTGAAAAAGAACGCGGTTATATCCAAGCAAAACGTGATGTAGATGTGGCACAAGATATCTATCAAATGTTATCCACTCGCTTAGAAGAAGCGAAGGTTGCAGAGGTTATGGTACCGAATGAAGTTCAAATCGTTGATCCTCCTACATTGCCAGAAAAGGCGATTGCTCCGCGTAAGGTTCTTATTCTATTAGGCTCTGCCATTTTAGGCCTCATCTTTGGTTGCCTCTATACATTGGGCCAATTCTTCGGTAATCGCAAAGTTCAATCTGTACAAGAGATTAATGATATTCTTGGCATTCAAAATTTGGGCGTGATTCCAAATCATAAAGAAAAAGAATATGAAGAGCCTAGTAATCGTATCGTAGCATTGTTGCGCAAAGTGAGAGGTTAATATGATTAGACTAATTTCTAATGAACGTGGTGATACACCACTTGTGGAAGCATATCGTACATTGCGTAGCAATCTTCAATATGTATGTAACCAACATAAATGTAAACTTATTTGCATTACTGCAGCTACTAGTGGTGAAGGAACTTCTGAAGTGGCAGCTAATACAGCGTTAGCTTTATCTAAAAATAATAATAAAATTCTTCTGTTAGATGGTAATCTACGCAATCCAGCACAACATATAGCCTTTAATCTACAAAATAAAGGTCTTACAAATGCGGTGATGATGGATGAAGATTTGACGATTCATCGTAATGTAGTGCCTCATTTGGATGTGCTTACGGCTGGTGAAGTTGTTGAATATCCATCTGATATTGTAGATTCTAGCAAATTACCTACGATTTTTGAGTATGTACGTGATGAATATGATGTGGTTATCATCGATACACCACCCGTATTGTCTGTTACAGATGCCGTTGTATTGGCCGAAAAATCAGATGGTGTTGTGTTAGTTGTTAAAAATGAAGTAGCTAGTCCAAAAGATTTGATTGAAGCTAAGAAACGCCTTTCACAAGTAGGTATTCCTCTTTTAGGATCTATCGTGATTGACGCGTAATATAACTGTTTTGATCAACATTCTATGTGATAAATCAAGCGTATCAATGTGGTACAGAAAGTATTGAGGTGATGTATATGAGAATTAATTTTTCTCCTCCAGATATTACAGAGTTAGAAATCAATGAAGTTGTTGAAGCCTTAAAAAGTGGGTGGATTACGACAGGTCCTCGTACTAAAGAATTAGAAAAAAAGATAGCTCACCAATTAGGTACACCAAAATCCGTTTGTTTAAACTCTGCTACTGCAGCACTTGAAATGTCCCTTCGTGTATTGGGAATTGGACCTGGAGACGAAGTAATAACTAGTGCTTACTCATATACAGCTAGTGCAAGTCCTGTAGTTCATGTAGGCGCTACATTAGTGCTTGTTGATACACAAAAAGACTCCTATGAAATGGATTACGATGCAGTCGCTCGCGCTATCACACCAAAAACAAAGGCTATCATCCCTGTAGATATTGCGGGTGTGCCTTGTGATTATGAACGTTTGCGATCCATTGTAGAGGAAAAGAAATCTCTCTTTATACCATCTAATGATATTCAATCAGCATTAGGTCATATTCCTATCGTAGCGGACTGTGCGCATTCTTTTGGTGCTTCTTATAAAGGGGTGCCAACAGGTAATATAGCCGATTTTAGCAGCTTTTCCTTTCATGCAGTAAAAAACTTTACTACTGCTGAAGGTGGTTGTGCTACATGGCGCCACATAGATGGTTATGACGATGAAGCTATCTACAAGCAATTCCAATTGTTATCCTTACATGGTCAGGATAAAGATGCGCTTGCTAAAACAAAAGCTGGTGCGTGGGAATATGATATCAAGGGCACATATTATAAATGTAATATGACGGATATTATGGCGGCTATTGGGCTAGCTCAATTTGAAAGATACCCAAAACTTTTGGCACGTCGTAAAGAACTTATCGAAGCTTATGATACAGCATTTAAGGATTTACCTGTTACATTGTTGAACCATTATACAGATGAGCATGAGAGTAGTGGTCACTTGTATTTAGTCCGTTTAGATGGCCGTGATGCGGAATATCGAAATAAGGTTATAGAAGCTATGGCTGAGGCTGGTATTGCAACGAATGTTCACTATAAGCCAATTCCAATGCATACGGCTTACAAAAACTTAGGCTTTACAATCGATGACTATTCAAATGCTTATGACCAATTTAAGAATGAAATTACATTGCCACTTCATACGCTCCTTATAGATGAAGAAGTGCAATATATCATTGAGCAGTTTAAAAGGATTATTACCGAATGCTAGTAAAGAACTTTTATGATCTACCACAAGAGCTACAGTGTGAAGCGGTTCGTCCTTATTTTGAAATATTAAATCAAAGACGTACAAGCCTTCTTTGTAAAAGCATTTTTGACCGCGTAATGGCAGCGGGACTGCTTATTACATTAAGTCCTGTATTTTTGATACTAGCCATCATGATTAAACGAGATAGTGCGGGAGAGGTTTTTTTCCGTCAAACTCGAGTGACACAGTACGGTCGTACCTTTGGCATCTACAAGTTCCGTACTATGGTAAAAAATGCAGAATCTTTAGGTGCACAAGTGACGTCGCAAAATGATATGCGTGTCACTAGGGTCGGAAATATGCTTCGCAGCTGTCGTCTCGATGAATTGCCTCAGCTTATCAATATCCTTTTAGGTGATATGAGTTTTGTTGGTACAAGACCTGAGGTTCCACGTTACGTGTCTGCTTATACAGATGAAATGAAAGCTACCTTATTATTACCAGCTGGGGTTACCAGTATTGCCAGTATTACTTATAAGGATGAAGATCAACTTTTACAAAATGCTCAAAATATTGATGAAGTCTATATAAATGAGGTTTTACCGGGCAAGATGGCTTGGAATTTAAAGAGTATTAAGGAGTTTTCTTTTTTACAAGATATAAAAACGATGATTGATACAGTATTAGCTGTATTACGTTGAAAGAGGTCCCTATGAGTACATCTATGACAAAGGAAATACAAGAAAAAGAGCTGAATATGTTGCTGTACTTTAAAGAGTTCTGCAATAAACATAATTTGCGCTTTTATCTTTGCGGCGGTGGTCTCATTGGGGCTATACGGCATAATGGATTTATCCCTTGGGATGATGATTTAGATCTATTTATGCCTCGTCCAGATTATGAAAAGTTAGCTAAATTATGGCCAAAATATGCTGACACTGAACGATTTACGTATTGTCGTACTAATCGAGATCACATCTATCATGATGCAGGTGCATCTATAAGAGATAATAATACGACCTTTATTAATCGTCATAGTATGCATGAAGATGTTTGTCATGGTTTAGCACTTGAAATTATGCCTATTGATGGCTGTGCACCTGGTAAAATTAGTCGTTTATTGCAATTGATGTGGGCCATGACGTTTGCACTCTTTAATGCGCAGCGTTTACCAGATAATAAAGGGCCTACATATCGCACTTTAGCTGGCTATATTTATAAAATCTTTTCCAGTCAGTCTATACGCTATCATATTTGGCGATTTGCAGAAAAGAGAATGACTCAATACGACTTTGATACCAGTGATGAATGTACGGAGTTAATTGGCAGTTTAAAAGGTATGAAGCTACGTCATCCTAGAGAGGACTTTGCTTCTGTTGTATATAAAGACTTTGAAGGTCATCAAATACCTGTTATGAAAGGGTATGAGAGATATTTGCGTCTTATTTGGGGCGACTATATGCAATTACCACCTATAGAACAACGTGTGGCAAAACATGATGCAGTATTTGCTGATCTACATACACCTTACAAGGAGTATAAAGGCATATATTATGTCAAAAAAGAAGCTCAACCATAAGGAGGGCCTATGAAACGAATAGCAGTAATCTTTGCGGGTGGCGTAGGTGCTCGTATGAAAAATAGCAACACGCCAAAACAATTTTTAGAATGGAACGGTAGACCAATTTTGATTCAAACCTTAGATGTGTTTGAACAAACGGAGACAATTGATGGGATTGTTCTTGCCTGCAAAGCAGAATGGATTGATCATACAAAACAGCTCATCAAAAAGGAGGGGTTACAAAAGGTATTATCCATTGTGCCTGGTGGTGAAAGCGCTCTAGAATCCCAATATAATGGACTCGTAGAGGCTAAGCGTTTATTTCCTGATGATGCGGTGACTGTATTGATTCATGATGGGGTTCGTCCACTTGTAGATAACTCTACCATAGAGAGAAACATAGAATCTGTAGAATCAAAGGGGTCTGCCATTACTGTTACTCCAGCTATAGAAACGGTTATGGTTACCCAAAATGGTTCTATTAAGCATATTTTAAATCGTAATGAATGTCTCATGGCTAAAGCTCCCCAGAGTTTTAGATTAGATGATATTATATCAGTTCATAATCGTGCAAAAGATGAGGGCATTCATGACTTTATTGATTCCGCATCGATGATGATGCACTATGGATATACTCTATATCCTGTATTAGGGGAAACTGAAAATATAAAGATTACAACTCCATCTGATTATTATATGTTCACAGGGATTATTAAAAATCGTGAGCTAGGAGGATTAAAAGATGAGTAATTCCGTTATTCAACGTGAGTTAACGGCTTTAGTACATGAAAAAAATTACTTTCATTTCCTCCGTCATCAACGCATTCTTATAACAGGTGCAACGGGGCTTATTGGATCGATGTTTATAAAATTACTTATACTTGCCAATGAGACTCATGACCTGGATTTAAAAGTGATTGGTCATGTACGAAGTCATGAAAAGGCAAAAACCATTTTTGGTGAGTATTTAGATAATAAGTCATTATCTCTAGTGGATAGTTCATTAGAATCTATTGATGTGCCATGTGATTATATTTTGCATGGAGCCGCACCAACACAATCTAAGTTTTTTGTAGAACATCCAGTAGAAACTATCCGTACCTCTATTTATGGCACGGAGGCCATGCTCGAGTTAGGCCGTCGAAAAAAGGTAAAGAAAGTAGTTTATTTATCTAGTATGGAACAATATGGTGTACCTTATGAGTCTGGTCAAGTTATGACTGAAGACCGATTAGGGTATCTTGATCACCTAAATGTTCGTAGTTCCTATTCTGAAAGTAAGAGACTATGTGAATGTTATTGTAAGTCCTATGCTGTGGAATATGGCGTGCCTGCTGTAATAGCTAGACTAGCTCAAACCTTTGGACCTGGTGTTCCGGTATCAGATAACCGTGTATTCATGCAGTTTACCAAGAGTGCTCTTAAACATGAAAATATTGTTCTTCACACAAAAGGTGATTCTATGTCGAACTATTGCTACATTACCGATGCATTAACTGGTATTTTAGCCCTTATGAAGGTAAGCGAAGCTGGCGAGGCCTATAATGTATGTCATGATGAGGAGACGCGTTCTATTGCAAGCATTGCTCAATTAGTGGCAACTCATGTGAGCAATAATAAGAGTAAAGTTGTTTTTGATATTCCAGAAGATGTACAAGGGTTCGGCTATGCGCCTACAGTGCATATGTTCTTAAGTTCTAAGAAGTTAAAGTCTTTAGGTTGGAAACCTAAGGTATCAATGGCACAAGCCTATGTAAGACTAGCTGAATATATCCAAGAGGAAGGCTTATGAAAAAGGAAATAATAATTGTCACCATCTCCCTTGGTAACGATGGGGCTGAACGAATCTTAACAGAGTTGGCTCGTCAGTGGGTACATGATGGTCATCATATTACAGTTATCCAAACAAGCCCTAATCGATATGGTAATGAATATGCGTTAGAGGAAGGTATTGAACAAATCGAAATTCATACTACAAGCTCTAATAAAGTCATTCGCTTTATGCAAGAAATAAAAGAACTAATCAAAATTTTAAAGACTAGGCCAAATGCGACATGCTTATCTTTTTTGTCTGCATCGAGTTTTATCTTATCGATTAGTTCTTGGTTTATAAAAAATCGCATTGTTTTTTCTGAACGCAATAACCCGCGTATGGTACCTATTGGGTGGCATCAACAAGCGTTGCGCAATTTTGCTTTTCGATTTGCAGATGCACTAGTATTTCAAACGGAAGATGCTCGTTCTTATTTCCCAAAATCTGTCCAAAATCGCGGTGTTATTATCCCCAATCCTATTAATGGTAAATTGCCGTCACCCATAGAAGGGGAACGAGAAAAGACAATCGTTACAGCTTGTCGTTTGCATCCGCAAAAGAATTTGCCTATGATGATCAATGCCTTTAGTATGTTGGCAGATGAGTTTCCAGAATATAAACTTGTCATTTATGGTCAAGGTGTATTAGAGGATGAACTACGAGCTCAAATTAAGTCTCTTAATTTAGAGAATCGCGTTTTATTGCCTGGATTTGCTAGTAATATTTTAGAAAAGGTAGCCCCTTGTTCCATGTTTGTATCATCTTCTGATTTTGAAGGCATTTCAAATTCTATGTTGGAAGCATTGGGCATGGGTCTGCCGGCAGTAGTTACAGACTGTCCTGTAGGCGGTGCTCGTATGGTAATTAAAAGTGGAGAGAATGGTATCCTTGTGCCTGTAGGTGATACGCAGGCTATGTATGAAGCTATGCGCAGTATATTAAAAGATCCTGCACTAGCGGCTAAACTTTCACAGAATGCCATCAAAGTACGCGATGAATTTCCATTATGGAAAATCGCAAAACGTTGGTTAGAAGTTTTATGAGTTGTAAGGAGGAGAACCATTGAAGTTAAATATTACGGCTCTTGCTGATTGCATGATATGGTTCATAACTCTAATCTTTTTAGTGTTGTCGTTGACCATTTCCTTTGCCCTTGGCGAAGCGAACTATGGTGCGTATGTATTATTTGTATGCTTATTTGGTCTCATCATTTTTTATCTTATACGAGAACAGGGTGTTATAAAACTGCGGTTTAATTGGATGCATGCTTATATGTTACTTTTTATTGGTGCTTGTTATCTAAGTGCGATTAATGCCACAGATGTTTCCGTAGCTATGAGCCGAAGTTTTGATATGGTCAAGATATTCTTTATGCTCATCATTTTATACATGTGTTATCAAGATAAGAAATCGGTGGATACATTATTAAAGATTGGCATGTGGACAGGCTATATAGTTTGTTTCTATACTGTTTATTTCTACGGTTTAGATTATTTTATTACTGTTTTATCATCCTCAGCACGTATTGCTAATGATGCATTGAATGCGAATACGGTAGGGTTATTGGGGGCCAATGCTATTGTTATGACCTTGTATTATATGCTATATGACCGTCCTCGTTGGTGGCATATTATTGCATTACCAACACTTGGTATTTTAGCGGCTACAGGTAGTCGTAAGGCCTTAGTCTTTGTCGGTGTTGGTACAGTATTACTCTTTATTTTTAAAAGTTTTCGTAGTACTAATGCGGTCAATTCTATTGTAAAAGTTATTGGTTCCTTATTAGGTCTTACCATTATAGGTATTGCGGTATTGCAATTGCCGATGTTTTCTGAAGTATTAGACCGAATGTCTAACATGGTAGAAGCCTTTACAGGCACAGGGGGGGACTCATCCACTATTATTCGGTTAGCTTTGGTAGATATTGGATGGGACTTATTTTATCAATCTCCCATAACTGGTGTAGGTATCAATAATCCATCTGTATATACTTTTTTCGTATATGGCAAAGATAATTATTACTTGCATAACAATTATATTGAGTTATTAGCTGGCACGGGTGTCATTGGTTTACTAGCCTATTATTCAATGTATCTCTATGTAGCTTATAATTTAATTCGCTATCGTGATATCCATAGTAATGAATATATAATGGTACTCATTCTATTCCTTTCACAGATTGTTATGGATATGGGTATGGTTTCTTATGAAAGTAAGAGCACTTATTTTTATATGATGTTGTTTTATTTAGAGGTGCAACTGCTTCGGAAAGGACGAAAACATGAAGTTCAGAAAATTGTGTAATGTTGGCATGTCCTTTCTAACAAAACCTTACTATCGTACGAGGATATTAATTAAATCGGGTTATTATGACTCTTTGTCTGATGAAGACTTTTTGAAGAAGGTATTTCCTAAGTATATGGGATACCCTTTAGATCTAGAAAATCCAAAAACTTTCAGCGAAAAGTTGCAATGGCTTAAGGTTAATTTTAGAGACCCAATACAAACAGTGATGGTTGATAAACATGAAGCTAAACATTTTATTGCTCAACGTGTAGGTAATCAGTATATAATACCTACGATTTCCGTATGGAACTCTGTAGATGATATTGATCTTGATAGATTGCCTAATCAATTCGTTTTGAAATGTACACATGATAGTGGAGGCATCGTTATTTGTAAAGATAAATCAACACTTGATTGGGAAGCAGCAAAAGCTAAATTAAGAACATTCTTAAAACGGGATTATTCACGTATTGCTAGAGAGTGGCCTTATAAGAATGTTCCTCGACGTATTATCGGAGAGGAATATTTGTCGGAGTTAGGTAGCAATGACATATTAGATTATAAGATGTATTGTTTTCATGGTGAACCAAAGTTAACAGTAGTATGTTCTAATCGTTTTTCTAAAACAGGAACGCGTATGAACTTCTATGATATCGATTGGAATCTTATGGGAATCCATTTTGGACATTATCCACCGTTACCTACAGAGTTTCCAAAGCCAGATACATATGGTGAAATGCAACAGGTTGCGATAGAGCTTAGCAAAGGGTGTCCATTTTTGCGTGTTGATTTTTATGAAATTAAAGGGCATCTATTTATTGGAGAATTAACATTTTTCCCTGGTGCTGGATTTGAAAGATTTCGTCCTATGTCAAAGGATTATGAATTAGGAGAGTGGTTACATCTTGAGAATGTACATCGGGGCTGATTTAGTTCCTACGGATATTAATAAAACATTATTTGAAAACGGTAATGGAGAAGCTTTTGTAGGAAAAGAGCTTTATGAAATTTTGAAGCAATCGGATTTAAATGTTTTCAATTTAGAGGTTCCTCTTACTGATATAGAGACACCCATCGTAAAATTTGGTAATAATTTAATTGCGCCAACAAAAACAATTAATGGATATAAGGCGTTAGAGCCGTTATTTTTAACACTAGCTAATAACCACTCCTTAGATCAAGGAGTGGAAGGGTTGACGACAACATTAAATTTGCTGAAGCAGCATAAGATTGCTCATGCTGGAGCTGGAACTAATTTGAAAGAGGCTAAGAAGCCATTTATCTTTGAAAAAGATGATATACGTATTGGATTCTATCTTTGTACAGAGAACGAGTTTACTATGGCTACTTGTCATACAATGGGGGCTAATCCTTTTGATGTGCTAGAAAGCTTTGACGAAGTGAAAGTTTTAAAGGCACAATGCGACTACGTCATCGTTCTATATCACGGCGGCAAGGAATTCTATCGCTATCCATCTCCTATGCTACAGAGATATTGCCGTAAATTTGTCGATAGTGGAGCGAATCTCGTTATCTGTCAACATAATCATTGTGTAGGGTCTCGCGAAGATTACCAGGGGGGCACTATCATTTATGGACAGGGAAACTTTATTTTTAATTCTGACTTTTATGTAAATCATCAGGAATTTGTGAAAGATGCAATACTAGTTACTATAGACGTAACTAAGGATAATTTTGTGGTGTCTGAATTGCCTATTCGTAGAACTGATAATGGTACACGATTAGCCACAGAAGTTGAAGCTACAGAAACATTAGAGGCTTATAGAAAACGTAGTGAAGAAATTAAAGACCCTCACTTTGTGACTCAAGCTTATAAGGCCTTTGCTGATACACATGTAAAACGTTATTTGCGTGAGTTTTTAGGTAGATCATTTATTGTACGCACTATTAATGCTTTATTGGGCCGAAAATTGGTAGAACTTATTTTGGGCAAAACGAGTTATTTAGCAATACAAAATTATTTGGAATGTGAAGCTCATCATGAACTATTCTTGAGAGGCATTAAGAATATCAATAAGAAATAATGGATACTAAAATCGTAGCTGCTGCTAAATGGTCTGTTATTACAGAGGTTTTGGCAAAGCTTATCACACCACTGACAAATATAATATTGGCTCATATGTTAGCACCGACTGCATTCGGCATATTGGCGACGATTATGATGGTTATATCTTTTGCGGAAATGCTTGCTGATGCGGGTTTTCAAAAATTTCTTGTTCAGCATGAGTTTGAAAGTACCCAAGATAAGCAAGAGGCCACAGATGTGGCCTTTATTGCCAACCTAGTGTTTTCTCTAGTTTTATGGGGCGCTATCATAATCGGTCGTGATGAATTGGCCGTATTAGTAGGTAATGATGGCTTAGGGATACCTTTAGCCGTGATGGGCGCTATGATTCCTTTATCTGCTTTTAGTAGTGTCCAAATGGCATTGTATCGAAGAGATTTTAATTTCAAGTTTCTTTTAAATATTAGGCTCATAACAATTCTTACACCTATATTGATATCTATACCAATGGCACTTATGGGGTACGATTATTGGTCTTTAATTGCTGGTATGCTAGGGTCTCAGCTATTTACGGCGTTGGCATTATTAAAGAGTCGGAAGAATCAAATTCATCTGTTTTTTAGTAGTCGCGTCTTTATGAATATGTTTAACTATAGTGCATGGTCTTTAGCTGAAGCATTTTCTATATGGCTCACTGCTTGGGTGGATACATTCATTATTAGCCGTTTTTTAGATGCTTATTATTTGGGTATATATAAGATGCCAATGGCTATTGTTACGACTGTAATGGCTATGGCTACAGCATCTTTGGCTCCTGTATTATTCGCGGCTTTAAGTCGTGTGCAAAATAATCAACAGGCCTTTTCGAATACATTCTTTACATTCCAACGCTATATGGCTCTATTTTTGGTACCTCTAGGTGTAGGCTTATTTGTATTTCAAGACTTTGTTGTTCAGCTTTTACTAGGGCCACAATGGACGTTAGCAGGCATTGTATTAGGTTCCTGGGCATTGAGTTCGGCTATTATGACTGTAACAGCTAATTTGATTTCCGAAATATTTCGTGCAAAAGGGATGCCTAATCTATCATTTTGGACTCAAATATTACATCTAGTAGTTTTAATACCAGTTATCTATATTTGTATTCAATATGATTTCAGTACCTTTGTATATGCTCGATCATTAGTAAGAATGGAAATGCTAGCGGCTTCTATGTTGCTACTGGCTTTATTTGTCAATATGAGTGCATTTCGCATAATATCTAATATCAGTGTATATCTCATTACAGCATCTATAGTTGGGTTAATTGCCTATAGTATTTTACATCTCTATGATGCAGTATGGTGGACCGTCGTCTGTATGCTTTTATGTGTTGTATTATATGTGGCTATTTTATACGTCATTCCATCTGAGCGCATAATTATTGCTTCTGGCTATAAAAAAGTCTTAAGTAAAGTAAAACGACATAATTAACAGAACTATGAAAGGAGTACATATGCTTTCAAAAAATATAGATTTAAACAATACGGTAATCCTTGTAACGGGTGCCGCTGGATTTGTAGGGGCTAATCTAGTTATGTCCTTACTATCTGAAGCAGAAGGGACTCAAATTATTGGCATAGATTCTGTTAATGATTACTATGATGTAGCATTGAAAGAGTATCGATTGCAACAGATTGATGAACTTAGCAAAGATAATAAGAATATATGGATTTTTAAAAAAGGGAATATTGCAGATAAGTCCTTTGTTGATGAAATTTTTGCTATCTATAAACCACGAGTTGTAGTGAATCTAGCAGCTCAAGCAGGGGTTCGTTACTCTATTACTAACCCCGACGCCTATATCGAGTCTAATATTATTGGATTTTATAACATTCTAGAAGCTTGTCGTCATTCTTATGACGATGGTGAAAGAGGTGTAGAGCATTTAGTGTATGCATCATCTTCTTCTGTATATGGTGCAAATAAACAAATCCCATACTCTACAGATGATAAAGTAGATAATCCTGTATCTCTTTATGCAGCTACAAAAAAGTCAAATGAGTTATTGGCTTATTCGTATGCTAAATTATATAACATCCCTAGCACAGGGCTTCGTTTCTTCACTGTATACGGCCCTGCAGGTCGTCCAGATATGGCATACTTTGGTTTTACAAATACATTACGTAATGGTGGGACAATTAAAATTTTTAACTACGGCAATTGTAAGCGTGATTTCACCTATATCGATGATATCGTAGAAGGCGTTTCTAAGGTTATGTCTACTGCACCAGAGCGTCGCAATGGTGCGGATGGCTTGCCGGTTCCACCGTACGCTATTTATAATATCGGCAATAGCAACCCAGAAAATTTACTTGATTTTGTGCGCATTCTTTCAGAGGAATTGGTTTCTGCTGGCGTATTGTCAGAAGATTATAATTTTGAGGAGCATAAAGAATTAGTACCCATGCAACCAGGGGATGTGCCTGTTACATATGCTGATACAAGTGCGTTAGAAGCAGATTTTGGCTTTAAACCTAATACAACCTTACGAGAAGGGTTAAAGCGTTTTGCCATATGGTATAAAGATTTCTATATGATGGAGGGCAAATAAATGAAAATTGCAATTGCTGGTACAGGCTATGTAGGCCTTTCCAATGGTGTGTTGTTAGCTCAACACAATGAAGTGGTGGCCCTCGATATCATCCCAGAAAAAGTAGATATGTTAAATCGCAAAGAGACACCTATTGTAGATGCTGAATTGCAAGAGTATTTAGCTACTAAGGAGTTAAACTTCAAAGCTACACTTGACCCAGTAGAAGCTTTTAACAGTGCAGATTATGTTATCATTTCGACACCTACAAATTATGATCCTCAAAAAAACTTTTTCGATACATCTTCTGTTGAACAAGTCATTAAAACTGTGCTAGAGATTAATCCTGATGCAGTAATGATTATTAAATCAACTGTACCGGTGGGCTATACGGTACAAATGCGTAAAGAATTTAATACGGAGAATTTAATTTTCTCGCCAGAATTCTTGCGTGAAGGTAAAGCCTTATACGATAATTTACATCCATCCCGTATTGTTGTGGGCGAGGATTCTGACAGAGCACGTCGTTTTGGCCAATTACTAGCGGAAGGTGCTATTAAAGAAAATATTCCACAATTATATACTGATTCTACGGAAGCGGAAGCAATTAAATTGTTTGCTAATACGTATTTAGCATTACGTGTAGCGTATTTCAATGAGTTAGACTCCTATGCTGAAGTACGTGGCCTTAGCACAAGTCAAATCATCAAGGGGGTTTGTTTAGATCCTCGTATTGGAGATTTTTATAATAATCCTTCCTTTGGTTATGGTGGTTATTGCTTGCCAAAAGATACAAAGCAATTATTAGCTAACTATAATGATGTACCACAAAACTTAATTTCTGCCATTGTCGATGCGAATAGAACACGTAAAGATCATGTGGCAGATACTATTATTGCTAAAAATCCGAAAATTGTTGGTATCTATCGCTTGACCATGAAGATGAACTCTGATAATTTTAGAGCATCAGCCATTCAAGGTGTTATGAAACGTATTAAGGCGAAAGGGATTGCTGTGGTAGTATATGAACCTACACTAGATGCAGAAGATTTCTTTAATTCGCCAGTTATACGTAATTTTGAAGATTTTAAGCGTATTAGTGATGTCATTGTAGCTAATCGCTGGGATAGTAGCTTAGAAGGTGTAAAAGATAAAGTTTATACACGAGATATTTTTGATAGAGATTAATACAGCTATATGTATTGTGGCGTTTAGGAGAGTAGTATGAAACGTTGGATACTATATATTGTGTTATGTCTAATTGTGTTTTTTATATGGGATAATTCCTTGCAAAATGGAGGAACCTCTGATGGGTTTAGTCTTATTTTTGCAAAGTGGATTGCCCCTATAGCTAATAAATTAGGCTTTTACGGAAATATATGGGCCTTAAATAGGATTATTCGAAAATTAGCCCACCTTACAGAGTTCACAATCCTTGGTGGTGTTTTATATGTAGTTCTACGCCGCTATATTGAATATGGCACAGTAGTAAAAACAATAGTAGTGGGTATAGTAATAGCTAGTCTAGATGAATTTATACAATTATTTTCTCTAGGACGCAGCTCTCAACTGTCTGATGTACTGATTGATACAGTTGGTATAATCATCGGTATATCGGTAGTGAAATTAACTTATTATATTAGTCATGATAAAAGATAAAAGTACATTTAAAAATTAAATAATTATTAATATAATAATGTGTAAAATATGACTCATAATTGTAGAAATTATGGGTCATATTTTATGAAGGATAAATGAATATATAAAAAATTGTATTAAATGAACATATAATAATTTATTTATTTTTATAGAAAAACCACTATACAAGCGACCGGTCCCTTGTTATAATCGTGAATGTAAAATGAATTATAAACTTAAATGAGAAGAACATGAACTTTATAAAAGAGGTCGATTTTGAAAAGAAAATCGAAAGTAGAAGGGAAAGATTATGAGTCGCGTGGTTGATTTACATGGTTGCATTTTGCCAGCTGTGTTAGGCCCACAAGGGCCTCAAACAATGGCAGAATCAGTAAAAATGATTAAGTCCTTGTCTGAACAAGGTATTACAGATATTTTTAGTACGCCTGATGTAACAGTATCTATGGATCTGAACACATGGAATGCTATAAACTCTTTAGTTAATAAAGTAAAAGTTATGGTTAAGGAGCAACAAGTAGATATAACTATTCACAGTGGAGCTCGCGTAATGCTTTGTGATGAAATGGTTGCATATATAGCTTCTCATCGCAATCAATATACGTTGGGAGATAGCCATTTTATATTAGTTGCTCTTCCACAAAATAGCAAAGTGCATCATATTAATGCGTGGTTATTAAGTCTACTAGATATGGGGCTTGTACCTATTATTAGTGAAGTAGAAACTTATGGACAATTATTTACTAAACCTGAACAATTACTAGCATGGGTTGATAGAGGTATTTTGATTCAATGTAATATGGCATCTTTTGATCATGGTAACGCTAACTATGATAGGGCCATTGAATTATATCGAAATGGTTTAATTCATTTCTTTGGTACTGGTTACAGCGATGGCTGTGATGTTGAGACGTACCAAGGTTATGTGGAAGCAATTTCTGAATTAGACAATACGTATAAAAAAGATTTGTTGCCAAATATCCATCTTAATGAACGCGACCTCTTAGCTAATCGCACATTTTATCCTTCTGTCCCATCTAGTTGGGTGGGGAAAAAGGGTAATTTCTTAACTCGTCTATTTGGCTTTGCATTATAATTTATATAGGTTCTTTTATCCATGTCATATTGGCATAGATAAAGGGACCTATTTTTACTTTATATTGTATTTAGGGTTGAAAACAACCACCATATATAGTATACTGAGAAGGCGGTAAAAATAGAGGGGGTTTCTAATAATTCTTTACATTTTTACATATAAATTTATAAAAAGTGTGATTAGACATACTTTTTATACTTCTTAACATATATTTTGGCAGTAACAAGATGGGGAGGTTGCCAATATGTTGCAGGTCATTAAGCGTGATGGCACGAAGGTACCATTCGACAAAAACAAGATTGCTTTGGCTATTGAAAAAGCTGAACATAGTAGTACTGGGTTGTACGAAGAGGGCTTGGCACAGCGTATTGCAAATGAAATTGAGGAATATGCTACTAAGCTTCAAAAAGACATGACAATTTATGCTATTGAAGATCAAGTGTATTATAAGTTGATTGAGTATCATAATCCTGCAACGGCACGTGCCTATGAAGGTTACAAAGCTGTTCAAGCTTTTAAACGCCGTCAAAATACAACTGATGATGATGTAATTGGTTTATTAGATCGTAGTAATATCAGTGTTCTTGATGAAAATTCTAATAAGGATGCTGCTATTGTATCTACCCAACGGGATTTAATTGCTGGTGAAGTATCTAAGGATATTGCTCGTCGTAAATTGATTCCTACCGATATTTTGGAAGCCCATGATAGTGGAGCTATCCACTTCCATGATATGGATTATATTATTCAACCTATGTTTAACTGTTGCTTGATTAATTTGGAAGATATGCTTACAAATGGCACAGTAATTAATGGTAAAAAAATCGATACACCTAAGTCTTTCCAAGTTGCTTGTACTGTAACAACACAAATCATTGCACAAGTAGCATCTGGTCAATATGGTGGTCAAAGTATTAATGGTATTGACCGTATTTTGGCACCATTTGTACGTAAATCTTATGAAAAAATCCTCAATAATGTTATTGAAGAGCAAGTTGAGATTTATGGCATGGAGCCTAATATGGAAAAGGCTCGTGAAATAGCGTGGAAACGTACGCGTAAAGAGGTTAAAGATGGTATCCAAACTATTCAATACCAAATCAATACATTGATGACCACAAATGGTCAATCTCCATTTGTTACATTATTTATGTATTTCCAACCAGACTATGAATACGCGAAGGAAGCGGCTCTTATTACAGAAGAAATTTTGCGCCAACGTATTAAAGGTGTAAAAAACGAAGCCGATGTATATATTACACCAGCCTTTCCTAAGTTGATTTATGTTCTTGATGAGCATAATGTAACACCAGATAGTCCATACTATTACTTAACTGAATTGGCAGCACAATGTACGGCTAAGCGCATGTACCCTGACTATATTTCTGCAAAAAAAATGAAGGAAAACTACTCAGGTAATGTCTTTAGTCCTATGGGCTGTCGATCCTTCTTATCTCCTTGGAAGGATGAAAATGGTGAATACAAGTTTGATGGACGTTTTAACATTGGTGTAGTAAGTTTAAACTTACCTCAAATTGGTATTCTAGCCCGCGGTAGTGAAGAACGATATTTTGAAATTTTAGATAAACGACTTGAGTTGGCAGAAAAAGCGCTTATGCTTCGTTATGAATTACTTAAGGACGTAGTGAGCGATGTGTCACCAATCCATTGGCAACACGGTGCTATCGCAAGACTTAAAAAAGGCGAGAAAATTGCCAAATTCTTGACTGGCGGTTATGCGACTATTTCCTTGGGATATATTGGTATTTATGAAGCAACTCGTTTAATTACCGGTGAATCGAATACAGGCGAGAAAGGTCGCGTTTTTGCGATGAAGATTATGGATCGCTTAAATACAGCTGTTGATGAATGGCGAGTTAAACATAACATGGGGTTCGCATTATATGGTACACCTGCTGAAAGTTTAACCCATCGATTCTCTTCTTTGGATCGCGCTCGTTTTGGTATTATTGAGGACATTACGGATAAGGGTTATTATACTAATAGTTATCATGTAAGCGTACGAGAAGAGATTAATGTATTTGACAAGTTCTCCTTTGAATCTGAGTTCCAAAAGAAATCTACAGGTGGCTGTATTTCCTATGCAGAAATTCCTAATATGACTAATAATATTCCAGCTGTTTTGACTATGATTCAATATATTTATGATCATATTTCTTATGCTGAATTTAATACCAAGTCTGACTATTGTCACGAATGTGGCTTTGATGGAGAAATTAAGGTAAATGAACATAACGAGTGGGAATGCCCTCGTTGCCACAATACAAATCGCGATAAATTAACTGTTATCCGTCGTACTTGTGGATACCTTGGCGAAAACTTCTGGAATGAAGGGCGCACAAAGGAAATTAAAGATCGTGTAATGCACATTTAAGATTATTAGAGTTATAGTTTTAATAATTATCCTGTATATTAAGCAGATTAAGATAAACTGTTATATAGATTAATATAATTATCATAGACATCTAATGATGTGGGTATGCTAATAGATATGATTTTAGTTCTAAATACGATAGTTTTAAATGGTAAAAGCTGTGCCTTAGGCACAGCTTTTACTGTATATATGGGAAATTGAAATATATCTATATAGTGTTGATCAAAGTTGATAGGCACTACTATGGAGGTTATGATGAGATATGGGCAAATAAGACAATATGATATTGCCAATGGAGAAGGGATTCGTACATCTATATTTGTAACAGGTTGTACACATTGTTGTTATAATTGTTTTAACGAAGAATACCAAGATTTTAATGCTGGTAAGGTATGGACGCAAGCTGAGACAGATTTAGTGGTTTCCTATGTAAAGAATCCTACATGTTCAGGTTTAACATTATTAGGTGGGGAGCCATTTCAAAATGTACAAGGCTTATTACCGGTGGTGAGAGCTGTTCGAGCAGCGGCGCCAGAAAAGAAGATTTGGGCCTATTCCGGCTATGAAATAGATGATATCTTAGAAGATGAGTTGCGAAGTGCTTTATTACAAGAAATCGACATTCTCGTAGATGGCCGCTTTGTAGATGAACTTAAGGACCCTGCTTTGCGCTTCAGAGGTTCCTCAAATCAGCGTATCATTGATGTTAAAAAGACATTAGCGGCTGGGGAAATTGTATTAGCGATGGAGTAAATATGATATATGATAAACGATTTATAGGACTCATTATTATAGTTGGCTTTATAGCGGGGCTAGTAGGGGCTTCCTATACGCATTTATTACATGGAATCCAACATTTCGTATATAATTACTCCTCTGCTGAACATCTGAGCTTTGGTGCAGCTGTGGCCCGAGTATCACCGATAGAACGATTAATACCCTTAATCGTCTGTGGCGTGATAGGTGGCGTAGGTTGGGTTTTGATTCACAGATATGGTAAAGGCGTTGTAGATATAAAAACGGCAGTTTCTGGTAAAATGGATATGAATCCAATTACTACTGTTTTACATGCAACACTGCAAATAATTACGGTAGGTATTGGTTCTCCATTAGGTCGAGAAGTTGCACCACGTGAGGCTAGCGCTGGTATTACTACCTTTTTAGTTAAACATTTTGATATAAAACAAGAAGATCGTCAATTATTAATTGCATGTGCTGCAGGCGCTGGTTTAGCTGCAGTTTATAATTCACCATTATCTGCGGCAATTTTTACATTAGAAACTTTGCTTCTTACTTGGAATATACGCGCTATGAGTGCAGCCCTCTTATGTTGTGGTTTGGCTACATTTGTGACGCGACAAGCTGGTGTAGGAGATGTCATACAATATACAATGGCACAACCCAGTTTGGGGAGTCATTATGTAGAGTTTTCTATCGTTTTAGGCGCTATTATTGCAATTGGTGTTGTTTTATTTAATATTACACAAAGTAAGCTACCCGCCATTCATCGTAGTAGTCCTGTTATGATTCCTATTTCTATCGTAGCATTTACACTAATTGGTGTTTTAGCTATGTATTTTCCTGAAATTCTTGGGAATGGTAAAGCAGGCAATGAGTTGACTTTTACGAACGATATCACATGGACATATGCATTGGGTCTATTTGGATCTAAATGGGTAGCTGTTTTACTTGCCTTGGCCGCTGGTGCATATGGTGGCCGTATTACACCATCTATGATGTTAGGCAGTACTTTGGGAATCGTATTTGGTACCGTATGGGCTATTGCTATAGCGCCAGTATCTTTGGGAATGTCTGCTTTTGTGGGGGCCGTAGTATTCTTAGGCCTTGCACAAAAAATGCCTATGACATCTTGTGTATTTATGCTTGAATTATCTCGTTTCTCTGTAGAAATGTTGTTTCCTATAGCTTTAACAATGGGGACAGCTCTTATGGTAGAGCAAATCATTCAATCAAAATTAAATAGTACTAAGTAGCACTAAATAGCAGTTAATAAAAGTAAATATAATATATAGAAAAGAAGCGGATAGTTGAACTAATCAACTATCCGCTTTTAGTGTATATATGATTATACGATTTTTGCGTTCTTATCGTATTCCTCGCCACCCGCATCAGGAAGCATGCCATATTCTACAGTCCACAAGTGTTTATATTTTAGTGCTTGATTGTGAATACGTTCGATTTGCGTTTCATCTGTACGAGCTATGCGAGCTGGGATTCCAACAACTAAAGAATTAGGTGGGATTACAGTGTTCTCCTTTATGACTGCACCAGCAGCGATAATAGAGCCAGAGCCAATATGACAACCGCTTAATACAACAGCGCCCATTCCAACTAATACATTGTCTTCGATGGTACTAGCGTGTACTATTGCACCATGGCCAATTGTTACATAATCTCCAAGAATACAAGCCCTGTCGTCATCAACGTGTAATACAGAGTTATCCTGTACATTAGAATAACGACCTACTACAATTTTATTTACATCACCGCGAAGTGCGCAGTTTTGCCAAATGGAAGCATATTCTTTTAGTTCAACATCACCTGCAAGTTCTGCACCAGGCATAACACAACTTTTAGGATCTAATTTTGGGTATTTTCCGTGAAATGGTAACATAAGGAACTCCTAATTTATTAATTATACGATTTCAATAAGACGTTGTGCTTTACGAATAGACATGATAGCTTCATTCATTACTGTTTGTACTATAGTGTGAGCAGGTTCAATAGTAGTAAGTCGGTTTAAACCCTGTCCAACTTGTACAGCACCATTTACAACATCACCATCGATAGCAGCACGTTTGTTAGTGCCTTGGGACATTTTGGTACGTTCTTCAGGGGTAGTAACACCATCTGTTTCGGCAGCTAAGTAACGTGTAGTGAATTCGTTTTTCAAGCTACGTACTCCACCGTGACCGGAGAGGAGACCCGTTACAACAGAGTCTGTATCTGTGGCTTTAATAATTGCTTCTTTCATATTTATGTGGGCTTGGCATTCTTCAGCTAACAAAAAACGGGAACCCATTTGTACACCCTCAGCACCCATCAACAATGCTGCTGCAATACCACGACCATCTACGATAGCGCCTGCTACAACAACAGGGATGGAAATCTCAGGTAAAATATTTTCCATCAAGGACATGGTTGTTTGGCTACCAATATGTCCACCAGCTTCCATACCCTCAATAATAATTGCATCAGCACCAGCTTCTTCAATGCGTTTAGCAAGTTTTAGAGATGGGACAACAGGGATAACTTTAATGCCTGCATCTTGCAATGGTTTAATATATGGTACAGGATTGCCTGCTCCAAGTGTTACAAATGCAGGCTTTTCTTCAATGATAATATCCACTAATTCGTCTTTATTGGGAGCCATTAACATGAGATTGACTCCGAAAGGCTTATCCGTTAAGTCTTTACAGGCACGAATCTCGTTGCGCGTCCATTCTGCATCACGACCACCAAGAGCAATTACACCTGTAGCACCTGCATTAGCTACGGCAGCAACTAGTTTGTGTTCAGATACCCAAGCCATAGCACCTTGGATGATAGGGTATTCGATTTGTAAAAGTTGTGTTAACGCTGTTCTCATAAAGCCTCCTATGATAACAATTAAATTTACTGAAACTTTATTATACCTTTATACGAGAATTTTATATAAGAATGATTTTATTTTCTTATATAAAATTAGAGTATTAATAAAGTCAAGAATATTCATCAGTATATACTTATATACTAAAGAGATTAAGCGTAATATTATTTGGAGATTATATGTAGTCACATAATCTCTTCTCTATATAATAGTATAATATAAAAATTATGTACACCTTAGATAAGGTTATTATAGTTATTTATTTAAACAATATGCTTTCAAAATTAATTTCCAATTATTGGATTAAAATAAAATATTCAGCAGTAGTCTAAAGATAAAAAAACTAAATGATAATATATTTCAAATGAGTTAAGTAGTAGAAAACCGCATAGTATCTATGATTATTAAATATTATAAAAAATGAGAAAATAAGAAAATGAGTATTGAAAAGTTTCGATGTCTTTGATATACTACATTACAGATAGAGTATCTGAATTAATTAAAGATAAACATTAAACAATAATTTTCAAGTGAAGGAGGAAATACACATGGAAAAATATGTATGCGTAGTATGTGGTTGGGTTTATGACGAAGCTGTTGAAGGCGTAAAATTCGAAGATCAACCAGCTGATTATGTTTGCCCAATTTGCGGTGTTGGTAAAGACCAATTCGAAAAAATGTAATTGACTTACCAAAAGGCTATCTTGAGTCCACTTGAGATAGTCTTTTTTATTTGACAAAGCACCATGTCATGTTTATAATATTATGAGTCGAGGTAAGATTATGAAACTGCAAGTAGAGCAAGCAAAAGAACATATAGGAAAGAAATTTCCTTATAGCTATACGATATCAGCCTCTGAGCTTGGTGACGTAACTGCTTTTCCTTGGAGCCGTCATGATATAACCATTAGTGGTGAGTTTTGGTTTGATGGTCAAAATTACATCGTTCAAGGTTCGATTCAGTCTAAAGGCGATTATGATTGTTCCCGTTGTTTAAATACCACAGAACATTATCGAAAAGATTTCTTTGAGGAAATCTTTAGTGATTGTCGAGATGCTGCAGATGATGTGAATTCTTTTGATGGAGAAGAAATTGACTTAACTGAACTAATTAGGGATACATTAATCATCAATGAGCCCTCTCAAGTGTTATGTCAGGATGATTGCAAAGGATTGTGCGTTCATTGCGGAGCAAATTTAAATGTTTCACCTTGTTCTTGTGAATCCTTTGTGGTGGATCCTCGATTTGCAGAGTTACGTGCTTTGCTTGATGAGAAAGATGATAGATTATCCTAATGATTGTACTAAGGAGGTGCAGATAATGGCAGTACCTAAACGTAGATTGTCTAAATGCCGTCGCGATCGTCGTCGTGCTAATTGGAAATTAGAAGCTCCTGGTTATGTAGCATGTCCACAATGCCACGAACCTAAGATGCCTCATCGTGTTTGCCCTACATGTGGTCACTATAAAGGTGAACAAGTAGTAGCTAATGCTTAATATGTGAGCAGAGAGAGACGCCTACTTTGTAGGCGTCTTTTTTATATGCTTTCAAAATATACACTCATATTTTTATATGTTTCGTTATCAATAGCAAGTGTCACTATTTTATAGTAAGATTATTCTATAAGATGGTGACACATTTTTATTTTTTATAAACAATAATACTAAAATATAAAAAAACAACTATATTTTGTATATGCTATGAAAATATCTTACTATATGTATGAAAAGTCTTGCCAATAAGGGAATTATTGTATATACTTAGGATGTAATATTAATACTAGGTCATAAAAGGTGGTCCCATGAGTCGGTTAAAGAAGCAAGAGCGCCAGAAGCAGTTACAAGAAAAACTGAATATTACGCCATTTCTTACTGATGAAGAATTGGCAACACACTTTGGTGTAAGTGTGCCAACAATTCGTCTCGATCGACTAGAATTGGGTATTCCTGAATTGCGTGAACGCATTCGTGTTATGGCTACAGGTCAATCACATGAAATGGCAGAACATGTATCATATGAAGTGGTTGGCGAATTGATTGATGTCACCGAGGGGCACCAAGCATTATCTATGTTGCGTACTACGGCTGATATGGAAGATCAATTTGGATATGTAGAACCGCAGTATTTATATGCTCAAGCAAATTCCCTTGCAAAAGTGGTTATGGGGACGACTGTTTGCTCTGCGGAAGTTGGAAATATAAAATATAAGAACCCGGTAGGATCTGGTACTAATTTGGTAGCGAAAGCAGAAATTGTTCGTCGCCGAGGTAATAAGTTCTTTATTTGGGTTATAATAAGAGATAAAATAAAAGAAGTGTTTCGCGCAAAATTTATTATGGAATCCGTAGAGAATAGGGTGTAAATTATGAAAATTGCAATAGACGCCATGGGTGGCGACTTTGCTCCAATGGAGACTGTACTTGGATCCATTGAAGCCGTACGAGCAAATCAACACATTGAAGTGGTGCTCGTCGGCGATGAGCAGCAAATTTTTGATATATTAGAAGCTAATAATGAAGCTAAGAATCCACGTATTTCTGTACATCATGCTAGCCAGGTAATCGGCATGGATGAACATCCAGGTCAAGCATTGCGCAAGAAAAAAGATGCATCTGTTGTGGTCGCTACTTCGTTGGTTCGGGATAATCGTTGTGATGCTGTAATTGCTCCGGGGAGTACGGGAGCTGCTGTTGCAGCGGCTTTGTTTGGTCTCGGTCGCATTAAGGGCATTGATCGCCCTGTCATTGCAACTCCAATGCCAACGGTAAGTGGTATAACAGTTATGTTAGACTCTGGTGCAAATTCTAATAGTAAACCTAAACATCTTGTACAAGGTGCTTTAATGGGGTCTGAATACGCTAAGCTTTTATTAGGAAAAGAAAATCCTACTGTGGGATTGTTAAATATTGGTGAAGAGGCCACAAAGGGGAACGATGTTGTATTGGCGACGTATCCGATTTTGGAGGGTATGAAGACTATCAATTTTAAAGGAAATATTGAGGGTCGCGATATTCCTAAAGGTGCCGTTGATGTTGTCGTATGTGATGGCTTCGTAGGCAATGTGGTACTTAAATTTGCGGAAGGTTTAGTAACAGGTCTTACGCAATTAGTAAAGGATAGCATCATGGCAGGAAGTATTTTCGCCAAGATAGGAGCTATGCTTGTAAAGCCAGCTTTGAAAAAGATGGCAAAACGTTTGGATCACACAGAAAATGGTGGTGCTCCGCTCTTAGGAGTTAATGGGGTATTCATGATTGCTCATGGTAGTTCTAAAGCAAAAGAAATAAAAACTGCTATTGAAATTGCTAGTGATTTAGTAGAGCGTAAAATTATTCAACACATAAGAGAAACGATGGATATTGAAGGAGCCTTAAAGTATGACTATGATGAATAAACCTGTAGGAATCATTGGTACTGGGAGCTTCCTTCCTGACAATGTAGTAACAAACTTTGATCTTGAAAAAATGGTTGATACCAATGATCAATGGATTAGAGAGCGTACGGGTATAGAAGAACGACGCATTGCACCGGAAGGTATGAATACATCCTATATGGCGACAGAGGCAGCAAAAAAAGCTATGCAAATGGCTAATGTCACTGCAGAGGAAATCGACATGATTATCTTTGCTACCTTAACACCAGATATGATTATTCCTTCGGCAGCTTGTGTATTGCAAGCGAACTTAGGCGCTAAAAACGCTGCGGCCTATGATTTACAAGCGGCATGCTCTGGGTTTGTATATGGATTGATTACTGCCGCTAGTTATATTAGTTCTGGTATTTATAAAAAAGTACTCGTCGTGGGGGCGGAAATTCTTTCCCGTCGAGTAAACTGGAATGATCGTGGTACATGTATCCTCTTTGGTGATGGTGCTGGGGCTGCAGTAGTATCTGAAGTACCTGAAGGCTATGGCATTAAAGGTATTGACATGGGCGCCGATGGCACTGGAGGATCAGCTCTTTGCATTCCTGCAGGCGGCACTGCTGTGGTGGCAAATGATCAACGCGTAGAAGAGGGCTTAACATTTATTCATATGGATGGCCCTGAAGTATATAAATTTGCCGTTAAAACGATGGGGCGTACGGTTTTAAAATCCTTAGAACGCGCTAGTATGGAGTTAAACGAATTAGATTACTTCATTCCTCATCAAGCGAATATTCGTATTATTGATTCGGCAGCCAAACGTTTACATCTGCCGATGGAAAAAGTTTTTGTTAATTTACATAAGTATGGTAATACATCTGCCGCGTCTGTAGCGATTGCACTTGATGAAGCTAATCGCGAGGGACGTTTCAAACGCGGTGATAATGTTGCGTTTGCAGGATTTGGTGCAGGCCTAACATGGGCAAGCCTGGTCTTGAAATGGTATTAAGGAGGACACATCAAGATGATTAAGACTGACATTTGTGATTTATTGCAGATTGAGTATCCAATCTTTCAAGGTGGTATGGCTTGGCTCGGTACTGCAGAATTAGCGGCAGCCGTTTCTGAAGCTGGTGGCCTTGGGATTATTGGTGCTGGTCATATGCCTCCTGATATTTTCCGTAATGAAATCCATAAATTAAAAGAGCGCACTAGCAAGCCTTTTGGCTGTAATATTATGCTCATGTCTCCATTTGTAAAAGAGGTTATGGAAGTAGTTGTGGAAGAACGTGTTCCTGTTATCACTACAGGTGCAGGTAATCCTGGTGTTTATGTTCCCGCTTTGAAAGAAATTGGTACAAAAGTTATTCCTGTAGTTGCATCAGTATTACTTGCAAAGCGCTTATTACGTGGCGGTATTGATGCAATTATTGCTGAAGGTACAGAGTCTGGTGGTCACGTAGGTGATATTACAACTATGGCATTAATTCCTCAAGTAGTTGATGCTGTAGATGTACCAGTTATTGCTGCTGGAGGTATTGCAGATGGTCGTGGTATGGCTGCGGCATTTGCATTAGGTGCTAAAGCGGTACAAATGGGGACACGATTCGTATTATCCGAAGAATGTATTGCCCATGAAAATTATAAAAATGCTGTATTGAAAGCAAAAGATCGTGCTACAGTTATGACTGGCTTAACAACAGGTCATCCTGTACGTATTATAGATAATGCGTTAGCTCATAAATATAAATCCCTTGAATTTAGTGGTGGTTCTAAAGAGGAATTGGAAGCATTAGGCGCTGGCACACTTCGTTTAGCTGCTATTGAGGGTAATGTAAAAGAAGGTTCTGTAATGATCGGTCAAATTTCTGGTATGTTAACAGATGTTAAACCATGTGAAACTATCATTAAAGATATCATGACTGAAGCTGAAACAGTGATTAAGAATCTTCAAGGTCTTAGTAAATAAGGAGGCCCCTAATGAAAACGGCATTTGTTTTTCCTGGTCAAGGTTCTCAAAAAGTAGGCATGTTACAAGATTTGTATAATGCGTATCCTATTGTAAAACAACGTTTTGAAGAGGCTGACGAAGCACTGGGTTATTCCATCAGTAAATTATGCTTCGAAGGTCCTGATACAGAGCTTGTTAAAACAGCAAATACACAACCAGCTATTTTGACTGCATCCGTAGCTTGTTATGAAATCCTAAAAGAACAAGGCTTTATGCCTGATATCGTAGGCGGGCATAGTCTTGGTGAGTATAGTGCTCTAGTAGCAGCCGGTGTATTGAACTTTAAAGACGCAGTATATGTAGTTCATAAACGCGGTGAATATATGCAAGAAGCTGTGCCATTGGGTAAAGGCGCTATGGCGGCAATTTTGGCATTACCTCGTGAGCAAGTTGTAGAAATTTGTGAAGAAGTAAATGCTTCTGTAGGTTCTGTACAAGCAGTTAACTTCAATTGCCCTGGACAAATCGTTATTGCCGGTGAAACTGCAGCGGTGGAAACAGCAGCTGAAAAAATGAAAGAAGCAGGAGCGAAACGTGCAGTAATGCTTCCGGTGAGTGCTCCATTCCACAGCCGTTTGATGGAACCAGCAGCTCTTCGGTTAAAGGAAGAATTGGATAAGATCCAAGTGAGTGATGCACAAATTCCTGTAGTTGCAAATGTTACTGGTAAGATTTTGACTAATGCCAATGACATTAAAAAGTCCTTAGTTACTCAAGCCGCTAACCCTGTTTTATGGGAAGATTGTGTAGCTGAAATGGTAAACTTTGGTGTTACTCGCTTTGTTGAAGTGGGGCCTGGTAAAGTACTTACAGGTTTTACTAAAAAGATTAACAAAGATATGGAATTAGCCAATGTTGAAGACATTGCATCCTTAGAGAAAACGCTTGAATTTTTGAAGGGGGTTCGATAAAATGCATTTAGAGGGTAAAGTAGCCATTGTAACTGGCGCATCCCGTGGCATTGGTCGCGCTGTAGCTATCAATTTAGCACAATCTGGTGCTGATGTTGTAGTAAACTATAGCGGTAGTGAAGGTGCAGCGCAAGAAACTGTTGAAGCTGTACAAGCGTTAGGCCGTAAAGCCATTAAAATTAAAGCTAATGTAGCAAATGCTGATGAAGTTGCTTCCATGGTGGAAGAAGCTCATAAAGAATTTGGTCACATTGATATTCTCGTGAATAATGCGGGGATTACGCGTGACGGTTTGTTAATGCGAATGAAAGACGAAGATTTTGATGCTGTTATCGATATCAACCTAAAAGGTGTTTACTTGGTAACTAAAGCAGTATCTAAAATCATGATGAAACAACGTTCTGGTCATATTATCAACATGACATCTGTTGTTGGTGTTATAGGTAATGCTGGTCAAACTAACTATGCTGCTTCTAAAGCGGGCGTAATTGGTTTTACTAAATCCTGTGCTAAAGAATTGGCTAGCCGTGGTATTACAGTTAATGCTATTGCACCAGGCTTTATCAATACAGATATGACCGATGTATTACCAGAAAAAGTTAAAGAAGCTATGGTTACTCAAATTCCGTTGGGCCGTATGGCTGATGCCGAAGAAGTAGCAACAGTAGCAACATTCCTTGCTAGCGATTTTGCTAATTATATTACGGGTCAAGTCATCAATGTTGATGGTGGCATGGTAATGTAGTTGTAAAATTAGACTATATATAAATACACTTTGAAAGGAGGTGAACCACTAATGAACACTTTCGATAAAGTTAAAGCAATCGTTGTGGAACAATTAGGCGTTGATGAAGCTGAAGTTACCATTGATTCTACATTCATCGACGACTTAGGCGCTGACTCCTTAGATATCGTTGAATTGATCATGGCATTTGAAGAAGAATTCAATGTTGAAATCCCTGACGACGTTGCAGAAAAAATTAAAACCGTTAAGGATACAGTAGAATATATTGATTCTGCTAAATAAGCTGTAAAGCTAACAATTCAACCGAACGGGAGGCCGAGTGGCCTCCCAACCGGTTTTATTTACAGGAGGATTTGATAGTGAAGCTCCCTGAACTTCGCATTGGGAATCTAGTGGCCAAAGTACCTATTATTCAAGGTGGTATGGCGATTAGATTGTCTACAGCTCGCTTGGCAGCAGCCGTTGCAAATGAAGGTGGTATTGGCCTTATTGCGGCATCTGGCTTGCCTTTCGATGAATTACGATACGAAATACAATTAGCTAGAAAATTATCACCTACGGGTATTATTGGTATAAATGCGATGGTAGCAGCAACTCAATTTGCTGGCTTAGTAAAGACTGCCATCGAAGAAGGCATTGATCTTGTAGTAGCAGGTGCTGGTTTTTCAAGAGATATGTTCGCAATGGGCAAAGAGTCTGGTACTCCTATTGTACCAATTGTTTCGTCCGCAAAATTAGCTCGCATTTCTGAAGGTTTAGGTGCTGCAGCTGTAATCGTAGAAGGCTGTGAAGCTGGTGGACACTTGGGGACGGATCGTTCCGCTCGAGAAATCGTTCCCGAAGTTGTAGCAGCGGTAAAAAACATTCCAGTAATTGCTGCTGGTGGTGTTCTAGATGGCCGTGATATCGTTGAAATGTTAAAAATCGGTGCTAGTGGTGTTCAAATGGGTAGCCGTTTTGCTGCTTCTGATGAATGTAATGCATCTGATGAATTGAAAAAAATGTATGTACGAGCTACAAACCCTGAGGATATTGTATTGATTCAAAGTCCTGTTGGTTTGCCTGGTCAAGCAATAAAAAACAAATTTGCTGAATCTGTTTTAGATGGTACTGTAGCGCCTCCAACGGTGTGTGATAACTGTTTAAAACATTGTTCCCATAAATTCTGCATTATCCGCGCTCTTTCTCGCGCACAACAAGGTGATGTGGAAACGGGGTTGGTGTTCTCTGGCAATAATATGAGAAAAGTCGATAGGATTATGCCAGTTAAAGATATCTTTGCTCAATTAAAACAGCAAGTAGCAGAGATTGATTAATTTAAAGGGCTGTATAGCTATAAGAGGTGGAATAATTGGAAAAACGTGTAGTAATTACTGGCTTAGGGGCAGTGACTCCTGTAGGTATCGGTAAAGAGAACTTCTACAATGCGTTATTGGCAGGTCAATCTGGTATTGGGCCGATTACACGCTTTGACGCATCTGACTATGCAACACGCATTGCGGGTGAAGTAAAAGACTTTGATATTACAAACTATGGGGTAGACAAGAAAGAAGCTCGTCGTATGGACCGTTCTGTAGAATTTGCTATCGGTGCAGCTGTTCTTGCTTGTGAAGATGCTGATCTTGATTTAGATAAAGCAGATTTAGATCGCTGTGGTACTGTAGTTGGTACAGGTATAGGCGGCATTGACTCTATCCATGAGGTGTATGAAACATTATTCGAAAAAGGTCCTGGCCGTGTAAGTCCATTTGCAGTACCTATGATGATTGCAAATATGACATCTGCACGCGTATCTATTCGCCTTGGTCTTAAAGGTCCAGTTATTACAGACGTAACTGCTTGTACTTCTGGTACAAATGCGATTGGCGATGCATTCCGTATCATCCAACGTGGAGATGCTGATGTGATGTTTGCTGGTGGTACTGAGGCTGCGGTATCTCCGGCTGCTGTAGCTGGTTTTGCGGCTATGAAAGCTATGTCTACACGCAATGATGAGCCAACAAAGGCGTCCCGTCCATTTGACCGTGACCGTGATGGTTTCGTAATGGGTGAAGGTGCTGGTATCGTAGTTCTTGAAGAATTAGAACACGCAAAAGCACGCGGTGCGCATATCTATGCTGAAGTTGTGGGCTATGGTAGCAATGGTGATGCTTACCATATCACTGCACCAGCTCCAGGTGGTGTTCAAGCTCGTAAATGTATGGAATTAGCAATTAAAGATGCAGGTATTGATCCTAAAGACGTTAACTACATCAATGCTCATGGTACATCTACTGGCCTTAATGACCAAAATGAAACATTGGCTATTAAAGAATTGTTCGGCGATCACGCTAAAAATATCGCTGTTAACTCTACTAAATCCATGACAGGTCACTTATTGGGGGCTGCTGGTGCTATTGAAACTATCGTAATGGCAATGGCGATTGAAACTGGTAAAGTTCACCCTACAATTAACTGTGACAATCCTGATGAAGGTTTGGATCTGGACTATGTTCGTGAAGGCGCACGTGAACTTCAAGTAAAATGTGCACTTTCTAACTCTTTCGGTTTTGGTGGTCATAACGGTACACTTTGCATTCGCCGTTATGAAGCTTAATGGTTACTATCGAAACGCATAAGAGTAAGATAACACAAGCTCGTGAAGAATCTCTTCATGAGCTTGTTGCTCGTTTAGACATACCTGTGTCAGATATATCCATTATAGATTGTGCTTTTACACATACTTCTTATGCGAATGAACATAAATCAAAGCATATTCATCACAATCAGCGATTAGAGTTTTTAGGCGATGCTGTTTTGGATCTTATTATTGGGGAATACCTATTTAAGACATATCCAGATATGGCTGAAGGTAATTTAACGAAAATTAAGGCCGCTACAGTGTGTGAGGATTCTTTAGCATCTGTGAGTCGTTCTTTGCAACTAGGACAATATTTATTGCTCGGTCATGGAGAACGCGCTTCCGGTGGTAACGATAGAAACTCTATATTAGCGGATACCTTTGAGTCTCTCATCGGTGCCATTTATATTTCTACAGATTATCAAACGGCTATGGCCTTTGTTTTAAAGCATTTAACTACCTATATCATGCAAGCCTTAGAAGGTAAGCGGGGCAAAGATTATAAGACATTATTACAAGAATATGTGCAACGTGATGGGGATAAACATATTGTCTATCATTTGCTCAGTGAAAGTGGTCCCGATCATGCTAAAACCTTCCATATGGAGGTTGAAATTAATGGTGTTACTTATGAGGCCGGCTCTGGTAAAAGTAAAAAAATTGCAGAACAACATGCGGCTCAATTGACTTTAGAAAAGTTGATGGCTGATAAATAGAAAAGCGCCGAATGGCGCTTTTTTTTGTATAATAGTATGTGAGTAATATATAGTATGTGAGTAATAATCTATATAATGGTAGATGAATAATGATCTATATAATGATAGATGAACAATAATCTATATAATAATAGATGAATAATAATTTTTACATAAGAAGAGGAGGTGTCTATGAAACCATTTGGTATGATTCCCTTTTTTATACCTCACGTAGGTTGTCCCTATGTGTGTACATTTTGTAATCAATCTCGTATTACAGGCCAATCTGGTATTAGTCACCTAACTCCAGAATATATACAACAAACAATCAAAGACTATGTAGGAACAAAGCGGAATGAAAAGTTTTGGGAGGTTGCCTTTTATGGTGGATCATTTACGGCTATTACTAAAGATTTACAACATAAATTATTAATGCCTGCCTATGAAATGCTTCAACAGGGCCTCATTGATGGCATACGTTGCTCTACAAGACCTGATGCTGTAGGTGATGAAGCGATTACATTATTACAGTCTTATGGAGTAAAAACTGTAGAACTTGGTGTGCAGTCTATGAATGATGGTATTTTAGTCGATGCTAAGAGGGGGCACACGGCACAAGAGGTAGTAGAGGCTGTTACACGATTAAAACATCGTGATATGACCGTTGGGGTTCAACTTTTACCAGGACTAAAAGGAGAGACATGGCAAACCATAATAGAAACGGCCATTGCAGTAGCCGCATTACGACCTGATTTTGTACGTATCTATCCCGTACTAGTTATAGAAAATACAGAGCTAGCCGACCAGTATAGAGCTGGAGAATATGAACCACTAAGTACTGAGCTAGCTATACAGTATTGTTCATTTTTAAAAGATTGGTTTGAACAGCATGGTATTGAAGTCATTCGCACGGGGTTACAAAGTACAGAAGAATTAGATTCCGGCAATAGCTTAGTGGCAGGTCCATATGAGCCCGCTATGGGAGAGCTGGTTGTGAACGAACAGTATAAGCAGCGAATTGAACGTTGTATTGATGAGCATGTATCTCAGTTTAAGTACTTAATAAGTAATGATTGTTTTAGTTTAATTGAAGATGCTACTTATGGAAGCTTAAAATTAAGTAGAGTTAATGTTGATAATAGTGGATGTATAGATAACACTAATAATGATAGAACAAATTATATTAGGACTAATGGTATTCCTGTAAAGCATAATATTGTTATTTCTTATCCGAGATGCTTAACATCTAAGGTGCGAGGCCTTAATAATCGAAACGTTAAATACTTTCAGATTCAGTATCCGCAGTATGCATTTGAATGGTGTGAAGAACGCACGAGAAATACCGTTCGTTGCTGTATTGATGGCCTGCAATATGTGTTATAATAAAAGATATGATTATTTAGGGTTGTTGGTAGAAAGGAGGCAGTCATGCAATTACTTCGGTTGGAATTAAAGGGCTTTAAATCGTTTGCGGATAAAACGATTGTAAAATTCTCACCAGGAATGACTGCCGTTATTGGTCCTAACGGAAGTGGTAAAAGTAATATTACGGATGCAATGAAATGGGTTTTAGGGGAATCCAATGTGCGTAATTTGCGCGGACAAAAAGCAGAGGATATTATTTTCTCTGGTACGGAAAAGCGCAAACCTATGAGCGCTGCTGAGGTTACACTTGTGTTTGACAATAGTGACCAACAATTAGATATAGATATGGCTGAGGTAGCCATTACACGCCGTATATACCGCACTGGTGAAAGTGAGTTTCTTGTCAATAAGCGATCTTGTCGTTTAAAGGACATACATCTTTTACTAGCAGATACCGGTCTTGGTAGAGATTCTATGGCCATCATTGGTCAAAATCGAATTGATGCTATCTTGAATTCTAAGCCTGAAGAACGGAGATTGATTTTTGAAGATGTAGCAGGTATTTCTCGCTTTAAGATCAATAAAGAAGATGCGTTGCGTCGTATTGCTAGCACAGACCGTAATATGGAGCGTGTACGAGACGTAATGGCTACCATTGAAGAGCAATTAGGACCTTTGTCTGAAAAAGCGGAAAAGACTAAAAAGTATATGACCTTAAGCCGCACAAAGCGCGATTATGATGGGGCATTAGGCTTTCACAATTATAAGACCTCTGATCGTCTTTTGACGCGTTTTGAAAATGATAATATTGCCTTTAAAGATGAAGAAATTGAGCTTCAAACTGAATTGTCTAAATTAGAGGCTCGTCGTCACGAATTGCAATCGTCCTCGTCAAAAGAGCAGGAACAGCTTAAGTTGTGGGAGGCTCAGTATACTGAAAAGCAACGTGATGAAGAACGCTTAGCTGGCCATTTACGTCTCTTAGAAGAGCAACTAAAAACAGCGCGCCGTGAATTAGATGAAACTTCTATGCGCATTAGCGAGCTAGAGGCTACGCAAAAGGGCGAGGAGCAACAATTGCGCATCTTAAATCAATTGATTCAAGATGAAAGTGCTCAATTAGTAGAGAAAGAGTCTAATTTAGAAGAATTAGAAGAGACCTACAAAAAGGCTGTTGAAGATGTAAGGGCAGAACAAGCTAAGTTCCAATCCTTGCAATCCGATCGAGAGGCTTTTGAGCAACGTCAATTAGAAGTTGTGAGTGCTATTGAAACGGCTAAGGCTAGTATTCGGAGCTTAGAAGCTCGCAAGGTAGAAAGCAAAAATCAATGTGCTATTCTAGAATCTGAAATAGCACAGGTAGATAGTGAACTACAAGTCGCTCGTTCTGAATTTGAAGAGCTAGGCCAAAAGTTTAATGCCTTATCTGCTCAACGACAAGCCCTCGTTGATGATGCTAAGAATGCGGCTATGAAAGCGCGTGAAGAGCGTAAGGAGTTACAAAAGCTGCGCACTCAAGAACAACGTGCAAAAGGTCGTTTAGAACTCTTAGCACAGTGGGAGGAACAGCACGAAGGCTATTTAGAAGGTACTAAGAATATCCTCAATGGTAAAGGTTCTTGGCGTGAACAGATTACGGGCGCTGTTGGCGAGCTCTTTACGGTAGAGGACAAATATACTACGGCTATCGAAACGGCATTAGGCGGTAGTGTTAACCACGTTGTAACTACTACAGCTCGCGCTGCTGCGGAGGGTGTCAACTATTTGAAATCTATCCAAGGTGGTCGTGTAACCTTCTTGCCGATGGATTCAGTAAAAGGTAAACCATATGATACACCGGCTTTACATGAAAGCTGTGTATTAGGCACTGCTGTTGATTGTATTTCCTTTGATAATAAGTACGCCCATATTTTCCAATACTTGTTGGGACGCACCTTGGTAGTATCCTCCATGGATGATGCCATTGGATTACAGAAAAAATACAATCAGCAATTGCGCATCGTAACCCTTACAGGGGAACAATTCCAACCTGGTGGTTCGTTAACCGGTGGTGCCACAAAGCGCAAGCGTGCTTCTGTATTGAGCCGCAAAGAAGAGGCTGCTAGCCTTGAACAAGAGCTAGTACAAATTGAAGAACAAATTCAATCTTTAACTGCTAACTTAGAACGACTTGAAAAACGGGTTGAAGAGTCTGAGAAAGAACGAGTTGCCCTTGATGAAAGCTATCAACATACGAACTTACTCTATGTGGCTAGCGAAACAAAGGTACAAAATATACAACATCAGATAGATCGTAAGAAACGTGTTCTATCAGAAGAAGAGCAACGTTTAGTACAAATTGATATTGATTTGGCTACTACAACGGCTAACTTGAAAGATCAAGAAACAGCATTAGCTTCCTTGCAAGAGAATCATGGTGTGGATGGTAATCAAGGGGCGTTGATGGATCGATTGACTGTGTTGCAAAAGGTGCAACAAGAGGCGTATGAAGCTTTTACAAAAGCTCGCCTTACTTGTGATACCTTACGACATACGATTCAGGAACGGGAAACACAACGTGAACAGCGTAATCAATCTATTTCTAGTATTATTGAGCGCTTAACACCACTTCGTAATTTGTTAGTGAGTACTACACAACGCTATGAAGAGGAAATACCTAAGGCTCAGGAAGTTGCAGAACAAGAGTTGGCCTCTGCTACGGCTGAGGTTGAACGATTACGTGCTCTTCGCGATGAAGCCTATGATAAAACATCTACGGGGCGCGAGGAAATGGAATCTATCCTCAGTGAGCAAGACCGATTAAATCAACGCTATAAAGTGGTGCAAGGTCGTCTTGTTGATATGGAAGGTAAAATTACACGTCATCGCATGGATTGTGAGCGCTTTATAGAAGAATTACAAGAGCTAGGCTTTACATTGGAAGATGCTCAAGCCCTTCGCATTGAAGGTTCCGTTAATGATTGGAAGGATGAGCAAGCTCGTTTGATGGCCGAAATTGCCGAATTGGGTCCAGTCAATCCAAATGCCGTTGAGGAATATGAAGAGACTAAAGAACGCTATGATTTCTTAACCACACAATTAGCTGATTTAGATACGGCAAAGACGCAATTACAGGCGGTTATTGCCGAAATGGATAAGGCTATGAGTACACAGCTATACGATGTATTGGATGTGGTAGGCCGTAGATTCCAAGAGGTATTCAGCCAATTGTTTGGCGGTGGTACTGCGCAAATTGTACTGACTGATCCAGATAATATTTTGACGGGTGGTATCGATTTCTATATTCAACCACCAGGGAAAAAGCGTCAACAATTGACACTTTTATCGGGTGGTGAACGTGCTCTTACGGTTATCGCTTTATTGTTCTCATTCCTCGATTATCGTCCAGCTCCGTTCTGCGTGCTTGACGAAGTTGACGCGGCGCTTGACGAAGCCAATGTTGAACGATTTAGTTCCTACTTAAATCGAGTAAATAAAGAAACACAATTTATCGTTGTATCTCACCGTAAAAAGACGATGGAAGCTGCCGAAGTACTTCAAGGGGTAACAATGGTGGAACGCGGTGTATCGCGATTATTAACAGTAGCATTTGAAGATGTGAAGGAGGATCTAGCATAATGGCATTTGGATTCTTTGATAGAATTAAAGACGGTTTAGAAAAAACTCGTAAGTCTTTTGTAAAAAATGTAGAAAGCATCGTTATTGGTTATGCGCAAATCGATGATGATTTTTTAGATGATTTAGAAGCAGTTATGCTTACTAGTGATCTAGGCCCTAAGACGACAGAATACTTGATGAAAGAAATTCGTCGTGGTGTAACAGAAGGTATCATCAATCATACAGGCGATGTAATGCCGTTCATGGAAGACCGCATCACGGAAATGCTCATCGATCAAGAAGATGAAATTACTTTGCATCATCCTGAGGTTATCCTCGTAGTTGGTGTAAATGGTGTCGGTAAAACAACGACAATCGCTAAATTGGCCAATTATTATACTAAAGAAGGTAAAAAGGTTATCATTGTAGCAGGTGATACATTCCGTGCTGCTGCAGCTGACCAATTATCCATTTGGGCTGATCGCGTTGGTGTGCCGATTGTTAAACATAAAGAAGGTGCAGATCCTGCTGCCGTTGTATATGATGCAATGGAAGCTGCGAAAGCTCGTAATGCAGACCTCGTTATCGTAGATACGGCTGGTCGTCTACATACTAAGGTTAACCTTATGGAAGAGCTTAAAAAGATGGGACGCGTAGCGAATAACCACGTAGAAGGTGCGCCGCATCAAACATTGCTTGTTTTAGATGGTACTACGGGTCAAAATGCAGTAAGTCAAGCTAAATTATTTGGTCAAGCTGTACCAGTAAATGGTATTGTTGTAACTAAACTAGATGGTACGGCAAAAGGCGGCGTAGTTATCTCTATTAAAGAGGAACTAGGCGTACCCGTACGCTGGATTGGCGTTGGCGAAGGTATGGATGACTTGCGTCCATTTAATGCAAAAGAATTTGCTAATGCATTATTTAATAAAGGAATGATTCAAGGTGACAAATAAATATAACCGGGAATTCTTACTTGAATATGTAGAATCTGAAAATAAAAAAAATGAATGTAATGTTAGCCTAGAAAATATGAATAAGATAGTTAGCTTAATCGAGTACTTCGGTATTGAACTATATCGCCCCATTACGAGATTGCTACTTTCAAACTGGGAAGAAATTACAGAACGTATTAATAACTATACTGAATCAGATTGGATGATGGCTGATGAGATCCAGAAGACCACACCTACACTAGATCGCTTTTCTATTGCTATGCTCATCGAAGTCTTAGAAGGTGAGGATACGTTGAATCAAGCGGAAAATGTAGGTCGTCGTTTGACGGATGAAGAGATGAAGGCCATCCGTAAACATCAGGATGAACAGTAATGAAGCATAGTACATATAATTACGAGGGGGGCCAACCATTTAAAGTGGAGGCGCCCTTTGCGCCTACAGGGGACCAACCTACTGCGATTCAATCCTTAACAGAAGGCATTGAACGCGGTGAATGGGCCCAAGTTTTGCTCGGTGCCACTGGTACTGGTAAGACCTTTACAATGGCCAAGGTTATTGAGGCAGTTCAAAAGCCGACCTTGATCATTGCTCACAATAAAACCTTGGCTGCTCAATTATGTAGCGAGTTTAAAAGTTTCTTCCCTAATAATGCGGTAGAATATTTTGTATCTTACTACGATTTTTATCAACCGGAGGCCTATATTCCTTCTAGTGATACCTATATCGAGAAGGATGCGTCTATTAATGATGAAATTGATAAACTGCGACATAGTGCTACGATGAGTCTTTTTGAGCGCCGCGATGTCATTATTGTTGCCTCTGTTAGCTGTATTTATGGCTTAGGTGACCCTGAGGACTATTCTGATCTCGTATTGTCCTTACGCTTAGGTCAAACGAAGTCGCGCGATGAAATCTTATCTAAACTCGTAGATATTCAATATACGAGAAATGATATGAACTTTATTCGCGGTACCTTCCGTGTACAAGGGGATACAATTGATATTTTCCCTGCCGCTTATAGTGAAAGAGCCATTCGGGTGGAGCTTTTTGGTGATGAAATCGACCGCCTCGTAGAGGTAGATTCCTTGACGGGTGAAGTTATTGCGGAACGAAAGCATGTTGCTGTCTATCCAGCATCTCACTATGTGACGACGAAAGAGAAGATGAATATTGCCGTAGAGCGTATAGAAGCCGAACTAGATGAACAGCTAGCGAAGTTAAAAGCTGCTGACCGTCTATTGGAGGCTCAGCGCTTAGAACAGCGTACCCGTTATGATATAGAAATGATGCAAGAAATGGGCTATTGCTCGGGCATCGAAAACTATTCACGTCATATGTCTGAACGCAAGGCTGGGGAAGCACCGTTTACATTGATTGATTATTTCCCAGATGATTTCCTCATCATGGTGGACGAGTCTCATGTGACGATGCCTCAAATTCGAGCTATGTACAATGGTGACCGTGCCCGTAAAGAATCTCTTATAGAATACGGTTTCCGGCTGCCTTCTGCACTCGATAATAGACCGCTTCAATTCGATGAATTTGTAGAGCGTATCAATCAAATTGTTTACGTATCGGCAACGCCTGGACCATACGAAATGGAAGTAGAAACGAATATTGCAGAGCAAATCATTCGTCCTACGGGCCTATTAGATCCATCTATAGAAATTCGTCCTATTAAGGGGCAAATGGATGATTTGCTTGGAGAAATTCATAAACGAGCTGCTAAGAACGAACGGGTTCTCGTTACGACCTTGACGAAGAAGATGGCTGAGGACTTAACGGAATTCTTGAAGGAAATGGGCGTACGAGTTCGTTATCTTCATTCCGATATTGTTACTATTGAGCGGGCTGAAATCATTCGTGATTTGCGGGCTGGCGTATTCGATGTATTAGTTGGTATCAACTTGCTTCGTGAAGGTCTCGATATGCCAGAGGTTTCTTTGGTTGCTATCTTAGATGCGGATAAAGAAGGTTTCTTGCGTTCCGATACGGCTATGATTCAAACTATAGGTCGTGCGGCTCGTAATGTGAATGGTCATGTTATCATGTACGCAGATCGTGTAACAGGTTCTATGCAACGGGCTATCGATGAAACCGACCGTCGTCGTGCCGTGCAAGAGGCTTATAATATTGAACATAATATTACGCCTAAATCTGTATCTAAAGATGTAAAAGAGCTAATCGAATTAACGAAAATCGAAGAAGATATGGTTACCGATGGAAAGGGACTTTCATCGAAAAAAGGAAAACAAAAAAAATCCTCAGAGGGCATGGACCATGGACACGAATCATATGTTCAAGATACATCAGCACCTAAGGTGGCAGATATAACACCGGAAGAATTGTACAATAAGATTGAAGAACTAGATCGTCAAATGAAGGCCGCCGCAAAGCAGCTTGAATTTGAAACCGCTGCTAAGTTACGTGATCAATTGGGCGTATTACGTCAACAATGGTCCGATATGCATAGTGCAGGAGATAGCAAGTTGAAGAAGCCTGCTTCTACCAAATCTAGAAAGCGGACAGGTTCAAAAAGTAAATCTTAGGAACAATTTTAAAAGATTGTAAGAAAACACATAGATTATATAGACTATATGTGCGATAATATACATATATTATTTCATGTTAGTAATCAGAGAGATGATGCCATTTGGTATCATCTCTTTAAATAGGAAAGATAATGAAAGATCAATTGATTGTAAAAGGTGCGCGTCAGCATAACCTAAAAAATATTGATATATCCTTGCCACGTGATCAGTTTATCGTCTTGACTGGACTCAGTGGCTCTGGTAAATCATCCTTAGCATTTGATACGATTTACGCAGAAGGGCAACGTCGTTATGTTGAGTCTCTGTCTGCATATGCCCGTCAATTCTTGGGACAAATGGATAAACCCGATGTCGATTATATTGAAGGTTTATCTCCAGCCATTTCTATCGACCAAAAGACGACGAGTCGTAACCCTCGCTCTACGGTTGGTACCGTAACGGAGATTTACGACTATTTACGTCTTTTATTTGCACGCGTGGGTCATGCACATTGCCCAGAGTGTGGTAAGCCTATTACACAACAAACAATACAACAAATGACAGATGATGTAATGAGCTTTCCTGAAGGTACTAAGGTTTTAGTGCTAGCCCCTATGATTCAAGGTAAAAAGGGAGAACATAAATCGGTATTTGAACAACTTCGCAAAGAAGGCTTTGTTCGTGCTCGCGTAGATGGTGTAGTGCGTACCTTGGACGAAGAGATTGTATTAGAGAAAAATAAGAAGCATTCCATCGATATCGTTGTTGACCGCCTCGTTGTAAAAGAAGGCATTGAATCCCGGTTGGCTGACTCTATGGAGACTGCATCAAAATGGGCGGAAGGCATCGTTGTGATTCAAGAGGTAGATGGACCTGAACATATGTATAGCCAACATTTTGCGTGCCCGGATTGTCATGTTTCGCTACCTAAGATTGAACCACGTATGTTCTCATTTAATAGTCCATTTGGTGCGTGTCCATCCTGTTTAGGGATTGGTTCTACTATGGAGGTTGATGAGGAGCGCGTTATTCCAGATGGATCCATTAGCTTTGCCGATGGTTGTGTGCAAGCATTGAGCTCTAATCCTAATGCTTGGTTTATGCGTCAAGTAGAAGGCCTATTAAAAGCTAATGGATATTCCTTAGACTCCACCTATGATGAATTGCCGAAAGCATTACAGAAAAAGGTGATGTACGGTACGACGGATAAGGTAAGTTTCACCTATGAAAATATGAGAGGTGAAATAAAGGAATTCTTTACTGAGTACGAAGGCATTTTACCGATGGTTAAGCGCCGTCATAGTGAAGCCTCTACAGATTCTATGCGTGAAGAATTTGAAAAGTTTATGTCCATTAAGCCGTGTACTACATGTCATGGTGCTCGTCTAAAACCTGAAGTATTGGCTATTACCGTAGGGGATAAGAATATCAATGAGGTCACACAATTAACTATAAAGGAAGCATTAGATTTCTTTGGGCATCTACAATTAACAGAGCGTGAACAAGTCATTGGCGCTCAAATTTTGAAGGAAATCAATGCTCGTCTAGGTTTCCTTAATAATGTAGGTCTCGATTACCTAACAATGAACCGTAGTGCAGGCACATTATCTGGTGGTGAAGCACAGCGTATTCGGTTGGCTACACAGATCGGCTCTGGTTTGGTAGGTGTATTGTACATCCTAGACGAACCGTCCATAGGTCTACATCAACGAGATAATGATCGACTCATCGATACCTTAAAAGGATTGCGGGACTTAGGTAATACCTTGCTCGTTGTAGAACACGACGAAGATACGATGCGTGCGGCTGACTATCTCGTGGACATTGGTCCAGGTGCAGGTGAGCATGGCGGTCAAATTATTGCCGCTGGTTCTGTTGAGGAAGTTATGAAGGTAAAAGACTCTATTACGGGTCAGTATTTGAGTGGTCGTAAATTTATCGCTCTTCCGGAAGAACGCCGTAAACCAGGTAAGAACTGCATTGAAATTCGCGGTGCTAAGGAAAACAATTTACAAAATGTAAATGTAAAATTCCCTATTGGCTTGTTTAATGTTGTTACTGGTGTCAGCGGTTCTGGTAAGTCTACCTTGATTAATGAAATTCTCTACAAAGGTTTAGCTAATCAATTATATCGCTCTAACCACAAAGTAGGGGCTCATAAAGAAATCCGTGGTCTTGAACATATCGATAAAATCATCAATATTGATCAAAGCCCTATCGGACGTACACCTCGTTCCAATCCAGCTACATATACAGGTGTATTTGATGCCATACGCGAACTATATAGTCAAACACCGGAAGCAAAGATGCGCGGTTACAAACAAGGGCGCTTTAGCTTTAACGTAAAAGGTGGCCGTTGTGAAGCTTGTCGTGGTGACGGTATCATTAAAATTGAAATGCACTTCTTACCAGATGTGTATGTACCTTGTGAGGTTTGTAAGGGAGCCCGTTATAACCGAGAAACCTTAGAGGTTAAATACAAAGGTAAATCTATTGCAGATGTACTAGATATGACGGTAGATGATGCGGTTGAGTTCTTCAGCGCTATTCCGAAGATCAATCGTAAAATGGTTACCTTGCAAGAGGTAGGTCTTGGCTATATTCGTTTAGGTCAGGCGGCTACAACATTATCTGGTGGTGAAGCACAACGCGTTAAATTAGCTACTGAATTAGCTCGTCGCAGCACAGGTAAAACGCTATACATCCTAGATGAACCTACTACAGGTCTTCACGCCGAGGATATTCGCAAGTTATTACACGTATTGCAACAACTCGTAGAGGGTGGCGATACAGTTGTCGTTATCGAACATAATTTAGATGTTATTAAGATGGCTGATCACATTATTGATCTTGGTCCTGAAGGTGGTAATCGCGGAGGCACTATCGTGGCAATTGGTACGCCTGAGGAAATTGTTAAGGTGAAAGAAAGCTATACCGGGAAATTCTTAGGTCCTGTATTGGAACAGACTAAGAAATTTATGAAAGCTGCAAAAAATAAGAAATAAAACATCTAAAAATCTACAAGGAAAGGAGGAAATATGCCGTCTAAAGAATTACTGGAAAAGGTTAGCCATTTGCCAACTACACCAGGCGTATATTTGTGGCGTGATCAATATAACCGAATTATTTATGTAGGTAAGGCTATTAACTTGCGAAATCGTGTGCGTTCCTATGTGCGTAACGATGCAAATCGCGCACCAAAGGTTACGGCCATGATGAAACGTGCCGTCGATGTGGAAGTCATTCAAACAAAAACGGAGATGGAAGCGCTCATCTTGGAGAATACACTTATCAAGGAGCATGAACCGAAATATAACATTAGACTTCGTGATGATAAGACATACCCATATGTAAAAGTCTCTGTGCAAGAGGATTACCCACGCGTATATATGACGCGGCGTTTAGAGCGGGACGGAGCCAAGTACTTTGGCCCTTTTACAGATGTCACATCTGTTCATGTGGTACTGAAATTAATACGACAGTACTATCCATTGCGTACCTGTAAGTCTATGAAGGTAGAACGCCCATGCTTACAGTATCATATGCATTACTGCGAGGCGCCGTGTTTTAATAAAATATCGGTACCCGATTATCGGAAGTATATTGACGAAATCATAGAACTTTTTGAAGGTAAACCTATACCATTGCTAAAGGAAATTAAATCAAAGATGGAGGCTGCTGCAGAAGATTTGCGCTTTGAAGATGCGGCACGGTATCGAGATCAATTATCTAGTATTGAAAAGATACAAGAAAAGCAACGCATGGTTACCCAACGTGGCGACTTAGACGTCTTAGGATTGGCTGTAGATACATCGATGGCCTGTGTACAGTTGCTATTCATCCGCGGTGGTCGTCTGTTAGGCCGTGAGAATTACTTTGTGCAACATGATGGCGATAGTTCAGAAACCATTATGACAGACTTTATCAAGCAATACTATGGAGATACAAACTTTATTCCTAAAGAGTTGTTACTACCTATGGAGAGTACAGATAGGGACTTATTAACGGAATGGTTTACACAGTTAAAAGGTCAACACGTAAATGTATCTGTGCCACAACGTGGCTATAAGATGGATATGATCAAGATGGCTCATGAAAATGCGGAAACTTTCCTTGAAGAACGTCGTCGTCAGTGGCAGCACCAAATCGATAAGACTGGCGGGGCGGTTAAGAAGCTAGCCGAGATTCTCGACTTACCACGTTTACCCGAACGTATGGAGTGTTTTGATATATCTCATACACAAGGAACTGAAACGGTGGCTTCTATGGTTGTTTTTGAAGGTGGCAAGCCTGCGAAGAAAGAATATCGCCGCTTTAAACTGAAAACTACACAAGGCAAACCTGATGATTTTAAATCGATGGCTGAAATTATGGAACGACGTTATGGTAATGAAACAGATTGGCCTATGCCAGACCTCATTATTATCGATGGTGGTAAAGGTCAGCTCAATGCGGCCTTGCCGTTAATCCGTGCCGTTGGTGTTACAGATGTGCCAGTTATCTCCTTGGCTAAGCGTATTGAAGAGGTCTTTGTAGAGGGACAATCTGAAAGTATCATTTTGAGTCATCACACGCCGGAGCTTCAATTACTTCAACAAATTCGTGATGAAGCGCATCGCTTTGCCATTACCTATCACCGTAAGTTGCGCGGTAAGCGAAATCTTGAATCTATTCTTGATCATATTGAAGGTATCGGGCCTAAACGCCGTAAGGCCTTATGGGCTCACTTTAATAGTTTAGAGGCCATGAAAGAGGCATCTATCGATGAACTTTTAAAGGTAGAATCTATGAATTATAAGACGGCAGAAACACTATATAATTTCTTCCGTATGTCCAAAGTAGAGAAACAAGAGGCTCTAAAATAAAAAAATCACCTATTGATTACTTACACTTGAGCGTAATCAATAGGTGATTTTATTATTCTACAATAGTTCTAGGTTTGTAATGTTGTATGTAGTATGTGCGAAGTGTAAATAATATACCCGCAACTACTACGCTAGCCAACAAACCAATCCATACGCCAAATGGTCCATAATTAGGATTTTTGGCAAGAGTATAAGCTGTTGGGAAACATACGCCCCAATAAGATATGAGCGAGATGTAAAGAACTATTTTTACATCCTTGTAGGCTCTTAGAATACCTTGTAATGGAGTACCTATGGCATCAATAGCTGCAAAAAATACGCCATACCCGAGGAAGTGATAAATAAGCTCATATACTTCATCATCGTTGGTGAATAAATCAGCAATATTATCCATATGGGTGAACGTAAAGGCGCATATAAGAACAGCTATAATGATAGCTAATACACGAGAAATATAAGAGTACTGGATGGCTTCCTTTTTTCGTCCTGCACCGAGTTCATAAGCAACGGCAATGGTAGAGGACATGGCGATACTTAATGGTAAGCAGTAGAATACATTAGTAAAAGAAATGACAGATTGATGAGCTGCTACTACAGCAGATCCAAAGTGAACCATTAAGAGCCCAGCAATACTAAAGATACTAGCTTCAAAAAAGATAGAAAAACCTATGGGAATACCAACTTGTAATTGTTCACGGATATAGTGAAAATTCGGGCTATGGAAATCTTTATAGATGCGATAGCCTTTTAACTTAGGATGCAATAGAATGACTAAGCTAAATAGAACTAAGTTTGTCCAACAGGCACCAGCAATACCGTAGCCAGCACCAACACCACCAATTTCAGGAAAACCGTAATGACCAAAGATGAGTGCATAATTTAAGAATACGTTAATCACAAAGCTTGTAAAGACGATGGCCATGGAGTAATGCGTTAATCCGTGAGAATCGACAGTGTTACGCAAGGTATTTACCCAGAGTAATGGGAATAAACCAAGTGCAAAGGCTTTCAGATAACTAATACATACCTCGGTGGCAGCCGGCTCAAGATTTAAATATGTCAATAAAGGGCGTAAGCCGAATATACCGATTAGTAAAATTAAAAATGCTAGTCCTGTACCGATGAAAAGGCCTTGATGAAAGATTATTGGGATATCATCTGTTTTCTTAGCTCCTAATAGTTGAGAAATAATTGGTGTGATACCCATTAATGTACCTTGTGCAAAGATATAGAAGAGGAGCCACAAATTATATCCCGTAGCAACACCAGCTAAATCAGTCGTACTATATTGCCCCGTTAAAAAGATGGCGATAAAGGTCGCCCCAATCAGGGAAAATTGAGTGATGCACATTGGAGTAAATAGTTTTATAAACAACCATAATTTTTGCAGTATAGAATATGTTTGATACATACTAACCTCCCTAGTAACGATATACTATACCATACCATAAAGTAGCTTAATTTAATAGCCAAAACCTAAGGGGAAAAGGAATTAAATTTATAAAAAAATAGAGCCCATATTGTGATTATGTAAGGGGAGAAATGACCTTATATAAACTATCTTATTTAATAAGAAAGAATTATGATAAAAACGTATATATATGTTGATAATTGAATTTTACACTACTTTACTATATCGATTATAATATATATACTATTGTTTTATTCTAAGGAGGATACATTGGACATCTTAACTGTACAAGGCTTATTAGCGATGCTTCAAATCATCGTTATTGATATTTTATTAGCTGGTGATAATGCCATCGTTATTGGTATGGCGGCTCGCAACCTACCCGCACATTTACAGAAGAAGGCGATTTTCTGGGGCACAGCTGGCGCTATTATTTTACGTCTTGTTATGGCATTCCTATTTGTAGAGGCATTGAACAATATTCCTGCTCTTCGTTTAGTTGGTGGTATCCTTCTTTTATGGATCGGTTATAAGCTTGTTGTTGATGATGATAGCGAGCACAATATCGAGGCTAAAGATAACTTGCGCGCTGCTATCATGACCATTGTTATTGCAGATGGAATTATGGGTATTGATAATGTTATTGGTGTAGTTGGTGCCGCTAGTGGCAATATGACATTAGTTGCTGTCGGTATGCTTATTACAGTACCTATTATCATTTATGGTAGTACTTTATTTGTAAAAGTTATCGAACGCTTTCCAATCATCCTTTACGTTGGTGGCGGTATCCTTGCCTGGGTGGGTGCAGCGATGAGTGTGGAAGATAAATTAATTTCACATACCGTAGAACCGTATGCATTACTCATTAAAATTGGTGCTGTTATTCTCGTAGTAGGGGCATCTTTGTTAGTAAAGAAACTTAAGAAATAATGTAACATATCTCTTCTTCTAGTCATAGGAGGAGAGATATTTTTTTCGTAAAAGTATAGTTATTATAAAGAACCTTATAGGCTAATCTTAAGAATAACAGTGGTAGTCTAAGAGCTTTCTTTTAGATGAGAAAATAGAGAATTTGTGGTATAGTTAAGGGATAGTTATAGAATCAGCTGAGTGAATTGAGGTAAGTATAGAATGGAATTTTTAGAAGCTGCAACGTGGATAACGATTAGTAAAATTATTTTGATCGATATTTTATTGGCAGGAGATAATGCCGTTGTTATTGGTATGGCAGCGGGTAAATTGGCACCAGAATTACAAAAGAAAGCCGTTATCTGGGGTACAGTAGGGGCTATTGGAATGCGCCTTCTATTTGCTACTCTTTTAGTGGAAGCACTTACTTTAATACCTCTTATTCACTTAGGTGGTGGCCTTGTACTTGTATGGATTGCCATTCAACTCTTAAAAGGTGGAGATGAAGATGCACATATCGAAGCTAAGAATTCCTTAATGGGAGCTATTTGGACAATCATTGTGGCTGATGCGATGATGAGTATCGATAATGTAATTGGCGTAGTTGGTGCCGCTAAAGGACATTTAGAGCTTGTTATTGTTGGTATGTTGATTACTGTTCCAATCATTGTGTTCTGCTCTACACTATTTGCTCGTATCATCAATAAGTTCCCTATTATCCTTTGGGCTGGTGGTGCTTTATTAGGTTGGGTTGCTGGTGAAATGATTGTGGAAGATCCACTTCTTATGCCATATATTCAAGGTGAAGAATTACTCGTGAAATTTGGCACTGTATTCTTTGTACTTATCGTAACTGGCATGATTAAAATTTGGAAGAAAAGAGACTCGTAATGAACGGTACAAGTCGTACATCTAGTAAGAAAAAATCTAAACAACAACGTAGAAACGGTAATTGTGTGAATACAGGTCAATCAGTTACTAGTACATTATCTAAGAAGCAACAAGCTATATTCAATGCTCCAGTTAAGTTAGGTGATGAGGTCTTAGTTACTATTCATGGTATCGGCAGTAGTGGTGAAGGTGTAGGTCGTGTAGACGAGTTTACAGTCTTTGTTCCCTTTGCCTTACCTGGAGAAACCGTTAAAATATCCATCAATATGGTGAAAAAGACTTATGCTACAGGACGACTATTAGAAATTGTCACTATGGCTCCTAATCGTATCGATCCGCGCTGTGATCTCTATGGCTTTTGTGGTGGATGTCAGTTGCAACACATTACCTATGAAGGCCAGCTTTCACTAAAAACACAAAAGGTGAAGGACGTTATCGAACGCATTGCTCATCAAAACCCAGATCTTGTTAAACCTACTCTAGGACCTAAAAATCCCTGGGCATATCGCAATAAGATGCAAATGCCTGTAGGAGGGACTAAAGGCGATATTCAAATGGGTTTCTATGCGATGGGATCTCACGATATCGTACAAGGTACGAATTGTCCAATACAATCTGAAGGCAATAATAGCATTGCTCAAGCTTGCTATCAAATTGCTAAAGAATTTGATATCGAACCGTATGATGAACATACGGGAAAAGGTGTATTACGCCATGTAATCGGTCGTATTGGACAATCTGGATGGATGATTATCCTTGTAACCGCTACAGAACATTTGCCGCATCAAGAAAAGTGGGTAGAAAAATTAATTGAACGAGTTCCCCAAGTAGAAACCATTGTTCATAACGTAAATGGGAAGCGTACAAATGTTATATTAGGGCCTAAAAATAGTCTTCTTTATGGGGCTGGAACGATTACAGACCATATTAAAGATTTACGGTTTACCTTATCTCCACATTCCTTTTTCCAAGTTAATCCTGAACAAACTACGGTGCTTTATGATCAAGCACTAGCGTATGCAGACCTAAAAGGAACCGAAATCGTTATCGATGCGTATTGTGGTACGGGTACTATTTCATTATTCCTTGCGCATAAAGCAAAACATGTTATCGGTATAGAAATCGTAGAACCAGCGATTATCAATGCTCGTGAAAATGCACGACGCAATGGCTATGATAATACAGAGTTTATCGTTGCCGATGCGGCCGTAGAAATGCCAAAACTCTATAAAGCAGGCGTACGACCTGACGTTATCGTATTCGATCCAATTCGCGCAGGCTGTAAAGAAGAAGTACTAACTTCTGCAGCTAGCATGGAACCAAAACGCATTGTCTACGTATCCTGTAACCCAGCTACCATGGCACGAGACATTGAAATCCTCACACACTACGGCTATGAACTCAAAGAAGTACAACCTGTAGACATGTTTCCAATGACGGCACACGTTGAGGCAGTAGCTTTGCTTACTAGGAACGAAGTGACGCAGTAAGCATTAGCATTATCCTTGTACTCGGTATTTGATAATGCTGAGGGCAGAGTATGAATTATAACATTAAATGCCTCTAATAAATATGTGTTGTTTCTGGACTGTTTATCGCTTATGTACTTTTTAATATATATGAGGTAATCATTATGACAACTTCTAATATGAAGGTTACTATTTTATGTCCTATAGAAATTGTGTGGGATACAGTGACGAATCTAAAAGATTTTTCCTGGAGAAGCGATTTAAAAGATGTAAAAATTATAGATGAGCATAATTTTATAGAGATTGCTAAGAATGGAATCGAAACTTATTTTAGGATTACAGAATGTATTAAATACCAGTCATGGATATTTGAGATAGAAAACAAAAATATTAAGGGGACGTGGGTTGGAAAATTCTTCTCAAAGGGTGATAAAACGATTCTGGATTTTACTGAAAATGTTATCTCTAAAAAAATAATATTTAAACCATTTATAAGTTTATATTTGAAACGACAACAAAGAATATATTTTAAGGATTTAAAAGTGAAACTAAATTGTAAAGAAGCTAGTTTTATTTAGAGCGCACTAAATAAATATAACCATATATACTAGAAATAATATTATTTTTAGTAAAAATAAAAAAATATCATTATTATAACTTATTAATTTGGACTATTTTATCTATTATTTTTCTTAATAGTAACATATAATATAGTTGATTTGTATTATTATGTATGGTTTTGAAAGGATTGATAAGTTTCATGATTATTTTATTAGGTTTTATTGTTTTATTAGCCTGCTTAATTGTAGGTGTTAGATATGGTGGCCTAGGACTTGCTGCTATATCAGGTTTAGGTCTTGCCTTTTTTGTATTTGTAATTGGTTTGGTTCCAGGAAAACCACCTATTGATGTAATGTTGACTATTATGGCAGTTGTTACATGCTCTGGTTTTTTACAAGCTTCTAAAGGTTTAGATGTAATGCTAGTTTATGCTGAAAAACTTCTACGTAAAAATCCGAAGCAGATTACAATTTTGGCACCTATAACAACTTGGTTTTTGACTGTTCTTTGCGGTACGGGTCACGTTGTATATACAATGTTCCCAATTATTTATGATATTGCAATCAAAGAAGGTATTCGTCCAGAACGACCTATGGCTGTATCATCTATTGCTTCTCAAATGGGGGTATGTGCTTCACCGGCATCCGTTGCAGTCGTATCCGTTGTTGCTATGTTGGTAGCAGCTAACTTCCCAGCTAGTGTAGTAACAATCTTGGCAATTACAATTCCAGCTACTTTCTGTGGTGTTATTGTTGCTGGTATTTGGAGCATGCGTCGTGGCAAAGATCTTGCAAATGATCCAGACTTTCAAGAACGTATTAAAAATCCTGAGCAACGTGCGTACATTTATGAAGAAAATAAAGAAGCAAGTGTTAAAACTGAACTTCCACATACTGCATATTGGGCAACAACAATTTTTCTACTAGGTATTATTATTATTGCTCTCTTTGGTAGTTTCCCTGAACAATTGTTACCACTTGTTCCAAATGCTAAAGGCGTATGGAAACCCTTATCCATGACACCAACTATTCAAATTTCTATGCTTGTAATTGCTGCGATTATTCTTCTTGTGTGCAAGGTAAAAGTTAGTGATGTAACGAATGGTTCTGTATTTAAATCTGGTATGATTGCAGTTATCTCTGTTTATGGTGTAGCTTGGATGGCAGAAACATATTTCGGTGCTTACATTCCACAATTTAAAACTACATTGTCTGGTATCGTTGTAGCGTATCCATGGACATATGCTTTTGTGCTATTCTTGATTTCTAAACTGGTAAACTCGCAAGCGGCAGCACTTGCTATTGTAGTGCCAATGGGCCTTAGTGTTGGAGTAGATCCTCTCATTATTTTATCCTTTGTGCCAGCTTGTTATGCTTACTTTATTTTACCAACTTATCCATCAGACCTTGCATGTATTGGATTTGACCGTTCTGGTACAACGCGCATTGGTAAGTTTGTAATCAACCATAGTTTTATACTTCCTGGTTGTATCGGTGTCTTTACAAGTTGTGTTGTTGGCTATTTTATCGCTCACGCACTTTTCTAAGATATATTTACAAAAGAGACTATATAATTATTCAGTTTGTATAGGAATCGAAAAAGGTACAACAGTAAATGTTGTACCTTTTTTATACATATTATTTGAGGTGATCACTGTGGCAATTTCTAATATGAAAGTTATTCTTTTATGTCCAATAGAAACAGTGTGGGATGCGGTCACGAATCTAAATGATTTTGCTTGGAGAAGTGATTTAAAGGATATAAGAATTATAGATGAGCATAACTTTATAGAGATTAGTAAGAATGGTATAGAAACTTATTTTAGAGTCACAGAATGTATTAAATATCAATCCTGGGCATTTGAGATAGAAAATAAAAATATTAGAGGGACTTGGGTAGGAAAATTTTATTCCAAGGGAGATAAAACTATCTTAGAGTTTACTGAAAATATTGTCTCTAAAAAATTAATATTTAAGCCATTTATAAGCTTATATTTGAAACGACAACAAAAAATATATTTTAGAGACTTAAAAGTAAAACTAAATTGTGCAGAATCTGGTTTTATGTAGAAAGTAGTTTTGTAGATTTATAATGAGAGAAAAGAACTATGTTAGTAACTAATAAAATGAATTCTAAAAGACAACAAATTAAGAAAGTAAATCGTTTTGGTGCATCTGTAACTGTTTGTGTTTTTGCATTAACAGTTGGAGCTGCTATTTTATTGAGTGTGCCAACTGTAGAGGCAGCAGGTCAAGTAATAGGCGGCTATACCTTCGGTAATCAAGCAGTAGATGATGGCAGTGTTGTCGTAGGTGGCGGCAAAGATAAGGAACCTAATTTTGCGGAAGGTGAAAATAGCGTTGTTGTTGGTGGTACAAAGAATGCAGCAGAAGGAGCATATACTACTATCGTAGGTGGATTACAGAATATAGTTCACGAAGAAATTAAGAATGGTGCTATTCTCGGTGGTAAAAAGAATCAAATTGAAGCTGTTGGTACTTTAGTAGGTAATTATGCAACAATCAGTGGTGGTGAAGATAATATTGCTTATGGAGAGTCTTCTTCTATCTCTGGCGGTAATGCCAATGGGACCTATGGTTTGCATAGCTCTATTGCTGGCGGTCGTGGTAACAACGCAGGTGGTGAAATTGGTTCTGTCATTGGGGGTTCCCAAAATAATGCGGATGGTCATGGTAGTACTCTAGCTGGTGGTTTAGGAAATACTGGTGTAGGTATGTGGTCATCTGTATTCGGCGGCAGTAAAAATGAAGCAGTAGGAACTGGTGCTTCTATTCTTGGTGGTGGTGGTCGTCAGTTTACAGGCCGAAAATTTATTACTCACAAAAATATTGCTAATGGTGAATATAGTACGATTGTAGGTAGTCGAGATGCTAGAACTGTAGCAAACGGTAGTACCGTTCTTGGTGGTTCTAATGGTTTAACACTTGGTGTGGCATCTACATCTATCGGTGGTGGTTTTACTGGTGATGTATCTGGGTACACTGTTAAATATCCTGATAAAGAAATAACTACGCATTTAGGTTATAAAAAAACTGTTCCAGATTATGATAAAGAACCGACAGTAACACCTACTACATACACTGATGCGAAGTATAATCGATTGGTAAAAGTAGCTGATGGTGTAGATGAACATGATGTAGTAACAGTGGGTCAGTTAAAGTCTTCCACAGGTCAATTAGAAAGCACAGTAGATCAATTGGAATCTACTGTAGGTCAATTGCAAGCTGTAGGCACAAATTTAGATACTAAAGTAAATAAAGCAACAGCATCTAGCTATGCTCTTGCAGCATTACATCCGAACTTCTCTGGAGATGAAACAGGATTAGGTGTAGCTGTTGGATTTGGTCATTTCCATGGTAAAACAGCTACTGCGTTAGGCGCATTCTATCGTCCAAGCCGTAATGTACAGCTCAATGTAGGCACTGTTCTTGGAAATGGTAATTCAGGTTTTAATGGTGGTTTAAGCTTTAAAGTAGGATCTGAATCTAAAGGGACATCTACATCTACAGATGCTAGAATAGCCGAATTAGAAAGACGAATTCTTGAATTAGAACAAGCGAAGAAATAATATATATATTAGTAGAAGCTCTTCACTTTATGCGAAGAGCACTCATACTTATAAATGTAATATAATTAGAATAAATAGATGTATTATGTTCGTTGAGGTATGTGGTGTGGGACTAATTTTAGATATTGATAAAATAATGTACCAATTGAGTAGGTGGAGACCAATATTTCATTCGGAAGCAGACTTTCAATTTAGCTTAGCTTGGATGATTAAAGAACAATATCCAAATTGTGATATTAGACTAGAGTTTGTACCTGAATTTAATCCTAATTTACATCTCGATATTCTTGTTATATTAGATGGTAAATGGATTCCTATTGAGCTTAAATATACGACAAAAAAATGTATTAAAACTATAAATGATGAAGTGTATATGTTGAAGGAGCAAGGTGCTAAGGACCAAGGTTGTTATAACTACTTAAAAGATATAATGCGTATAGAGGAATTTAGGGATAAGAGTAATAAATTTATTGAAGGTTATACGATTAAGATAACTAGTGAGATGTCTTATTTAAAACCGCCCATAAAAGTAAATTGTACATATGCCGAATTTTCTATTGAGGATGGTTCTATAAAAACTGGGTGTATGAATTGGGCCGCTAATACAGGAGAAGGAACAATGCGTGGAATGGAAGCATCTATTGAATTAACTGGGATATATCCTATAAATTGGAAAGAATATTCTAAAGTTGATTATACTAATAGTGGTACTTTTATGTATCTTGTAAATAGGATAAGTAAATAAAATTAGGAGATATATTATGTTTAAACCTATTCGTAAAAAGATAAATGAAATAGATCGTGCTGCTATAGAAGCTTTATTACAATCTAATCGTCGAGGTATTTTAGCCATGAACGGCGATAATGGGTACCCTTATGCTATTCCTATTAATTATTTTTATGACTGTGATAAGAAGAAAATTTATTTTCATGGAGCTAAAGCTGGTCATAAAGTAGATGCATTGAAAACTTCAGATAAGATATGCTTTACCGTATATGGTAATGAGTGTATTGATGAATCTGAATCTTGGGCGCCGTATGTACAAAGTGTAGTCGTATTTGGAAAATGTCGTTTGTTAGAGGCCGGTTCAGAATCTATAGAGCGATTAAAAGAATTTGCTATGAAGTATTATCCTGATGAGACCTTAGCTGATGAACAAATTGCTCGTAATGGGCGAGCAACACAAATGTTTGAAATTACCATCGAACATATGAGTGGTAAACAAGTACAAGAGAAATAATAGATTAGCCCTTCACTTATGTGAAGGGCTTTTACTATACACTCATACTTATAAATATAATATAATGTAATTAGTAATAATCATTTTAAAAATATAGTTCGTGGGAGAGAGACATGATAAAGTTAAAGAATTTAGGTACATTTGAAGCTGTAACTCATATCGTAACAGATATCGTAAAGGAGAGTCGATACATATGATAGATACCTTTGAGAAAAAATATACGGATTGGTCCATTGATGTGGGTGAGTACAAATATGAAGGGATTACATTGAATGAGGTTGAGCAAAATCTATATGCTATTGAAGATCAAGAGCAAGATTTTGTAGTTATATCACCATTAAATGCAATCTTAATAGATAATAAAAAGTATAACTTTGTACAAGTTTGTAGTGATCAAGATACCGATTTATTACATATAGAGCTTAGTGCAACTAATGATGGCGAACAGGGCGCTATTATATATGGTAAAAATGAGCTAGGACATCAAGAGGTATTACAGATCATAGAAGAATTTATTGCACATCATAAGGTACCATCGTTAGATGATTGGGAAATTGTGTTAGATTTAAGACCGAAGATGGAAAGCTATATAAAAGGAACAGAAAATGACTAATCTTGCAATATATGATGAACAGTTAAGGCAATATACCATATCCTACGAAGGAATACAGTTTTGCTGGGATGAGAAACCAACAGATGCTAATTTAGATACGGCAAAGCTATTAGCTGTTAATTACCATAAGAATATAGATGCAATTGCAACTTTCATTTATAACGAAATACAAGATTGGTATGGTGATGTAACTATTGATGACGTGAAAACACGTATTGGTATGCCTATTATTGAACCAGAACGTGATGCTGTGACCTATTGCGAGCAAACCTTTGATGATACCCATATCTTTTCTTTTACATTTTGGGATGATGAATTCAAAGATTTACATTATTTTGCCATAGATGGATGATATATTTTTCATGATTTTGCTAGTATGACTTATGTGTGGAGTCTATTATGTTATATACACCTAATAACATTTTGTATAAGTATATTCGCTATCGATTTAGACGGATTCAGATTCAGTGCAATATGTTATATGATATAGCACCAGAGGAAGAAGATGAGATTTGTCGTAATCTATTAAAAAAGAGGGCGAAGATATTAATTCCAACTGGCATATTATATTTTTTGCTTTTTGGGGTTATCTTCGCTTGGCTAGTAGGAACAAGTGAGGAATTAAATCCATTAATGCAATGGGAATTAAGAGTGATAGATTATGTTATACCCATTTTAAATACCATAGATATTAAGTGGTATGCATATCCTCTAGATCTATTATGGGTAGCAATTATATTAGCGCCTATAGCGATTATAAATGCATCTCCTTATATCATTTTTTCTTATATTGTAGATACTATATTGATACAACATGAGGTAAAAGCTTTAATTAAAGAATATTCCATTGATGAGTAATTATGTGGTTAGATTATATCCATTTGGCTAGGAGAGAGTATTATGAGTGATCTAAAAGACTTTAATTGGACTGGATTTTGGAACGATGTTGATTATGCATTTGAATCCTATATAGGTAAACCTGTTACCGATGACGATATTAAAGATGCTGAATCAGAATTAGGATATACATTGCCTGTAGCATATATTGAGCTACTTAAAAAACATAATGGTGGTGTGGTAAAGAAAAATTGTTTTATTAACGATGATGACGATTGTGTATACGTAACAGGTATATATGGCATCGATAGTGGTAAGAAATACTCTCTTTTAGGTGAGATGGGGAATGAATTTTGGATTTCGAAATGTAAATATCCTCCTATCGGTGTCGTTGTAGCCGATACGATTTCTGGTGGGCATGATATGATTTTCCTTGATTATCGTGAGTGCGGTCCTACCGGTGAGCCTAAGGTTGTACGTGTAGACCAAGAAGGTGATTACTCAATTACTCTATTAGCAGATAACTTTGGTGACTTTATTAAGAACTTATATATCAGTATAGAAGAGATTACGGATGAAGAATTTCAAGAATTAAGTGATGCGGAAAAGGTTAAGTTCCTTAATGAACAAGAGGGCATCGATATTAAGCGTGCGATGGAACTGTTAACTAATATGGGCATCGATAATTTGTCCCCTATACTATTAAGCACCTTAGGACGTATGTATAACAATAATGGTCGACCGGCAGAGGCTATCGATTTATTTAATCGTATAGATGAGGCACATCGCGATTGGTCTTGGTATTATCGTTGTGGCTATGCTCATGCATCTTTGGGATGTGGTGAAAGCTACGAATCTGAACATGTGCAGCAAGCATTACAGTTAATAGAAGTAGGTATGAAAATGGCGAAAGAGTCCCATTTAGATAAACAGCTGGGCTGGTGTTGCGAAGTTGTAAAATACTTATTAACTCAAATCAAGCCAAAAGATTACAAGGAGGATTACCCTGTGATTTTTGATACCATTGAGAATCTCTTTGATAAGAAAAATAGTAAAATTACTACAGAAGGTAAAGATATTGAAGACGTTAATGAATACGAAGAAGATAACTATCCTACATATGATGCAGTACATTGGGTATTTAATAAGCAAACATATAGCAGAGAAGAGTTTTCAAAAGAATATAATAAAATTGTAGAAAAATATGTAGATGATGATCAAGCAGATGACGACGATAGATTAGAAGAGCCTGAAATTCTAGTAACCTATGAAGCTTGGATTGAAAGTGAAGACCAACTTTTTGATAATGAACGTGTTACCGACGAAGAATTGCTGGAAGAAGATAAAGAAGATGGCATGTGGCAAGTAGAAATTATGGCTCATCTTGTAGCGGATAATGGTACATATTTTACTAGAGAAGAATTACTTTTTAAATTACACAATTTAATGGCCAATAAAGAATTAGGAGATCACGTATTCTTTGAAGGTATTGAATACGAAGGTCATGAATGTGAAGGGTACGGACTTATAGATAATGAAGATGGTATACCTGTATTCTTTATTGTTTGTGGTAGCTAGTTAGTATAGAACATTATAAGACGATAATAGATTAGCCCTTCGCTATACGAGGGGCTTTTACTATACACGTAGAAATTATATACTTTTGTGCTTCGGGCTACGTTATTTTATAGGGGATTAATGTAGAATATTGAGAAATATATTAGGAATAATGAAATCAAAGCATTGTTTAAAAGATTACAAGGAGGATTATATTATGATTTTTGAAATGATCAAAAACCTTTTTAACAAAAATGAGAACACGGAAAAGATTGAATATCTTGGTGTTGATAAAGATGGTAATAAAATATATGAAGGTTATTATCATGAGTTTAAGGGAATTCCTTGGGTTTTTAATAAAACTACCTATACTAGAGAAGAGTTTGTTAAGGAGTTTTATACATGCTTAGAAGAGCATAAAGTTAATCCTGATAATTTACCACCATTAGTAGAGCCTGAAATTTTTGTAAGCTATGAAGCTTGGATTGAAAGCAAAAGTCAGCTTCACCCTAATGAACACTTATACGAGGTAGACGAATTACTAGAAGACGATAAAGAAGATGATATGTGGCAAGTTGAAATCTATGCTCGCCTTAAAGCAGATAATGGTCAGTACTTTACTACTGAAGAGCTTCTTTTCAAGATACATAACTTAATGGCCAATAAAGAGCTCGGTGATCATGTATTCTTTGAAAATTTAGTCTATGATGATCACGAATTTGAAGCTGATGAAATTGAAGATATTGACGATAATGATGAAGGTATTCCTGTATTTGTTGTATGGCTTGGTAGCTAGTTAAATAGTCTTTTTTGTCATAAACTATTATTTTAAAATCTGTAATTTATTGTTTTGTGTTGTTTGTTATTATTATGCTAAGATGAGTTCATATACATATTGATAATATGAGGGGAAGTGTATTGTATGTCTATAACTATTGAACAGTTTTTATCTTTTTCTGAAAGTGAGCAATTACAAACTGTTAAAGAGCTTAATGATACTGGAAATGTAAAAACTATTATTGATGTGTTAACTCGTGTAGGCATAGAAAATTTATCTATACCTCTGTTAGGTGAGCTTGGTAGAGCTTATAACAATAATGGCAATGAAAAAGAGGCAATTAAGGTATTAGAGTCTATTGATGAAGAGTATCGTGATGCGGTGTGGTATTATCGTTGTGCCTATGCGTATGGAGCCATTGCTTTAGATAATAATGAATCGTATACATCAGATATTATGAAACAGATGCTAAGATTAGTAGATCAGGGCGTACGTTTAGCTCAGGAAAAGAATCTGGATGATATAAAATCGTACTGTTTTGAAGTCATTGATATGTGCTATATGCAGATGGACTTTGAACAGTGTGAAGCAGAGTATCCTAAGTTATGTAAAGCTTATAGCAATTATGTAGCAGAGAAAAAGAAGAAACGAGAAGGTGTACCTCGACATCGGACCATTACTATTGAAGAAATCCAATCTGCAGATGATATGTGGACCATTAATGAGCCCATGTATTGGTCTATCAATATATATGGTTCTTACGATGATTATTTAGAATCTGCAAAACCTTTCACCTTAGAGCAACGATACCTCAATGCAATATGTTGGTATTTTGCCGAGGTCAATAATGGTGGTCATCATCAGTTTTTATATAACTCAACAGGCATTGTATGGGAAGATGCTCTTGCTGGCTTACGCCTCTTCAAGATGGATGAGCTAGCAGATAATTTACAATCAGTTATCGATTACTTTGGTGGTTCAGTTCCATTTGATAGAGCTGAACGATGGACTATTTTACAAGACTGGGAAAATGAAGAGGAATTGTTCGATTTTCTCGATAAAAAAGATGATGTAGTGTATGAATATGATGGAATTTATGAAGATACATTCGTACATGAACATCCTGAATTATTTGTATTTGATGGTACCTATACGATTCCAGAATAAGCTTGGGATATATTTAACAAGATATAATCGATGTAACCGGTACAACTGGTACTTTCACTATGTTAATCGATTTTATTATGTAGCAACTTTCACCAAGTAGAAACGATGTATTAGAGGTATTACATGTTAGATAAACAAGGCGTATATGATTGTTTACGTGACCATCATATCGATTTTGAAATTACAGATCACGCACCATTATTTAGTATGGACGACAAGCCAAATGTGCAGTTGCCCTATCCTGAGTGGGATGCAAAGAATTTATTTATACGAGATCATAAACGAGAGCATTACTATTTAATTACCGTTCGTGGTTCAAAGCGTGTAGATCTAAAACAATTTCGTAAGGACCATAAGTTGAAAAAGATTTCCTTTGGCTCTGAAGAAGAACTATGGGATATTTTGAAGATTAAACCAGGTCACGTATCTCCATTCTGCTTGCTTCATGATGAGGACCGTAAGGTCCATTATTATATTGACGCGGACTACAAGAATAATTTAATCGGCATACATCCGAACCAAAATGATGCGACTGTGTGGCTTCAAGGTAAAGAACTAGTTAAACTCATTGAAGAGCATGGTACAACTATTAAATATATAACAATATAAGCGTAACATCCTATTTGTTGGAACTAATATTACTCAATATAGTTTTCATAGATAGGATGTTTTTATATGCAAAAGGACTCATAATCTTTTATAATAATGTAAGAGTATGTTATATAAGAGGTTTTATATGAAAGTTAAATTGATTCAACCACGTATGTTGAAGCGTCCTATGGATACAGATTTAAAAATACGTATGTCCCCACATTTAGGACTATTAACTGTGGCTAATATTATTCGGCATGAGTGTGAGGTCACAATTGAAAATGAAAATATTAGAGAAATAGATTTTAATGATGTACCTGATTTAGTAGGCATCGCGGTGACTGTTGATGTATTGCCTAGAGCAATAGAAATTGCAGCTCTATATAGAAAGAAAGGGGCTAAGGTGATTGCTGGTGGTATACATATTACGACAGCATTCGATACCGTACCTAAGGAGGCATTTGATAGCCTTTGTATAGGTTTCGCAGAAAATACATGGCCTCAAATTATAGAAGATGCTAAACATGGTCGATTGCAATCTCAATATGTTTCTGCGCCCTTAGAATCTGGAGATGATATTGCATCACCAGCATATGATTTGATAGATAAGACCGATTACTTATGGTATAACGTTGTTTCTACTAGTCGAAGTTGTCCTCATAAGTGCGATTTTTGCTATAATAGTTCTGGAACACACCAATATATTAATCGCAATATAGAGGATGTGTTGAGAGATATCAAAAGATTAGGTACAAAACATATTATGTTTATTGATGATAATTTTATTGGTAATATTTCTTGGACTAAACAGTTTTTAGAACGTATTAAACCTTTGAAGTTAAACTGGAATGCAGCGGTTACTATGAAAATAGGACAATACCCTGAATTGATGGATTTAATGAAAGAGACTGGTTGCCAGAGTTTATTTATTGGTTTTGAAAGTATCAGCCCCAAATCTTTATCTAGTGTTCATAAAATGCAAAATAATCGTGAAGAGTTTGAACGACTTATTAACGAATTACATAAGCGTGGCATCATGGTTAATGCTAGCTTTGTATTTGGCTTAGATGGAGATACACCAGAGACTTTTAAAAATACGTTAGATTGGATTATTAGCCAGAAAATTGATACGATTACATCACATATTGTCACACCATACCCAGGTACTGAATTCTACAAGAGAATGGCAGCTCAAAATAGAATTTTTGATTATGATTTGTCTAAATACAATACGTCTCACGTAGTTGTAACGCCACTTGGTATGTCTAAAGAAGAATTAGAAAAAGGGTATCTGTGGATCTATAAAGAGCTATATTCCATAAAAAATATATTTCGTCGCATGCCTAAAACTATCGGTACAATACCAGCATATCTAACTTTTAATTTCTTTTATCGTAGATTTGGACAATTTACATCAAAAGTATGTGAGTTGTTAACTTATAAGCGTATCGGTTTGTTTGCTGAGAAGCTATCAAGATATATGTAAAGGAGTATGTATGAATAAAAATTTATTAAAACGTATTGTACTAACATCTGCTATTGCCGTATTAGGTGTAAGTACATCTTTTGCAGCTCTTGTTATGGAACGGGATCAATCTGTAGATACAGCACCTAGCGTAGGTATGTATCGTTTCGAAGTACCTGTAGAGTTACAAGGCACTTATAATAGTGCAGGTGTAGCTAATCTGACAGCATCTATGGAAAAAGAACCTAATACATTGTCCATGAATGTGGCGCATGTAAAAGGTAATCCTTCGGAGTCTTATGTAGTTGAAATCTATAAAGATTTAGCTGCTATTGAAACACATCGCAAATCTGACCATTATCAAGCATTTGTTAATGAAGTTGGTTCTAAATTAACAAATCGTAAGATGTACGATGTGCAGTCTGTACTTTTATTTGAAAAGAAAGATGCATTATCCATTGTAAATGATGGTAAGGCAGTAGTGACCTTAACTGAGTTTACTGTTGATAGCAATGAAATCGATACGGTACAACGACAATATCAACTCGATATGGAACGTGCCGTTCGAGATGATGCGGGTTATAAAGCTGGTTATGTGCTTCGTGAAAGAAACGCAAAAAATCGCTGGTACGTCATTCAGATCTATAGCGATCAGGAAGCGCTTACTAAACACTTGAATAGTCCAGGCTATCGCTTTATGATGAGCCAAATCCAAGGTAGTCTACAAGGGGTTACTACTAAAGTATTAGATGGGGATATCCTCGTAAACCATGGTGGTCAAGCTTTTGTTAGACCTTAGTCTTTGATAAAATACTAATCAGTAAAGTTACTGCTAGCATATTATGTGCTAGCAGTTTTTTGCTATATAATAGGTTATAATCTAGTTAATTCTATTTAGGAGTTATATATGACACAACAAGAACGATTGAGCTATCTTTTAGAGGGATTGGTAGCAGAATATAAAGAGAAATATAACGAACATATAGATATTCCAGTAAATGAAGAAGAACAATTTACTCTATTTAGAGCACTATGTAATATTCGTCCAGCAGGAGCCATGCCCGCTGAGTGGATGAAGGTAGAGGATGAATATTTAAATATATTGGCTCATGAAAAAGGCATCGTTACGATTAACGATATGGAAGAGCGAGAATCTCAAATCTATTTGTGGCAAGGTGATATTACTCGATTAGCTGTTGATGCCATTGTTAATGCTGCCAATAATCAATTGCTTGGATGCTTTGCTCCTAACCATAAATGTATCGATAATGCTATCCATACCTTTGCGGGTATTGAGCTCCGTATGGAGTGTAATAGAATGATAGAGTATTTAGATATGCCTGAAAAGACCGGTGTGGCTCGTATGACCTATGGGTATAATTTACCGGCAAAGCATGTACTTCACACTGTGGGACCTATAATTTGTGAAGCTGTAACAGATAAAGAACGAAATAAGCTAGCCTCTTGCTATCGATCCTGCCTAAAGTTAGCTAATGCTTATAACTTACACTCCATTGCATTCTGTTGTATTTCTACCGGTGAGTTTAGATTCCCTAATGAAGAAGCAGCACAGATTGCCATAGATACGGTACGAACATATTTAAAAGAAACAAATAGTAAAATACAAGTGGTATTTAATGTATTTAAGGATATAGATTATGACATCTATAACAAACTATTGGGATAAATAAGAGACTCCTTTTGAAATTCATAAAAATGCTGTATCATTTAATAATGATATACAAAAGGTATTGAATGATTTGTTATCTTAAGAAGGAGTTAATGTACTATGAATTATAAATATACCTATGAAAGTCCATTAGGAACTATGATTATGCTTGGTACATTATCATACTTAACAGATTTATTTTTTATTGATGAAGCTCATGCACCTAGTTATGATGATGCGGAGTATATAGAGCAACTAACAGGTCCATTTGAAGTAACAATTATGTGGCTAAATCAATACTTTAATGGTAAAAAGCCTTTTATTACCCCTCCCATCCAGTTAGAAGGTACTGAGTTCCGTAAATCCGTATGGTCTATATTACAGACAATTCCTTATGGTGAAACTACAACATATGGAGATATTGGTAAACAGATTGCACAGGAACAAGGTAAAGAGAAATTCTCTGCTCAAGCCGTAGGGGGGGCTGTAGGGCATAATCCAATTTCTATCATCGTTCCTTGTCACCGTGTTATTGGTAGTAATGGCCAGTTAACAGGCTATGCAGGGGGCATTGAACGTAAGAAATATATGCTAGACCTAGAGTCGGAGCATAAATAAAGTAATAGTAAATATAAAACTTAGATAATAATAAAAGAGATTACTTCTATTTATCCGTAGATATACATAACAGTAATCTCTTTTTGTGTTTAGATATAGTTAGTTGTAATGTAAATAGATATCGTAATAATTAGAATACGAGCAAATACAATACTTTAATAATTTACTTATTTTAAATAAATTTATTTTCTAAGGTGCCAATACCACTTATGGAAACTGTAACAGTATCTCCTGGTTTTAGCCAAGAATATTTACTTTCATTTTTACCTAATACTACACCACTAGGCGTACCTGTAAAGATAATGTCACCTTTTTGGAGCGTCATATATGTTGATAAAAAGGCAATAATGTCATAAGGCTTAAAAATCATCTGTTCTAGCTTGGCGTGTTGACGTTGTTCACCATTTACTGTTGTCGTAATAGTAGCACTTTCAAAGTCAAAATCATCAGGAGATACAATAGTAGGACCAATAGGAGCAAAGTGATCAAGTGATTTGCCAAGAATCCATTGGGAGCCTCTAAACTGTAAGCTACGGGCGGAAACATCATTGCCAATTGTATAACCTAAGATATGGTCTTTCGCATGTTCTGGAAATATATTTTTGCCAGATTTACCAATGATGATAACTAATTCTCCTTCATAATCGTAATGGAAAGTTTCGTCTTCAATGGTAATTGTATCATGATTACCTGCAAGAGCATTTGATGTTTTCATAAAGATTTCTGGAAAATTATGTGTAGGTAGACTAGTTTCAGCAATATGATCAGCGTAGTTAAGGCCAATACAAATGATACTTTTAGGATTAGGAATTAAAAAATGTTTATTTTCGTTCATAATAGGGCCCTCCTAGTAAATTAGGATAATGTATATCTGCAATTATTATAATATAAATAGGGCGGTAGCTATACTGTAAAGAAATAATTTATATATTTAACGATAGTATAGCTGGTCGTCTATTTGATAATATACATATCTATTAATATGTTACCTATGTATAGATGATATATCTTAATAGATACTATATCTGTATATATAATTTATCATCTCTATAGAATCTATTGAAAATACAAGATGATAGTGATAAGATTAAGTGTATATCAATATAAATGGAGGTTATTGTTATGAGCAAGAATATCGATTGGGATAATCTCGGTTTTGGTTATGTAGAAACCGACTACCGTTATTTGACTACATATAAAGATGGTAAATGGGACGAAGGTGGTCTAATTACTGATGCTAACGTTGTCCTTAATGAATGTGCTGGTGTATTCCAATACGCTCAAACTGTTTTTGAAGGTTTGAAAGCATACTATACAAAAGATGGTCACATCGTATGCTTCCGTCCAGATTTGAATGCAGAACGTTTGAATCAATCCTGTGAACGCCTTGTAATGCCTACATTACCTGAAGGTCGTTTCCTCGAAGCTGTAAAAGAAGTTGTAAAAGCAAATAAAGACTTTGTTCCTCCATATGGTCATGGTGCAAGCCTTTATATTCGTCCTTACATGATGGGTACAAACTCCGTTATCGGTGTAAAACCTGCTGATGAATATCAATTCCGTGTGTTTACAACACCAGTAGGCCCTTACTTTAAAGGTGGTGCTAAACCAATCAAAATTCGTATTACTGATTTTGATCGTGCAGCTCCTCATGGTACTGGCCATATTAAAGCTGGTTTGAATTATGCTATGAGTTTGTATGCTATCACTGATGCTCATAATGAAGGCTATGCAGAAAATATGTATCTTGATGCGGCTACTCGTACACATGTAGAAGAAACTGGTGGTGCTAACTTCATCTTTATTACTAAAGATGGTAAATTAGTTACACCTAAATCTGATAGTATCTTGCCATCCATTACACGTCGTTCTTTGATGTATGTAGCAGAACACTACCTTGGTATGACTGTAGAACATCGTCCTGTTCATAAAGATGAATTAAAAGACTTTGCTGAAATTGGTCTTTGTGGTACAGCGGCTGTTATTTCTCCAGTAGGTCAAATCGATACTCCAGAAGGCACTATTAATGTTCCTGCTGGCATGGATGATATGGGTCCTATCACTAAAAAATTATATGACACATTACTTGGCATTCAACATGGTGAAATCGAAGCTCCTGAAGGCTGGGTAGTTAAAATTTGCTAATTATTTAACTATGCAAATATGATTTAATTATGCAAACATGAAAGTATATAAAAACGGCATCTACCGTATGATAGATGCCGTTTTTTATTCTGCTAAAGATATTAGTAAACTAATGATTTTGATTGATAAATATTCTAGCTATATTTAGTTAGCGTTTGCTCTACTATGCACTTTAGCCATAAATTTTTCGTTGTTAATGACAAAGCGTTCATGTGTACCACGACCGATAATACCAATGCCATCAGAAGCTTCGATATCGAATGTGATTTTGCGACCTTCTACGGCGCTTACAATAGCTTTTGCTGTTACTGTTGCACCAAGTGGAGTAGGGGCTTCATGGGTGATGGATAAAGCAATACCTACAGTGCCTTCACCTTCTTCTAAGTATGGTTGTACTGCTGCTTGAGCCGCTTCTTCCATTAAAGCGCACATGGCTGGTGTGGCAAAGACATCTAAAGAACCAGATTTCATTGTTTTAGCAATATTAGATTCTGTAACTGTTACAGTAGCCGTAGCTGTTTGACCTGCTGATACCATATTATACCTTCTTTCATTAAGAAAATTCTCGTTATAATAGTATTATACATCTTTCGATAATTTTTATGCTAATGTAATGATACATATTTTATAGATATATGTATACACCTCTAATGCTATATCGGTTATCAATTTTAAATATATTAAAAAAGCTATTCAAATTAAAGAAATGTAACTAGTTATAACTGTTCTATAGAATACGTGATATAATGAAGCTAGTCTTTTTTATACGAGGTATATATGAGTAAAAGAAATTTAAAACCTTCTGGTGAAGGTTGGGTACAGTTAATAGCAGGCATAGGTTTTATTGTTTTATTAATTATTATAAATATTGTAGATCCTACATTTTATCCGACCATGTGGCACTTAGCAACAAGTGGCTCTATGGAAGAGGTAGCGGAGTATATTCAAAGTTTTGGCCCTATGGCCATGTTGGTGAGTATGGTCCTCGATATTTTTGTTAACGCCGTAGGCTTTTTACCGTCAATTTTCATATCTACAGCTAATGGTTTAGTATTTGGTATGTGGCCAGGGATCATTATTTCTTGGTTGGCTGAAACAATTGGTGTAGTCATTAGCTTTTATATTATGCGTTACTTCTTACGTGATACAGCGGACAAGTTGATTGCTAAGAGTACGGTATTGATGAAAGTAGATGATTTTTCCGGTAAAAATGGTTTTGTGGTCATGTTATTTGCACGATCCTTACCGTATTTTCCATCTGGAGTCATTACCGCCTTAGGGGCCATTAGTAAAATCAAACCTAGAGATTATATATTGGCAAACTTGATTGGTAAATTTCCATCTACGGCTTTAGAAGTAGCTATTGGTACAGATATTGTAAATTTCCAAGAAAATATGGGACGATTAGGAATTATTGTTCTTGTTGCAGGTGTTGTATACTTCATTCTTTGGAAAGTATATAAGAACTATATTAATAAGAAAAATGCGGAACAAGAGCATGATCCTAATGCGTAATATAAAGTCTAATTAGGTAAGCCATTACAAAATAACTAATTAACTATAGGCTGCTTACGTTTTAATAATGTAATATTCTTAATTCTTGATGTTAGTAATATTTTCTACTTAGAAGTGTTTTCTACATAGTATATATGAAAGAGGCGATAGTATGAGCTTTTCTCTTCCTGAACGTGTAACCTTAAAAGGTCCTAATTTTATTCGTGAAGTATTTGAACGTGGTGTAGGCGTGGAAGGCTTTATTAGCTTTGGTATTGGTAATCCTGCGCCAGAAGCGATACCGGTAGAGGTCATCGAAAGGGCTTTTGATGAAGTTGTGCATTCTAATCCTATGAGCCTTTTACAATATGGTCCAATGCAAGGTGATGCACATTTAGCAGAACTTACGTTAGAACGTTTAGTACAAACTCATAAGATGAATTCGGAAGGACAAGGTCTCATTATTTCCAATGGTGCAGGTCAATTATTAGGTCTTGTACCAATTACAGTTTTAGAACCAGGCGATGAAGTGTATATGGATGAATTTACTTTCACCAGTGCTATTAACTCTGTGCGCAACATGGGCGGTAAAGCAATAGGTATTAAAACTGACGAGTACGGTATGATTCCGGGTGAGTTAGAAAAAGCGGCTCAATCTGGTAAAGGTAAATATATTTATCTAATTCCCAACTTCCAGAATCCAACAGGCATTACTATGCCTTTAGAGCGCCGTAAGGAGATTTATGCTATTGCATCTAAATATGATTTATTTATCTATGAAGATGATCCATATGGTGAAATTCGTTTCGCCGGAGAATATATTCCAACGTTCAAATCCTTCGACACAGAAGATCGTGTTCTGTATGCAGGTTCTTATTCTAAAACATTATCTGCAGGCTTGCGTGTAGGCTTCTTATTTGGCCCAACTAAAGTTATTGAAGCTATCCAAGCATTAAAAAATAATACGGCCGGTCAAATGCCATTAGTAACTCAAAAGGTGGTAGCGAAGGTTCTTGATACCATTGATTACGATGCTCATTTAGATAATGTACGAAAAGTATATAAAATGAAATGTGAAGCTTTACTTAACGCTTTTAAAAAGTATGCGAGTTCTAAAGTTCATTTGACACAACCTACAGGTGGTATGTTTGCATGGATGACGATGCCTGAGGATGTAGATTGTGATGTATTCTTTGAAACTTGTATGGACCGCAATGTTGGGATTATTAAATGTGGTGCCTTTGCAGCAGATGGAGCAGGAGCAGGTCATGCATTTCGTTTGAGCTATACGGTACCAACAGTAGAGGAAATTACAAAGGGGATGGAAATTCTCGGCGGGTTAACTAAAGAATTTTGTGGTGAGTAATATATTGATAATTTTTGATATAACGTGATACAATGTAGGCGTAGATACATTGTGTTTACCATATAAAAAAGTTTTTAATATAGATGTGAGGTATAGCCTCAAAGAAAGTAGGTGTTTACTATGGGTTGCGGTAGCAGCAGTGATTGTGGCGGATGCCCATCTCAATCTTCTGGTTGCGGTGGTGGCGCGTCTCAACAACCTCAAGATCTTACAGCTCAATTACACGAGCTTAGTTCTGTTAAACATGTAATTGGTGTAGTATCTGGCAAAGGTGGCGTAGGTAAATCCTCCGTTACCAGCTTGATGGCCATTACAATGGCGCGTAAAGGTTACAAAGTAGGTATCCTCGATGCGGATATTACAGGTCCTTCTATTCCTAAGATGTTTGGCATTAAGGAAAAGGCATATGCTGACGAAATCGGTATGTATCCTGTAAAATCTAAAGGCGGTATTGACGTTATGTCTGTTAACCTCCTTTTGGAAAACGATACAGATCCTGTTTTATGGCGTGGTCCTATTTTAGGTAATGTAGTAAAACAATTTTATACAGATGTTATTTGGAAAGACATCGATTATTTATTTGTTGATATGCCACCGGGAACAGGTGACGTAGCGATTACTGTATATCAATCCTTGAAATTGGACGGTATTATTATCGTTACATCTCCTCAAGACTTGGTATCCATGATTGTTGAAAAAGCAGTTAAAATGGCTGATTTAATGCAAGTGCCTATTATTGGTGTGGTGGAAAACTACTCTTACTTCCATTGCCCAGATAACGGTAAGGATTATCAAATTTTTGGTGAAAGCCACATCGAAGAAATCCTTCAAAAATACGGTCTATTATTGTTGAACCGTTTACCAATTGACCCAACTATTGCAAACCTTTGCGATAAAGGTAATATTGAGTCTATCGAAAAAACAAATTTAGAAGACGTATCTCTACCTGAATAGGATTCATATGATGATGAAAGCTGTGTATTTATAAATGCACAGCTTTTTATCACATCTTTTTATGGTGAATTATGTTATATTTATGGTAGGAAGATAGAATTATATCTTTAATTCTCTTACTACAGATATGCTGAACATAGTTAGTATAGATTTTTATTTTTCTTAACATGATACTATAGGGTGTATTGGCATATATTGGTTTAATTTTAATGTTTTCCTATGTAGGACGTATGTGTATGAAAAAACTATTGAACTGGATCATTCCAGCAGCCTTTGGTTTAGGTCTGTGGTTTGTTCCAACTCCAGAGGGATTAACTCCTCAGTCATGGCATTTATTTGCAATCTTTGTAGCTACTATCGTAGGCTTCATTACTCAGCCGTTACCGATTGGTGGCGTATCTATCGTTGTTATTACTGTTGCTGCATTGACAGGCACATTAAAGATTAGTGAAGGTATTTCAGGTTTTGCTAACTCTGCAATCTGGCTAATTGTAGGTGCTTTCTTATTCTCTCGTGGCTTTATTAAAACTGGTTTGGGGAAACGTATTGCTTATAATTTGATTTCTGCTTTTGGTAGTAGCTCCTTGCGTTTGGCCTATGCATTGGCTTTGTCTGATTTGATTTTAGCTCCCGCAACACCATCTAACACAGCTCGTGTAGGCGGTGTAATCATGCCAATTACAACTAGCTTAGCAAAAGCTTTCGGTTCTGAACCACAAGATGGACCTCGTAAAATTGGTTCTTTCTTGATGCAATCAATTTACCAAGTAAATACGATTACATCTGCGATGTTCCAAACATCCATGGCTGGTAATACATTGGTTGCAGCATTAGCGCTTCAATCTTTTGGTATTGGTATTACATGGGGCGACTGGGCTATGGCAGCTATCGTACCTGGTATTATTGCATTGATTATTATGCCGTATTTCATTTATAAAGTATATCCACCGGAAATCAAAGATGCTCGTGAAGCTCAACAAATGATTCGCGAAGAGTTAAAAGGTCTTGGCAAGATTTCTTTCCAAGAATGGGTAATGCTTGGCGTATTTATTTTAGCATTAGTATTGTGGGCTACGTCTCAATTTACAAAACTTGATGCTACAACTGTTGCATTCTTAGGTATTTCTATTTTACTTGCTACAGGCGTTCTAATTTGGGACGATGTTAAGAGTGAAAAGGGTGCTTGGGATACATTGGTTTGGATGGGTACATTGATGGGCTTTGCCGGATTCCTTTCCAAATTGGGCTTTATCAAATGGGCTACAGTTCAAGTGGGTGGTTATATTCCAGAAGGCTCTTGGGTAATTGCCTTTGTTGTAGCTGTTCTTGTTAATACATATGCTCACTATGTATTTGCATCCTTAACAGCGCATATTTCTGCGATGTTCGTAGCATTCTCTGCAATCGCTATTTCTGCAGGTGCCCCACCTATGTTGACATTGTTGATGATTGCATTCACATCTAACTTGTGTATGTCTTTGACTCACTATGCAGCAGGTCCATCTCCAGTAATCTTTAATACTGGTTATGTTCCTCAAAATATATGGTGGAAACTTGGTTTCTTCACATCTGTAATCAACTTAATTATCTTCATGGGTCTTGGCTCTGTATGGATGAAGTTGATTGGTATGTGGTAAAATTTAGTACTGACAATTTTATAGGATTGTAATGGCATGTACTTTAAACCTATTAGACTTAGTGTACTATGCATTTACATCGTATATAAAAAGCCGTCCCGATAGGGGCGGCTTTTTGTGATAAAATATGAGTAGTTAATAGATAATTAATGTAAATATTGTAAAATAATATACATAATAAATTATTCAAGCTAATTGTACAAATTTTATATGATTTGTGCATAGGAGGGACCTATGAAGTTTGATAATGAACAATTATTAAAGTATATTGGCGCTTGTACATCTCCGTATCACACAGTAGATACAAGTTTACAAATGCTATTGGACTCAGGATTTACAGAGCTCAGTTTAGAAGATGAGTGGCAGTTAGACTCTGGTTCTTATGTAGTTAACGTGTTCGGCACCACCTTATTTGCCTTTCATATAGGGAAGAAACCAGAACATACATTACGTATTGCGTCGGCTCATACAGATTTTCCTGCTATTCGTGTTAAACCAAACCCTATAACCTCTATGAAAGGATACACAAAGTTAAATGTAGAAATGTATGGCGGTCTTATAGAAAATACATGGCTTGATCGTCCATTAGGTGCAGCAGGTACGGTTGTGTTAAAAGGAAAAAATGCCTTTGACGTAGATTCTGTTCTAGTCGATACAAAACGGCCTATCGCTATTGTTCCAAACCTAGCTATTCATATGAATCGCTCTGTTAATGATGGGGTTAAACTAAATCGTCAAAAAGAAATGCTTCCTATATTGATGATGGAACGTAATAATGAAGATAATCCTACAAAACCTTTAAATAATAGAAATAATCCAAGTTTATTTTCAGAATCAGATACTCAATACGATGAGTGGACAAAGTTTTTAGCTGATGAAGTAGATTGCGATCCTTCCGAAATATTATCTTATGAAATGACTTTATATCCTACGGAACAAGGCTGTGTACTCGGTACGGAAGGTGATTTCATTAGCTCACCTCGTTTAGATAATTTAACATCTTGCTTTAGTGTATTATCTGGTATTATTCAAGCCAAAAAAATGAATGTTAATGGTGTTCGCTGTGCTATACTCTTTGATAACGAAGAGGTGGGCAGTCGTACGAAACAAGGTGGGGCTGGCATGATATTACCAAATCTCGTTAAACGCGTGTATGACGCATTAGGATATTCTAATCAAGAGATGGACAGCTTTATCTCTAAAGGCTTTATGATTTCCTCCGATGTAGCACACGGATTACACCCAAACTATCCAGAGAAAAATGACATTACGAATATTCCTGTACTTAATAAAGGGCTATCCCTTAAGATTGCATGTAGCCAATCTTACGCTGGGGATGCTAAGGCCATTGCTATCGTTAAAGGCCTTTGTGAAGAAGCGGATGCACAGTATCAGATTTATGTAAATCGTTCGGATATTCCAGGTGGATCTACAGTAGGTTCCATTTCATCAGCTATGTTACCAATGCGTACTATTGATGTAGGCTTGCCTCTTTTAGCAATGCATTCAGCTAGAGAATTGATGGGGGCAGCTGATCAAGAGCAATTAAATCGATTAATGAATCATTTTCTAGGTGGTAAGTAATATAAAATGGAATTTATTCGATGTGCATTATTGAAAGACATATGATTTTTTGTAATGAACAGTAAAAAATATATTTTATACTTTCATAATTGGTATAATCCTTTAAATATAATGAAAATATTGTATAATAAGTATATATTATTATGAATATAAAACCTCATCATAAATTTTGATGAGGCTTTCCTCAATATTGATTTATCTATAAGTATAGGAAATATTCATATATTAATAAAAATGAAAGCTGATAGTTCACATTTGTGGAAGCTAGTAGGAGGCAATACATGAGAAAAATTAAATCCGTATTGGTTGCCAACCGTGGAGAAATTGCGATCCGCGTGTTCCGTGCATGTAATGAAATGGGAATTAAAACTGTAGCCATTTACTCTAAAGAGGATACATTATCCTTGCACCGTAACCAAGCCGATGAAGCCTATCTCGTAGGGGAAGGTAAAAAACCAGTTGACGCATATCTTGATATTGAAGATATCATCCGTATTGCAAAAGAACATGACATCGATGCTATCCATCCAGGTTATGGCTTCTTATCTGAAAATGAAGGCTTTGCTCGTCGTTGTGAAGAAGAAGGAATTATCTTTATTGGGCCTAAAATCAAGCATTTGAATATGTTTGGTGATAAAGTAAATGCTCGTGAGCAAGCTAAATTAGCAAAAATTCCGATGATCCCAGGTTCTGATGGGGCTTTAAAAGATTATGCTCAACTAGAAGAATTTGCTGATACACATGGTTTTCCATTGATGATTAAAGCCGTTAATGGCGGCGGCGGTCGTGGTATGCGTGAAGTTCATCATAAAGAAGATCTTCGAGATGCATATGATCGTGCTAAATCTGAAGCGAAAGCTGCGTTTGGCGATGATGATGTATATGTAGAAAAACTTATCGTAGAGCCTAAACATATTGAAGTTCAAATCTTAGGTGATGAACATGGCAATGTAGTTCATTTGCATGAACGTGATTGCTCTGTTCAACGTCGTCACCAAAAAGTAGTTGAAATGGCGCCAGCCTTTGCGTTATCATTAGAAACTCGTAAAGCTGTATGTGATGCTGCCGTTAAAATCATGAAAAATGTTGGCTACGTGAATGCAGGTACTGTAGAATTTTTGGTAACTGCTGATGGTAGCTTCTACTTTATCGAAGTTAATCCACGTATTCAAGTAGAGCATACTGTAACAGAAATGATTACAGATATTGACATTGTTCATGCTCAAATTAGAATCGCTGAAGGCTTTAGTTTACATAGCCCTGAAGTAGGTATTCCTGAGCAGGATAAAATTCCTTGTAAAGGCACTGCTATCCAATGTCGTATTACCACAGAAGATCCTAAAAACAACTTTATGCCTGATACCGGTAAAATCTTGGCGTACCGTAGCTCCGGTGGTTTTGGTATCCGTCTTGATTCTGGTAATGCTTTTACAGGTGCCGTTGTAACACCTTACTATGACTCCTTGCTTGTGAAAGCGACAGCATTTGGTCCTAACAACGAAGAAACTATTCGTAAAATGCTTCGTTGCCTGAAAGAATTCCGTATTCGCGGTGTAAAAACAAATATTCACTTCTTGATTAATGTATTGGAACATCCTGAATTCCAAAGTGGTTCTTATAATGTAAACTTCATTGAAGAACATCCTGAATTATTCGAATTAAAACCAGATCGTGACCGTGGTACTAAATTATTACGTTACATTGCTGACGTTACAATTAATGGCTATTCTGGTGCAGGAGCTCAAGAGGTTCCTGACTTTGAACCGATTCAAATGCCATCTACTTTGGATGTAAGTCCAGCATCTGGTACAAAACAAAAATTTGATGAACTTGGACCAGATAAATTCAGTAAATGGTTATCGGAACAAAAACAAGTATTCTTCACTGATACCACTTGGCGTGATGCCCACCAATCCTTGTTTGCTACACGTCTTCGTACAATCGATATGGCTCGCGTAGCTGGTCATGCTGCAAAAGGTGTACCTAACTTATTCTCCTTAGAATGTTGGGGTGGTGCTACTTTTGACGTATCATACCGATTCTTACATGAAGATCCGTGGGAGCGTTTGCGCATGTTCCGTCGTGAAGTGCCAAATACATTGCTTCAAATGCTTCTTCGTGGTGCAAATGCCGTAGGTTACACATCGTATCCAGACAACGTAGTTCGTCAATTCATTCAACGGGCTGCTGCTAATGGTATTGATGTATTCCGCGTATTTGATAGCTTGAATAGTCTTGATAATATGCATGTTGCTATCGATGAAGTGCGTGCACAAAATAAAATAGCTGAAGTTGCATTGTGCTACACTGGCGATATCCTTGATGGTGCTCGTACAAAATACAATTTGGATTATTATGTAAATATGGCAAAAGAGCTTGAAAAAGCTGGTGCCAATATTATTGCCATTAAAGATATGGCCGGCCTTTTAAAACCACAAGCTTCTTATAACTTGGTATCTGCCTTGAAAGATGCTGTCTCTGTTCCAATTCACTTACATACTCATGAAGGCTCCGGTAACTCTATCTATACATATGGCCGCGCTGTAGATGCTGGTGTTGATGTAATCGACTTAGCGTACTCTGCTTTTGCTAATGGTACTTCTCAACCTAGTATGAATTCCATGTACTATGCGTTGTCCGGTCATGAACGTCAACCAGAAATGAACATCGACTATATGGAAGAAATGTCTCATTATTTTGGTAGTATCAGACCATATTACAAAGGTGTAGATAAAGCAGAAGCATATCCTAATACTGAAGTATATCAACATGAAATGCCAGGCGGACAATACTCTAACTTGCAACAACAAGCTAAAATGGTAGGGCTTGGTGATCGTTGGACAGATATTAAGAAAATGTACCACCAAGTAAACATGATGTTTGGTGATATCATTAAAGTTACACCATCCTCTAAAGTGGTAGGGGATATGACATTGTACATGGTACAAAACAACTTAACTGAAAAAGATATCTACGAAAAAGGCGATGTATTGGATTTCCCTCAATCCGTAGTTGAATTCTTTGAAGGCCGTCTTGGTACTCCATATCAAGGCTTCCCTGAAAAATTACAAAAAATCATCTTGAAAGGTGCTCGCCCAATCACAGTTCGCCCTGGTGCTGTATTACCTCCAACAGATTTTGAACATATTCGTCATGAATTAAGTGAAATGGGAGCCCAAACAACTGATGAAGATATTAGTGCATATTGCTTGTATCCTAAGGTTTACCAAGATTACAATAAATTTGTAAAAGACTTTGGCGATGTATCTGTATTAGATACTCCAACATTCTTCTTTGGTATGAAACGGGGCGAAGAAATTCAAGTAACCATTGAAAAAGGTAAGACACTGATTATCAAGATGAATGGTTTCTCTGAACCTGATGAAGATGGTAACCGCATCGTATTGTTCGAGTTTAATGGTCAACCTCGTAGCATTAAGGTTCATGATAAACATGCTAAGACAACTGGTGTTGTTCGTCGCAAAGCGGATGAATCTAACCCTGGTGAAATTGGTGCTACATTGTCTGGTTCCGTTGTTAAGATCCTTATTAAGAATGGTCAATCTGTAACTAAAGGTGAACCATTGATCGTTACAGAAGCGATGAAAATGGAAACAACAATTACAGCTCCTATTGATGGTATCGTAGAAGAAATTCTTGTACGTGAAGGTAGCCGTATCGAATCTGGTGACTGCTTGCTTCGTATTGAAGATGCTTTAAAACGATAAGCTAACAATCATTTAAAATTAAAAATATTATTTCTCAAGTATTTCATAAGATGAAAAATTGAAGAATAATGGAAGAATCCCTAGGAAATCCTAGGGATTCTTTGTATTTTCAAGGGTTTCATGGTACTATATAATATAGAGAAAATGGGCGTATTATGCGTTATTTCAGAATGATTAGTAGAAAAGGAGTAGTAACAGATGAGATGTCCTTATTGCCAACACACAGACACGAAGGTAACAGACTCTAGAACGACTGATGAAGGTAATAGTATTCGCCGTCGCCGTGAATGTATCAATTGTGGCCGTCGCTTTACTACCTATGAAATTATAGAAGAAGTACCACTAATGGTATTGAAGAAAAATGGACGACGTGAATTATTTGACCGCGGTAAGCTACTGAATGGGTTATTGCGCTCTTGTGATAAGCGTACAGTTCCTATGTCTGTGATGGAGCAAGTAGTTAATGATGTGGAGCGTGACATTCGGAATGAAATTAACCAAGAGGTTACAACTGATCGCATTGGTGAGCTTGTGTTACAACAACTGAAAGACATAGATCAAGTTGCATATGTTCGTTTTGCTAGTGTATATCGTAAGTTTGATAATATTGATAGCTTTATGGAAGAGTTAAAAGCTCTGAAGAAGTTAGATGCTAAAAAGCCAAAACGCAAACCTGTTGTAGAAGAATAATTGATTCTGTATTACTGATTGGTTATACATAGTTTTGAAATTAGCGATGTGTGAGGCTTTATGATAGATTTACATTGTGATACGATGATGCAATTGCTAGATCATCCTGATAGTGGTGATTTATATCGTAATACTTGGAAAATAGATATAGAAAAATTACAAAAGGCTCATAGCAAGATACAAGACTTTGCACTCTTTATTAATATGGGTGAGACGAATGACCCTTATGGTCGCTATGAAGAGATGCGTAATTTGTGTGTATCACAAATTCATAACTATGGAGAGCACATACAACATGTGCTCTCTTATCAAGATGTAGAGTCTGTATACAAGTCTGGTAAGATTGGGGCGCTCATGTCTATTGAGGAAGGTGGAGTGCTAGGTGGCGATTTAAATAAACTTAAACAAGCTTACCAAGATGGAGTCAGACTTATAACGCTAACATGGAACTATCCAAATGGACTTGGCGAGCCACACTGTGGTGAGCAACATAAAAAATTAACATCTAAAGGTGTTGAATTTGTAGAAGCTATGCAAGAGTTAGGGATAATTGTTGATTGCTCTCATCTTAATGATGCTGGTACAGAGCAACTAGGAGATATTCTAGATGTTCCTTTTATAGCATCTCATTCAAATGCACGGGAAGTTCGGGCTCATACAAGAAATTTGCCGGACAATCTTATTAGACTTATCGCTAATAAGGGCGGTATTATAGGACTTAATTTTGCACAGAATTTTCTCGGCACATCGCCAATTAGTCGCATTGAAGATATTGTTAAACATGGTCTATATCTCATCGACAAGGGCGGTGAAGATGTAGTGGCATTAGGAACTGATTTTGATGGGATTCCACCCGACACAGAGATTGCAGATATGTCTCAAATGAGTCGTCTTTATGATGCTTTTAAAGAGGCAGGTTTATCTGTGGAACAATGTGAAAAGTTATTCTGGAAAAATGCAGATAGACTATTAAAGGAGATTTTATAATGACTGATTTAAATCCAATCATTGCTGATCGTTTTACAGAGCATCTTGAAGTGTTTGGTAAAACGATGGAACATATGGATACCATTCAAGAAATCGGATATCGCTGTAAAGCGGCTTTAGAAAATGGTAATAAAATTTTGTTCTGTGGTAATGGTGGCTCTGCGGCGGACTCTCAACATTTAGCAGCTGAATTGATTTGTCGCTTTAAAAAGGAACGGCGCTCTCTTGCAGGCATTGCATTAACTACTGATACATCTGCATTAACAGCTATTGCGAATGACTATGATTTTGAATCTGTTTTTGCACGTCAAGTAGAGGGCTTAGGCCGTACAGGTGATGTTCTCATCGGTATTTCTACATCTGGTAACTCCAAGAATGTTGTAAAAGCTGCAGAAATGGCCCGTTCTATCGGTATGCATACCATTGCTTTCACTGGGGAAGGCGGTGGCAAACTAGCCGAACTATGTGATATTACGCTGGCTATTCCTAGTAATGTGACAGCACGCATTCAAGAAATGCATATCTTAGCTGGCCACATTATGTGCGAAATTATTGAAGAAGATTATTAACCGATAGGTTTTTACTCATAGATACACATTGTTTCAATTAAAAATTTATTTAAATTAGGAACATATGTAATTTTGATAAGGAATAGGTGGATTATGATAAATACTACCATTAGTCAGTTTTTAACAAAGCAACTGCCAAACTTGAAGATTGCCGTTGTAGGCGATGTAATGGTAGACCGTTATGTTTTTGGTGATGTAAGTCGTATTTCTCCAGAAGCACCGGTTCCTGTAAACCGCGTGTCCAAGATGAAAGAGGTCCTTGGTGGAGCTGGTAATGTTGCATCTAATCTGTCTAATTTAGACTGTAAAGTATATCTTGGTGCACTAGCAGGTAATGACGACCATGGCCATTTATTAAAAAATTTACTTGATACTGATAAAATCGATACGACTGGTTTAATCACTAGTGATGACCGCTCTACTATTACTAAGATGCGCATATTGGGTGATCGTCAACAGATGATGCGCCTTGATTTTGAAACAATTACAAATTTAACCAATCAAGAAGAGCAACAATTGTCTGTTTGGTTGGAAAATCTATGTAAAGCGGGGATTGATGGTATTGTCGTATCTGACTATGGTAAAGGCGTTTGTACACCTACCTTATTGAAGACAATCTTTGGTTTGGCTAAGGAATATGGTGTGCAAACTATCGTAGATCCTAAGGGGGCAGACTGGTCTAAATACAATGGTGCTACATGTATTACACCGAATGTGAAAGAACTTGGTGAATGTGTAGGCCGTACGTTAGAAAATGATGATGCTACTATTGTAGAGGCTGCTAAGTCTGTACTTGCTGATGTAGATTTAGACTATATTGTGGCCACTCGATCTGCTAAGGGTATTACGGTTATTGCAAAGGATGGCCGTACATGGCATAATCCTGCTACTCAACAAGAGGTGTTTGATGTGAGTGGTGCAGGAGATACCGTTGTATCCATGATGATGACCTGTCTTGCAAGTGGTTTATCGATGCGTTTAGCCTTACATATCGCCAATGGTGCAGCGGGTATCGTAGTATCTAAGGTTGGTACGTATCCAATACATCGTTCTGAGTTATTAGACTTATGGCATTCCTATAAACATAGTATTCAATCTAAGCCATTATATACGAAGGAAGAGATGAAAGAACTCGTTTCACAATGGCAAAGCAAAGGTGAAACTGTAGTGTTTACAAATGGTTGTTTTGACATTCTTCACCGTGGACATATCACGTATTTACAAGAAGCTGCGCAGCTAGGTGATCATTTAATCATTGGATTAAATTCTGATGCATCTGTTCGACGTTTAAAAGGAGAAACACGGCCCATCGTAAGTGAAGCGGATAGAGCGGCCTTGTTGAGTGCGTTGCAATGTATTGACGGTGTAGTACTATTTGAAGAGGATACACCGGCTGAATTACTAGCGTACTTACGTCCCAATACTCTTGTTAAGGGCGGAGATTACAAAATAGAAGATATTATTGGACGCGAGTCCGTTGACAATGTAGAGGTTCTTTCATTTAAAGAAGGTTACTCTACATCAGATATTGTAGGGAAAATAGCCACTATGGCTAAGGAGGGCAAATTATGATTATCGTAACAGGTGGTGCTGGTTTTATTGGCAGTAATATTGTGAAAGCACTGAATGATCGTGGTCGTACAGATATTCTCATCGTAGATGATCTTACAGATGGTCGTAAGATTCGCAATATTCAAAATTTAGAATTTCTAGATTACATCGATTGTGATGATTTTGATTGTGCTATTGCTGATGGTACATTCGACGTTGGCCCTATTGAAGTCGTATTCCATGAAGGTGCTTGTGCAGACACAATGGAATATAATGGCAAATACATGATGAAGAACAACTATGAAGGTTCTAAAAATCTATTCCATTATTGCCAAGATCGTCGTATTCCATTCATCTATGCCTCCTCTGCATCTACCTATGGTAATGGTACACATGGTTTCGTAGAAAAACCGGAAGCTGAAGAAGCACTTAACCCATATGCGTATTCTAAATTGTTATTCGACCGTTATGTACGTAAATATGAAGGTGAATATACTGCACAAGTTGTGGGGCTGCGTTACTTTAACGTATATGGTCCTAATGAAGCTCATAAAGATAAAATGGCTTCTTTAGTACGTCAAATGTTCTACAAAAATAAAGAAACAGGTATTATTAACCTCTTTGAAGGTACAGATGGTTACGAAGATGGTGGTCAAACACGTGATTTTATTTATGTAAAAGACGTAGTTAATGTAAACTTCTATTTCTGGGAGCATCCTGAAATCTCTGGTACTTTTAACTGTGGTACAGGTAATGCTCATAGCTTTAACCAATTCATGCAAGCTGTTATCGACTACAATGGTCAAGGCAAAATTGAATATGTGCCATTCCCAGAGGTGTTAAAGGGTAAATACCAAAGCTTTACAGAGGCTGATACTACTAAATTGTTAGCTGCTGGCTATGATAAAGGGTTCCATAAAATGGAAGATGCCGTTAAAGAATATTGTGAACTATTAGATAATAACGAAGGATATTTACGCTAATGCGCAAGGTATTATTTTTAGATCGCGATGGTGTTATTAACAAGGATGTTAGTTATCTATATAAAATCAGCGATTTAGAGTGGGTAGATGGTGCAAAAGAGGCCCTTGCTTATGCTCATAGTAAGGGCTATGATCTCATTGTAGTGACAAATCAGAGTGGTGTAGCTCGTGGTTATTATAAAGAATCTGATGTTCAGATTTTACATGACTATATGGCTCATGAACTAGATCGCAGTGGAGCACCGATTTTACATTTCTATTACTGTCCACATCATAAAGAAGGTATTGTTCCTCTCTATGCAGTAGAATGTGAATGTAGAAAGCCTAAACCTGGCATGATTAAGCAAGCTATTAAGGATTATGATGTAAATATATCAGATAGTTTTCTTATCGGTGACAGTCAACGTGATGTTGATGCAGCTGAGGCTGCTGGCATTAAGGGGTACCTATTTAAAGGTTCTAATCTATTGGATTTCATTAAAACAATAATTTAATCATTTATTCCATTTAGTCTATTTTTGAAGAATATATTTAGGGTTGTTGTTTTGTATTGGGGAGGCTATATGAAAGATTACAAGAATATACTCATCATCAAGATGAGTTCCTTAGGTGATGTAATTCACGCATTGCCTACCTTGTACGCTGTGCGCAAGAATTGGCCTAATGCGCGTATTACATGGGCTATTCATGAGCAATTCGCTAGCCTCTTACCTGGTACACCATGGGTTGATGACGTGATTATCATTGACAAAAAACAACTAAAGAAGCCTACGTATTTATATCAATTGCGCAAGGAGCTACATAGTCGTCATTTTGATATGACCTTAGACCTTCAATGCATCGCAAAAAGTGCTATTGTTTCCTTATTATCTGGTGCCCCTGAAAAGTATGGCTACTGGGAGCTTCGTGAGGGCAGTAATCTTGTTAATAAAGCATTAGTAGGTGAGCATAAATACGACCATGTTATTGAACGCTATCTGGATACCGTACGCGCCCTTGGTGGTGAGGTGGAGGAGATTGAATTTCCGATGCCAGCTTACGTTGAGGCTGAGAAATCCATAAAACAAAAGTTGAAATGCCATGGTGTAGATGATGAATATATTGTAGTTGTACCAGGGGCACGATGGATTGTTAAGGAGTGGCCACTTCTAAATTTTGGAGAACTTTGTATTCGTTTATGTGAATCTGGTAAGAAGGTTGTTATTGCCGGTGCTCCTGATGATGTAGATAAAGGTGCTTTCATAGAAAATTATGTAAAACATAAGAATCTGATCAATTTAGTTGGATCTACAACCATGCCTGAACTCATTGAGTTGATTCGTCATTGTCAGATTTTTATTAGTGCCGATACGGGACCATTGCATATTGCAAATGCTTTGAAGCGTCCTTTGATTGCCATGTTTGGTACAACATCACCTAAGCGCACAGGTCCTTATGGTGGTAGTCATGTACATCTCATTATTTCACCTACTTCTAAGGCTACACCTGAGCAACCACTAGTAGATGATCCAGATTGTATGGCACAAATTCCTGTAGACGCGGTATGGTCAGTGTATGAACAAGTACTTGGAAAGGAACTATAATGGAACTAGATTATAAGCGCATTGTGGTAACCTTTTTAATGCATTTAGGCGATGTTATATTAACGACTCCGTTTTTAGAAGTGCTTCGCAAAGCGGCTCCTCATAGTCATATTACGTATGTAATAGATGAAAAATTACAACAAGTAATGGAATATAATCCAAATATTGATGAACTTATTGTTGTAGATAAAAAAGGGCGCCATAATAGCATCTCAGGTCTCAATGAAGTGGCTCGTGAAATCAATGCTAAGGGAAAACCTGACATTGTCATTAATTTACATCCTAATGAGCGTACTTCATATTTAGCCTGGAAAATTCATGCAACTATTACAACTGGTATGAGTCATTTCCTCTTTAGACCATTCATGACAAAGTATACGCGCTTAGATCGTAAAACTCGTCATGCTGCGGATATGTACATTAATGTACTAGAGCAATTAGGTGTAACAGATACTTCTAACTCTGGTTTACATATTGAGACCTGTGAAGAATGGCGTCGTCAGGCTCGAGAGTTTTATTCTGGTCATGGATTAACTGATACTGATATACTCATTGGTTTTAATATCGGTAGCGCCGTTCCTGAGAAACGTTGGCCAGCTGAACGATTTGCTCATGTAGCAGATTACTTTGGTCGATTAGGTTATAAGACGGTTTTCTTTGGCGGACCTATGGACCTTGAAATGGTGCAGCCCGTAGTAGAACAAATGGAAACAAAGCCTATTGTGGCTACCGGAAAATTCCAGTTAGGCCCTTTGGCAGCGGCTATGAGCCGTTGTAATCTACTAATTACTAATGACTCTGGACCAATGCATGTAGGAATCAGTCAAGGTGTGCCAATTGTGGCACTGTATGGTCCATCAAATCCATTCTTTTATGGACCTTATCAAGCTCATGCTATCGTTTTAGAAACGATGGATTCTTATGAGATTGGTAAAAGCATGAAGAAAATTATTAAAGAAGGAAATTATAAAGGATTATCTGTAATTTCTGAAGAACAGGTTATTAAAGCAGCGGAAACATTGCTTTTAGAATCGAAATAAACATATGAACTATATTGTATTTGATTTAGAATGGAATCAACCCTATAGCAATGATATTAGCTTTATGAAGCGCACAAAAATGCCGTTGACAGGGGAAATCATTCAAATCGGGGCGGTAAAACTGAATGAAAAGATGGACATTATAGATCATTTTACGATGTTCATCAAGCCTCAATATCTGACACGGATGCATAAACATGTGCGTGAGTTGACAGGGATAACCACCCATGAGCTCAATCATGGTGTGCCATTCAAGACGGCTATGCAGTACTTTCAAAAATGGTGTGGTGATGAATATATGCTGCTTTCTTGGGGATCAGACGATATTCTTATCCTACGCGAAAATCTTATGCTTCATAAGATGAAAGCATTATCTTATGATCAATGGGTAGATGCGCAAATGATTTATTCTTATCAACGCTATGGAACAAATCAGCAGTACTCTGTGGCACATGCTATGGAGAATCTTAATATATCAACGGAGCATCTATCTGCTCATAATGCCTTGCATGATGCAGTCTTTACAGCTCACATTTGTCAGTCTTTAGATATCGCACAAGGAATTTTGCATTATGATCTAATTCGCAAGGAAAGTAGTAATCCTTTCCTATATCCTCCTATTCTCACATTTTTTATGTATGAAAATTTTTCTGAGAAAAAACGTATTGTTCATGATAGAAGAGTACGTATGTCCTTCTGTCCGTACTGTCAAACACGTTTAGAAATGACAAGACCTGAACGATTACAAGGGGATAAGCACCTAGCCATTGGAGTATGTCCTAAACATGGCGATTTTGCGGTGCAACTTAAAGTTGGAAAGTATACGATTAAGTCCGGCAGTAGTAAATTTTATGTTACTAAGGTATTAACTCATTGTACGGACGAAATTCGTTCTCTATATACTCAGAAGTCTGAAATCAATCGCGAAAAAGAGCGAAAATATTTAGAGTATCGTAAGGCAGAACATGAAAAAGTCCGCCAAAAATAGTTATGTAAATTCAAATTCATTTTCTGAATTGTACTATATATTAGGATATGAACTTTTAGAAAGGATAGATTATGGAACGTAAATATGCATGGCATAATTATGATGATGCCACTATAGAAAAGGTATATGCTTTAAGTGATACCTATCGTCAATTTTTAGATAATGGTAAAACAGAACGTGAATGCGTTGTGCAAGCTGTAGAATTTGCAGAAGCAAAGGGCTATGTAAATCTAAATGACATTATTAAAAGCAATTCGTCAATTAAAGCTGGTGATAAGATTTATTACACACATATGGATAAATCTATTGCTTTATTTAATATTGGTACTGATGATATTGAATTGGGTATGAATATTTTAGGTGCTCATATTGATTCTCCACGCATCGATGTAAAGCAAAATCCACAATATGAAGATAGTAATTTAGTATTTTGGGATACTCATTACTATGGAGGTATTAAAAAATATCATTGGGTAGCTATGCCTCTTGCTATTCATGGTGTTGTGGTAAAAACAGATGGCACTCGCATTAATATCAACATTGGTGATAAAGAAACAGATCCCGTGTTTTGCATAACTGACTTGTTACCTCATTTGGGACAAGAACAAATGCAAAAGAATGCAGCTAAAGTAATTGAAGGGGAAGCTCTTGATTTACTCATCGGTAGCCGTCCAGTTAAAGACGAAGAAAAAGAAGGGGTTACTAAATTTATTAATAGCCTTCTTGAAAAAGAGTATGGATTTATTGAACGTGACTTATTGTCTGCAGAACTAGAAATTGTACCAGCTGGTAAAGCACGTGATATGGGTTTTGATCGTTCTATGGTAATGGCGTATGGCCAAGATGACCGTGTGTGCGCTTACACATCCTTGGTAGCAATGCTTGAAGTGGATAATGTAAAGCGTACTACTTGTTGTTTACTTGTAGATAAAGAGGAAATTGGTTCTGTAGGTGCTACAGGTATGCAATCACGTTTCTTTGAAAATGCAGTGGCTGAAATTTTAACACTTATGGGTAAACCTAACTCTGTAAGTGTACGTCGTACGTTGGAGAAATCTCGTATGTTGTCCTCCGATGTAAGTGCAGGCTACGATCCACTTTATGCATCGGCGTATGAAAAGAAAAATGCTTCTTACCTTGGTATGGGTGTAGTATTTAATAAATTTACAGGCTCTCGTGGTAAAGCTGGTTCTAACGATGCGAATGCTGAGTATATGGGCTTTATCCGTCGTGTCATGGAATCTAACAATGTAACATACCAAACAGCAGAGCTCGGTAAGGTTGATTTAGGTGGTGGTGGCACCATTGCGTACATCATGGCTCTTTATGGTATGAATGTCATCGACTGTGGTGTAGCCGTTCTTAGCATGCATGCTCCTTGGGAGGTTATATCTAAGGCTGATATTTACGAGGCTAAACAATGCTATGTGGCGTTCTTAAATGCAGCTGATGAATCAATCTAAGATAATGGGGCTTTCACCAATGGTAAAAGTCCATTCTTTGTGAGGTGTATATGAAGCAAACAGAATTAGGCGCAGCTATAGAGTCTGCGAAAGGAGAGGCTACAGAGGTCAAGACTGTAAAGGTAGATATTTTTGACATCCCTGAAACGAAGGTTGAAGAATATATTGCTAATCGTGAAGAGGTAGCAGAAGCAGCAGCGCAGGTTATGAAATCATACTGTGTTACTGTAAAACGAGAAACCTTAGATCCTGAAGAAGGGGAAGCAGTAGTTGGTTACTATATAACGGGTGAAATTCTAATGTGCGTCATCTTGGATCCATTTGAAGTGCCTGTTATGAAGGTAGCTCTCGACAAAGGGACTCTTAAGGACTATATTTTAGCAGCTAATGATTTAACAGAAGATATGTTAGCGTCTCTTGAAAAGTAAAAGGATTTCGTATCTTAATGTGTTCTATAAATGGACAAATGTAAAATACTTTAACCTGCTACATTGATGTAGTAAAGAAATTTGTTTATAATAGATGTATTATAGTCATTGCAGATAGGAAGGAAATCCCCATGAACTTGAAAAAAGGTATTGCCCTAGCGCTCACGGCGGCAGCATTGTTGGCGTTTACAGGCTGTGGCTCAAATGGAACTACATCGAATGGTGAATATAAAGTTGGTGTTGTACAGCTGGTAGAACATCCTGCACTAGATGCGGCAAATAAGGGCTTTGTTGATGCGCTAAAAGAAAAAGGTTTGGCAGAAAAGATTACTTTTGATCAACAAAATGCGCAAGCTGATCAATCTAATTTGAATAGCATTGCACAGCGTTTCGTATCCGATCGGAAAAACTTGATTTTAGCAATTGCTACGCCAGCGGCTCAATCCATGGCGAATGCAACTCATGATATTCCAATCTTAGGTACAGCAATTACTGATTACGAGGCAGCTAAACTTGTTAAATCCAATCAAAAACCTGGTGGTAATGTATCTGGTACGTCTGACATGAACCCAGTAGATCAACAAGTAGATCTAATTTTACGAGTAATGCCAAATGCGAAAACAATTGGTACCATCTATAGCTCTAGCGAAGTAAACTCTCAAATTCAAGTGGAGAAGATGAAAGCTTATGCAGCTACAAAAGGCATTAAAGTTGAAGAAGTTACAGTTTCCAATGTAAACGATATTCAACAAGCGGCACAAAATCTAGTATCTCAACGTGTAGATGCAGTTTATGTACCAACAGATAATGTGGTAGCATCTGCGATGAGCAATCTTGTAGCTATTACCGATCCAGCAAAAATCCCTGTGTTTGGCGGTGAAGATAACCACGTAAAAGGTGGGGCAGTTATGTCCTTGTCTGTAGATTACTACAAACTTGGTTACCAAACCGGCTTAATGGCAGCTAAAATTCTAACTGGTGAAGCTAAAGTTGAAGATATGCCTATCGAAATGCAGAAAGAATTTAAATTAGTTGTGGGAAAAGATAAATTAGATAAATTGGGCATCACCTTACCAGAGGATTTGATGAACAAGGCGACTATGATTTAATACATATCTGGTAAGGAGTTATACATGAATTGGAAAAAAAGTATTGCAGTGGCACTTAGTGCCATTGCTGTTATGGCGATGGTAGGCGGTTGTGGTTCCAATACTGCAACTAATGACCAAAAGAAAATAGGGGTTATTCAATTAGTAGAACATCCATCTCTTGATGCTGCTAATAAAGGTTTCGTAGATGGTTTAGCAGCTAAAGGATATAAGGATGGTCAAAACATTAAAATTGACCAACAAAATGCACAGGCCGATCAATCTAATCTAAATAGTATTGCACAACGTTTCGTGTCTGATAAAAAAGATTTAGTATTAGCTATTGCAACGCCTGCGGCTCAGACGATGGCAAATGCTTCTCATGACATGCCAATCATGGGTACAGCTATTACAGATTACGTGACAGCTAAACTCGTTCAATCTAACGAGCACTCTGGTGGTAATGTATCTGGTACATCTGATATGACACCTGTTGAAAAAGAGGTTGATCTTATCATAGCATTAGTACCGAATGTAAAGCGTATTGGTGCCATTTATACATCCTCTGAAATCAACTCCCAATTACAAGTTGAAAAAATGAAAGCGTATGCTGCTACAAAAGGTATTACTGTTGTAGAGGCAACTGTTTCCAATGTAAATGATATTCAACAAGCCGCTACCAATCTTGTGAACCAAGATGTACAAGCTATCTATACGCCAACAGATAATATATTGGCATCTGCAATGGCTAACTTAGCACAAATTACAGATGCTGCTAAAATTCCAGTATTTGCTGCCGATGAAGGTATGACAATGACTGGTGGTGTAGCAACTTATTCTGTTGATTACTATCAATTGGGTTATCAAACAGGTTTAATGGCTGCTAAAGTTCTTGCAGGAGAAGCAAAAATTGCAGACTTAGCTATTGAGACACAAAAAGAGATTAAGTTAACTGTTAACGAAGAACGTGCTAAAAAATTAGGTATTACGATTCCTGAAGTTCTTCGTAAAGATATGAAACAATAGAGGAGAATTTGATGTTAGATTTAGTGGTAGGCACCATAACCACAGGCCTTTTATGGTCTTTGTTAGCGGTCGGTGTATTCATAACCTTCCGCGTATTAGATGTGGCTGACTTAACCGTGGAAGGTACGTTCCCAATGGGGGCAGCCATTTCTGCTATTTTAATTACAAGTGGTATGAATCCAATCCTTTCCATTTTACTTGCCGGTGTGGGTGGTATGATAGCCGGTGCTGTAACAGGTTGGATTCATACAAAATTAAAAATTCCTGCATTATTGGCTGGTATTTTGACAATGATTGCATTGTACTCTGTAAACCTTCACATCATGGGCAAAGCTAATGTATCTTTGCTTCGTATGGATACAATTTATACGATTCTTGGTGGATTTTTCCATACGCCGAATATGTGGTCTGCAGCCATCGTAGGTATTATAGTAGCTGTAGTTGTATGTTTGCTCTTATTTTGGTTCTTCGGTACCGAAATTGGTACAGCCTTACGTGCTACAGGTGTTAACCCTCAAATGATTCGCGCTCAAGGCGTAAATACTGATAATATGATCGTTCTTGGTCTTTTGATTTCCAATGGTTTTGTTGGTATGTCTGGGGCTCTCATTGGTCAATTCCAAGGCTTTGCTGATGTAGGCATGGGGATTGGTACCATCGTTATTGGTTTGGCTTCTGTAATCATCGGTGAAGTAGTGTTTGGTACGAAATCCTTTGTACGTAGTCTCATCGCCGTAGTACTTGGTTCTATTGTATATCGTATCGTTATTGCTGCAGTTCTCTACATGGGTATGCCACCAAACGATTTGAAATTATTTACTGCAATTCTTGTTGCCATCGCGCTTTCCTTACCTACATTGAAAGCAAAATGGTTGGCTCGTTAAGGAGGACACTATGTTAGAAGTAAAAAATATGGTAAAAACCTTCTTTAAGGGCACAATTAATGAAAAGACTGCATTACAAGGCATTAATCTTCGTCTAGAAGAGGGGGATTTTTGTACTGTCATTGGTGGTAATGGTGCTGGTAAAAGTACTTTGTTAAACTCCATTGCTGGTGTATTTCCAGTAGATGAAGGATCCATTACAATTAATGAGATTGATGTGACAAAAATGCCAGAATACAAACGTGCTAAATACATTGGTCGTGTATTCCAAGACCCTATGGTTGGTACTGCTGGTAATATGCAAATCGAGGAAAACTTGATTCTTGCTATGCGCCGTGGTAAAAGCTTAGGTCTTAAATGGGCTTTCAAAGATAGTGAACAAGCATTTTTCAAGGAACGTCTTGCATTATTAGGCTTAGGCCTTGAAGATCGTTTATCTGCTCGCATGGGCCTACTATCTGGTGGTCAACGTCAATCTATTACATTGTTAATGGCTACTATGCTTCGTCCAGAACTCTTATTGTTGGATGAGCATACGGCGGCACTTGACCCTAAAACTGCAGAAAATGTATTGCAACTAACAGATAAACTCGTTGCAGAACATAATCTAACAACTCTTATGATTACCCATAATATGCGTGATGCATTGCGATTTGGTAATCGCCTCATCATGATGGACGCTGGTCGAATCATCTATGATGTAAAAGGGGAAGAAAAGAAACAATTAACTGTTGCGGACTTACTTCAAAAGTTCGAGGTAGCTGGTGATAATGCACTGAGTGACCGCATGGTGCTAGGTGCTAAATAATAGAAGGAAGTTCTAATCTATCTTTTGTTCAATTACTGTATTTTTGCTTTACAAGATAGGGCAGATACTGTATACTAAATTAGGTCGTAAGACATATCGTAAGCGAAGTATTCGATTCTCCAACGGTTACTTAAGCTTATCGGGATTATAATTTTTTAGGAGGTAACATTAATGTTAACTACAGAAGCTAAATTAGCAGTAATTAAAGAATACGCTACTCATGAAGGTGACACTGGTTCTCCAGAAGTACAAGTTGCGATTTTAACAAGTCGCATTCAATACTTAACTGAACACTTGAAAGAGCACAAAAAAGACCATCATTCCCGTCGTGGTTTGTTGAAATTGGTTGGTCAACGCCGTAACATGCTTGACTACCTTCGTCGTAAAGATATCGAACGTTACCGTTCCCTTATTGAACGCCTTGGTCTTCGTAAATAATAAAATTAGCCGTCCTAAAGGACGGCTTTTTTATTTTGAATTGGCTATTTAGCTTTAATTGATATATAATTAGAAGGTATACATATAAGAAGATTTTTAGGAGGAATAGGAATGGAACAATTCCAAATGGACCTAGCTGGTCGTATGCTTACGATTGAGACTGGGGAACTTGCAAAACAAGCTAGCGGTGCTGTAATGGTTGGCTATGGCGATACTCGTGTACTGGTTACTGCTACAGGCTCTAAAGAGGCGAAGGATATCGACTTCTTCCCACTTACAGTAGACTATGAAGAAAAAATGTATGCGGTTGGTCGTTTACCAGGGGGGTTCATTAAACGTGAAGCGCGTCCACCTGAGTCTGCAATCTTGAATAGCCGTTTGATTGACCGTCCTATTCGTCCATTATTTAATAAAGGTGTACGTAACGAAGTACACGTAGTAGCAACAGTTATGTCTGTGGACCAAGATTGTGATCCAGCCATTTGTGGTATGATTGGCGCCTCTGCGGCATTGTCTATTTCTGATGTTCCTTGGAATGGCCCTATTGCAGGCGTTCGTATGGGACGTATCAATGGTGAGTTTGTTGTAAATCCAACGAAATCACAATTAGAAGAAACAGATCTTAATATCGTTGTAGCTGGTACTAAAGATGCTATTCTCATGGTTGAAGGTGGCGCTGAAGAAGTACCGGAAGATATCATTCTTGAAGTTATCATGGCAGCTCACGAAGAAATCAAAAAAATCGTAGCATTCCAAGAAGATATGACTGCAAAAGTAGGTAAGGAAAAACGCGTATTTGAATGTAAAGATGTTCCTGCTGAAATTAGTGATGCAGTTCGTGCCTATGGTCATGATAAACTTGATGCTGCAGTTCGTTGTGCAGATAAACAACAACGTGATGCACAAGAAAATGAAGTACGTGCAGATGTATTAGCTCACTTTGAAGAAATCTACCCAGATAACTTGGCTGATGTAAATAAAGCATTTGATGCAATGACAAAAGAAATTGTGCGTCATATGATTACTGTTGAAAAAATCCGTCCAGATGGTCGCCAACTTGATGAAGTTCGTCCAATCTCTTGCCGTACAGGCGTATTACCTCGTACACATGGCTCTGGCTTGTTTACACGTGGTCAAACTCAAGTGTTGAATGTCACAACAGTGGCGCCTTTATCTGAAAAACAAACCATCGATGGTCTTGGTGTTGAAACTGAAAAACGTTATATCCATCATTATAATTTCCCATCCTTCTCTGTAGGGGAAACTCGTTCTTCCCGTGGCCCTGGGCGTCGTGAAATTGGTCATGGTGCGTTGGCCGAACGCGCATTGGTACCTGTGATTCCAAGTGAAGAAGATTTCCCATATGCTTTGCGTTTAGTATCTGAAGTATTGGAATCTAATGGTTCTAGCTCCATGGCTTCCGTATGTGGTTCTACATTATCTTTGATGGATGCTGGTGTACCTATTAAAGCACCTGTAGCTGGTATCGCTATGGGTCTTGTAACTCAAGGGGAACACTATACAATTTTAACAGATATTCAAGGCATGGAAGATGCTCTTGGAGATATGGACTTTAAAGTTGCTGGTACAGCTAAAGGCGTAACAGCAATTCAAATGGATATCAAGATTTCCGGATTATCACGAGAAATCCTTCAAGAAGCATTAGAACAAGCTCACAAAGGCCGTATGCATATCATGGGCATCATGCTTGATACAATTGCTGAACCACGTCAACAAATGTCCCAATACGCTCCACGTATTATTACAATGAAAATTGATTCCGATAAGATTCGTGACGTAATCGGTTCTGGCGGTAAAGTAATTCGCAGTATTATCGAAGAAACAGGCGCTAAAATTGACATCGAAGATGATGGTACAGTATTTATCGCTTCTGTAGAACAAGAAGGTGCTGCAAAAGCTCAAGAAATTATCACAAACCTTACTAAAGAGGTTGAAGTAGGGGAAGTATACCTTGGTAAAGTAACTCGTCTAATGGCTTTTGGCGCATTTGTAGAGGTATTACCAGGTAAGGAAGGTCTTGTACATATTTCCAAACTTGCGAAAGAACGCGTTGAAAATGTAGAAGACGTAGTAAGTGTAGGGGATGAAATCATGGTAAAAGTTATCGAAATCGATAAACAGGGCCGTGTAAACTTGTCCCGTAAAGATTGTTTAAAATAAGAGGTGTTACATGGATATTCGTGGCTTTGAAGTAGTTTCTGCTTTTGAAGAACAAGATATCAACTTACCAACACGTAAAACAACTGAAAGCGCAGGCTATGATATTGAATGTGCTGAAGCTGTTACATTAGAACCAGGCCAAGTAGTGCTCGTTCCGACAGGTATTAAAGCTTTCATGGCGTACGACGAATACCTTGCCATTCACATCCGATCTAGCATGGCTATTAAACGCCATTTAGCACTTGTGAATAGCACAGGTATCATTGATAGTGATTACTACAACAATGAGGACAACGAAGGTCATATTATGATCGCTCTCTATAATTTTGGCAAAGAACCAGTTACCCTTGAAAAAGGCGAACGCGTTGCTCAAGGTATATTCTCTAAATACCTTATTACAAATGATGATGATGCTACTGGTGTAAGAACTGGTGGCATTGGAAGCACTGGGACTATGTAAATAATATATGGTTTTGTATAAACTAGTAAAAACCGCTCAACTTTGTTGGGCGGTTTTTGTGTGTTTATTTCTCTCTTCAGCTGTAATTATTATCAATAATACTATATAATATTTATTATAGTTAGTAGAACAATTCGGGAGGCTTTATGAAACAGGAGTCAAAACAAAAAAAGAATGTAGGTACATCAGTTATGGGGAATGACATTGAGACTACACAAAATACCATGCACGTTTTGGATGAGAATAAGGTTCTTAAAAAAAGTTATGAAGATGTAGTATATATTTCTCAACCTTTTGGGGCGACCTCGTTAAATACATTAGCAGCGCGAGCTTTGTTATTTGGACTAAATCCTGTATCTTTAAAAAAGGCGCGTGTCCTTGAGCTTGGATGTTCTTTTGGCGGGAACATTATTTCTCAAGCTTTATACTATCCTGAAGCGTCTTTTACGGGTATTGATTTATCGTCTTCCCAGATTAAGATGGGAAATGAACTGATTGCGTCGATGGGACTATCTAATATACATTTGCTTGAGAAGGATATTCTAGATATTGATGATTCATTCGGTACCTTTGACTATATTATTGTACATGGTATTTGGTCCTGGGTTCCGGATGTGGTAAAAGATAAAATTCTATCTATCTGTAATAAGAATTTATCCGACAATGGTGTAGCTTATGTATCGTATAATACGTATCCTGGATGGAAACGATTAGAGCAGTATCGAGAAATCATGCAATATGCAGAGCAAAAAGAGTTAGAGCTACCGTTGATGGAGCGGACTTTATATACGAAGAATATATTGAAGCTCGTAGCGGATACAATGGGATTAGATAATCGGATAAGTCAAAAAGCGAGTTATAAAATTGATAACATCCAAAATGTGTTGAGCTCTAACGATTATTATGTGGCTCATGAATATTTAGAGCCTTTTAATGATCCTGTATATGTACATGAATTTATAAAACGTGCCAATGACCAAGGTTGTGCCTATATAGGGGATGTATTTCTTTCACGATCTTTCATAAGTTGGTTACCGGAGGATATTCACGATAATATAGCTCAATTGGCAAATGATGATTATATTGCAAAAGAGCAATATTATGATTACATTTATGATACGCAGTTTAGAATGTCCCTGTTAACGAAAAATAAACATAGTAAAAAGATTGTTCGTAATGAACGAGTTAGTATAGATGTATTATCAAAATTATATTATTGCAGCGTTGTCAATACTGGTATTCCTTCTAATATGACGGATAGTATCCATATTGCTATTAAAGAGGTTATGGATCGAGGGGATATATTTACTGTTCAGGATATAGTTGATCATATACATAGAAAGTTGCCTGGTTATACTATCGAAATGGACAGAGTTTATTCTCGTTTACTATATTTGATTATTGTAGATAATCTCGATATGTATGCCGAACCATATGAAAGAGTTGCTTTCGAAGATAATAAGGTGTATATACCTCAACGTTTTATAGATTTTATTTCTACTATAGTAGAAAAAGAAGGCAGCTCCTATATTGGTATAGGCGACATGTACAATAAAGTACAACAAGATATAGATAATGGATTTCTCTTTGTAATAAAGCAAATGGTGGAGCCTACAACAAAAGAAAAGATTCTTGCTATTATGGATGACAATATTACAGTTCAGCGTCATACGCGGGATAATATTGATTTTATTGTTCCTAATAAAGTGTACTTAGAGGAAATTTTACAACGTATAAGGATGCTCGGGTTTTTACATAAAATAAAAGATTAGAGGTATATATGGCAATTAGTAAGGAAATTCAGAAATCCAGTGAAATGAAATTTAACGGTAAGTTGATTCAAGTTACCTATGATATAGCCGATGTGAACGGAAAGGATGCATGGCGTGAGGTTGTGCATCATCCGGGTGCTACAGCGATTGTGGCAGTAACAGAGGATAATAAGATTGTTATGGAACGTCAATTTAGATATGCTTTGCAACAGACGCTACTGGAGGTACCAGCAGGAAAATTAGATCCAAATGAAGAACCGATTGTTTGTGCTAAACGGGAGCTTGCTGAGGAAACCGGCTATCGTGCAGCTCAATGGATTTCGTTAGGTACAATTGCTACGAGTCCTGGTTTCTGCAATGAAGTATTACATTTATATCTTGCGAAGGACCTTACCATGGGGGAAACCAATTGGGATCCTGATGAATATGTGGAGCTAGAATACTACACATTGACAGAACTATTGGAAGCTATCAAGAATGAGGCTATTAAGGATAGCAAATCTTTGGCGGCCCTCATGCTTGCTATGCCATATCTTAAGTAATTTTTAGAAATATTATCTCTCAATATAATATGTATTTTATTAATTCATATTGATGATTTTAACTGTAATATGTTATAAAGTATTTTTACATTATATGAGTAACTAATCTCATATAGATTTAGGAGTACATATGTATAATCGAATTATTCTACTAGTAATGGATAGTGTCGGTGTAGGGCATGCAGCCGATGCGATTAAATTTGGCGATGAAGGTTCGAATACATTAGGACATATCGAAGCGGTAGCAGGACCTATTCGCTGTCCAAATTTAAAATCTCTAGGTTTAGCTAATATTGCTGATATATCAGCGTTTGATGAGCCTGTTATTGGCGCTTATGGTCGTATGGCTGAAACGAGTACTGGCAAAGATACGACAAGTGGTCATTGGGAGATGATGGGGCATCCTGTAACGGTGCCATTTCCGACATTTTATGATGGATTTCCGAAGGAACTGATGGATGCTTTCACAAAAGAAACGGGTTATGGATTTCTTGGTAATGAGGTAGCCTCTGGAACGGAAATTATTGAACGCCTCGGAGAAGAACATATAAGAACTGGTAAGCCAATCGTATATACATCGGCGGATTCGGTTTTTCAAATTGCAGCGCATGAGGATATCATTCCCTTAGAAGATTTGTATCGCATGTGTCAAATTACACGCGATAAAGTATGTGTCGGTGATTATTATGTGGGGCGTATTATAGCTCGACCTTTTGTTGGTACACCAGGTCATTTTGTACGCACCTCAAATCGTCATGATTACAGTCGTATGCCTGAAAAGAAAATGGTGCAACAAGAGTTACAAGACGCAAACATTCCAACAGTGGCAGTGGGCAAAATCGGCGATATTTATGCTCATGTTGGCTGGGATGCATCATATCCGACAAAGTCTAACGCGCATGGTATGAACGTAGTTCCTTATCTGTTGGGCCAAAGCTTTACACGGGGGTTCATGATGGTCAATCTTGTTGAATTTGATAGTCTTTACGGACATCGTCGCAATGTAGAAGGGTATAAGCGTGCTATTGAAGACTTTGATTACCAATTAGGTGGTTTGTTGGACTTGCTTAAAGATGATGATTTACTTCTCATCACTGCAGATCATGGGAATGATCCGACTTGGAAAGGTACAGATCATACGAGAGAAATGGTGCCTTTGTTAGCTTATAGTCCAAGTATGAGTCATTCCGTAGCTTTAGGTGATAGACATAGTTTTGCGGATATAGGCGAAACAGTATTACAAAACTTTGGATTGAAACAATGGCATATTGGAAAATCATTTTTTGATATTCTCAATTTGAAGTAATTTACCTGTGTAGAGTATAGGATAGAAGATGTTGATTCTAATGCCGATACAACTAGTAAGTAACTTGTTGTATCGGCATTTTATTGTTGGAGTAACCTTTAAAGGTTGGAGAAATATGTTGCAAAAAAATAAAAAAAATATATTGACACACACGGATACGTGTATTATACTTACATCATAAGGTGAAAGAATTCACCAACATGTAGAACAGAAAGACTTAGATTCTCACAGCAATTCTTTAACATTTTACAATTAAAAAGATGAGGATAGAATCTAGTATAATTTCATAGTTATCGTTCATAAACGATTCATAAGGTTAGACACAAGCAGCAATTTCCTATTGATTAAATCAAAAGAGTAATGATGGAGACTATTTTGCCTCGGATATCGTGTCTAGTTAGCCTTAGCCTCGATGAGGTTAGTAATTGTATTGAACTTTGTATTGTAACCGCTCATGGTTATCTTGTTTATTTTGCTTTCAAAATTTACGTTGTGATAATCCGCAGTGGTTTTTTTATATGCCAAGGAGATATGAACTATGAATACATTTATGGACGCATTAACAACAAATGAAAAATCCTATACCGGTAATGGTGGAACGGCGTATCGAACGAGTGCTAGTACTCTCGTAGACCTAAATTTTTCCGTTCCTTCTTTGCGTAATGCAGCAATTAATTTCTATGGTAAAAGTAAAAGCCAATCCTATTTTTATGGAGAGGCACATAGGATGGAAGCAGTTGACGCATTGCGTTTATTTATTACATCATATGAGGAAGATCCTTTATATACCATGAAGTGGCTTATGTATGCACGCCACATTAAGCTTGGTCTTGGTGAACGCGATGCATTTCGTATGATGCTCACTAAAATCGGTGATTTGTATCCAGAAATGGCTTTGCAATTTATCATTGGTACTGAGTTGTGGAATTATGGTCGTTGGGATGATGTATTGCGTATCTATTTTGATACGACTAGTGATGTTCTTCATGACGGATTGGGGAGACTAATTAGGAGTCAATTTAGTCATGATGTGATAGGCTGTGGTCTTGGTGATTCTATTAGCCTCCTAGCAAAATGGATGCCCTCTAATAACACGTCATCTAAGCAGGCTCGTTCTGAGGCGGTTATTTTACAATCCTTATTGAATTTGAATGCTCGTGAGTACCGTAAGTCATTATCCATATTACGTAAATACCTAGCAGTTGTTGATCGTAAGGCATCTCTTAACCAATGGAATGATATTAATTATAATCACGTGCCATCTAAGGCAAATTTAAAATATCGAAATGCCTTCCTAAATCATGATGAGGAACGTCGTAAAACTTATCTTGCATCTCTGAAAAAGGGTGATACATCTGTTAGGATTAATGCTAATTCTATGTTCCTCTATGATATTGTTCATGCCTATACAAATCCTAATGGCTGGGTAGGTACTATTAAAGCAGAGGATCCTACACTAGAAGAATTGTGGAATGCTCAAGAGCCGCCCAAAGCATATGATGATATATTGATCATACGAGATGGCTCTAGCTCTATGTGGCAACCAGTAGCAGGCAATAACTCTGTGACGGCTCTTAGTGTGGGCGATTCCATTGCACTATATTGTACAGAACATAATAGGAATCAAGCTTTCAAAAATCGATTTATTACGTTTAGCAGCAATCCTGAAATTGTTGATATTTCAATGTGTAAGTCATTACATGATAAATTAAGACGATTACGTAGATTCGATGATTTCCGTACTACGGATATTGAGGCTACCTTTGATTTGATTCTAGATACGGCTATTAAGTATCATATGCGTCAAGAGGATTTACCTAAGACGTGTCTTGTCATTTCGGACATGCAATTTGATCAGGCTACAGTTCATAGTGATACAGTTACAGTAATGGAAATGTGCCGTAAGAAATTTGAAGACTGTGGTTATAGTATGCCACGCCTTATTTTCTGGAACGTGTCTCTTTATGCGCACAATACAATACCTGTACAATCACATCCAAGCGGCGTCATTCTCGTGTCAGGATTCTCTAAATCCATCGTTGATATGGTCGTATCTGGAGAACTTGATCCTGAACGAGCATTAAAGGCAGAGTTGGATGCTAAGTGTAGTATTGTTGATACTGTATTAAAAGACTATGTTACCCATAAGGTAGCATAGACTTTATTGATAATTTAAATACCGCAACACATGGTAATTACTTTAAATTACCATGTGTTGCGGTATTTTTGTATACGAAATTTCAAACATATACAGGAAATTTATGTAGTTATGTGGAAATATATAAATATAAATGAATACGCCCATGATTGTAAGTACGAGAGGAGGAATCATCATGAGAGAACAAGTACAAGGTAGTGTATGGGACAAAGTATTCAAGATTTCAGAACGAGGCTCATCCGTATCGAGAGAGTTATTTGCGGGGGCCACTACATTTCTTTGCGTTTCTTATGTATTAGCTGTAAATCCCGCTATCCTTGGTGCCGCCGGTATGGATATAGGTGCGGTGTTCACGGCGACGGCTGTGAGTGCCATCATCATGACTTTATTGCTAGCTTTGTATAGTAATATGCCATTCGCTGGCTTATCTGGTATGGGTATCAATGCTTTTTTTGCTTATACTATCGTAGTCCAGATGGGACATAGCTTTGCTTTTGCTCTGACGGCTCAATTAATTGCAGGTTTAGCTTTTTTACTGATTGCGGTTACACCATTAAAAGAATACCTGTTCAATGCCATACCTCATACGATTAAACTGGCGGTAACGGCGGGCATCGGATTATTTATCGCCCTCATCGGTCTCAGCAGTGCAGGACTTATTGTAAGTAATCCTGCCACCATTGTGAGCATTGGCGATTTACAAACTCCATCCAGCCTAGTATCTATATTGGGAATTATACTGATTGCCGTTTTTACGGGGCGCAATGTAAAAGGAGGAATATTTCTAGCTGTTATAATTGCTGCTGTTGTTGGGTTCTTCTGTGGGATTACCAAGTTGCCGTCGACGATATTTTCTATGCCACCATCGTTGGCACCGATTTGGTTTCATTATGATATGAGTGAACTTTTATCTGTAGATATGGTATTTGTGGCCTTTACATTTTTGTTCGTTAATTTATTTAATGTAGTGGGCGTATTGATTGGTCTTACGAATCAAGCTGAGGTGCCTCAAGATAAACAGTTGGGTGTACAAAGCTCTTGTATGAAAGTATCGGCATTAGGCACTATCATCGGTAGTGCACTAGGTACATCTCCTCATATTGTAGCTGTTGAATCGGCAGCGGGTATCGCAGAGGGCGGTCGCACGGGTTTGACTGCTTTAACCATTGCGGGACTCTTTATAGCATCTTTATTCCTGGCACCGTTACTCATGGTTATTCCTATGGCGGCTACAGCGCCGGTACTCATCGTGGTAGGTCTATTTATGATGGCATCCGTTAAGGACATCGATTTCGGTGATATTTCGGAAGGACTACCAGCATTTTTGACCATTATAATGATGCCATTTGCTTACTCCATAGGTGTGGGTATCGAATGGGGTCTCATCAGTTATGTATTGATTAAGGTTTTGACTGGAAAATATCGAGATGTTTCCGGTGTCATGTATTTCTTGGCGCTCATTTTCATTTTGAAAGAAATCTTTATGTAAGGAGGATCCTTATATGATACAATTTAATGCAAAAATTTCTCGACAGGCACAGGGGTTGGATAAGGCTCCTGTCGTATTGAAGGGGGCATCTGTTTTAAATGTATTCACCGATGAATGGGTAAAAGCGGATATTGCGATTCATGATGACACGATTATAGGTGTCGGTACCTATAGTGGTGAAATAGAATATAATTATAGCGGTAAATATATTGTGCCCGGATTCATAGACAGCCATCTCCATCTGGAATCCACCTTGGTGAATCCGAAAGAACTCGTATTTGAGGCTTCTCAAGTGGGAACGTTAGGATTTATTGTAGACCCTCATGAAGCCGGTAATGTAGCGGGGATTGCCGGTGTTGAGTACATGATCAATGAAACTGCATCGGCTCAAGGTGATGTATATGTTATGGCTCCATCCTGTGTGCCAGCTGTACCCGGTGAAGATAATGGCGCTATTTTAGATGGCGATATGTTACATAAGCTACAAGCTAATCCACGTATCTTAGGATTAGGTGAAGTCATGGACTGTTATAGTGTTATCAATAGTGATCCTTACATGATGAAAAAGTTAGATTACTTTAAAGATACAATTATGGATGGACATATTATTGGACTTTCACCAGAGCAACTAGCAAGCTATCGTTTGGCAGGCATTACTACAAATCACGAATGTATTTTCTACGAAGAAGCAAAAGAGCAAGTTAAAAATGGGATTTATGTATGGATTCGTGAGGGTAGTGCAGCTCATAATCTAGACTCCATTGTGAAAGGGCTTGTAGAAGAACAAGGGAATACGGAACGTTATGGTTTCTGTACAGATGATAAGCATATTGAGGATATTCGTTCAGAAGGCCATATTAGCTATAATATTCGTCGTTCTATTGAATTGGGACTGACACCAATCCAAGCTTATAAAATGGCCTCCACTCATCCGGCAGCATGTTACGGATTAAAAGATTTAGGTGCTATTGCTCCCGGCTATAGTGCTAATCTTGTAATCCTCAATGATGAGCAATGCGTAGATATTCACGAAGTGTTTTATAAAGGAAAGCCGATTGAACGCGTTCTTGTGAGAGAAGAGAAGGTTGTACCATCTGAATTACTTCATACGATTAATATAGGTACTTTCACAAAGGAAAAATTAGATATTTTTATTGAAGGTCCACAAGCAATTATTAATATTGTGCCTGGTCAAATAGTTACACAAAAAACCGTTGAAGAGGTTCCTGTTGAAAATGGACTGTTCAAGCCAAATGCTGAGTACAATAAAATTACTTGTATCGAGCGGTATAAAGCATCTGGTAGAAATGGTGTCGGTATTTTGAAAGGCTTTAATTTAAAAAATGGTGCTATTGCGTCGTCCTTTGCACATGATTCACATAATCTGATTGTTGTTGGCGACAACGATGCAGATATGATGATTGCCATTGAGCGTATTCGCGAAATTGGCGGTGGATATGTCATTGCAAGTGAAGGCAAAGTAGTAGAGGAACTAGCTCTTGAAGTAATGGGCTTAATCACAAATCGACCTCATGAAGAGGTAGATGCAAAAGTGGCTAAGATGAAAGATATTGCTTATGGTATGGGCGTGCCAAAAGGTCTAGATCCTTTTATTAATTTGAGTTTCCTTGCATTAACTGTAATTCCAGAAATTAGAATCACTACTACAGGTGTGATGGAGTTCTAGTATTAAGTTTGATGAAAACCTAATATAAAAAGACCAACTTATATAAGTTGGTCTTTTGCTTTTATCCTTGAAAGGGGATAAGTTTATTTAACTATAGCAAGCCTTGGTTTTCCATCATATCTTTAATATCAAGTATGGTAGATTTACATACTATATCATAATCTAATGAACCAAGGAAGTCTGCAAATTTAGTGTCATCTTCATTTTTACAGTTTCCATATGGAATTTTACCAAATTTTTGATATGGTTCTAGAATGCGATTTCGTCTGTGTTTCCACGTATTATAATAAGGACCTTTGAATTTAGTCATAAAACCATTGCTATCGACTAATACAAAGCCTTCAGATTCATGGCATGAATTTAGTTCTTCATTTATAATGCCTTGGAGCTCATCCATGGTAGAAATTTGTTGAACTGTTTTAACAATGGAAATCAAGTCAGTATTATATTTTTGTAAAATTGTATAAAGTTCAGCTAATTTTTCTCTCGAGAATGGGACATCTATATGCTTACCATTTACGTCTAGAGTATTTTGAATCATATCGAGCACATAGAGATGGTCTTGGTCGTATTTAATGATATGAGTATCCTCTTGGCTGATGACTTCAAATATCATAGAGCAGTTATTACATGCTAATAAATCTTTGATTTCTGCTTGTAATCCGTCAGGTAATCTATGGAATAGTTTTTTAAATAAATCCACATGTATACCCTCTGTTGTAGATTTAGAGGCAAATACGAATTCTTCGTTGATAACGCCAAGAATAGCAAGGTAACCATTTTCTTTAGTTCGAATTTCGACTGGGAAAGAGAGGGTATTAGCTAAATTATCTAACTCTGTTTCTGGGCGTTCACCAAGATTAAAGAATTTATTATAACTACGTAATTTCACATCTCCTGTAATTCGATCCACAAATAATCCACGAGCTTGTACTGTACTTTCATTCCATAATCGTTTATGGAATACACGAGAGGTAAAGTTCAAGGAATATAGGTTAGGGAAACACTGTTTTACTTTTACTAATTTTGAATTGCCAATAATATTAATATCTTCATTTTGTGTGAAGATGACATGTTGTGTCATATTTTGGAATTCATGGCGCATATAATCTTTATCATATACATCGTTTTTTATTCCATTTTTTGTGAAAGTGTTTACTGTGATATCGATGTATTTTAGCTCTCCACCAAACTCAACTTCTCCTTCTAAACAGAAGGAGTACTTTCCATCTGGAACGCCACGATGACCGTGAATTTGAATGAAGTTCTGACACATGCCTTGTTCGTAATTAGTATCGTAGATATTAGCGATATTTGTTTCGTAAGCTCCAAAACCATTAATAAAGGTTGAGGTAGCTATGAAGGTCATATTAGGCACATAGGAGAGGCCACCATGGGAAACTAAATATTTCTTGCCATGAAAGCTGAATGGATAACATTGACGAAGTGATTTATAAAAGAGTCGCAGTTCTCGTTGGAGTGATTCTACTTCTTTTTTTGTCATATCTTTTACGATTGGTGCTACCACATCTTTCATAAAGCGTTTGGAACGATTTAAGCTTGTATTAAATGCAAAGTTTGCAATGTGTCGCTCGTGATTGCCTTCTAACATAATTGTATTGGGTAATGTGCTGAGGCGCATCATTTCGTATATCATTTCTTTGTTTTCAATACCGCGTTCTAAATAGTCACCGCAAAAGATGTATAATGTTTTTTCATCCCATGGTGTAATAGCTTGTTGTAATGCGGTGTAGCAACCGTGAATATCACCGATAACACGTACTCGATCATATCTATTCGTTAGATTAACTGTGAAGTAATTGTTAATTTCATCAATAGAGTTAATTTTTTTACAAAACTTTGGTAATGTGCTTGTTTTAATCGTTTTGTACATACGATGAATGACTTGCTCTGGCACGCGTTTGTAATCGGCGCGAGCCGCATTACGGGCCAAGCAATCCTCTAAGGATGTATCTGGTTCATAGTAATATACAGTATATTTATATTTGTTAAGCAATTCTTTGTAAGCATTAACCGCTTTAGATGTAGTGTGGGTAGCATCTAAGACGACAAAGTCACCATTGCTCATTCGTTTTTCTAAACAATCTAGTAGGAGCTTCCATGTTGGACCATTATCCTCTTGTGAAATATACCAGCCATTCTCACCAAGGGAAGGGCTACGTAAAAGCATACGGAAATGATCGGCTTCAAGGGTGTAAGCCTCAAGATTGTTGTCACGAATCCACTGAGACTTACCACTAGCAGGAGCACCACGCATTAATAATAGTGTTCTCATAGTAATAGTCCTCTAATCTGCCCATAGGGCGTAATAAAATATAACTGTATAACAAACGAAATATTATTTTTTGATTAAATAGGAAAAGGGCATAAAAAAACAGTCTCAACGGATATCCGAGAGACTGTCTTGCTTGCTTTTAAAATTATAAAGCGTTTACTTTAGCTGCAAGGTTAGATTTTTTGCGAGCTGCAGTGTTTTTATGAAGTACACCTTTGGAGGCTGCTTTATCAATTACGCTAGTAGCATGAACAAGTGCTTGTTTTGCTTCTTCTACTGCGCCTGCTTGAACAGCTTCAACGGTTTTACGAGCTGCTGTACGAATTTGAGATTTTACAGCGGCGTTTTTCGCACGACGTTCAGCATCCGTTTTTACGCTTCTAATACTGGATTTAATGTTTGGCAATTGAGTCACCTCCTTAAAAATCGTTTCTTATACCTGAATGATTATATCATACCAAATATTGATACGCAAGGACTTTTCAGCCCAATATTTTCTTTAATGACATGATTTGTAAAACATTTTCTACTGTTTATTAACGAAAGCATATATGTGGTTTTTAAAATCAAATTATTTACTTATTTTATAGTGAAACAATATATTAATTTTTATTTATAAAAGTTAAAAGGGTCCTTATGTTATAATGAAGAATAGAATTAAGTGAGGTGTCTTATGAAAAAATTAATGATTATAGATGGCAGCAGTTTATTATTTCGTGCATTTTTTGCATTACCACCGTTGAAATCCGCTTTGGGAACACCAACGAATGCAGTATATGGCTTCTTAACAATGCTCATTAAATTGTATGAAGAAATCAATCCTGACTATATTGCCGTAGCTTTTGATAAAGGGCGTCAAACATTCCGTACTGAAATGTACAGCGAATACAAAGGAAATCGTCCAGATGCACCTGAGGATTTGCGTCCACAATTTAGTTTAATTCAAGATGTATTAAAAGCATTGGGCATTTGTGTCATCGAAGAAGAAGGATTTGAAGGGGATGATATTCTCGGATCCTTGAGTAAAAAGTTTGGAGCCCCTGATATGGCTGTTCAAATTATTACAGGAGACCGCGATAATTTACAGCTTGTAACAGAACATAGCCATGTGTTCTTAACTAAAAAAGGTATTTCTGATATGTTAGAGGTTACTCTAGATAATATGGAAGAACTTTATGGCTATGGTCCTGATAAGGTTATCGAAATGAAGGCTCTTATGGGTGACTCTTCCGATAATATTCCAGGTGTACCAGGCGTAGGTGAGAAAACAGCGCTTAAATTAATTACCGAATACGGCAATCTTGAATCTGTATATGATCATATTGAAGATATTTCTGGTAAGAAATTAAAAGAGCGCCTTGTAGAGAATAAAGAGTTAGCCTTCTTGTCTCGTGAGTTGGCTACAATAAAAACAGACATGGAGTTATCATATGAAGTAGAAGATTTTGTACAAAACTTTCATGCCTCTGAAGTACAACCGTTATTTGAAACTTTAGGTTTTACTAAATTAACACCTCGCATTGCACAAGTAATGGGGTGTGAGGAAGTAGCTCTTGGTGATCCAGGTTCTTTATTTGCACAACAAGAAGAGATTTCTTTAGATGATTTAGCGGATGCTAAATCATTAACCGCTGATTTTTATAAAGATAAAACGGTAGCAGTACATGTTATATTAGATGGTAAAACTCCATTTAGAACGGTAACGAATGCTTATCTATCTAATGGAGATACTATTGTAAAAACAGACGATACTAAAGCTGTTTTAGCTGTATTACAAGGTGCCAAAGCCATCGTTACAACTCAAACCAAGGAGATTATTGAAGCCTTTGGTGCAGATGTGCCAGCTGAGATTTCTTTATTTAATGCTGATAAAACTGCTCGTGTTCACGATATGTCGCTCATTGCGTATTTATTAGATCCTACGCGTACTAATTATGGTTATTTATACCTAACTGAGCGCTTTTCTGTACCTAGCATTGCTAACGGTAGTGTAGACGTAGAATGCGTGTCCATGGTGAAAGCATTACTCGCTATGAATGAAGTTGCTTGTGAGTCTGCGCGCCGTGAAGAGTTATGGTCTTTATATGAGACAATTGAGTTACCTTTGATTCATACCTTAGTTGTGATGGAGAAAAATGGTATCTATATCGATACAGAGAAGTTGGCGGAAACAACGGCTCGCTTTAAAGAGGAGCTAACTCAAGTACAAGAAGAGATTTATGAACTTGCTGGAGAAACGTTTAATATTAATTCACCAAAGCAACTGGGTGTAATTTTGTTTGAAAAGATGAAATTGCCAATCATCAAGAAAACTAAGACAGGCTATTCTACAGACGCTGAAGTGCTAGATATGCTTCGTCATGAAAGCCCGATTGTTGAAAAAATCTTGGCATACCGTTCTGTTGCTAAATTGGTATCTACCTATTGTGAAGGATTGGCAGTTCTTATCAATGATAAGACACATCGTATTCATACAACTTTCAATCAAATGGTTACGGCTACAGGTCGTTTGAGCTCATCCGATCCGAACTTGCAAAATATTCCGGTTCGCACCGAAAAAGGCCGTGAAATTCGCGCTTTATTCTATCCAGGTACTGGATATGATACATTGGTGAGTGCCGATTACTCTCAAATTGAGTTACGCATCTTAGCTCATTTGTCTGGCGACGAAGCATTGATTAAAGCCTTTGTGGAAGGTAAGGATATTCACCGATTTACGGCGGCAGAGGTGCTTGGTAAATCTCAAGATGAGGTAACTAGCGAAGAACGTTCCCATGCGAAGGCTATTAACTTCGGTATTATCTACGGTATTTCTGACTTTGGTTTATCTCGTGACCTTGGTATTACACGGGGTGAAGCTAAAAACTATATTGATCTTTATTTTAGCCGTTACCCTAAGGTTAAAGAGTATATGGATCGAATGGTTCAAGAGGCTCATGAAACTGGCAAAGTTCGCACTATGTTTGGTCGTCAACGTGAGTTACCTGATATCAATAGTCGTAACTTTAACCGTCGTTCCTTTGCTGAGCGGACCGCAATGAATACGCCAATTCAAGGTACCGCCGCAGACATCATTAAGTTAGCTATGAATCAAGTGGAGCAAAAGTTAGAAGAACAAAACTTTACGTCTCGACTCTTATTACAAGTGCATGACGAACTAGTACTTGAAGTGGTGAACTCTGAATTAGAAGCTATAGAAGAGTTACTACGTAGTACAATGCAGTCTGTTGTAGAGTTACAAGTGCCTCTTATTGTAGACGTACACCATGCAGAAAACTGGGCATTAGTAAAGTAATATGTATTTATAATTAATAGAAGGTATATATGTTTAAAATTGGCTTAACTGGTGGCATCGCATCGGGCAAAAGTACAGTTCTTACATATTTTAAGGATAAAGGTATACCATATATCGATGCTGATATTGTGGCTCGTGAAGTTGTTGAGCCTGGTACAAAGGGTTTAGAAGCAGTTGTAGATGCATTTGGAACCGATGTATTGCGCGATGATGGGACATTAAACCGAGAAGCATTAGGAGCTATTGTCTTTCATAATGCAAAAAAGCGCCAACAATTGAATGGTTGTTTAAAGGAGCATATTCAAAATCGAATTATGGAACTTACAGCTCATTATGAGGAGCTACATACACCAGTTTTACTATATGATATCCCTTTACTTATCGAGGGAGAATGGTATACCATGATGGACGAGGTGTGGCTCGTATATGTGAATGAGTCGACTCAAATTGAGCGCTTAATGAGCCGCAATGGATTGACTGAGGAGGAGGCATTGGCTCGTATTAATAGTCAAATGTGTCTTGAGGATAAACGGTCTTACGCGGATGTAATTATTGACAATAATGGTACACCTTTAAATTTAAGGGAACAATTAGATAACATTTGGGATGAGCGCATCGAATCAGTTTTATAAGAACCTCAATGATAGTCATTTTATGTGTCAAAATTGGTATATAAAAATTACTATTAAATGGTATAATAAGCCCATAAAACTTCGTATAATATTAACCTAGTATTTTGTTATATTTTATATCTTGGTGACTATGTATAGTTTCTATATAGAAAGGGGGATATATGAAACGTGCAACGGCAACAGCACTATCTTGTGTCGTACTAGGATGGTTTTATTTTACATATCTAGATGACCATTTGGCGCGTCAGATTGCGTATCCCTTTAACTATAAAGAGGAAGTTATAGCTGCAGCTGAGAAAGAGCAGGTACCTCCATCTTTGGTAGCTAGTGTTATCTTAGCAGAAAGCAAGTATAAAAACACAGCGGAGTCTGAAACGGGGGCTCTTGGATTGATGCAACTCATGCCAGATACGGCTCGTTGGGTGGCACAGCAAGTGGGGCATGGTAACTATACAGATCGTCAACTTAAAGAGCCTACTATAAATATTGAGTTAGGTACATGGTATTTAGGTCACTTGTTAAAGGAATTTAATGGTGATCAGGTGTTAGCATTAGCTGCTTACAATGCTGGTCGTGGTCATGTGGAATCGTGGCTTCGTGAAAATAACTGGAATGGAATGGTCGATACGATTCCGTTCCCTGAGACCCGTAGCTATGTAAAGGCGGTCTTACAGTATCAAGAAAGATATGAGGCGTTATATGGAAACAATTATTGAAGCTTGTAAAGCCTTAGACTATTCTTGGTTACCTCAAACTGTTGACGGCTTTACGTTAGTTACATCTACTGAAAGTGACTATACAATATTAGCTAATCGTATTAGTGCTGGTGAAGACGTATTAAAGGTGCCTATTTTCCACTATCAAAATGAATTGGGGTGGCGTTGGTCTGCCTTATATGATAAAGAGGTAGAGGACTATACAGTACATATAGAAATGCCACTATTTTCCTTTGTGGACATTTCTTTTGTGCGAGCCGATTTAGAGTCTTTTTGGACAGGGCTACAAGAACGATGTGTAAAAGGGTTAACCAATATGTTAATAGAACCTGCTAATAATTTTACTTTTACTTATCGTCGCCGAGGGATTCCTGAATGGGACTTCTCACAAGTTATGCCTGAGGAGTTAGAAGGTTTTGTACGCGATATTGATCCAGCCCATGCGATTCGCATGATTAATGGGTCTTTTATCATCGGCGAATACCACAAGATGGATGAGTGTACAGGCTTACTATTGTATTATAATGAATTGCGTGATGAATACTTTGCGGAACTTCGCTATAAAAGCTATCCAGAAATCGACCATCATTTAGATGCAAAAAATCTAGATGATTTAGCAGTGCTATTGCGTGAGCATTTAGGTGCTATACTAAAAGGCTTGAATGAGCGCATTGATTAAAGTTTGGATAGATTTAACTATGCTATTTTTTGTCATTTTTTGTTTTTATAGAATGACTTATGTGGGATTGGTTTCTTTAATACCCATTCAAAAGCGTAGAATTTGTATATACACAGCAAATGTGATATACTATATATGACTTTTATATAATCTTTTAAAAGAGTGGGCTTATGTCCACTCTTTCATTTATGATTAGCTCAATTTTAGAGTATTTAGAATCAAGAGATATATACAAGATGTAGTAAGTAAGGAGGCGATGGCTATGAAAAGAGAAGCAGTGGAGGAGTTTGTATCCTCTGTAGTTGAAGGTATTATAGCCGGCACCGATATGGAACTCGTCGATGTAGACTATGTACGTGAACGGGATTGGTATTTACGTGTCTACCTTGATAAACCAGGTGGTGTAGATTTGGATGACTGTCAGTTGGTGAGCGAAAAATTAAGTGCTGTCCTCGACGAAAAGGATCCAATTACGGAAAATTATTTATTGGAGGTATCTTCTCCTGGCCTTGATCGAGTTCTAAAGAAAGATAAGGATTTAGTTCGGTATAATGGACGTGATGTAGATATTCAGTTGTTTAAGCCTGTTAATGGCAGTAAACAATTTACTGGTGCATTACAAGGTTTTACGGACACATCTATCGACTTTACTATTAATGGTGAAAGCATAACATTTGAACGTTCTGCTATTGCACAAATTCGATTACATCTTGATTTTTAATATATGGAGGCATACGAGTGAGTCAAGAATTAATTCAAGCGGTAATGGTGCTTACAAAACAAAAAGGTTTTGCTCCTGAGGTTATTTTTGAATCCTTAGAGGCTGCATTACTGCAAGCATATCGCAAAGAACCAACATCTAATCCAGATGCGTACGTTGTGATTGACCGCGAAACAGGTGTTTATAAAGTAATGGCCAAAAAACAAGTTGTGGAAACTGTTGAATTGCCTGAAACAGAAATTAGCTTGTTGGATGCTCGCAAAAAAGATAAGCGTTTTGAGATTGGTGATGTAGTAGAAGTCGATGTAACTCCTGCTAACTTTGGTCGTAGTGCTGCCCATACTGCAAAACAAATGCTTATTCAACGTTTGAAAGAGGCTGAGCGCAGTGTAGTATATGAGGAATACTACAGTCGTGAAGGTGATATCATCACTGGTGTTATTACACGTGTCGAAGGTAAAAATGTGTTTATCGACCTTGGTAAAACAGAAGCAATTTTACCTCCAACAGAGCAAATTGCTACTGAAACATACCGTGAAGGGGATCGTATTAAATGCTATATCGTAGAGGTTAAGAAAACTACGAAAGGCCCTCAAATTATGATTTCTCGTACACATCCAGGTCTATTAAAACGTCTATTTGAATTAGAGGTTCCAGAAATCTTTGAAGGCGTAGTAGAGCTTAAGTCTGTAGCTCGTGAACCGGGGATGCGTTCTAAAATCGCCGTATATAGTCGTGATGAAAATATTGATCCTGTAGGTGCTTGCGTAGGTCCTAAAGGGCAACGTGTACAACATATTGTTGATGAATTACACGATGAAAAAATAGACATTGTTAAATGGGATGAAGATCCAGCAATTTATATTGCTAACTCCTTAAGCCCTGCGAAGGTTGTATCGGTAGATGTAAGCGAAGAAGAAAAAGCTTCTTATGTAGTAGTACCTGATTATCAATTATCTTTAGCTATTGGTAAGGCTGGTCAAAATGCTCGTTTAGCTGCTAAGTTGACTAACTGGAAAATCGATATTAAAAGCGAAACTCAAGCTGCTGAAGAACCTTTCACAGGTTTTGGCAATGCTGAGGATGGTGAATAGTCATGAAACCAAAATCCCAACCTATGCGTACATGTGTAGGCTGTGGTGAACCTAAGTCAAAACGAGAGTTGATTCGTGTAGCCTTGAGTCCAGATGGTAAAATCAGCATTGATCGTAGCGGTAAAGCACCTGGTCGTGGAGCTTATTTATGTGAGTCTATGTCGTGTTTTGAGCAGGCCTATAAGGCAAAACGATTAGAACGGTCATTAAAACATAGTGTATCTAAAGAGATATACGAAGCGTTACAACGTGATTTACAAGAGAATGAGTAATCACTGATATACATGAATGAAGATAAAATTTTGAATCTCTTAGGTCTAGCACAACGAGCAGGACAAGTTATTTCTGGTGACTTCATTGTAGAAAAAGCTATAAAAAGAAAGGAACCAAAGTTAGTACTTCTCGCTGGTGACTGTGCAGCGAACAATGAAAAAAAATATACTCAATTAGCAGAAACCCATCACATTCCACTTCATAGTATTGCCAATAAAGAGGCTTTAGGAACGGCCATTGGTAAGGAAGTTAGGGTAGTAGTTGCCATACTAGATGATGGCTTTGCAAAGGCATTACTTAAAGAGATTGATCGATAATAAGGGGGTATGTAGATGTCCAAAAAGCGCGTTCATGAAATCGCCAAAGAGTTCGGCGTAGAAAGTAAGCAGGTCATTTCTATCTTGCAACAAAATAATATCAATGTTACGAAAGCAGTTAATTCTGTAGATGATTCAGGTTATGAAATTGTAAAAAAACAATTAGGTAAAAAATCTGAAGCTCCTAAAGTAGCACAAAAAATAGAAAAAAAGGTAGAACAAAAGTCTGCTCCTGCAGCTCATAAACAAGAAGTTGCGTCACATAAACAACATCCAAATCGTTCTAACGAACAGAAAAAAGATAAACATAAACAATCTGGTCAAAAACAAGACGATCAATCTAAACAAAAGGACCATAAAAAAGGCAATGTACGTCATGTACAAATCTCTGAGCCTACACGCAAATCCGATGGTAACCAACATGGTGGAGACCGCGCTAACAATCGCCCTAATAATACCCGCAATAATGATAACCGTAATAACGTTCGTTCTAATGATGCGCGTAATAATGATAATCGCAACAACGATAATCGTAATAGCGACAACCGCAATAACGATAACCGCAATTCTAATAATGATCGCCGTAACAAGAAAAATAAAAAAGGTGGCAATAACCGCCCTCAATCCTTGTTATCTACATCTATGCAAAAAAAGAAGAATCGCGTAAAACATCGTAACGAGCAGTACTTACAGCAAAAAGCAGAAGCTGAACGTAAAGCTGAAGCAGCAATTGCTACAGAAATTGAATTGAGCGGTCCTTTAACTGTTAAAGAATTAGCTGAAAAAATGGGTCGTGAAGTATCTGAAATCATCAAAAAATTGATGCTTTTAGGTGTTATGGCCAGCATTAACCAAGAGGTTGATGTAGATACAGCTACTATTGTAGCTGAAGAGTTCGGTGTAACTGTAACTGAAGTAGAACCAGAAGAAGATCCTACAGATGTTATCGAAATTGAAGATGCACCAGAAACGTTAAAACCACGTCCTCCTGTAGTAACTATTATGGGTCATGTTGACCATGGTAAAACATCCTTGTTGGACGTAATTCGTCAAACTAATGTAACAGCTGGCGAAGCTGGTGGTATCACTCAACATATCGGTGCGTACCAAGTTCGCTACAAGGATAATAAAATCACATTCCTTGACACACCTGGTCATGAAGCGTTTACTGCTATGCGTTTACGTGGTGCAAAATCTACAGATATCGCAGTTCTCGTAGTAGCTGCTGACGATGGAGTAATGCCACAAACTATCGAGGCCATTAACCATGCGAAGTCTGCAGATGTACCTATTATTGTAGCTATCAACAAAATGGATAAACCAGGTGCTAACCCAGACCATGTTAAACAACAATTGTCTGAACATGGACTTTTACCAGAAGAATGGGGCGGCGATGTCATCATGGTCCCAGTATCTGCTAAACAAAAGCAAGGTATTGATGACTTACTTGAAAATATCTTGCTCGTAGCAGAGGTTATGGAATTGAAAGCGAACCCTAACCGTAAGGCATATGGCGTAGTTATCGAGGCTCAACTTGATAAAGGTCGTGGTGCTGTATGTACTGTCTTGGTACAAAAAGGTTCTCTTCGTGTAGGTGATACAGTACTTGCTGGTACTGCATACGGTAAAGTACGTGCCATGACTAATGAGCGCGGTGAAAAAGTAAAAGTTGCTCGTCCGTCTATGCCGGTAGAAATTTTGGGCTTCTCCGAAGTTCCACAAGCCGGTGAAATTATAAATGGTATGGATGACAACGAAGCACGTGCAATTGCTGAAAAACGTATTGCTAAACAACGGGTTCAAGAATTGCAAGCTACACATAAAGTTACATTAGATGATATTTTCAACCAAATTCAACAAGGCGAGTTGAAGGATCTTAATATTATCATCAAAGCCGATGTTCAAGGTTCTGTAGAAGCATTGCGTCAATCTTTAGAAGGTATTAAAAACCCTGAGGTTCGTATTGTTATTGTTCATGCTGCAGTAGGTGCTATTAATGAATCGGATATCATGTTGGCATCTGCATCTAATGCAATTGTAATGGGCTTTAATGTACGCCCTGATGCTAATGTTCGACGTGCAGCGGAACAAGAAAAGGTTGACTTGCGTACATATCGTGTAATTTATGATGCTATCAATGACGTTGAATCTGCTATGCGTGGTATGTTGGCGCCTCAATTTAAAGAGGTTGTCGTAGGTCGTGCAGAAGTGCGTCAGGTTATTTCCACACCAAAGGCTATTGTAGCTGGCTCTTATGTAACAGAAGGTCGTATTACTAACGACTCTGAAGTTCGTTTAATTCGTGACGGCATCGTTGTATTTGAAGGTAAGGTTGATTCTTTACGTCGATTTAAAGATGAAGTTAAGGAAGTTAAAACATCCTTTGAATGTGGTATCTCCTTAGAAGGATACCGCGACATCAAGGAAGGCGATGTTATTGAAGCTTACTTGATGGAAGAAATTGCACCTCAATTATAGGAGGTTTATATGAGTGATGTTCGTGTCAGAAAATTACAAGAATTTATCAAACAAGAGGTAAGTCAAATGTTGATGCGCGGATTGAAAGATCCGCGTATCGGCTTCACTACTATTACCGATGTTCATGTAACAGGTGATTTACGTGAAGCTACGATTTATGTCTCCTTGTTTGGTTCCGATAAGGAAAAAGAAGATACCCTTATCGCATTAAAGCATGCAGCAGGTCATATTCGTACAGAGCTTGGCAAAGTACTTAAATTACGCCATATTCCTTCTATCACATTTGATAAGGATACGTCTTTAGACTATAGCATGCATATTGAATCCCTTTTGAATGAAATCAAAAAGGATGAAGAAACAAATTAACAAAAAGGATACAGAACATGAGTAAGATTACTATTAATCAATTACATATGGCTCTGTGTGAAGCTAATTCTATTATGCTAACCGTCCATATTAGACCTGATGGTGATGCTATTGGGTCCATGGTAGCCTTTTACGAAGCCCTTGTAGGACAAGGTAAAACTGTATATATGGTAGTGGATGATGTAGTTCCTGAGAAGTACACATTCTTACGATATACGGACCACATTCATGATGTAGCGTATTTTGAAACTAATCCAGTTGATATTGATATGCTTATGGTTTTGGATGCTAGCACGTATGAGCGAATTGGCAAAGTAGGTGCACTTTGGAGTGCACCTATTTTTAATATAGATCACCATATTTCTAATACAGAATTCGCGGACCATCTATATTTAAAGCCTGACTTTGCTGCTACTGGTGAAATTGTTACCGACTTATGTACAAAATGGAATTGGCCTATCACTGAATCTATGGGTACTGCATTATATATGGCGATTGCTACAGATTGTGGTTTCTTTAAATTTAGCAATACTACAGCAAATACTCTTGAGATGGCTGCCAAATGTGTAGCTGCAGGGGCTAGACCAAATGTTATTTCTGAAACCATAGAAGCCGTATCTGCCAGTCGTTTAGAATTAACAAAACAAGTTATGCAAACTATCGAGTTTTACAAGAATGATACGATTGCTACCATCGAGTTGAATCGTGAGGCTATGACTATTCTTGGCGATGATACAGATGGTTTTGTAGATATTATTAGAAATGTTGATACTGTAGACGTGGCAATTTTATTAAAAGCAGAAGCTGATGATATAACACGTGTAAGTTTACGTTCCAAAGGTATTGATGTGAACGTTGTAGCAAGCCATTTTGGTGGTGGTGGTCATATTCGTGCTGCAGGTTGCACTATTAATCTACCATTAGAAGAGGCAAAACAAGCTCTCATTGAGGTAATTTAATAATGGATGGGATATTACCATTTTTAAAACCACCTGGCATTACAAGCCATGATGCCGTTGCTATTTGTCGTCGTATTCTAAAGGAAAAGCGCATTGGTCATAGCGGTACATTGGATCCTATGGCTTATGGTGTATTGCCTGTGTTTCTTGGTAAGGCTACGCGCCTTATAGAATACACGGATGAATTTGATAAAACCTATGTAGCAGAATGTAAATTGGGTACTTTTACAGATACTGAAGATAGCTCAGGACAACCTGTATTGCCAGATAATGATATGCTATTGCGAGATGGTATTGTATTGAATCGAGCTATTCAATCTACAGAAATCTCGACAACGATGGTTAAACCAGGCTTTGAAGAATTGGTTAGTATTTTGAGAAAATTTGCTGGCGTTCAGGAGCAAAGGCCGTCTAAGTATTCTGCCATTAAAGTAAATGGTATTCGAGCTTATGAATATGCTCGTAAAGGTATTCCTGTAGAGCTACCATTACGTCAAATTCATATTAAAAATATTGAGCTCATTGCTTATGGATTCCCTTTTTTCACGGTTCGTGTGACATGCTCAGGGGGGACTTATATTCGCTCGTTATTACGCGATATTTGTATTGCTTTAGGTATTCCTGGCGCTATGACTTCTTTGGCACGTACTCAAGTAGGCCCTTTTGATATCGGCTCTGCTAAGATGGCCGAAGAATTGATGCTACATGGTGAAAGTCTGTTGTTGCCAACAGATACGGCTGTTTCTCATCTTTCAAAAGTAACTGTAAATAGTGTACAATTAAGAATGATGATAGAAGGCAAGCAGTTACCGATTGGTAAAGAATTTGCTTTCACAGAAATAGGTCAGCTCTATAGAGCTTATGGACCGAATGGTTTTATTGGTATTATGAAACGAAACAACCACACATTAAAAGTGGAAAAAAATATTTTTATTGAAGGATAAGTATGAAGCAACTACATTCGTTTGATGAACTACGTCAAATCAAAGATACAAAAGTATATGCCCTTGGTACCTTTGATGGCATTCATCGAGGTCATCAACGAGTTATACATAAGGCTGTTGAAGAGGCTATATCAGTCGATGGGGTTAGTATCATCATTACCTTCGAGCATCATCCATTGACTATATTACATCCAGAACGAGTACCTAAACGAGTGATTCAAGAAGAGATTATGGATACTGTGCTAGAAGAACTCAAAGTTGACTATATTTTGCGGTTACCTATGACTGAAGCATTATTAAAAATGACTGCAGATGAATTCTTACATGAACTCTGCAATGATATGAATGTGGAAGCTATTGTAATCGGTGAGAACTTTACATTTGGTGCAAAGGGGCTTGGTAATCCAGAATATATGAAACAAGTGGTAGCGGATAAGAATATACGAGTTCTTGTACAGCCTTTATTACCTTGTGATGGTAGTAGTACACCTATTTCTAGTACAGAAATTAGAAAAGCTATTCATGAAGGGCATTTGGAGGATGCAAATCATTGGCTAGGTAGGCCATTCCAGTTTAAAGGAACTGTGATTAAAGGTGATCAACGGGGACGCACATTAGGATTTCCTACATTAAATCTATTACTTCCTAATGAAATGGCTACACCTCCAGACGGAGTCTATGCTAATCGTGTATGTATTGATGGTATTTGGTATGATGGGGTAGGCAATATTGGAGATAATCCAACCTTTAGAAATCAGTACCATAGATGTGAAGTACACGTTTTTAACTTTGACCAAGATATATATGGAAAAGAAGTAATTGTACAGTTCATTTCTTATATTAGAGGGGAAGTTAAATTTAATAATTTACAAGATCTTATCGATCAAATGAAGGTAGATGAAGAACAGGCTCTAGCTATTTTGGCTAATGCATAAAAGGGGGTTCTCATGGATATTAAAGAAGCTCGAAAACAGATAGATAGTATTGATTCTGTATTAGTTACGGAGTTTGAGAAGCGACTCACACTGATTAAAGAAATTGGTAAATATAAGGATGAACATCACTTACCACTTATTGATGAAGAACGGGATGAAAGTATCATTGCTTTACATACTCAAAATTGTAAAGATAAAGTTTTAGCACCTTATGTTGAAAATTATATAAAAACCGTCGTTTCTATGAGTAATGAGTTCTTAAAGGAGCATATGCATAAGCATATTTTTCTCATTGGTATGCCTGGCGCAGGTAAAACTACTGTTGGTAAGGTTCTAGCAAAAGAGTTAGGCCGCGACTTTTTCGATCTAGACCAAACGATTCAAGACAAGGTAGGTAAATCCGTTCAAAATATTTATATTTACGATGGTAAAGATGCTTTCAGTGAATATGAATATAGTACAATCAAAGAATTAATTCACAATAAACCATCTGTCATTGCTACAGGTGGCGGCACTGTTACCTATGATAAAACTGTTAAATTGATGCGCAATAATGGTCTTGTTGTATTTGTTAACCGCGATGTAAATCATATTTTAGATGATTTGGATCTAGAGATTCGTCCGCTTGTAAAAGAAAGTATCGAATATATTTTTAATGTATATGAAGAACGTTATCCTTTATATGAAGAAGTAGCACATATTAAAATTGGTAACGAAGGCAGTATTACCGATGCAGTGCAAGAAATTATTGAAGCTTTGCCGAATACGGAGAAATAATGGACGCCATACGAGGATTTGTATACCGAACTATATATGAGAATACACAACGTACATATTGCGTGTTTATCCTAAAAGATTATAATGAGGAATACATTACTTGTACTGGCAAATTTGAGTCTCCTAAAGAAGGGGAAGACATCGAAGTACGGGGCCGCTATGTAGAACATGAAAAGTACGGCCGCCAATTTGATGCGAGCAGTGTTGAAAAGTTAAAACCTGATAATATGGGTGCTGCCAAGACTTATTTGTTGAATCTAGGAATAAAAGGTTTTGGTGAAAAATCCGTAGAGAAGGTACTAGAATATTTCGGTATTCGTATTTTAGAAATTTTACGGGAAGAACGTCCAGAAGAGATTAAAGATGTTCCAGGTCTCCGAAAGAGTGTTAAGGATGAGCTATTCAATACCTTACTTGGCGAAGGTATTTTATCTGATTTAAATCATTTTTTTGAAAGTCATCACATTTCATCGAAATGGAGTCGTATTGTATATACCTATTATGGTGTGCAGTCTGTCGCAGTTATAGAGGATAATCCTTATACATTATTACGTGTAGCACCGGATATGCTTTTTGGTACGGCCGATACACTAGCAGAGCATCTTGGTATTAATGGTAGTGATACACGCCGTTTAGAGGCTGGTTTAGAATGGATTCTACGTAGTCTAGATAATCAAGGTCATACATGTTTACCAGTAGACCAACTTATCGGTCGACTTGACGATTTATTACAAACTGATGTAGATGATATTGCGAACTTTATTGAAAGCCTGCTGGAACAAGGTGCACTGTATAGTACGTATTATGAAGATATCTTATATATCTATCCGCCAGAGATGTATGTTTCTGAAGTGGAAGGTGTCCACTATACTCGTGAGTTTCTATTAGAAGCTGATCCAATAGCATTAGATATTTCTAGTTTTATTGAAAAGTTTGAACGAGACAACTACATTATCTTTGGTGATGCTCAAAAAGAAGCTATACAGCTCTCATTTTTTGAAAAGTTTTCTCTTATAACTGGTGGTCCTGGTACAGGTAAAACAACTATCATCAAGGCACTAGTAAAAGGTTTCCAACTCGGTGGATTGGGGCGCATTATACTTTGTGCTCCTACGGGACGTGCTGCAAAGCGTCTGACCGAGGCCACTGAGTTTGAAGCTACTACAATTCATCGTCTATTGGTACCTGTTCAAGGTAGTGACTCCTATGACTTTACAAAGAATGAAGATGATCCTCTAGATATAGATGTCATTATCATCGATGAAGCATCTATGCTTAATGTGCGTTTATTCTATTCTTTGATGGCTGCTATTCCAAAGGAAGCCCATGTCATTATTGTGGGTGACGTAGATCAATTACCACCTATAGGTGCTGGGTTCGTATTAAAAGATTTATTAGATAGTGATTGTGTGCCCTATACACGACTTAATCAGATTTATCGTCAAAGCTCTGGTAATACTATCGTTGAAAGTGCTTACGCAATTAACCGTGGTGAAATGCCTAACCTGGAAGGTGTGAGCGAAGAGTTTTCTTTTATTCCTGTTAAATCTTATGACATGATGATGAAAGCCATCATTGATGTATATAAACGTGAACAAGAGACGATAGAGGATGAATTAGATATTCAAATTATTTCTCCTATGCGCCGTGGTGAAGCAGGTAGTACATTGATATCACAATATGTACAACAAGCCGTAAACCCTCCAGATAGCTATAAGGGAGAAGTTCGTGTCAATGGCATTACGTATCGCGTTGGGGATAAGGTTATTCAAATTCTCAATGATTATGAGTTAGAAGTGTTTAATGGCGAAATTGGCGTTATCTATGCTATTACGCGGACCGATATTTGTATCCGATTTATCCATAAAGAGGTTCGTCTACCTATCGATGAAGCACATATGATTATGCCTGCTTATGCTATTACGGTCCATAAGAGTCAAGGTAGTGAGTATGGTGTAGTTATTATTCCATTTGTTCCACGTTATGGTGGTATGTTACAACGTAATTTGTTGTATACTGCTGTTACACGGGCAAAGCGTAAAGTAATCATCGTTGGTACTACGAGCGCAGTTGAACGTGCTGTGCGTACTGTTAATGCCGATGAACGTTACACATTGTTTAAAGAACGACTACAAGGGAGATGTGATTCGTAATGAGTCTTTGGGATTTCCTATTTCCACCTGTATGCCCTCACTGTGGTGCACCTGTGGCAACACAAGGGGATTGGTGTAAAGCTTGTTTTACAGATTTATTACATATTCGTCATGTACCACATAAATTTTTACACTATGTAGATGATGTATGTGTGTTGGCCGAATATCGTGGTGGTCTAAAGTCTATGATTTACGATGTAAAATTTAATGAAAAAAAGGAGCAGTCCAAAGGGGCCGCTCCTTTTTTAGTATCGTACAACTTTTACATGAAATATAATGAGTCTAATATTGTGAATAGTAATTGTAAAATTATGTATGATTATATTGTTCCTGTACCATCTAGCGAAAAGAAAAAAGCTAAGAGAGGATATAATCAAGTAGATTTATTCTTTCTTGAATGGGCTCATTCTTTATGGGAGATAGATAGAAAAAACTTTAAATGGTTAGATTGTATATACAAGTTTGATACTTCTCGAGATATGTGGGGATTAACAAATAAAGAAAGACATCAAAATATTGATGATGCCTTTGTTATATGTGCTGATTATAAGGATATTGATTTTACCAATAAGAATATATTAATTGTTGATGATATATATACTACAGGTGCCACAATTGAAGCTGTAGCAAAAGTCTTACAAAAGCATAAAGCGCTACGCATTGATGCCCTTACGCTGGCTAGTGGTAGTTTCTAATCTTTATTACTAAATGTAGGAATATAATATTTGATTTCATATTAGCCAAGCACATCAATAAATGCTTTAACTACATCAGGATCAAAGAGTGAGCCAGATGCACTAAAGAGTTCTTCTTTTGCTTTAGCTTTTGTTTTCGCCCAAAATTCAGTAGAAGGATTAACTGTTGTATCATAGTAATCTGCTACAGCAATAATTCGAGCTCCTAACGGAATATTGGCACCACGTAAATGTTTGGGATAACCAGAGCCATCCCATTTTTCATGATGGTAACGAATATAAGGCAAAATTTGTTGGCAGCAAGGATAGTTTTCAATCATATTGGCTCCACTTGCCGCATGTTGTTTATACTTAGACATTTCTTGCTTATTAAGATATGGAGATTTTTGGATTAATGCATTAGGTACCATTAATAGACCCACGTCATGAAGTAGAGCTGCGTGACGAATCTGTTCAATTTCATTTAATGGCAAACCCATTTTAGCTGCGATGCTAACAGCATAGTTTGAAACCTGGATAGAATGTGTATAGAGATGATAGCTTTTTATTTGTATCATCTGTAAAAGTTGTGCGCTTATGGCTTCTAAACTATCTTTCTCCAGTTCATACAAACCTGATGGTTGCATCAATGATAACATAAACATAATAAACCCCTCTAACTAACAAACTGAACATATGGTACAACCCCTCGTACTTATGTTCATATCGTACAACTTTAGGCCGTTCTAATTTAACAGTATACAAATTATACACCATAAATAATTTTTTGTGTATGATACGTATGTTCTTACAAATATGTTGTATTCATATTTAGCATACAAAAACTAATTGACAATTTAAGAATCCACTAGATATGGTACTTAAAAAATGTGATTTTAGAAATATTAAAATATTATGAAGAATATTTTAGGTTTTCTATTCCAATTTTCTATACATCAACAAATAGGGGTTGCAAAATTTATTCTCATTGTTCTAAGAATTATGCGATAGTATGTTTGGTAAAAAAATTATGTTTGGCTACTTAACTATATAATCAAAATTTTTTAAAATAATAGTAAAACTAGACATGAATACTGTTATTCTTTATAATATGTCTATACGGGTCTGTGGTTGAAAGTCGAGGCTAGTCGCAGGCAAAACGATCCACATAAGCAGCCCAAAGGGTTGTGAGCATGGTGCGGCTTAGGTGTAAGTCCTGCCGATAAAATCGAGAGAGGTAGTAGTGGGGAGTCTTGGACTTATGAGCGAACCTTCCAGCAGGCGAGTGTGGGGGCAAAGACCAGGTCAGCCGTATAGGGGCACATGAGGCTTTTCTCATGTGCTTTTTTTATACAGTTGTATATTATAAAATCTATAGAAAACCACTAACTATGGGAAAGTTTTTATACATGAACGTAATATTTATACAAACAATGTATAAAATTAAAATATAAATATAGAGATTTTGCGATTGCATCTAAAATTATATACAAAATTATTGACATAATTATACTTAATCTATATACTATTATAAAGTAGTAGTAAGTTAAAATAATGAGGTTGATAATATGTTAAATAGCAAAGTAAAAAAAATAATTCTTGGCGGTTGTATGTTAGTGATGGCGGCTTCTTTAGTTGGTGGATGTGGTTCTTCTAATCAACCTACATCTAATAAACTTGTCGTTGGCACTAATGCTACATTTGTTCCATTTGAGTTTAAAGATGAAAAAACTCAAGATTATACAGGTTTTGATATTGAATTGATTCGTGCGATCGGTAAGCGTATTAATAAAGATGTAGAGCTAAAAAATGTAGCTTTTGATGCTTTGATTCCAGCTTTGAACACACATGATATTGATGTTGCTGCATCTGGTATGACCATTACAAAAGCGAGAAGTGAAAAAGTATTATTTTCTTCTCCTTATTATGAAAATGCCTTAGCAGTAGTATATAAAGATGGAACGGCTGTGAATTCTCTTGATGACTTAAAGGGTAAAAAAATTGCAGCCCAATTAGGTACTACTGGTGCAGATTTAGCTCATAAAATTGAAGGTACTACTGTAAAAGAATTTGACCATAGTAATGAAGCTTTGTTAGAATTACAAAATAGTGGAGTAGATGCAACTGTAATCGATTTACCTGTAGCTCAATATTACAGTACTAAGCATCCTGATCAACATATTAAATTTATGGCATATCCAAATACTAAAGAATATTTGGGCTTAGCAATTAATAAGGATAACAAAGCATTGCAAGAAGAAATTAATAAAGCAATTGCTGATATGAAGGCTGATGGTGAATTTAATACATTATATAAAAAATGGTTTAATGTAGATACACCTGCTGATATGCCAGTAGTTTTAGAATTTAAATAATAGGAGAGATTATGAGTTTTAATTGGGGGTTAATTGCGGATAATTTACCGCTCTTGCTACAAGGTGCTCTAGTGACTGTAGAAATTACAGCCATGTCTGTAGGTTGTGGCTTTTTTATCGGTCTTTTAGTATCTTTAGCAAATTTATCTAAATTTAGATTAGTTAGATTGCTTGCAAAATGTTATGTAGATATCATTCGTGGTACACCATTACTGGTGCAAATTTTCCTAATCTATTTTGCCTTGCCTATGATTACAGGTCAACGGATTGATCCATATATTGCGGCTGTTACCGCATGTAGTATTAACTCTGGTGCTTATGTATCTGAAATTTTCCGTGCTGGTATTCAATCTATTGATAAAGGTCAAATGGAGGCTGGTCGTTCTCTTGGTTTAACTTGGGGACAAACCATGCGTTACATCATTATGCCTCAAGCTTTTAAAGCAATTATTCCTCCGTTAGGGAACGAATTTATTGCCATGTTGAAAGATTCCTCTTTAGTTTCTGTTATCGGTTTCGAGGAGTTGACACGTCGTGGTCAATTAATCATTGCTAAAACCTATGCATCCTTTGAAATCTGGGGTACGGTTGCTGTGATTTACCTTATTATGACAGTGACTATCTCACAATTAGTTGGATATCTTGAAAGGAAATATAGCATTAAATGATTAAATTAGAAAATGTACATAAATCTTTTGGTAAAAATGAAGTACTAAAAGGTATTAATTTACATATTAAACAAGGTCAAGTAGTTGTAATCATCGGCCCTTCTGGTTCTGGTAAAAGTACGGTACTGCGCACTATGAACTATTTAGAGGAACCTACATCTGGTAAGGTTATCGTAGATGGCATGGATCTTTCTGATAAGAAAAAGTTAAATGACGTTCGTGCTGAAGTAGGAATGGTATTCCAAAACTTTAATTTGTTCCCACATATGACAGTTATGGAAAACCTTACCTTAGCACAAACTAAGGTTCGTAAAACATCTATGGAAGAGGCTAAGAAGATAGGTCAAGCTTTACTTGATCGAGTAGGCTTGGCGGATAAAGCCAATGCATACCCTGATTCTTTGTCAGGCGGTCAAAAGCAGCGTGTTGCTATTGCTCGTGCTTTAGCTATGAAACCAAAAGTAATGCTTTTTGATGAACCTACTTCAGCTCTTGATCCTGAAATGGTTAGTGAAGTGCTAGATGTTATGAAGTCTTTAGCTGAGGAAGGTATGACGATGGTCATCGTTACTCATGAAATGGGCTTTGCGAAAAAGGTAGCGGATAGAGTGTTATTTGTTGATGGTGGCTTGATTTTAGAAGATAATACACCTGAACGCGTATTTGATGCACCTACCAATGAAAGAACAAAATCATTCTTAGATAAAATTTTGTTAGATTAAATAATATAATTATAGGAAGCAAATTCTAGAATTAGAAATTGCTTCCTGTTTTTTTACATTAAATTTAACCTATCTATTTATATTAATTTTTATTATATATGTATAGCTTAATATCTATTAATATATTTGATAACTTTTAGACTGAATTTATTAATTATAAAGAGTTTGTATAAAGATTTACAGGGTAGATTAATCTGAAAAACACGATTATTGCTATAAATATTTGTGATATAACAATAATTTATACAGTCATTTTTTAAAATAATAATTTTTAATTCACATATTTTTATGATTATAAAAATATACAATTAATTTATAGGGTGTATATAATTATTTATAACATGTATAGATATAGGGATTGTTGAGATTTACAGCAAATGATATTCTTATTTCTAGTGTTTGTATATTCATTAAAAATGTAAATATTGTTGTTTGATATTTTATACATGCTGTGTTATGATACACATATAGAGCAAGACAGCAAGACAATATATATATTTTTAGGAGGATGTTACCATGTTAGGTAAAGTAAAATGGTTCAGCGCAGAAAAAGGTTATGGTTTTATTGAACGTGAAGACGGTAGCGATGTATTTGTACACTACTCTGCAATCCAAGACGAAGGTTTCAAATCTTTGACTGAAGGTCAAAATGTAGAATTTGAGATTGTTGATGGAAACCGTGGACCTCAAGCCGCTAACGTTGTTAAAGCGTAACTACATACCAAAAAAATTATAAAAACAATATATAATTGGACCCTGATAGTATATACTATCAGGGTTTTTGATTTTCTATATACATTTTATACATAATTCTACAAAAAATATAAGATTTTTAGATAAAAAAGAAGGAGTTTTACAGTTGGATGTAGAAATACTAAATATAACACGAGAGATAAGGTTATATAATACCACACACTCGCATCTCGTGGATGATTTTTAGAAAGGGTGTTGACTTATGAAAGTAGCAATTAGAGGAAAAAACATTGAAGTAACAGATGCCTTAAGAGCATATATCGAAAAAAGATTGAGTAAATTGACTCGTTACTTCGATGATGAGTTAAATGCACAAGCGGTTTTATCCGTTGTAAAAGATAAATCTACAATTGAACTTACATGCTTTGTTGATAAAATCGTTCTTCGTGGTGTGGAAACCAACGATGATATGTATGCAGCTATTGATTTAGTAGTAGATAAAATTGTTCGCCAAATCCATAAATATAAAACTCGTTTGGCTAAACGTTTCAAAAAACAAGAAGCTTTCCATCCTGAAGCTTTGGCAACTCCTGTGGAAGAAGAAACTATTGAAGTTGTAAAACGCAAACACTTTGTTGTGCGTCCTATGGATGTTGAGGAAGCGATTTTACAAATGAATCTTATTGGTCATGATTTCTTTATGTTCTTCAATGCTGAAACTGAATCGATGAACGTTGTATATCGTAGACATGATGGTTTCTATGGTTTGATCGAGCCAGAACTTCAATAATATATAATGTCGGCTGAACTTAATCCTAACTCCTTTCTACTTTAAATCAGCCGATTATTATATTAAGGTGGATGACTTAAAATAGTCATCCACCTTTTTTGCCAAAATAATATTATAAATAATCTTGAAATGCCTTGAATTCTTTGACTATTCAAGGCTTTTTCGTTATAATAAGTTAGATAAAATAATGTAAGATGTCCCGTAGAGGAGTGATTTGTTTGTTAAGCTTTTTACAAAGGCTATTAGGCAATAATAACGCAAAAGAAATTAAAAAAATGCGTGCTATTGCAGATCATATTAATGAAATTGAACCTAATTATATTAAATTAAGTGATGCTAACTTAGTGGCAAAAACTGATGAGTTTAAACGTCGTTTGCAAAAAGGGGAAACGTTAGACGACCTATTGCCAGAAGCATTCGCTGTAGTTCGTGAAGCATCTAAACGCGTTTTAGGCATGCGTCATTTCGATGTACAGTTAATGGGGGGCATTTGCCTTCATAATGGTAATATCGCGGAGATGCGTACTGGTGAAGGTAAAACATTAGTAGCTACATTGCCCGTATATTTGAATGCATTGACCGGTAAGGGTGTACACGTTGTAACAGTAAATGATTATTTGGCGACTCGTGATAGCGAGCAAATGGGACGTTTATATAATTTCTTAGGACTTTCCACGGGTCTTATTGTGGCTAATCTTGACTTTAATCAACGTAAAGAAGCCTATGCGTGTGATATTACATATGGTACAAATAATGAGTTTGGTTTTGACTATTTACGCGATAACATGGTAACCGATGTTGTTCAAATGGTACAACGACCATTGAATTATGCCATTGTGGATGAAGTAGACTCCATTCTTATTGATGAAGCAAGAACACCATTAATTATCTCAGGCCCTGGTCAACGTTCCACTGATAATTATTATAAATTGGCTAAAATTGTTCCTCACCTTATAAAAGATGAAGACTATGTTATCGATGAAAAACAAAAAACTATTGCCCCTACAGATTCTGGCATCGCAAAGGTTGAAAAAATGCTTGGTGTTGAAAACCTATATGATGCAGAAAATATCGAGTTGAATCATTTGCTTGGTGCTTCTTTGCGTGCCTATGCTATGATGCATCGTGATACAGACTATGTGGTTAAAGATGGTGAAGTTGTTATCGTCGATGAATTTACGGGCCGTTTGATGTTTGGACGCCGTTACTCTGATGGTTTGCATCAGGCTATTGAGGCTAAAGAAGGTTTGAAAGTTGAACGCGAAAGCCAAACCTTAGCATCTGTTACATTCCAGAACTATTTCCGTATGTATGATAAATTATCAGGCATGACAGGTACTGCTAAAACAGAGGAAAAAGAATTTATCGATATTTATGGATTAGAGGTTATACCAATTCCACCAAATAAGCCTTTAATCCGGATGGATTTGCCTGATCAAATTTTTAAAACTAAAGCTGCTAAATATCGTGCTGTAGTACGAAATGCAGTAGAACGCCACCAAATAGGGCAACCTATTCTGATTGGTACTACATCTATTACACAGTCTGAAGAACTTTCAGACATGTTGTTGCGTGCAGGTGTACCTCATAAAGTATTGAATGCTAAACATCATGAACAAGAAGCAGAAATCGTTGCAGCTGCTGGCCAAATGGGAATGGTAACAATCGCTACTAATATGGCTGGTCGCGGTACAGATATTACTCTTGGAGAAGGTGTGCCAGAACTAGGTGGTTTAGCAATTCTGGGGACAGAACGCCATGAAAGCCGACGTATCGATAATCAATTACGCGGACGTGCTGGTCGTCAAGGGGATCCTGGTTCTTCTCAATTCTTCTTATCATTAGAAGATGACTTAATGCGTATCTTTGGTGCTGATAATATTACAGGTATCATGGATAAACTTGGTATGGAAGAGGATGAACCTATCGAGCATTCTTTGATTACTAAATCTATTGAACGTGCTCAAAAGAAAGTAGAGGATCATAACTATAATATTCGTAAATATGTACTCGAGTATGATGATGTTATGAATCAACAACGTGAAGTATTATACGAACAACGACGTCGTATTTTACGTAACGAATCCTTGCGTGAAACAATTAATGAAATGATTGACAAGCTTGTTACCGAATCTGTAGATGCTTATGCTGATGAAAAGCTCTATCCAGAAGAATGGGATTATGAAGGTCTCTATAAACATTTAAGTCAATATTTCTTAACAGAGGAGATTATGTCTTCTCAAGATATGGAAGAATATAGTCGTCAAGACTTATTAGAACGCTTATTAGAAATTGCTCATGAAGAGTATCAAGATCGCGTTGATATGCTTGGAGAGGCTATGTTTAGTCAACTTGAAAAGGCGATTATGTTGCGCGTTGTTGATAATAAATGGATGGAACATTTGGATAATATGGATATGCTACGAGAAGGTATTGGCCTCCGTGCATATGGTCAAAAGAATCCGTTGGTAGAATATAAGTTTGAAGCTTTCGATATGTTCCAAAACATGATTGCAGCTATTCAAGATGAGACAATCATGGCATTATATAAAATTCGTGCACAATTGATTCAAGAAATCGAAGAACCAGTTGATCACTTAGAAGGTGCACAATCCCATCATGAAGATGTGTTGGAGCCACAAAACATAGATTAAGATTTGTGAATGGCACGTTGCTCAAAGGGATTTCCACTGGGCAACGGCCATTTTTCTATTTTGTTAAGGTAATAGTTTATTGATGTAATAGGCTAATTAACTAAAGGTGGTGAACATAAATTGTTAGAAGATTTAAAACCGATTATTTCTAATCTAGAAGAACGTATTTATGGGATGAGGGATTCACTTTAACATCGCTCAGAAGGAAGACCGAATATTTACACTTGATGTACAGATGAGTGATCCTACATTTTGGGATAATCCAGATAAAGCTCGTGAGATTTCTCAAGAGGCCACACAACTAAAAAATGCTGTAGAAAGCTATAAGCAACTTGTTAGTGATATTGAAGATGCTAATATGATGCTTGAAATGGCTATAGATGAAGATGACCTCTCCATGGAGAGTGAAATCAAGGAATATGTTAAGCAAATAGAAGAAACCTTGGAAAAGCAAGAAGTACTTTTATTGTTAAGTGGTGAATATGATGCAAATAATGCTATTTTAACATTTCATGCTGGTGCTGGTGGGACGGAGGCACAAGATTGGTGTTCTATGTTAATTCGCATGTACTTGCGCTGGGCTGAAAAATCTGGCTTCTCCATCGAGTTAATGGATGAACAACCTGGTGATGAAGCAGGGATAAAATCTGCTACATTCCTTGTTAAAGGTGAAAATGCCTTTGGTTACTTGAAGTCTGAGAAAGGTGTGCATCGTCTCGTTCGTATTTCACCATTTGATGCCGCGGCTCGACGTCATACATCATTTGCTGCTGTCGATGTAATGCCTGAAATCGATGATACTGTAGAAATTAATATCGATATGAAAGACGTTCAAGTTGATACATATCGTGCTAGTGGCGCTGGTGGTCAGCATATTAATAAAACCGATTCTGCTGTTCGTATGACCCATAAGCCAACAGGTATTGTAGTACAATGCCAAACACAACGTTCTCAAATGCAGAATAGAGAACAAGCTTTACGTTTGTTACGGGCGAAACTATTTGAGTTAGAGCTCGAAAAGCAAGCTGAACTTAAAGAACAGATTGGAGGTACCTACCAAGCAATTGAGTGGGGGAGTCAAATTCGTTCCTATGTATTCCATCCATATAATCTTGTTAAGGATCATCGTACTAGTGTAGAAACTGGTAATGTTCAAGCTGTTATGGATGGCAACTTAGACCCATTTATCGAAGGTTTCTTAAAAAAAGAGGCTAACTTAACAATTTAGGAGATACTATGAAAAAGTTTTTACTATTCCTATTAGTGCTAATTATTGCTCTTGTAGTGGCATCCCAATTTTTATTACCATCTTTTATTGGCTCTCGTATTGAAAGTCAATTAAATGAAACATTGAAACCAACGGCTCAAACAGTAAATGTTGAGGCTCAACCTGCTTTCAAAATTTTATATGGTGAGGTGGATCGTGTTTATGGCACTTTGGAGAATATTAAACTGGGTAAATTGAATTTTGCTAGCTTCCGATTTGATGCTAAACAAATTTTTGTTAATCCAATTTCTTTATTAGCTAGTCAACAAATTGATATCGTTAGTGTTGGGAATGCTAGTATTGATGGGACTATTAATAAAGCTGATTTAGGGACTTTCTTAAGTAATGAAGCAGGTAGTGATATTCAAGACGTACAAGTTGACATTAGTAAAGATAATATCAGCCTAACCGGTAAAATGAATGTAGGCATGGTGTTTAAAGGGGATGTTAAATTAGATGGGAATTTAGAGTTAAAGGGCAATACATTATTGTTTTCACCTAAAAAGTTCACCATAAATGGTGCTACAATTCCTGGTATGACATCTAATGTGTTAGAAAGTACTCAAATTTATGACTTTAACAATTTTCCAATTCCTGTAAAAGCGGAAAGTTTAACTGTTGATAATGGTGAAATTCTCATTAAAGTTAAACCTGTACTCAACTAGAAAGGATTTGTCGTGAATCATCGGAACGCACAAAAAAGTAAGTACTCATGGATTCTTATACTTTGTATTATTATAGGTCTTTTATCTTCCTTATACTTAGTATTTGAACGCCATCAGATTGAGAAATCTCAAAATCATATTGAAAATATTGTAGACTATGATGCAGTTTTACGAGCCAGCGCCTTTGAAAAGCGTAGTCAACAAGAAGCTTTTGATGCATTACATAATGCTGGTGTGACTGCTTTTGCTATTTATGATCGCACGTTAGAAAAAGCAAAAGATGCGGGCCAAGTTAAAGTATTAAGCTCTGAAGAGATGGACTCTGTTCGTGTTAATGGCGCTGCGATTAAACCTGGGGCGACTTATGTGGCATTAATTTCAGGTAAAGAAGGTTATTATAAAGAAATTCGAGAGGATTTATACCACCGTATTGGCAAGGACAAGGTGAAAGAGCTTAATACAAGTATTGGTCCTGTTCTTGAATTGTATGGTGCAACAGCAGATAGCTATGCAAAGATGAATCTTGGTATTTCAAAGTTGCAAGCACAAGAGGTTGTAGATCGTGGTTTCAATGTTATCGTTCGTCCAACAAACTATAGAAACGTAACATCTGAAGATATTCAATATGTATTTAAACGACTTGAAGGCATTCCTCATGTAACAGGGATGATTTTTGCTGGTAAAGAAGCTCTAGGTGCACCTAATTTAACGGATGAAACATTAGCATTACTAAATAAAAACCATATTCCACTAGTTGGTATCGAAGCTGTAAATCAGTTGCAGTATGAGCCACAACAAGGTTTCTTGGAAATGGCGGCCAAAAATAATTATAGTGTAGGTCGTGTGTATACTATCGCTAAAGAGGAGTTAAAGAAAATTACCCCTGAAGAAGCGGCACAACGCTTTTACATTAGTGATATAGAGCGAAATATTCGTTTTAACTTGTTTCCGATGTATGAAACAGGTATAAATAATGAAACTGTATTACAGACTACAATCAACTATATTAACATAGCTACAGAGAAATTGGCTGTAAAAGGTTATGAATTTGGTCCAGCGGATATTTATCCTGTTTATACACCAAATCCATTATTAGTAGTTATTACAATGATCGGGGCTATAGCACTTTTTGTATATGTTCTACAAATGATGTTACCAATGTCTAAGCATACGCAACTTGTGGCCTTTTTTGGAATTTCTTTGGCATCCATTGTTGTATTTATTCTTACAAGTGGTACCTTAATTACTCAAATATGGGCTCTATCTAGTGCTATTATGGCTCCTGTAGGTGCTATGATACGCTTGATGGAAGAGTGGCGCCGTTATGATGGTGCACGTCCATTAGGTGCCATTAAGTCTACGATTCTTGCCTTATTATATCTTGTAATTGCTGCATTATTTGCTGCTATTGGCGGAATGTATATCGCATCTTTATTGGGCAATACGAAATTCTTTATGGAGTTTGCTCTCTTTAGAGGTGTTAAGTTGACCTTTGTTCTGCCAATTATTTTAGTTATTATTGCGTACCTTCAACGATTCCCATTGTGGAACGGCCGCATGATTAATTCCAAAGAAGAAGCGAAAACATTTGTAGTGGAATTCTTAACTATGGATGTTAAATTATATGTATTCTTTATAATAGCAGCACTTGGTGGTGCAGTATGGGTATTTGTTGGCCGTAGTGGACACACTGCAGGTGTTCCTGTACCAGGCTTTGAACTTATGCTACGTCGTTTTCTTGAAAATACAATGTATGCGAGACCGCGTGAAAAAGAGTTCATTATTGGTCATCCTGCTTTAATGCTAGCTACCTTTGCGTTCATGCGTAAGTGGCCTACAGTAATTCATTTCTTGTTAACTCTAGCTGGTGTTATTGGCATTGCTTCGATGGTTGAAACCTTCTGTCATCTTAGAACGCCAGTGTTCATGTCCATCATGCGTGGTTATGATGGTTTGTTAATTGGCGCCCTTTTTGGAGTGCTTCTTATCATCGCAGTACGGTTTATGATGTACGTAACACAATGGTTCCAAGCTAGGGAGGTTGACCATGAGTAATATTGTTATCTCTGGTTATTATGGCTTTGGTAATGCTGGTGATGAGGCCATGCTTTGTGCTATTATCGATGCTATTCGTAAAGAAGAGGCTGATGCACATATTACTGTAATTTCTGGTAATCCTAAAGAGACTAGTAAAAAGCATAATATTAATGCTGTAGGTACATTTTCTGCATTGGGTATCTTAAAAGCAATTGCTCATTCGGATCTTGTTATTAGTGGTGGTGGTAGTTTATTACAAGATGCTACTAGTATTCGCAATACTTACTATTACTTAAGTATTATGGCGTTAGCAAAGTTGCTTGGGAAAAAAGTAATGCTATACTCCCAAGGTATTGGTCCTTTAAATCGTTCATCAACACGTCGTGCCGTTGGATTTGTATTGCGTTTTGTAGATACTATTACAGTTAGAGATTCTATTTCAAAGGATGAACTAGTTTCTTTGGGAATTGAAGATGTAGAAGTTACTGCAGATGCGGTATTGGCCATGCAACCAGCAGATCTTTCAATTGGCTCTCATATTCTGAAAGGGTATATATCTAAAATATCTGAAGCAGATGAACAACGTAAACGAATTGGTGTGGCGGTTCGTAGTTGGAAAGAGGATACAGAGTATAGAGAATCCTTAGCTAATGTATTGAGCAGATTACAAGAACAAGATAATGTGGAAATTATCTTTATTCCTATGTCACATCCTGAGGATACAAAAGAGGCTAAGATCATTGCCAGCTATATGCCGAATGGCGCTATTGTGCTAGAAGGTCCGTTCTCTACAGAGCAACAAGTGTCATTATCTGGAAATGTGGACCTCATGATTGGTATACGTCTTCACGCTTTAGTTTTTAGTTCTTTAATGGGAAAACCAGTTATTGGTATTTCCTATGATCCTAAAATTACAAGCTTTTTACATATGATTGGTCAAGAGCCTATTGGCACAATGACTCATTTGCGTGAAGAAGCCTTATATCAATGGTGTCATAAATTGTTGAATTCTCGTGAGGAGTATCAAGCATCTTATGATCGCATTGAATCATTGCGTGTAGATTCCCAACGCAATGCAGAAATTGCTATTTCATTACTTAAAGATTATTAATATATTGGATTTTATCCAGAAAGTGAGGTCTCTATGGCTACATTAACACAAGATGTTAAACAATTAGTTCAAGAGAAGGCAAAAGCTATTCGCGTTGGTATTGTACAGTCTGTAACGGCAGCGAAATCCGGTCACCCAGGTGGTTCATTATCCATCGCCGATGTGATGGCCTTGTTGTACTATGTTGAGATGAATGTAGATCCAGCAAATCCAAAAGCTCCTAATAGAGATCGTTTTGTCCTTTCTAAAGGTCATGCAGCGCCTGCACTATACGCTACATTGGCTGAAAAAGGTTATTTCTCTAAAGAAGAACTTTTGAACTTACGTAAAATTAATCATATGTTACAAGGCCATCCTGATATGAAACACACACCAGGTGTAGATATGTCTACAGGTTCTTTAGGACAAGGCATTTCTGCGGCTTGTGGTATGGCATTGGCAGGCAAAATTGATAATGCAGATTACCGTGTATACTCTATTCTTGGTGATGGTGAGCTTGAAGAAGGTCAAGTGTGGGAAGCTGCAATGTTTGCTGGCTTTTATAAACTGAATAATTTGACAGCTTTTGTCGATTTTAACGGTCTTCAAATTGATGGTGATATTACTAAAGTTCTTTCTCCATTACCAATTCCAGAAAAGTTCAAAGCTTTCAATTGGAATGTTATTGAAGTTAATGGTCATGACCTTGATGAGCTTCATAATGCTATTGAAACTGCGAAAGCTTTCACAGAAGGCCCAACATGTATTATCATGCATACTGTAAAGGGTAAAGGCGTTGAAGAGATGGAAGGTCAAGCAGGCTGGCATGGTAAAGCACCAAGTGAAGAGCAAGGTGTAGCCTTTGTTAATGAAATTATGGGGGTGCAATAATGGGTAAAGCAACACGTGAAGCATATGGTAATGCGCTAGCTCGCATTGGTAAAGAGAATACTAATATTATCGTACTAGATGCGGATTTATCCAAATCTACTAAAACAGATACATTTAAAGCTGTGTGCCCGGAACGTTTCTTTAACGTAGGTATTGCAGAGCAAAACTTGATTTCTGTTGGTGCTGGACTTGCAGCGGCAGGTAAGATTCCATTTGTATCATCTTTCTCCATGTTTGCTACAGGACGTGCATTTGAACAAATTCGCAATGCTGTATGCTATCCTAAATTAAACGTGAAAGTATGTGCTACACATGCGGGCATTACTGTTGGTGAGGATGGTGCAACGCACCAAAGTTTAGAGGATATTTCCTGTATGCGTACATTGCCAAATATGACTGTAGTGGTGCCTGCTGATGAGCGTGAAACAGAGGCTGTTATCGAATGGGCTGCATCTTATAACGGCCCAGTATACGTTCGTTTGGGGCGTGCTGGTGTAGATGATGTAACAACAGAAGGCTACTCATTTGTGCCAGGTAAATCTACTATTTTGGTAGATGGTTCTGATGTTACAATTATTGCTTGTGGTGCATTAGTTGGACCTGCTGTAGAGGCATCTAAAACTTTATCTGAATCTAATATATCTGCACGTGTTATTAATATGGCATCTATTAAACCTATTGATGCTGAAGCAATTATAAAAGCCGCTGCGGAAACTGGTGCTATCGTTACAGCTGAAGAACATAATATTATTGGTGGCCTCGGTTCTGCTGTATCTGAAGTAGTAGTATCTAATAAGCCTGTACCTATGGAATTCGTTGGTGTCCAAGATACATTTGGGGAGAGTGGAACACCAAAAGAACTAATGGCAAAGTATGGCTTAACTGCCAATGATATTGTAGAAGCCGTAAAACGTGTAATCGCTCGTAAATAATCAAAGGGGATCCCATGATTGAATTTAAGAATGTTAGTAAAGTCTATGATAATGGTTCTGTTGCATTAGACGATGTGTGTTTAACCATTAACGATGGTGAATTTGTTCTCGTTTGTGGTCACAGTGGTGCAGGGAAATCAACATTATTTAAGTTATTAACACATGAGGTAGTGCCAGATGCTGGTACTGTCATTGTTGATGACTTTGATGTTACGCGTATGAAGCGCAGTAAAATTCCTAAATTGCGGAGAAAGCTTGGCGTTGTATTCCAAGACTTCCGATTATTGCCTAATAAAACGGTAGCAGAGAATATTGCTTTTGCTCTTGAAGTTATTGAAGAAAAACCAAAAATTATTAAAGAAAAGGTGAGTCATGTATTAGACCTTGTTGGTTTATCTGAGAAGGCTAATGATTTACCAGAGGATCTTTCTGGCGGGGAACAACAACGTGTTGCTATTGCGCGTGCAATTGTTAATCGCCCAACAGTATTAATTGCTGATGAACCTACTGGTAACCTTGATCCTGATACTAGTAAGGATATTGTTGAATTGTTTAAGCATATTAACAATTTCGGCACTACCGTTATTATGGTTACCCATAATATGGATCTTGTTTCATACTTGAATAAACGCGTTATTCGTTTAAAAGACGGCCGTGTTCAAAGTGATAATATGAGAGGTGCAGAAATTAATGAAGCCTAGAACGATAAAATACTATTTTAAAGAAGCACTGAAGTCTATGAAACGTAATGGACTTATGACATTAGCGTCCATTTCTACAGTGGCTTTATCCTTATTTATGCTCGGTGTATTCCTTTGTGGTGTCATTAATTTGAATAACATGGCATCCAGTCTAGAAAATCAAGTACAGTTAAGTATTTACTTAAAGGATGGCTTAACAACTGATCAAATTATGGCAGTAGGAAAGCAAATTAAGGCTATACCTAACTTAAAGCATTTAGAATTTGTTAATAAAGAGCAAGCTATGAAGGAGTTCAAAGAACGCCTTGGTGATCAGCAACAATTGGTGAATGCTTTAGGTGATGTAAATCCGTTGCCTAACTCATATGTGTTAACCTTTGATAATCCTAGCGATGTTAAAGCAACTGCAAAATTAGCTACGACATTCCAAGGCGTAGAAAGTACACACTATGGTCAAGATATTGTAGAAGAGCTTTTCCGCATTACGCAAGTAATTCGTATTGGTGGGATTGTATTGATTGCTTTCCTAGCAGCTGCAACACTATTCATCATTTCAAATACAATTCGGTTGACTGTATTCGCACGTCGTAAAGAAATTGCAATCATGAAATATGTAGGTGCTACTAATGGATTTATTCGTTGGCCATTTTTGATTGAAGGCATGTTGTTAGGCTTAATTGGTGCTATCATTGCCGTTCTTTGCGTTGGTGAATTTTATCACTTCATCACAATGGAAGTTTCTGAATCATTAGCATTCTTCCCTTTAGTACCAATGTTCCCATTCTTCTATGATGTAGCCCTTTATATCTTAGGTGGCGGCATAGTAGTAGGTGCTATTGGTAGTACTATTTCTTTGAAACAATACATGAAGGTGTAATGTTTATGAATAATAGTATATTTAAATCTCGCTTCGTAGCGGCAATTTTGACTGGTATAGTGGTATTGGGAACACCATTATACATCGTTGCAGAGGACGAAGATTTAACAAATCAACTTGATTCAATTCAACAACAAGTTAATCAACAAAATGCTAAAAAGGCAGATGCTGAAACTGTAATAGTCAGTGTATCCGAACAGTTACGTCAAATCGAAGAACAATTACGTCAGGCTCAGCAACAATTGGATTCTATTCAACAACAACGTATAGCTGTTGAAAATGATATTACAGTGAATGAAAAATTACTTGCTGAAGCACAAAAGCGACTAGAAGGGCGAGAAGCCGTATTTTATAAGCGTGTACGTGATATTTATATTAATGGTCGTTTAAGTTACTTAGATGTAGTTATTGGATCTAAAGATTTTACAGACTTTGCTAATCGTTTAGAAATTTTAAAACGAATTATTGATTCTGATATTAAATTAATTGAGGAAATCAAAAAAGAGCGCGCTGAAATAGCGGCTCGAAAGCAAGCACTAGAACAGTCTCGCGCAAAACTAGTTGAGCTTGAAAAAGCAGCTGCGGCAAAACGAGCTGAAATAGAGCAAAAGAAGAAAGAACGTGAGGTAGTTCTTCAAAAGGCTCAAAATGATCGTGCTACAGCAATGCAAGCAGTAGAAGAATTAAATGCATCTTCTGCACAGATTACAGCGTTATTGAAAGCACGTCAAGCAGAGCGTGCCGCTGCTCGTGCTGCAGCAGCGGCTCAACAATCTTCACCAACTTACTCTTGGGTACAAGGGTCTGGTCAACTTGGGTGGCCTGTAAGTGGTGAAATTACCTCTCCATATGGCTATCGTACACATCCGATTTGGGGCACTACAATTTATCATTCTGGCATTGATATTGGTGTTGATGAAGGTACACCTGTTCATGCTGCAGATGGTGGTACTGTTGCTTGGTCGGGTTGGATGGGTGGCTATGGTTATGCCGTAGTTATCGATCATGGTAATGGCATGTCTACTCTTTATGGACATAATTCTGAACTTGCTGTCTCTGAAGGGCAAGATGTAGGTAAGGGTCAAGTTATTGCCTATGCTGGTAGCACAGGTAATAGTACAGGGCCACATGTACATTTTGAAGTTCGTATAAGTGGGGATCCTGTGGATCCTATGGGATATTTATAATATGAAATTTGATACACGTACAGTGTTATGGAGTCTATTGAAATATATAGGCTCTGGCATTGTTATTATGTGGCTTACATTTTGGTATCTTTCCGGTTCATTCTGGGGGCTACCAAGATTATTTATAGCCTATTATACTGCGAGTCAAGTTTTTATGACACCTATGGCTAAAACTACCCTTTATGATGGTATGCTAAAGGGGTTAATTGACTCTTTGGGAGAACCGCATAGTGTTTATTTAAATGCAGAAGAATATAAATCTATGAAAATGCAAACATCTGCAACATATGCTGGTGTTGGTATGGTCCTTGGTACTGATGATAAAGGTCTATATGCAGTTAGCGTAATGGAAGACCAACCAGCTTTTAAAGCTGGAATTAAACCTGGAGACCACATTATTGCTATCGATGGACAATCCACTACTGAAATTCCGGTAGAGGAAGCATCTTCTCGTATTCGTGGCGAAGCTGGTACTACTGTATCTCTAGATATTGAACGTAATGGTGAAAAGTTGCATTTTGATATCACTCGTGAATCCATAGTTTTGCCTACTGTTAAAAGTAAAATGCTTACTAGCACAGTTGGATATATTCGTATTAGTCAGTTTGCAGAAAATACCGCAGAAGATTTTGCCACTCAATATAAAGAGCTTCAATCTCAAGGTATGAAGGCTCTTGTCTTGGACCTACGAGATAATCCAGGCGGTTTATTATCTACTACTGAAAAGATATCTAACTATATTATGCCTCCAGGTACACTCGTAACAGTACAAAATCGATCAGGTAAAAAGGATACTTATAAGTCAGATGGACCTGATGTAGCTATGCCATTGGTTGTTTTAGTTAATAAGGGCTCTGCTAGTGCATCAGAAATCATAGCAGGGGCTGTTCAAGATCGTAAATTAGGCACTATCGTAGGTACTAATACATATGGTAAAGGTACCGTTCAAACTATTTTCCCTAGTTTAGATGATGAAGGAATTAAAGTAACTATTGCTAAGTACCACACGCCAAGTGATCGTGTTATTGATGGAACAGGTATTAAACCTGATGTAGAAATCGATTTACCAAAAGGTGTACATCCATCTAGTACATTAGATGATATTCAAATTAAAAAAGCATTAGAGCTATTACAGCAATAATGCATAGGAGTTAAATTATGTTTATAGATAGAGCGCGCGTCTTTGTTAAAGCTGGTGACGGTGGGGATGGTATGTCCAGCTTCCGTCGAGAAAAATACGTTCCAAATGGCGGCCCTAGTGGTGGTGATGGTGGTAAAGGTGCGGATGTTGTTTTTAAAGCTGACAAGAATATTAATACGCTTGTAGACTTTAGATATAAACGTCAGTTTAAGGCACCAGCTGGCGGTAATGGTGAAAGCTCTAATAAGCACGGTCGAGGTTCCGATCCTCTTATCATTCCAGTTCCATTGGGTACAGTAATTAAAGATGAGGAAACAGGAAAAATCTTTTGCGATCTTGTCAACGATGGCGATACCTTTGTTATTGCCAAAGGTGGTCGTGGCGGCCGTGGCAATGCTCGATTCCAAACTAGTGCTAACCGTGCACCAACCTTTGCAGAAAAGGGTGAACCTGGTGAAGAATTCTGGTTACAATTAGAGCTTAAAGTATTAGCTGATGTAGGTTTATTAGGTTATCCATCTGTTGGTAAATCTAGTATTTTGCGAAAAGTATCTAAAGCTCAACCAGAGGTGGCAGCATATCACTTTACTACACTAACACCAGTACTTGGGGTAGTTACAATTTCTGGAGATCGTAGCTTTGTTTTGGCCGATATTCCGGGCCTTATTGAAGGGGCTAGTGAAGGTGTGGGGTTAGGTCACAATTTTCTACGTCATGTTGAACGTACGAATATTTTAATTCATGTTCTAGATGTATCTGGTATGGAAGGCCGAGACCCTAAGGTCGACTTTGATGCGATTAATGAAGAGTTACGTAAATACTCTGAAAAATTGGCTAATAAAAAACAAATTGTAGCTCTCAATAAGATCGATATGGTCTTTGATGACACGACGATTCCCGAAACAAAAAAATATTTTGAAGATAAAGGCTATGAAGTATTTCTCATTAACGCCTTAAGTGGTGAAGGTTTGTCAGAGCTTATGGAACGAGCTTACTACTATGTAGAAAACTACGAACCAGAGCCTGAAGCAAATGATGACACAGTTGTATACGAAGCAAAACAAGATGTAGAATTTGTCATTACTCGTGGTGATGATGCTGCTTTCTACATTACTGGTAAACGTATTGAACGATTAGTAGCTATGACAAATCTTGACGATGATCAATCTCTTCGTAGATTCCAACGCATTTGGCGCTTTATGGAGCTTGATGCAAAATTGAAGGAAAAAGGCTGTAAAGACGGTGATGAAGTTGTAATCGGCGATCAGCGCTTTACTTTCCAAGAGTAGGAGTAATAATGACAGGAAAACAAAAACGGTATTTACGTTCATTGGCGGCTACAATACCACCGGTTGTCCAAATTGGTAAAAATGGTTTAGAGGATAGCGTTATAGATAGTGCTCGTGCAGCGATTACAGCACGTGAGCTTATTAAGGTTAAATTACATAATAATAGTCCTGAAGATAAGACAATTTTTCAAGACTTAGCAGATATGCTTGGCGCTGAACTAGTTCAAGTGATTGGTTTTAATGGTGTTTTATATAAAGCTAAAAAAGAACCTAAAATCATTTTGCCAAAATAATTTTATATCTAGTAGATCATAAAAATTTGTATACATCGTAGTTAAGAATTTCAACCTTAGGAGGTTAGTCTATGCGCAGCGCCATCGTTAATGCAAAACGAATTGTAGTCAAAGTTGGTAGCAGTACGCTTTGTTACACTAATGGACATTTAAATTTGGAGCGTATTGAAAGATTAGTGCGCCAATTATCAGATTTGGCTAACCAAGGTAAAGAGATTATTCTTGTTTCCTCTGGTGCTACTGGTGCAGGTCTTGCCCCTTTAGGCTTTAAAGAAAAGCCTAGAGATCTCGTATTAAAACAAGCAGCTGCTGCAGTAGGTCAAGGTATTCTCATTCATATGTACGAGCGCATGTTTCGAGAATATGGTCGAACCGTAGGGCAAATTCTTTTAACGAAAGAGGATAGTACTGGACGACATAGTTATCTTAACTTGCGTAATACATTACATACTTTATTGCAACTTAACGTTATTCCTATTATTAATGAAAATGACGTGGTTGCTATCGAAGAATTTAAAATCGGTGATAACGATACATTATCTGCTACTGTTGCAGGTATTGTAGATGCAGATTTACTTATCATTTTGTCAGATATTGAAGGCTTATATACAGCTAACCCAGCCACTAATCCAGATGCTACTTTGATAGAAACTGTTTCTGAAATTAACGATGAAACCTATGCTATTGCAGGTGGTGCTGGTTCTAATATGGGAACGGGTGGTATGTATACAAAAATTAAAGCTGCTCATATGGCAACAAATTCTGGTGTACCAATGGTTATTACCTCAGGTGAAGTAGAGGATTCTGTTCGTCGTGTATGTAAGGGTGAACAAATTGGGACACTCTTTGAAGCCCATGATGCAAGTTTATCTGGTAAACATCATTGGTTAGCTTTTGGTAAACGATTAAAAGGCTCCATTACGATTGATGACGGGTGTGCTCGCGCTGTTTTAGATAAGGGTGCTAGCATTCTGCCCGCTGGTATTATTGAAGTAGAGGGGACTTTTGGACCTGGTGATACAATTTCCATTTATCATGATCATAAGGAAATTGGTCGTGGACTTATTAATTATAGTATTGATGATATGAAGGCGATTAAAGGTCACAATACAAATGATATAGCCGAGATTCTGGGTATTAATACGACCTATGATGAGGCTGTACATCGTAATAATCTAGTTTTATTACACTGAGGAAATCCTATGAACCAGTATGAAAAAATTTGTAAAGATATGGGCCAGAGAGCTAAAACGGCATCTTTTGAATTAGCCCAACTCGACCAAGAAACTTTAGATTCTGCATTGTTAGCAATTGCTGATGCTGTAGAAGCACAAACAGATGAAATTATGGCGGCTAATGAGTTAGACCTAGAAAAATCTGTTGATTATAATTTACCTCGAACTATGATAGATCGATTGACTTTGACACCTAGTCGCATTGCTCAAATGGCAGAAGGGGTGCGTCAAGTGGCTGCTCTTGAAAGTCCTGTAGGTTCCATTATAGAAACAATCACTCGGCCTAATGGTTTGATTATTGAAAAGCGATCAGTACCTTTTGGTGTTATTGGTATCATCTTTGAAGCCCGTCCAAATGTAACCATAGATGCAGGTGTTCTTTGTTTAAAGACAGCAAATGCTACAATTTTACGAGGTGGTAAGGAGGCATTTCACACGAATCAAATCATCGTGTCTATCATGCGGGATACCTTAGAGTCGTTAGGTATTAATGGTGACTCTATTCAACTCGTTGAGGTGCTTGATCGAGATCTGGTTGGAGTACTTTTACAACAACGGGAATATATTGATGTAATCATTCCACGTGGGGGTGCTGGACTTATTCGTCGTGTTGTAGAAGATAGTAGCATTCCTGTTATTGAAACTGGCAGCGGTGTATGTCATACCTTTGTTGATGAATTTGCTGATTTAGAGATGGCTTTAGAAATTGCAGTCAATGCTAAAGTTCAACGTCCATCTGTATGTAACTCTATGGAAACCTTACTAGTTCATCAAGCTGTGGCTAGAGAGTTTTTACCACGCCTTAATATAGCACTACTAGAATATGGTGTTCGTATTCATGGTGATGAGGCTGTAGCTCAATATATGGAGAATACAATTCCTTTAACAGAAGAGTCTTTCAGCACAGAATACAATGATATGGACTTAAATGTGCGTATCGTTGAAAATCTTGAAGAAGCTATTGAACATGTGAATCGGTATACTACACATCACTCTGAGGCTATTATCACAGATGAACCTATGCGTGCTAATGTATTTATGAATTTAGTAGATTGCTCTACTGTGTATCATAATGCATCTACACGTTTTACAGATGGCTTTGAGTTTGGCTTTGGTGCTGAGATTGGCATTAGTACACAAAAACTCCATGCTCGAGGGCCTATGGGGTTACAAGCTCTAACATCTTATAAATACTTTGTATTTGGAGAAGGCCAAGTACGGACGTGAAGAAATTATATTATTTTATAAGAGCATATTATAGATACATTCAAACACCAAAGGGACGATATGAATGGATATCCTATATAAAAGCATTGCTCATATTCATCATTATTTGTGTCATTGTCATTAAGGGAGTGACCACATTATGGTAGATAAACGTCGTATAGGTATAATTGGTGGAACATTTAATCCCATTCATTTAGGTCATCTAATGATTGCAGAGGTGGCTTGTGAAAGCTTTAATTTAGAAAAGGTTATCTTTGTACCTGCTCGTATTCCACCACATAAGCAATATGATGTGATAGATAGTCATCATCGCTATGCTATGACGGCGGCCGCAGTTTCGGATAATCCAAATTTTGAAATTTCTGATGTAGAGATGCGCCGAGAAGGCCCTTCGTATACCGTTGATACGATTCAATATTTTAAAAAACTATATGGTCCTACTGTTGAATTTTACTTTATTGCAGGGACTGATACTATTCGTGCATTACCGACTTGGAAATTTATAGATGAACTGATAGATGAGGTTCATTTTATTGGAGCTACTAGACCAGATGGATCGAGTGCTATTGATTCTACTTTGGATGAATTAGGAGCTAAAGCACGGGAAAAAATACATGTTATGGAAGTGCCTGAAATGAAATTGTCTGCTACGTATTTACGAGAACGCTTACGGTCTGGAAAGACAGTTCGTTATATGTTGCCTAAATGTGTAGTGGATTATATAGAAGAAAACCATATATATGGGAAGGAATAAATGATGTTATCGTTTGATGAAATACAACATAGGGTAAGTCAATGGATGGGAAAAAAACGTTTTAAGCATACCCTGGGTGTTGTTGAATCTGCAACTCAGTTGGCTAAACTTTATAATGTTGATGTAGAAAAAGCACGATTAGCGGCATTACTGCATGATTGTGCTAAAGAAATGCCTTTGAAAGAGATGCAAGATTTGGTGAAGGAGAATAATTACAAAGCTGATGAAGAATTATTAGCCAATGGTAATCTTTTACATGGATTAGCAGGTATGATTCGAGCTAAACTTGAGTTTTCTATAACCGATTCAGAAATTTTAGAAGCTATTCGTGTTCATACAACTGGTAAGGTGGGAATGTCTACATTAGATAAAGTTATATTCTTAGCAGATTATATTGAACCCAATCGTGATTTCCTAGGTGTTGATGAACTTCGAACGGTAGCTAAAAAAGATCTAAATAAGGCTGTATTGCTTGGTTTTGACAATACTATTAATCACCTTATTGAGCAACATCTTTCTATTTATCCTTTGACCATTCTTGGTCGTAATGATGTATTAAAATCTTGTAAATAATGGAGTTTTATATGGACGAACGTGAACGAGCAAGAGCTCGCCGACGTAGAAAAAGACGTCAACAAAAGTCATCTGTGAAGTGGCCCAGAGTTATTCTGGCTATTGTTGTAGTTTTTACTTTGCTCGGTGGGATAGGGTATGGCATATATAGTGGTGTATCTTATGCATATAGAGCAATTGTCGGAACTACTGAAGCTACTGAAGCCGTGATAGATAGTGAAAATAAACAGGACGCAAATACTGTATCAGTAGAGCAAAAAGGCTTAGATAAACCTTTATATATTTTGGTTATCGGCACTGATGACAATAATCCTAGTCAAGGTGATAGTCTATTCCTATTATCTGTAAACCTTGATCAAAAAACGATGGACGTTATCGGCATTCCAAGTAATAGTAAAATCGATAATCGTGATCAAACCGATGCGACTATGTTAAATAGTATTTATGAAAAAGGAGGCATTGAACTTACTAAAGCTGTAATTGAGGATATGTTCCATATTTCAATCCCGTACTATGTAGTAGTTAATCAAACTGCCTTCAAGAAAACTAATGATGTGTTAGGAAATCAGCAAATTTATGTAGAACAACCGATGGAACATATTGATGCAGAAGGCAATATAGATATTGATTTGCGACGTGGTTACCAAACTTTAGATAGTAATAATGCCTTAGCATATTTACGATATTCTGATCCTAAACACGATACCTTTACTCGTGTGCAACGACAAGAGCGATTCTTAAAGTTGTGGGTGGAACAAGAGCATAATGCATTTTTTATAACAAATGCATGGCATATTTGGCGTATTTGGGAGCATTTTGATAGTAATATCTCCACTTTAGATGCTATTAAACTGGTATATAATGCGAGCAAAATTAATAAGGAAGAGATCCACTTCTATATTCTTCCTGGTGAAAAAGAGCTTATAGGTGAAACGACTTATTGGAAGGTAAACCCTACGGAAGCTCAGCGTTTAGTGGGTATTACAATGGGTAATTTACCAGCTAATGAAATGACGCAATTTATATCTGCACCAACAAATAGTATGTCGAAAGTTGCACCTGAATCGGAACATAATGGGGGCACTATTACAAAGCCCACAGAACCAGGTGAGGAGAGCGGTAGTAAGCGATAAGATAAGAGGCAATATAATGAAAAAGAAAGAAGATATTAAACAAATCGTATTAGAACTTGCACAAGCTGCATTTGATAAAAAGGGCAGAGATATTGAAATTCTTGATTTAGAAGGTATTTCAATGTTAGGTGATTATTTTTTGATTGCCAGTGCAAATAATAGTAAGCAATCTCAAAGCATTGCTGATGAAATGGAAGATAAAGCAGCCGAATTAGGTATAACCGTACAGCATAGAGAAGGTTATCGTGAAGGTGAATGGATCTTATTGGATTTTGGCGATATAATTTGTCATGTCTTTGGTGGTGATGAATTGCGTGAATTCTACGGTTTAGAAGAATTGTGGAATGACGCTGGTCGAGTTCCATTTGAAGGAGTATAATATGGCTACAGAATTGTTGGAAAATACAATTGCCACATTGAAAGTATTGCGTACTAGTGACCAAGGTGCTTTTCTAGATGGTCAAACAGGCAATACAAATGATGATATTTTGCTTCATAAAGATCAACAAACTTCACCAGTTACTATAGGAGATGCGGTAGAAGTATTTTTATATCGCGATCCAAAGGGGCGTTTAACTGCTTCTATGCGTTTACCAGCTATGAAGGTTGGCCAAATTGGTTATGTTGAGGTCATCAATACGACAAATTTTGGTTGCTTCGTTGAGGTTGGCACAGAACGTGGTATCTTTATGCCTCATGCGGAGATGCGTGGTCGCCCTCAGGTAGGGGAAAAGGTGTGGGTTCGTCTTTATACAGATAAATCTGGCCGTTTTGCGGTCTCCATGGATGTAGATGATGAAATGCGTCGTGCCTCTAAAGCTGCTACTGAAGCTACGGTTGGTCAACTTGTAAAAGGTGCTATCTATAACTTAACGAGTGAGGGGGCATTTTTTATCACTCCTGAGCGTTGGATTGCCTTTTTACATCGTTCTGAAATGACGAGAAAGTTAAAAGTAGGGGAAATGATTGAAGGTCGTATTACTTTCAAACGCGATGATGGTCGTGTCAATGTATCTATGCGCCCTACAAAGGAAAAAGCTCTTGTTTCAGATGGTGATATTATTATGGAATATCTTTTAAATCGCGGTGGAAAGATGCCATATAGTGATGAGTCTTCAGCGATGTTGATTAAAGATAAGTTCAATATTAGTAAGGCTGCGTTCAAACGTGCCTTAGGGCATTTAATGAAAGAGAAAAAAATTGTTCAGGAGGATGGTTGGACATTGCTTACCGACATAGGTCGCCAATGGACACCTCTTGTTAGTGATGAGTCCCAAGATGAGGAATAAAGACGATGAAAATTGTCATTGTAGGCGCTGGTAAGGTTGGTTATTCATTAGCACAACGTCTTATTCAAGACGATCATGATGTATATGTTATCGATCGCTCACCAGAACGCATTCATAATCTTGAAAATACATTAGATGTTAGCCTAGTTTTAGGAAATGGCAGTGATGTTCAATTATTGAATGAAATCGATATGTCTGATGTTGGTATGTTTATTGCTGTTACTGATTCAGATGAGGTTAATATGCTATCCTGTTCGGTAGCTAAAATAAAAGGTGTGCCTACAACTATTGCACGCGTTCGTGATAATAGTGTGGCGGAACATATGGATGAGGAGATACGAGCTCAATTAGGTGTTGATCTTTTCATCAATCCTGAAATGGTTACAGCTCAAGAGTTACTACAAATTTTAGAAACACCATCAGCTATAGATGTTGAGGAGTTCGGTCAAGGTGCTGTGCGCCTTATGGAATTCAAATTGAATAATGAATTTCCTCTATTAGAACAGCCACTAAAAGAAATTCGCTTTCCTGAAGGTGTTCTATTAGTTGGTATTTTGCGCTATGGTGAAATGATTATTCCGCATGGTGAAAGTCGCTTACAGGCTGATGATAGTGTATTTTTCCTAGGTTTGAAAGAGTCCGTTTCTGAAGTGGAGAAACTTTGGTTCCATAATTATAATACATTCTATAAAAGGGCTGTAATCATTGGGGCAGGTCTCTTAGGTCGTAACTTAACTGTATTATTAGAAAAAGCTGGTTTTTCTGTGAAGGTTATTGAAAAAGACTTTGACCGTTGTGAGAAACTGGCAAATCAAGTGGATAAAGCCATGGTTATCAATGGGGATGGTACTGATTTTGATTTGCTCGAAGCTGAGGAAATTGCTGATAGCGATGTAATTATTGCTCTAACAGATGATGATAAACTTAACTTACTTGTAGCACTTGTAGGGAAGCATATGGGCATCCCAAAAACCGTTGTTCGTGTGGGACGGCCAGAATATATTATGCTGATGGAGCAAGTAGGTATTGATGTAGTATTTTCTCCACGTTTATTAACTGCAAGTCAAATTTTGCGCTTTGTACGAAGTGGAGAAGGGGTTGTATCTATTTCCACCTTTGAAGGTGGTAAAGCCGAATCTATCGAAATTGAAATTACCAATGAATCACCTGTAGCAGGTAAACAATTGAAAGATATTCGTTTACCTGGGAAGGCCTTAGTAGGTGTAATTTTACGGGAAAATGAAGCTATCGTACCTCGTGGTAATACTCAAATTTTAGATGGTGATCATATCGTTCTCTTTACATTACCTGAATCGGTAAGCAAATTGCTTAAATATCTTACTTAGTAAGGAGGGGCTATGCGAATTCAAATCGTTATGTCCTTAGTGGGTCGACTACTCTATATATTTGGGATTTTTACTTTAATCCCTTTTATATACAGTGTTGTATTTGAAACTGCATATTGGTCATTCCTTATAACCACAAGCCTTTCTTTAGTTTTGGGGACGCTTTTATCTTATTACGGTTGTGAAAGTCAAAGCTTTAGTATTCGTGATGGGTTCTTAGTTGTATCCTCTACTTGGATATTCACGGTTATTTTGGGGGCTTTACCTTTTTTGGGGAGTGGCATATTGACTAATGTTTTTGATGCTTTATTTGAAGCCACTTCGGGTATTACTGCAACTGGTGCAACTATTATTTATAGTGTTGATACGTTACCAAACACATTTGTATTGTGGCGTGGCCTTATGCACTGGGTTGGAGGGATGGGGATCATCGTCCTTATCTTATCATTTTTAAAGAATTTAGGAGCAGATGCAGCACATTTCTTTAATGCAGAGGCATCTGTACCAAAGCCTGGTGTTGTAATGCCGCGTATTCAATCAATGGCTACAAAGCTTTGGCAGTTGTATATTGCCTTTACTGCTCTTTGCTTTCTTATGCTGTGGGCTGGAGGCATTGAACCTTTTGATGCGTTAAACTATGCCTTTTCTATTATTGCCACGGGTGGATTTGCACCGACATCAGCAGGGGCTTTTATTTATGAACAAAGTAATTATATTTGTTTCGTATTTATATTCTTTATGTTTCTTGCTGGTGGCAATTTCTCTGTGTATTACAATGCACTTCAAAAAGGAATTCACGTTTTAATTAATGATTTTGAAACACGTATGTACTGGCTTGTAGTGTTTATTGGTATTGCCATTGTATCAATATCTCTAGCATTACAATCTAGCTATTCTAGTCCTTTAGAGATTGTTAGAAATGCTGCCTTTAATTTAGTTTCGCTTCAAACTGGTAGTGGTTTTGCTATTAGTGATTATGATTTGTGGCCTGCTGCAGCACAGATGATGTTATTTATTTGTACATTTTTTGGTGGTTGTAGTGGTTCTACAACGGGCGGTGTAAAAATTATACGACTTATTATTTTGATTAAGAGTTCTATAATTTATTTGCGAAAATCAATTCATCCTGATATGGTTCAAGTAGTACGTATTAATGGCAAACCGATGCCTACTAAATGGATCCAGATGACACATCAATTTTTATTTTTATATTTAATGATTTATGTGGTATCTGTTTTTCTAATGACTTGTACTGGTCTTAATACATATGATTCTATGCAAGTGGTCACGGCCTTTCTTAGCAATGTAGGACTAGGGTTTGGTGGCTTTGGTCCTACTGATTCCTTTAATGTTATGCCGGATACTGCTAAATGTATTGCTATTGTAGACATGTTACTAGGTCGTTTGGAGTTATTTACGATTTTAGTTATGCTTCACCCTCAGTTTTGGGAAGGGTATTTTATTAAAAAAGAGGTTCCTAAACGATATCGTATTCTATAGGAGGGCGGGAACTATATGGAAGTTATAAAACGTCCTCTAGGGCTTTATAAAGCAAATTGTTATGTGCTTATCAAAGAGGGAAAATCTATAATCATTGATCCGGGTTTTCATTGTAATTACATTATTGATATGGTTGCAGATTCTCAACCCATAGCAGTTTTATTGACACATGGTCATTGTGATCATGTGTCAGCCTTGGATGAAGTGTGTACACATTATAATATTCCCGCTTATTTACATCCTTTAGATCAAGAATTGTTACAGTTAATTCGACGGAGACCAAGTGTATATAAGAAAAAAATGTATACACATTGTAATGATTTAGTAGAGGGGCAATTACAGTTAGATCCTTTTAATATAATAGTTCATCATACACCTGGGCATAGTGCTGGATCGGTTTGTTTAGAAATTGAAGGCCATCTATTTACTGGTGATACTTTATTTAAACAAAATGTGGGAAATACAGATAATTATAACAGTAATCCAGCTGATTTGATTAAGAGTTTGAATCATCTTTTAACTTTGTCTAAGGAGTTAATTGTTGAGCCTGGACATAGGGAATCTACTATATTAAAACATGAGGAAGAATTTATTAAAAATATTGTAGTATAGTGTTGACAAAAGTCCTGATAACCGATATACTAAGCAAGTACTTTGGTTACGGCCCCGTGGTGTAGCGGTTAACATGTCGCCCTGTCACGGCGAAGATCGTCAGTTCAAATCTGATCGGGGTCGCCATTTATGCCTCGGTAGCTCAGTTGGTAGAGCAACGGACTGAAAATCCGTGTGTCGACAGTTCGATTCTGTCCTGAGGCACCATTTATATGCGGGAATAGCTCAGCGGTAGAGCACCGCCTTGCCAAGGCGGGGGTCGCGAGTTCGAATCTCGTTTCCCGCTCCAATTTTATATGGCGGCATAGCCAAGCGGTAAGGCAGAGGTCTGCAAAACCTTTATTCCCCAGTTCGATTCTGGGTGCCGCCTCCACAATCGTTACCCATGCCGGGGTGGCGGAACAGGCAGACGCAACGGACTTAAAATCCGTCGGTTGGAAACAACCGTACCGGTTCGATTCCGGTCCTCGGCACCAATTAAGACTAACTTTGGGTTAGTCTTTTTTCTTATATACAATTAAAACGATTTGTGAAAATTATTACTATAAGTTACGTATAAATATATAAGAGATAGATAAATCTATGAATAAGAAACCTAAGTTATTGATTAGTGAATGCCTATTTGGTGTACCCTGTCGATATGATGGCAAAGACAATTATATAGAAACGATAGAGGCTCTAAAGGAATATTATGAATTAGTACCAGTATGTCCGGAAGTGTTAGGGGGACTTAGTACGCCTCGTGATCCTGCGGAGCGTCAAGGTAAACGTATATGTACTGTTAATGGAGCTGATGTTACAGATGAGTTTGTAAGAGGTGCTCAATTAACAGTTGATATTGCACTAAAATATGGTTGCAAGCAAGCTTTGATGAAGGCGAAAAGTCCTAGCTGTGGATATAAGTGCATTTATGATGGAACTTTTACTAGAACATTGAAAAATGGTCATGGATGTACTGTAGAGGCTCTATTAGAAAAGAATATAAGAATTTATACGGAAAATGATATAGAGCTTTTGCTTGCAGAAAAAAAGAGATGAGTTAAACTCATCTCTTTTTGGTTATATTAAGTTGTTTTACTATTAAAATAACTTAATACAATAGAAAAATAATGGCTACAATATCAATTAAAGACTACTTGTTTGCATTAACAGGATCATTTGCTAATGGTTGTTCACCAAGTAATGTAGTTAAGTTATGTAGATTAAATCGATATTGAGCATTACTAAAATCTCGTGTTGCATCATATCGTTGACTTGGAGCATGCATGAGACCAACTAATGTATCGTATAGCAAATCATTAGTAAAGAATTGATGCTCGTGTTTTGCAAGTACCTCAGCAGTCTGTGGATAGGTTGAGCGATATTGTGGAGATAGGTATACCCAGAATGGAATATGTGTCATAACAAAATCAAATGTATCAGGGTTATGCGATTTGTCTAAACTTTCACCGTGATCGGAGAAATACACCATGGCTTGTAAGTTTAATTTGTCTTTGCCATAATTGTAAATTTGTTGTAATAACCAGTCTGTGTATAATTGGCTGTTAGCATATGCTTCTTGACCATCAGGATACGGACCTTGTTTCCACTTGCTAAATTCATGCGGGTAACGATCATTGTAGTAAATATGACTACCCATAATATGTATAACGATAAAGTTGTTCTTGGTAGGATCTACAGTTTCTAATAATGGCAATAGAGCTTCATCATATCGATCTGAGAATGCATAAGATTCATGGGCCCATTTTGTTGTGTCTGCAGTCTTAGCCATTAATGAAATAGCTGTATCATATTCACCGAATACACCTTGATTGCTAAACCAAGAAGTCGTGTATCCCGCTTTTTTAGCAATATCTAAGATATTGGCTGAATCAAGAAATGGTTTATCATCATATTGATTTCGTTCAGATAGTGCACGCTCCAAGGTTGGTACTGTTTGTACGTACGATGAATAGGCATTATCAAAGAAGACAAAGTCTTTATTGTCCGAACGCATATTGCCTTGCCATGGAGTATCGTCATATGGGAAGTTTGGATTATATACTTTCATATAATCTCGAGAACTAGATTCGCCAATGACTAGAATAATAGTACCAGGTGTTTTGTTCACCGCTGTTTCCTTTGTGTCTAAATTAAAGGAATCAAATACTAAGTGGTGATTATCATTATATTGTTGCATTTGTTTTACATAATCGCCTGCAGCAATCCAGTTCGCCACAATACAGGTTTGAGGGAACAAGAAGAATGGTACATATACTAAAAAAGCTACAAGGGATGCGATGAGCATAGCTGACCGCATAGGACGTGTAGTATTTAAGTTTACTACTGCTTTCATTCCTAAGTTAGACCAGTACAATAAATAAGTCCATAAAATAAGACCAATACTCACTGCTATAAGACCAGGTATACCAGCTGCATTCTTTAAAAAACCAAATGCTTCTTCTGGATTGGTCATATATACGGCTAGCAGACTGGCTGGCGTTAAGCAATGCCAAGTAGTCATGTAATAGCCGATCTGTAAGAATGGTATTAAGCTCAGAATCATGGAAATGATAGCCATGATTAAGGATGTTGTTTTATGGAAGCGATTTGTTTGGTTCAGTAAAAACTGAATGCCTGATAATCCCATGAAAATTAATAAGCCAAATAAAAAATCATTAGCAAATTCATAGAAGTATAATGGCTTCACATAGGACCAATGGAATAAAAGAGGAAAGGTAAGTGCCCATAAGATTCCGACTAGGCCATACCCTAAAAAAGGCCTGTGGAAAACGGTACACCCCATAAAATATTGAAATAAAAAGGTACCTACAATTGTTGGTACAGCTAAAATCGTAATATCCTCTACATCAAGCCCTAAGGTTATGGGCTCATAAATTAAAAATAAGATGATATATAAAACAATACCTATAATACCAAAGCGAAAAATTGGATTTCGCCCAATTTGCCTCACACTCGATGACATAATAAATCCTCTCTAAAAGGAATACACAATAACGTATCTTTTTTTAATATAAAATAATTACAATAATAAAGATAGCAGATGAGTGTAAAAAAAACAATTATTTGAAAGTACTACTATAAATGCTTTATAATTATATAGTTAAAAACATTTTTTCTGAGGATTGGGTTTTATGGGAGATTATAACTACAAGTTGGACGTTTTTGAAGGTCCCCTTGATCTGCTCTTGCATCTCATTGAAAAACATAAAATAGAAATTACCGATATTCCTATCGTTGAAATAACGAGTCAATACTTGGCATATCTAGACAATTGGAACCATTTTGATATTCATTATAGTAGTGAATTTCTTGTTATGGCATCTACCTTATTACAGATTAAATCACGCATGTTATTACCTAAGGCTGAACCTGAGCCCGATGAAGCAGAGGATCCACGTGACGAGTTGGTAGCAAAATTAGTAGAATTTAAGAAAATTAAGGATATTACATCTCTATTAATGGAGCGTACCGCTGTATCTGCGAATATATTTAGTCGTCCTGAAGAAACGAGTGTGCTTGGATTAGATAGTGTATATAATTTGGAACTTTCACAGTTATATCAAATTTTTTATCAAACTATAAAACGAGCTAAAGAGTTATCAGAAGAAGAGACGATTCGTGAGGTAAAGGTTGAAAAGGATACGTATAGTTTAGAGGACATGATTATATCCTTGTCTCGTCGTATACATCGTGGCGAATGTCTATATTTTAGGGAGTTATTAGTAGCAATTGAAACGAAAAGTGGTATGGTAACCATCTTTATGGCTGTTTTAGAATTATTAAAACAACAAGTTATGGAAATGCGTTATGAAGATGATGATATTATATTCACTGCTACCTTGGATGGGGCCGTGTAGAAAGGGGGCTATATGAGCTTACCAACGATGCATTTAGAAGCCGTTTTGTTTTCAGCAGCAAAGCCTATATCGATAGATATGCTAGAAGAGGTGTTTGGTCTTTCCACAGAGGAAACACAAAAATATATAGAAGAATTACAACGTGAACTAAAAGAACAAAATAGAGGTATTCGATTACGTATATCAGGAGCCGGTGTTGAATTAGTCAGCGCTGTTGAATGTGCTGATTATGTTGGTCATATTCGTAAAAAAGAAGATAAATTATCTAATGCGGCCATGGAAACATTAGCTGTTATCGCATATAAGCAGCCTATTACAAAGGCTGAAATTGAAGAGGTTCGCGGTGTAAATAGCGATAAAATTATAAAACAATTATTGACTAGATCTCTTATAGCTGAATTAGGTCATAAGGATACTGTTGGTAGACCGATTTTATATGGCACAACTGATGAGTTTTTGAGAAGTGCTGGAGTAGAATCTATTGAAGCCTTACATCAAGAAGTTTCGGAAACAGAAGGATAACATGGAACGATTACAAAAATATATTGCCAGTTGTGGTATTGCATCACGGCGTAAGGCAGAAGAACTAATTACAGAAGGTAAAGTACAGGTCAATGGTCGCAAGGTAACCGAATTAGGGGTCAAAATTAATCCACAAAAAGATAAGGTTAAGGTTAATGGGCAATTATTGGCTCAAGAGAAACCAGTATATTATTTGTTAAATAAGCCAAAGGGGGTTATTACATCTGTGTCTGACCCTCAAGGTCGAGAAACGGTTTTAGATTATATAAAAAATGAAACGAAACGAATTTACCCTATTGGTCGTCTCGATTTATATACAGAAGGTTTGTTACTGCTTACGAATGATGGAGAGTTGGCACAAAATCTAACGCATCCATCTAAAGGCGTGGAAAAGACTTATGAAGTTCGTATCAAAGGTCGTGTTCGCGATGATGATTTGCAAATTATTGCAAATGGTGTAGAGCTTGAAGATGGTATAACTGCACCTGCAACAATTGTAGATTTAGGTTTTGATGATCATAATGGTGTACATGAAGTAGAAATTACAATTCATGAAGGTCGTAATCGTCAAGTTCGTCGTATGTTTGAACACTTTGGCTATCGTATTCATAATTTAAAACGCATTGCGTATGCTGGTCTTACTTTAGGTGGTGTGAAACGAGGCGCTTCTCGTCAACTAACAATTCGTGAAGTAAAAGCGCTAAAAGCATTGGGGACAGATAAGGCATGAAGCAAATCATAGTCATTGGCGGTGGTGCGGCAGGTCTAATGGCAGCTGTTATAGCAGGCTGTGAAGGAGCACGCGTCATCTTATTGGAAAAAATGAATATGGTTGGCAAGAAAATGGGCATTACCGGTAAAGGTCGCTGTAATATTACGAATAGTGCAGATATGGCCGAATTTATAAAAAATACGCCTGGTAATGGTAAGTTCTTGTACGGTGCCTATGAACGCTTTAGTAATGAAGATCTTCTGGACCTATTGCATAGCTGGGGGTTAAAAACTAAAGTAGAACGTGGTGGACGAGTGTTTCCTGAATCCGATTCTGCATTAGAAGTACGCAATATCTTTATGAAAATCCTAAAAAAGTATAATGTTCAAGTTCATTTAAATGAACCTGTTACATCGATTACTGTACAGGAAAATCGTGTAGTTGGTGTTACAACGGATAAGGAACAATATGCTTGTGATGCTGCTATTATTTGTACTGGTGGTGCATCTTATCCATTGACAGGTTCTACTGGTGATGGTTACGTTTTAGCCGAAAAAGTGGGACATACTATTACTGATATTCGTCCATCCTTAGTCCCTATCGTTACAAACGAAACGTGGGTAAAGGAAATTATGGGGCTTAGTCTTCGTAATGTTGAGGTATCCGTAATTTCTAAAAGTAAGGTACAAGCTAAACAATTTGGGGAAATGATGTTTACTCATTTTGGTCTTACGGGGCCTACAATTTTATCATTAAGTCACACGGTAGGTAAGTTGTTTCGTAAGAAAAATCCTCAAATTACCATTGAAATTAATCTTAAGCCTGCTTTAACTGCAGAAGTATTGGATAAGCGCTTGCAAAAGGATTTTGACTTATATTCTAAAAAACAATTGATTAATGGAATGAAGGATTTACTACCTGTAAATCTTATTCCCATTGTTATAAAGCTTGCTGAGTTAAATCCGGCTAAACCAATTAATCAAATTACAAAGGAAGAGCGTTTGCGCTTATGCCATGTATTGCAACATATGACAGTAACTGTTAAGGAATTACGACCTGTAGCGGAAGCTATTGTTACAGCAGGTGGTATTTCATTAAAAGAATTTAATCCTAAAACTATGGAGTCTAAATTGATTGGTGGTTTATATGGTGCTGGTGAAGTACTAGACATAGATGCTTTTACAGGAGGCTATAATTTACAAGCTGCCTTTTCCACAGGCTATGTGGCGGCTATGCATGCCGTACACGGTGATGAAGAATAGAGGTTATTATGAACACTAAAAAAATTGCCATTGCTATTGATGGTCCTGCTGGGGCTGGTAAAAGTAGCATTTCTAAAGTAGTGGCCAATGAATTAGGGTATTTATATATCGATACAGGTTCCATGTATCGCGGTGTTACATGGGCAGTTCTTGATAGTCAAATCGATGTTAAGGATCAAGTTGCTGTAGAAGCTTTATTACCTTCTTTAAATTTGACTTTAGAGCCTACTGCAACAGCATGCAAGGTCTATATTAAAGGGAAAGATGTTACATCATTAATTCGCCAGCAGCAAATTAATGATAATGTATCGACTATAGCTTCTTATAAAGGGGTTCGACAATATTTGGTAGAACGCCAACAAGAGATGGCCGCCGTTGGGGGAGTTATATTAGATGGACGTGATATCGGTTCTGTCGTATTACCTAATGCAGAGCTAAAAATTTATTTAACCGCTTCTGTAGATGCGCGTGCAAAACGTAGATGGTTAGAAGTACAAGGTACATCAAACGAGCAAACACTAGACGAAATTAAAAAGAATGTTGTTAGTCGTGATGAAATGGATAAAAATCGTGAAGAGTCTCCACTTGTATGCGTTGAAGATGCAGTGGTTGTAGACTCTAGTAATATGAATTTCGATGAAACTGTGGCATATATATTGAATTTAGTACAGGAGACAATCAATCATGAATAAATTTTCTACCTGGTTATGGCGTACCGCTTTTTGGCTTCGCTATAAGGTAGGGTATGGGTTGAAAGTATATGGTCGCGATAATTTTCCAATGGAAGGGCCTGTTATCGTGGTGCCTAATCATTTAAGTAATAACGATCCCCCTATCTGCGGCTATGCTTTGCCTAGACATGTACACTTTATGGCTAAACAAGAATTATTTGTGAATCCCATTTCACGTTTTTTTTGTACATGGCTTGGTGCATTTCCGTTAAATCGCGGTGCTATTGATAAAGTTGCTATTCGTCATGCCATGGGACTACTTAAAGACAATAAGGTTTTAGGCATATTTGCAGAAGGAAACCGTCAAAAAAGTGGTAAACTTGGTAGATTCCATGATGGTGCAGCATCAATTGCTCTTAGAACAGGTGTTAGCATAGTGCCTGTTGCTATCATTGGCTCTCACAATATGGAACGTAATAAAGTGGCTTGTATTATTGGTAAACCAATCCCAGTTGAAAAAGCTAAAGCGACTCCAGAAGCAATTCAAAAAGTAAATGATAGTGTTAAAAGTGAAATCCAACGAATGATAGATTCTTATCATAACAATTGTATAGAGGAGACTTTATGGAAATAATTTTGGCTGAAAACCATGGTTTTTGCTATGGTGTAAAACGGGCTGTCGAAATGGCAAATGAAGCTGCAAATAGCGATGGTAAAAGCTATACATTAGGACCTATTATTCACAATCCTCAAGTTGTAGGTCGTCTTGAAGATAAAGGGGTAAGCCCTGTTCAAGAAGTGTCTGATATCGCTGAAGGCACAATGATTATTCGCTCTCATGGTGTAGGACCTGCTATTTATGAAGAGGCAGAAGAAAAAGGATTACATGTTGTGGATGCCACATGTCCACATGTAAAAAAGGCACAGCAAGATGCAAAGTCTGTTATAGATGAAGGTATGACTTTGGTGATTTTGGGAGAAAAAAACCATCCTGAGGTCAAAAGCATTAATTTGTGGGCAAATAACGAAGGAATAATCATCGAAGATGAAGAATCCGCCCAAAAACTACAAGTTGTGGAAAAAATGGGCGTTGTTGTACAAACAACCTTTTCACAATTCAAATTTAACAGTATAATAGACATATTAGAGAAAAAATCTAAGAATCTTAAGGTTTTCAAAACGATATGCAATGCAACGCAAGAACGACAGAATTCTGCCGTTGATTTAGCACGTAATGTAGATCTTATGATAGTGATAGGCGGTAAGAACAGCGGCAACACAAACCGATTGGCAGAGGTTTGTCGTGACGTTGGATGTACAACGTATCACATTGAAACTTCTACTGAATTACAACTGGAATGGTTTAACCGAGTACAGACGGTAGGAGTAACAGCAGGAGCATCGACTCCCGACTGGATTATTAAGGAGGTCATTGAGACAATGAAAGATTTTGCAGAATTATTAGCAGCCGAAGGTCAAGAAGAATTTAAGAAAGGGAACGTTGTAGAAGGTACAGTAGTTCAAGTCGAAGATGAACGAGCTTATGTATCTTTTGGCTACAAAACTGAAGCCATTTTGAACAGAACTGAAATTTCTTATCCAGCACCAGAATCTGCCAAAGATGTGTTAAAAAATGGTGATGAAATTAAAGCAGTTATCATGAATCACATCAAAGAAGATAATCCTATTTATCTTTCCATGACTCGCTTGGCTAAAGATGAAGATTGGCAATATGTTATCGAAGCACAAGAAAAAGATGAAGCTATCGTATGTAAAGGTATTGATGCTATCCCAGCAGGTTTAGTAGTAACAGTTAAATCTCTTCGTGGTTTCATTCCATTGTCCCAAGGTGATGTTCATTTCGTGAAATCCTTGGACAACTTGGTTGGTACAGAATTTGAAGCTAAAGTACTTGAAATCGATGAAAAGAAAAACCGTTTGGTTCTTTCTCGTCGTGCAGTATTGGAAGTGGAACGTCAAGCTAAATTAGCTGAAGCATTGAAAAATATCAACGTTGGCGAAAACTATAAAGGTATCGTTCGTAAAATTATGCCTTATGGTGCATTCGTAGATATCGGCGGTATTGAAGGTTTACTTCACATTTCCGATATTTCTTGGCAAAAAATCAAAAAAGTGGAAGATGTTCTTTCCGTTGGCCAAGAAATCGAAGTTAAATTACAATCTTTCGACGCTGAAAGCAATAAATTATCCTTGTCCTTAAAAGCTTTATCTAAGAGCCCATGGGACGTTGCTGAAGAAACATTGCATGTTGGCGATGTTATTAAAGGCAAAGTTGTTCGTTTAGTAGCTTACGGTGCATTCGTAGCTGTTAATGACGACATCCAAGGTTTACTTCACATTTCTCAAATTACAAAACAACGTAATGCGAAAGTTGAAGATTACTTGAATCGTGGTCAAGAAGTTGAAGTTAAAATCATTTCTCTTAACAAAGATGAAAAGAAATTGGGTTTGGCTTTGACTGAATTGATGGAATCAAAAGAAACTGCAGAAGACGCTGAATAATTCATTGTCTAATATAAGGCTAGCCAAGGTTTCCTTGGTTAGCCTTTTTGCGTACTTTACTTAGTATATGATAAAATATAGTAATGTATTAGATTAGATAATGAGGTGAAACTATGGCAAAACCATTAGTGGCTGTTGTAGGCCGTCCAAACGTAGGTAAATCTACACTTTTTAATGCCATTGTTAATAAACGTATCTCTATCGTTGAAGATATTCCTGGTGTGACAAGGGACCGTATTTACTTCGATGCAGAGTGGTTAAATCGTGAGTTTACAATGATCGATACTGGTGGTATCGAGTTCATTACTGACAATAGTCATGTTATTCCTAAGATGATGCGACTACAAGCGGAATTAGCAATTGAAGAAGCAGATGTAATTCTATTTGTCGTTGATGGTAAACAAGGTATTGTACCTGCTGATGAAGAGGTCGCAAATATTCTTAGAGCTAGTGGAAAACCTGTTGTACTCGTAGTTAATAAGATTGATAGTGTAAATCAAGAACCGAATATTTATGAATTTTACAATCTTGGTTTGGGGGACCCCATTGGTATTTCCGCTAAAAATCTTATGAATTTAGGTGATCTATTGGATGATACTGTAAAACATTTTCCTCCAGTAGGTACTAATGTAGATGATGAAGATACTATTCATGTTGCTATTATAGGTCGTCCAAATGTGGGTAAATCTTCTTTGACTAACGCATTGTTAGGACAAGATCGTGTAATTGTATCTGATGTAGCAGGTACTACTCGAGACTCTATTGACACGTATTGGACTCATGAGAATCAAAAGTTTGTACTTATTGATACAGCAGGTATGCGTCGTAAGTCTAAAATCGAAGAAGCTGTTGAACGATATAGTATTGTTCGTTCTTTGCGATCAGTAGATCGTGCTGATATTGTAGTTCTTGTACTAGATGCTCAAGATGGTGTTACAGAACAAGATAAAAAAATTGCAGGTTACGCTTACGAAGCGGGTAAAGGCGTAGTCATTGTTGTTAATAAATGGGATCTTGTTGAAAAAGATGATAAAACTACATTGCGTTTTACTGAAGATATTTATGATGAATTAGGTTTCTTGCAGTTTGCACCTATCCTGTTTGCTTCGGCTTTAACTAAGCAACGTATTCATCGATTAGCTGATATGTTGAAGTTCGTATCTGAACAACAATATCGCCGTGTATCTACGGGGACGTTAAACCAATTATTACAAGATGCACAAACTGTAAACCCTGTGCCGTCTCGCAATGGTAGAATTCCAAAAATTTATTATATGACGCAAGCTAGTGTTAAGCCGCCTACATTCATTTTATTTGTAAATGAACCAGAGCTAATTCACTTCTCTTATATGCGTTTCTTAGAGAATCGATTGCGTGAGTCCTTTGGTTTTGAAGGAACACCGATTCGTTTAGTATTACGTGGCAAGAAACGGGATGATGAAGACTAATGGATATTTTGATTATTGTATATGCTGTATTATCATATCTTATCGGTTCGATTCCTAGTGGATTAATTATAGGTAAGTTTTTCTTTAATACAGATGTACGGCAATATGGCTCTAAAAATATTGGCGCTACTAATACATATCGTGTTATAGGTCTTAAAGCAGCCTTACCTGTATTTCTATGTGATGCTTTAAAAGGGGCAGCAGGAGTAGTGCTACTCTCACCCTATGGGCCTATGTTTATGATCTTAGGTGGTATTCTTGGAATGATGGGGCATAACTGGTCTGTTTTTTTGGGCTTTAAAGGTGGTCGTGGCGTTGCTACGGGTTTAGGTGTACTTATTGCTCTTTCACCAATAGTAGCATTGATTTGCTTTTTGGTATGGGGTGTTATCGTATACTTCACTAAACTTGTATCTTTAGGCTCTATCATTGCCGCTGCATTAGTACCAGTACTGATGTATTTCACTGGAGAATCCTTCTGGTTTGTTGGCTTTGGCGGATTAGCAGCTTTGTTTGTCATTGTACGTCACTGGGATAATATTAAGCGTCTACTTGCTGGAAATGAGTTAAAAGTAGAGCGCATTAAAAAGGATTAAAGAATGAATGTTGTTGTTATCGGCTCTGGTAGTTGGGGGACGGCCCTTGCTATTAAATCCGTTTTAGCTGGAAATACTACAACTATATATTGTCGTCGTCCAGAATTTGCAGATAAACTTGCAAAAGACTTAGAGAATAAAGACTATTTACCAGGTGTAAAACTTCCAGAAGAATTACAATATAGTTCTGATTTAGAGGCCTGTATTAGTAATGCCGAAGTGGTATTAATGGTTACTCCTTCTGTACATGTACGTACCAGTTTAGAGGCTATTAAACCGTATGCTCATAAAAATCAAGCCTATATTCTATGTTCAAAAGGTGTAGAACGAACCAGTGGCAAACTTTTGACGACTGTGATGAAAGAGGTTCTTGCTACCATAGGGTGTAATTTAGCGGTTTTGTCTGGACCTAATCATGCAGAAGAGGTTGGTCGCAACTTACCTGCTGCATCTGTGCTGAGTACTGAAAGCCTAGAGGTAGCTACAACATTGCAAAAGGCATTATGTAGTCAAAATTTTAGAATTTATGCAAATACTGATATGATTGGTGTTGAACTAGCAGGAGCCACGAAAAACATCATTGCCCTTGCAGCTGGTATTGCAGATGGTTTAGCTTTAGGGGATAATTGTAAGGCTTTACTATTAACACGTGGTCTTCATGAGATGACTCGCTTTGGGGTGGCCTTAGGGGCCCAAAAAGAAACCTATGCTGGTCTTGCTGGTATGGGGGATTTGATTGCTACTTGTATGAGCCCACATGGTCGTAACCGTGCGGCTGGTCAAAAACTAGCCGAGGGTAAGACTATGGATTTTATTGTTAATCATACTAATATGGTTGTAGAAGGATTTTTCGCAACAGAAATTATTTATACAATGGCTTGTAAACATCAAATTGAAATGCCTATAACGAAGGCTTTATATGAGGTTTTATACGAAAAAAAATCTCCATCCATAGCATTAGCTGAGTTGATGGGGCGTGATATTAAAATTGAAGTATCATAAATAAAAGATACTTTTAATTTGGTTATTTATATACTATAATTAATGAGTATAATCTTGTGAGGGTTGTATGCGAATTATTGGCGGAACTGCTAAGGGACATGCTATAAAAGCACCTAAAGGATTAGATACTAGGCCTACACTTGATCGTGTTCGTGAAAGTGTATTTAATGTATTAGCCAATAAAGGTATATTTGGTTCTGATATACTAGATATATTTTCTGGCACTGGTGCAGTAGCAATTGAAGCCTTAAGTCGTGGTGCAGCACATGCAGTAGCAGTGGACTTTAAAACGGGAAAACTAATTTTAGAGAATGCTAAACATTGTCGTGTGGATGATCGGTTAGAAATTATTCCGAGGAAACTTTCACAATTAAAAAATTATATAGTAGGGCGACAGTTCGATTATATATTTTCTGACCCGCCATATGAAAATGGATTTATACAAGATACCATAGATTTGGTTGTGAACTATGATTTGTTAAAACCTGAAGGTGTTTTATTATTAGAACATCATAAGGATGAGGTTTTTACCTTACCAGAATCATGGGAATGTATAAAAGAACAGAAATTTGGTTATACGTTGGTTTCCTATTTTGTAAAGACAGCCGAAAGGAGCTAAACCTGTGCGTATAGGTGTATGTCCGGGTAGTTTTGACCCAGTTACTAATGGACATGTTGATATTTTTGAACGGGGCAGCCGATTGGTTGATAAATTAATCATTGCTGTCAGCTCAAATCCGAATAAAAATTCCTTATTTTCTATGGAAGAACGGGTTGAGATGATTCGAAATTCTGTCAAACATATTCCTAATGTTGAAATTGATTGTACAGGTGGCTTACTCAATGAGTATGTTAAATCCAAGAATGCTACTATTATTATTCGAGGATTACGTGCATTGAGCGACTTTGAATATGAATTTCAGCGCGCATTATTTGCAAAATATTTGGATGATGACATTGAAACAGTATTTATTATGACAAATAACAAATACTCTTTTGTCAGCTCCACGGGTATTCGTGAACTAGCTAAATTTGGTGGTAAGCTAGATGGTCTTGTTCCGGATGATGTTAAGGAAAAACTTGAAGAACGCTTTAATACGGTCCATAATAAATAGGGGTGAATTGTATGAAAACAGAAAAATTATTAGAAGATTTAGAGGTTCTTATTGAATCTAGCAGCCGTATTCCTATGACTACAAAACGTATGGTTGAGGAAGACGAAATTATGCGTATTATTGATTCTATTCAGGAATCCTTACCTTTGGAACTTGAAGAATCTCGTCGTATTGTAGCAGATAAAGATAAAGTGTTAGCTGATGCTCAACGTCAGGCTGAAACTTTGATTGATCAAGCTAAAGACTACATTGCTAAATTGACAGCTGAAAGTGAACTTGTAAAACAAGCTCAAGAACAAGCGAATCAAATTATTAATGCAGCAAATCAATCCTCTGATGAGTTGAAAGCTAGTTCTATTCAATATGCTGGTGATGTTCTTAAATATGTTGAAAACAACTTGGAAAAAACATTGGAAAGCTTGCGTCAAAATCGTGAAAGTTTGAAACAAACTGAACAACGTACAGAAGAAAACCAATAGTTTAAACAAAGGCTAGATATCATATTATATCTAGCCTCTTTTTTTATATTTTAAATTCCATAGAAAACTTAAGATAAGTAATATCAATTTTCAGATCAATATGTAAAAAATAATGTGAGCGAAATAATAAACCAAAAATAAAAGCGAAGGGATACCTTCGCTTTTATCATTCTCTATAGTTTTCTGGCTTTTTCGGCTCCACAATCATAGTTTGATGGGTATTAAAAATAACAAATCCCAAAGGAGATCCAGGTGGCTTTTTGATATTTTTAATGTATGTATAATCTACCGGGACCTTACTAGTATCACGAGCTTTACTGAAGTAGGCTGCATATTGAGCTGCTTTAGATAGAATCATATCGTCTGGCTCAACATTGAGTCTTAAAATAAGGTGCGAACCTTGGATATCCTGTGTATGGAACCAAATGTCAGTTGGCTTTGCAAATCGGTGTGTTAAATATTCGTTTTGTTGATTGTTACGACCGATGAATATTTCACCTTCATCAATTGTTAAGTGAATATAGTTAGATTTGCCAAGCTTGTAAGATAGTGGTTTTTTTGATTTTTTTATGATACCTGCATCCATGCATTCTTTGCGTATTTCTTCTAAGCTTTCACGAGTTGTGGCTAAAGAGATGCTGTACAGAATAGATTGTAAGTATGCTAGTTTTGTAGTACTAGCATTGAGTTGGAACTCGCCACTAACCATACGATTTTTTAGTTTTGTATAAAGCTTATAATACCATTGTGCATTTTCCACAATCGTTAAGTTTGGCTTTAAAGGAATCGTTAACATTTCATTTTCTTCGGAAAGAAGATTTTGTAATTCAATAGAAGGCTCATATTGCACTTGAAGGTGTGCATTTATCATTAGAAGATCACCATATAATTTATAGGTTTCCATTTTCTTAGTATCTTCTAATTCATCTTTGATCTTTTGATGGCGACCTTCTTCCTTTTTGATGGCTGCTGTTAAGATTTTTTCTAACTCTTTATCAGCTGTATAAATTGCCTTTGTATTATGAATAGATTCCTCTAAGGCTTCAGAAATAGTGTTGTATTCTTTTAATACCTTATAGTTATGTAATAAAATACTTGTGTAAGCTTTTTTATTGTTATCGTTGACTAAAGTAAATAAACCTTTGCTATTTTCGAGTTTTACCTTGAGGTCGTACAAGGCTTTAGCAAGTGTATCTAGTTGAGAAGTATCTAAATCAGTTATGATTTCTTCACCACTTAATTTGGAAATATATAAAAGCTCATCCAATAAAGGTTTACCAAAACCGTTAAAGATAGCTCGAATAGATTGCTGCACAGAGCCATTACCAAAGGAAGTAAGTAGATTTTTTATTTCATTATTATCAAAGTCCATTAAACTTACGCGATTAGCATTAGGTGGTAAATCATACTGTATTTTTGGACTAATAATACGTTCACGGTTCATGAGAGGGGAGACGTGAATTAAGGATTCTAAAATAATACCGTCTTGTACGAAGATACAGTTGGAATATTTGCCCATTAATTCAATATAAATATATGTACTCGTAATAGAACCGTCCATTTCTAGTTTATCCGTTTGGATACACATGATACGGTCACCGTTGATTTGTTCCACCTTTACGATGCGGCTACCTTCAATATGCTTTCGTAAGAACATGCAAAGTGAGCTTGGTTCTTTTGGTAGATCTTGAAGTGGTTGGCTAAGATACATTGCTGGTGTGGCACCTACGGTAATAATTAAGTTTTGGTCTTCGTTAAGTGCTCGAACTTTAAATAATAATGTAGTTTTATCTATTTGATATAGTTTTTGTATTTGACCTGTTTGTAGTCGCTCGTTTAATTCTTTAGCGAGTACAGACATGGTAAGTCCGTCTAAATTCATAGTACTCCTTTCAAATATATTTAGAAGTATAGTTTAGTATACCATAGTGTACATATAATTCTTAGTATTTAAACACGGATTGTGTAATTCGTGGTACAATAATAAAAACTACTAAGGAGGATGATTTATGAAAAGTATGACCGGTTTTGGTTCTGGCACAGCAACCAAAGATGGCATTACCTGTACGGTAGAAATTAAGTCCGTAAACGCTCGCTTCTTGGATCTGTTTATTCGTAGTCCAAAACAAATGAATCCTTTTGAAAGTACTATTCGTGGAATGATACAAGATCGTATTACTCGTGGTAAGGTTGAGGTATCAGTTTCTATTTTAGATGCAGGGGAGCGACCTAAAACTTTTACTATTAATAGTGTATTGAGAAAACAAATACAAGAGTTGTTGGTACAAGAAGAATTCTATGATGATTCAAAAAAGGTACCTTTACAAGCTGTAAATTCGATTTCTACCGAATGGGTTCAACAACAAGATACACCAATTGCAGAAGATGTTCTATTAGATATTGTGAAAGAAGCTACGACTCAAGCATTAGATGCTTTAATAGCAATGCGAACTGCGGAAGGTCAACATATCAAGCAGGATTTATTAGATCGTATCGATACACTTGAAAAGATCATTACTAAAATTGACACTAATAAATCTGGTGCTGTAGAAGCATATCGCGAACACATAAAAACTAAAATTCAGGAATATTTAGTTTCTTTAGAAGCGAGTATTAGTGAGGATCGTTTTATACAAGAGATTGCTCTATTAGCTGATAAGACGGATATTACGGAAGAGATTGTCCGATTTACCTCTCATGTGGTACAATTAAGAAATACACTTGCAGATACAAACTCAATCGGTCGTAAGGTCGATTTTATTTTGCAAGAAATGAATCGTGAAGTAAATACAATCGGATCCAAAGCAATGGATTCGATTATTACTGAGCTTGTGGTTCAACTTAAATGTGAGTTAGAGAAAATTAGAGAACAAGTACAGAATGTAGAGTAATAGGAGGTCTATGAATGAGTATTCAATTACTGAATATAGGCTTTGGTAATATGGTATCTGCTAACCGTGTTATGGCTATTATTAGTCCTGAATCCGCCCCTATAAAGCGGATGGTTCAAGATGCTAGAGACAAGGGATTGCTCATTGATGCCACATATGGTCGTAAGACACGTGCTGTATTAGTTATGGATAGTGGTCAAATTGTATTATCTGCAATTCAACCTGAAACCGTAGCACATCGACTTGTGCAACATGATGTGGATGTAGATACAGTGGAATCATAGGAGTGCATATGTCAGACAGAGGATTATTAATCGTTATATCCGGGCCATCTGGCGCAGGTAAGGGTACGATTTGTGCGAATATTCGTAAAGAAATGCCTAATTTAGTTTATTCCGTTTCTATGACAACCCGTGCTCCACGTGTGGGTGAAAAGGAAGGAATTAACTATTTCTTCCGCTCTAAAGAGGAATTTGAGTCTTTACTTAGTGAAGACGCATTCTTAGAATATGCTAAGGTATATGATAATTACTATGGTACTCCAAAACAACATGTAATGGATTTATTAGATGATGGGAAAAGTGTACTATTAGAAATCGATATTCAAGGCGCTATGCAGGTTAAGGAACGTTTTAGCGATGCTGTATTTATTTACATTGTACCGCCGTCACTATCTGAGTTATCTGAACGTTTACATAATCGTGGCACAGATGCTAAAGAAGTCATTGATAAACGATTGTCATTGGCTTGTTCAGAATTGGCCTTAGCTCATCGTTATGACTATATCGTTGTAAATGATGATTTAGCAGAGGCTTCTGAAAAGGTTGCTTCTATCTTGCGAGCTGAGTCTTGTAAGATTAGTCGTAATAAAGAGCAAATTCAATATATTTATAAACAATATCAAGAGTCTAAGGAGAAGTGATAGTATGATGGTAAAACCTCCATTAAAAAAATTGGAAAGCCAAGTAGATAGCAAATATACATTGGTGACTTTAGCGGCTAAACGCGCTCGCGAATTAACAGATGGCGAACCTTGCTTAGCAGAATCTACACATGCGACTGACAAGCCTGTATCTTTGGCATTTTATGAAATTGCTGAAGGTGAAGTGACATATAAACGCACTAAAGAAGGCATTAAATAAAAAATCAATTCCTTGTATCATTGATACAAGGAATTTTTAAAAGGAGAAGAACATGCGCGGAAAACATATCATTGTCGCAGTATCTGCAGGTATTGCAGCGTATAAGGCAATTGAAGTGGTAAGCAGACTTCGTAAAAAAGGGGCTGAAGTAAAGGTTGTAATGACACAAAATGCAACGCATATTGCGTCACCTTTAACATTTGGCGAAATCAGTGGACATCCTGTAGCTCTAGACATGTTTGAACAAGTTCATCAGTGGGATGTAGAACATATTGCACTGGCCACTTGGACAGATGCATATGTAGTTGTGCCTGCAACAGCAAATGTGATCGGAAAAATTTATGCAGGCATTGCTGATGATATGTTAACTACAACAATTATGGCTACCAAAGCACCTAAGTACCTTTGTCCTGCTATGAATACAGAAATGTATAATAATCCTATTACTCAACGCAATTTAGAAGGATTACGTTCTTTGGGCTACCATATTATGGACCCTGCAGAAGGTTGGTTAGCTTGTGGCATCACAGGTGTAGGACGTTTACCGGAGCCCGAAGCAATTGTGGATTGGCTAGAATCTAAAATGTGCAGCACCAATGAGCTTGAAGGTACTACTATACTTGTTACAGCTGGCGGAACACAGGAGAGTATTGATCCTGTTCGGTATATTGGAAATCGTTCTAGCGGTAAGATGGGATATGCCATTGCAGAACAGGCTGTACGCATGGGGGCTAAAGTGATATTAGTAAGTGCTCCCACATCCTTGCCTATACCAAGTGGCGTAGACTTTATTTCTGTAGATTCTGCGGTATCTATGCAGGAGGCTGTTGAAGCTCGTTATAATGATGTTAATGTAGTTATTATGGCTGCCGCTGTTTCTGATTTTAGAGTCCTTCATAAAGCAGAGCAAAAAATAAAGAAAATGGAGTCTATGACCATAGAACTTGTAAAAAATCCAGATATTCTACAAGGGTTGGGCTCTAAAAAAAATCATCAAATTCTTGTTGGTTTTGCGGCAGAAACAGAACATGTAATCAAGTATGGTCAGGATAAAGTGGCTAGAAAAAATCTAGATATGCTTGTGGCCAATGATGTAAGCAAATCGAATGCAGGTTTTAATGTAGATACGAATGAAGGCTATTTTTTATATCCCGATAAAGAGCCTAAAGAAATGCCTAATATGAAAAAATCTGAACTTGCTCGACATATCCTTAGAGAAGTTATTGATTTAGTAGCAAACAAAGCTGACATAAATTAATTCTTGTGTGTGTTGTTTTAAGAAGGGTGTGTTTTTCTTACATGTTTGCTATACAAAAAGCATATTTAGACGGCTCATTAGGAAAAGGAAAATGGAGTAACAATATTATTGCTGGATTGGTCGTAGGGGTAGTGGCTCTGCCTTTAGCAATGGCCTTTGCTATTGCTAGTGGAGTTACACCGCAAGCGGGCATTTATACGGCAATCATTGCAGGTATATTTGTATCCTTGTTTGGTGGCTCCCCTGTTCAGATTGCGGGCCCTACAGGGGCATTTATCGTTCTATTGAGCAGTATCGTTGTCAATTATGGCTTTGAAGGTTTACAAATTGCGACCATGATGGCAGGGATTATTCTGGTTTTAATGAGCGTTGCAAAGTTAGGGACAGTCATTCGGTTTATACCCACACCTGTTATTATGGGTTTTACAGCAGGTATTGGTGTTACAATTTGGGTAGGGCAATGGCCATATTTCTTTGGATTTCCACCGTTGCCTTATATGGCTCATTTCCATGAAAAATTATGGGCTATGATTCAGTCCTTACCATACTCTGACTTACCTACATTGGGGATTGCGCTCTTAAGCTTAAGTCTACTGTTAGTTTTACCTAAAATCCCATATATTAATAAAGTTCCAGCTCCCATTGTAGCTATGATTGTTGCTACGGTTATTCAAGCTATCTACCAATTTCCTACGGTTTTAACCATTGGTAGTGCATTTGGTGGTATACCTCAAGGTTTGCCAGAATTTTCTGTACCAAAATTGAGCTTTGATAAAATCTTATCTTTAATCGGGCCGGCTTTTACAATTGCCATGCTAGGCGCTATTGAATCCTTATTGTCTGCAGTTGTTGCTGATGGTATGAGTGGCACCAAGCATGAATCTAATACTGAATTATTTGGACAAGGATTAGCTAATATATTTGCGCCATTGTTTGGTGGAATTGCATCAACCGGTGCTATTGCGCGAACTGCTACAAATATTCGTCAAGGTGGTAATTCTCCGGTGGCAGGTATTGTTCATGCCATTACATTAGGTGCCATTCTTTTATTTTTAGCCCCATATGCAGTGTATATTCCGTTGGCATCTATGGCAGCCATATTATTTGTAGTAGCCTACAATATGAGTGATGTACCACGTTTTATACGAATGCTTATTCTCGCATCTCGTCCAGATCAAATAATATTATTGCTTACCTTTTTCCTGACTATTTTTACGGATTTAGTAGTAGCTGTAAATGTAGGTGTAGTACTTGCAGTGTTGCAGTTTATGCGCAAAATGGTTAATACAATTGATGTGCATGAAGCAAGTAGTGCCGAATTATCAGCACAGATTAGGCATGAGATTACAATCCATCCAGAAATAATGGTATACACTGTAGAAGGCCCATTATTCTTTGGTGCTATAAGTGCATTTGATAGAGCGTTAAACTCTATACATAAAGATCCTAAATATTTAATCATTCGTTTTGTAAAAGTACCATTTGTAGATTTAACGGGTTTACGTATTTTACGAGGTATTATTGAAGAACTTCAAAAAAGAGGCATAGAAGTTTTGCTTAGTGATGTGAGTTACGATATACGTAGAGAGATGTATAAATCTAATTTTTTGGATATTCTGGGCCGTCATCATATGTATCGTCAGTTTGAAAGTGCCCTTCATAAGGCTGAATATGATTTAGCTTTAAAAGAGGCAAGAGAGGTATAATAATGACTTGCTTTCTCACTGTAAATACACTATAATATTTCTGTAACTCATCAAGAGTAGTGGAGGGATAGGCCCTGTGAAGCTACAGCAACCATTCCAAGCGGAAAAGGTGCTAATTCCTATGACAAATGTCGTTAGATGGGAGGGTCTCTCATGAGTGCATGAGAGACTTTTTTTCGTATTAGGAGGATAAAATGGCTGAAAAACATATGTTTTTTACTTCTGAATCTGTTACTGAAGGCCATCCAGATAAAATAGCTGACCAAATTTCTGATGCTGTTTTGGATGCGATTATTGAAAAGGATCCAACTGCTCGTGTGGCTTGTGAAACTTTAGTTACTACTGGTTTAGTTCATGTAGTAGGTGAAATTTCTACTCACACATATGTAGATATTCCTCGCATCGTACGTGATACAATTCGTGAAATTGGTTATACTCGTGCAAAATTTGGTTTTGATTGTGATACTTGTGGTGTACTTGTATCCATCGATGAACAATCTGCGGATATCGCCATGGGTGTTGATGAAGCACTTGAATCAAAAGATGGCAATGGTGAAGTGCTTGATAAAATCGGTGCTGGTGACCAAGGTATGATGTTTGGCTATGCATCTAATGAAACACCTGAACTCATGCCTTTGCCAATTTCCTTGGCACATCGTTTATCTCGTCGACTTACAGAAGTTCGTAAGGATGGGACCTTAACTTACTTACGTCCAGACGGTAAGACTCAAGTTACTGTAGAATATGTTGATGGTAAACCTAAGCGCATTGATACAATTGTTATTTCTACGCAACATAGCCCTGAAGTTACCCAAGAACAAATTAAAGCCGATTTGAAGCGTTATGTAATTGACGCAGCGTTGCCTGCTGAATTCGTTGATGAAAATACTAAATACTTCATCAATCCAACTGGTCGTTTCGTAATTGGAGGACCTCATGGAGATGCTGGTTTAACTGGCCGTAAAATTATTGTAGATACATACGGTGGTATGGCCCGTCATGGTGGCGGTGCATTTTCTGGTAAGGATCCATCTAAGGTGGACCGTTCTGCAGCATACGCAGCGCGTTATGTAGCTAAAAATGTTGTAGCAGCAGGTCTTGCTGATAAATGTGAAGTGCAAGTTGCTTATGCAATTGGGGTTGCTCATCCTGTATCTATTTTAGTTGATACTTTTGGTACAGGTCGCATAGAGGAAACAAAAATTCAAGAGCTTGTTAAAAAACATTTCGACCTTCGTCCAGCAGGAATCATTGAAATGCTTGATTTGTTAAAGCCTCATTATCGCAAAACTGCAGCGTATGGTCACTTTGGTAGAACTGATGTGGATTTACCTTGGGAACGTACAGATAAAGCACAAATTCTAAAAGAAGAAGCTGGCTTATAATACAAAAGGTCTTGGTAGAATTTCTACTGAGACCTTTTATAATAAACGAAAGGAAAAAATGTATGCGCGTAGCACAAGTTATAATTAACAGACCGGCCAAACAACTTCATAAACCTTTGAGCTATTTAATGCCTGAAAAGTTTGGTAATGTCTTACCTGGTACGCGCGTACTCATTCCTTTAGGACATAGTCGTGAAGAAGGCATTCTTATTGGTTACGACGAGTTAGTTGAGCCACCAGAGTTCACTTTACGAAATATTGTGCAAGTATTAGATAGCCAACCTTGGTTTACACCGGAAATGATGGATACGGCCCGCCGTCTAAATGAGTATTATTTATTCTCTTATGGCGATGCATTGCGATTGTTTACAGTGAATAAGACATTAAAATCTTACGAGGCACCAAAGGAAGAATGGTTAGTAGTCATGCCAGAATTTTCGGTGGCACAATTTAGTGAACGAAAAAAGAAGCAACGAGAATTAGCAAAATACTTACTTGAAGTGGGCGGAGCATCTAAGGCATTATTACTAGCTAAAGGCTATTCTCGTATGGTCATTAAACAAGTGAGTGAAGCTAAAGGTATTGTCGTTGAAGCTCGTTTTAAAGCCACAAAAACAACATTTGATGAGCTTTTAACAGAAGAAGTTAATATTCCTCTTACTGAAGCTCAACAAGCTGTATATGGACCAATACAAGATGCAATGAATAGCCATGAACATAAAACCTTTTTACTTCATGGTGTCACTGGTAGTGGCAAGACTCAATTATATTTACGTGCTACAGCAAGATGTATTAGTCAGGATAAAACAGCTATTATTTTAGTACCTGAAATTATATTGACTGATCAAATTGTGAGACGATTTGTAGAAACTTTTGGTGACGAAGTCGTAGTATTTCATAGTAAATTGACGGTACAACAACGGAACAATAATTGGGAGCGTTTGCGCCGTAAGGATAGTCACATTATTATTGGCGCTCGTTCTGCCGTATTTGCGCCAGCTGAGGATATCGGCCTTATTGTGGTCGATGAAGAACATGATCCATCTTATAAACAAGAGGATATGGTTCGGTATCATGCACGTAACGTGGCATTGTGGCGTGCTGAGGCACATGGTTGTCCCGTTATTTTAGGTTCTGCTACACCATCTGTTACTTCGTACTATAAAGCTAAGCAAGGGGAGTATCATTTACTAGAATTGCCAAATCGCATTTTTGAGCAACCTATGCCGAAGGTTACTATAGTAGATATGAAGGAAGAAATTCTTCATGGAAATTACTCCGTTTTTTCTGATGCCATGAGTCGCTTAATTCAACATACATTAGATGAGCATAATCAAATGATTATTCTGTTAAATAGACGCGGTTATAGTACTTTTGTTATGTGCCGGGATTGTGGGGAAACTATTATGTGTCCTCATTGTGATGTAGCTATGGTTTATCACCAAGCTGGTGAAGAATTGCGTTGTCATTATTGTGAACATCATGAACCAATTCCAACTGTTTGTCCCAAATGTAATAGTAAGAGGATTAAGTTTTTTGGTTCAGGCACACAAAAGGTAGAGGAAGAGTTACGTCGTCACTTTAAATCGGCCCGCATTGCTCGTCTTGATCAAGATGTGACAAAAAATAAGCAATTAGCAGAAGATATTTTACATGACTTTGGGGCTCATAAATATGATATTTTGTTGGGAACACAAATGGTATCTAAAGGTCATGACTTTAAAGATGTAACAGCTGTTGGTATTTTAACAGCCGATTCAGTTTTGAATATTCCTGTTTATACAGCTTCAGAACGAACTTTTGATTTACTTACTCAAACCTCTGGACGTGCCGGTAGGGGTGAAAAACCGGGTAGCGTTGTAATACAAACATATAATCCTTTAAATTATGCTATAATAAAGAGTAAGGCTCATGATTATATAGGCTTTTACAATGAAGAAATTCAAAACCGTAAAGCTTTAGGATATCCTCCATTTCGCGAAATGATTCATATGGTTGTGCGTCATCAAGATATGAAAACATTAGAGTCTATAGCAAATCGTATTGTCGATGACTTGGAGTCTTATAAAGGAAATCAGGATATTTTGATTAATGGTCCTTATGAAGCGCCTATAAAAAAAGTGCGCGATATGTATCGTTTAGCTATTATGATTCGCGGTACAGATTTAACGAATTTGAAAGAATATATATATAACTCATGGATTTTCACGCAAGAAGGACTGCTGATTGACGTGGATCCCGTGTAGTGTAGGAGTATCAATGGCTGTATTAGATGTTGTGAAAGCAGGTCATCCCGTTTTAAAACAAGTGGCGGAACCTGTAGAGCATGTTAATAAAAAACTTAGAGCCCTTATCGATGATATGGCTGAAACTATGTATAAGACTGAAGGGGTTGGTCTTGCAGCACCTCAAGTGGCTGTAGCTAAACGTATTATCGTTGTAGATGACCAATCTGGTAGTGGTCTTATTGCGCTAATTAACCCTGAAATCACTCATGCTGAAGGTTCTCAAGTTGGACCTGAAGGATGCTTAAGTGTGCCAGGATATTTCGGAGATGTGGAACGATTTAATAAAGTCACCGTTAAAGGTATTGATCCACATAATAAAAAGGTAACTATAAAAGCTGAAGGTTTTTTAGCGCGTATTTTCCAACATGAAATTGATCACTTGGAAGGTCATTTGTTTATTGAAAAAGCAACTAACTTACGATTAATTACTGATCATCCAGAGGAGAAAGAAATTGTCTGATAATAAACAATTACGCATCGTTTTTATGGGGACACCAGACTTTTCTGTGCCTACCTTAGAGGCTTTGATTCAAGCTGGTCATTTTATTGTCGGTGTGTATTGCCAGCCTGATAAACAAAAAGGGCGTGGTAAACAAGTTCAAATGCCCCCTGTAAAAGTAGCTGCTTTAGAGCATGACTTGCCTGTATATCAACCAGTCACTTTGCGTGATGAACAAGTGAGAGCCGAATTAGAAGCATTACAACCAGATGTAGTGATTGTTATTGCGTATGGTAAAATTTTACCTCCTTGGCTTATTCGATTGCCGCAATATGGTTGTATTAATGTTCATGCCTCTATTTTACCTAGTTATAGAGGCGCTGCGCCAATTCATTATGCAATTCTTAATGGAGACTCTAAAACGGGTGTTACCATAATGCATATGGATGATGGACTTGATACAGGTGATATCATTGACATTGTGGAGATAGATATTTTACCCGGTGAAACGACAGGACAGTTATTTGAACGTATAGCTGTACTGGGGGGTGAAACTATAGTGCCTGTATTAACTCGTTGGGTTAATGGAGAAATTGTGGCTACACCACAAGATGATTCAATGGCTACACATACTACTAAGATTACAAAGGAAATGGGGCAGATCGACTGGTCTAAGCCGGCTAATGAAATTGCAAATCTCATTAGAGGACTTAATCCAGCACCTGGATGTTATACATATCTCGATGGAAAACGTTTAAAAGTATGGTCTGGAGAAGTGGTTCCCAGTGATACGACTCACTGTTTGATAGATGTCCATGGTAAACATGTACCAATTGCTATATCAGCCACAACTGTGCCTGGTACAATCGTATCTAAAATAGCCGGTTTAGGTGTATTTTGTGGTGATGGAAATATAATTCTATTAACAGAAGTCCAACCAGAAAATAAAAAACGCATTTCTGCAATTGATTTTATAAATGGTCATCAAATAAAGGAAGGTATCGTTTTTGGGGACTCAATATAAGCAGTACGAAACGTATCCGTTATACTTGATTTTATCAACTATTACATGTGCTTTGCTCACAGCAGTACTAGCCTTTCTAATGTATATATTAGAACCAGGACTTTTACAATTGCATCCATTTGCATCAATTGTAAGTAGTGTAGTTATATCTATACTTATTGCTATTATATGGATTTTGTGCTTATCTTTAATTGTTGCTAGCACAGGTATTATACGGTTACATCCTATTGTTTTAAGACTAGCCAATCAGTTTATTTATGGATTATTTCCATTAACTTTGGCGATTGGTAAGGTGAGAGGGGTTACTAAGGATCAACTCCGCCAGTCTATGATTGATTTAATCAATCATTTAGTAATGCTAGATATGTATACGGTAGATCCAGAACGTATATTATTATTAACTCCTCACTGTTTACAAGAAAGTTCGTGTGTTCATAAGGTTACACATGATGTATATAATTGTAAGCAGTGTGGGCGATGCCAGGTTGGTAATTTGTTGCAAGTGGCTAAGGACTATGGTTGTCAATTTATAGTTGTCACTGGAGGCACCTTAGCGCGGATGAAGGTAAAGGAAGCACGGCCAAAAGCTATTGTAGCAATAGCTTGCGAACGAGATTTAGCAAGTGGAATGGCTGATGTATTTCCCATTCCAGTTATTGGGGTATTAAATGAACGTCCTAATGGGCCATGTTGTAATACAACAGTCGATTCTGAACGTGTTCGAGCAGTAGTAGAACAATTGATTGGTAGGAATAGTAATGATAGAGGTAAAGACTAATCAACAACAAAATATTCGATTGCTCGCTGTAAAAGCATTGAGTGAAATTAATCGCAATGGTGCTTATGCAAATATAAAGTTGCAAGAGTATTTACAGAAATATCATCTATCCGATTTAGATCGAAGATTCTTTACTGAACTTGTGTATGGGGTCATTCGTAGAAAAAATTACTTGGATGCTATTATTGTTCACTTTGCAAAGCGACCCTTAAAGAAACTATCTTCTATGGTTGTGGAAATCCTTAGACTTGGTATTTATCAAATTATCTATATGGATAAGGTTCCTGAAAGTGCGGCTGTTAACGAATCTGTTAAACTCGCCAAAAAGCTAACTAGAGGTTTATCTGGTTTTGTAAATGCTGTTTTGCGTTCGGTTTTACGTGAAAGTGATAGCATTTCTATCGGTGAACTAGCTAAGTCCGAAGCTGAAGAAATTTCCTTTATCTACAATCAACCATTATGGCTTGTCAACTTATGGATAAAAGAAATGGGAAAAGATAAGACCGTAGATCTTTGTTCTTGGTTTAATGAACAACCTCGTTTGACGGCTCGCATAAATACAGTGAAAGTATCTATTGAGGATTGTTTAAAAGAATTAGAAGATTTAGATTGGATTGTAGAACAGGATACATATATTCCTGAAGTAGTTTATATTGATGGACATCAAGGTCATTTAGAAAAAGCTAAACCTGTTTTAGAAGGTCATATTACTTTTATGGATAAAGCATCTATGTTAGTAGCCCATGTGGTAGATCCTCAACCAGGAGAGCGTATCTTAGACTGTTGTGCTGCACCAGGTGGCAAGTCTATGCATATGGCAAGTCTTATGAATAATACAGGAGCTATTATGAGTTGTGATATTTACGACCATAAATTAGAACTGATTAATCAAAATGCTGAGCGATTAGGTGTATCTATTATTTCTACTAAGCTTCAAGATGGTCGTTATCTTCCTGATAATTGGAAAGAACAATTTGATCGCGTCTTAGTTGATGCTCCTTGTTCTGGTCTAGGTATATTACAAAAGAAATTAGACATGCGTTGGCGTAAAACAGAGTCTTTACTTATTAAGTTGCCGCTGTTACAACTTGAAATATTAGAAAAAGCTTCTGAAATGGTTAAGGTTAATGGATATTTAGTATATTCCACATGTACTATGAATAGTGGTGAAAATGAAGCTGTTCTAAATAAATTCTTGGCAATTCATAAGAACTTTATCATCGATCCTGTATCATATAAAGGGGCACCACAAGCTATAGATGGTATGATTACAACCTATCCACCGCGAGATCATATGGATGGTTTCTTTATGGCTCGCATGAAACGCTTATCATAATATAAGAAATGGAGCACCATGATAGAATTATTGGGTAAGTCTTTAGAAGAATTACAATCTATCTTTAAGACCCATAATATACAAAAGTTTCGAGCGAAACAATTAATTGACTATATCTATCATAGATATATTTTTGATTTTGAAGACATGACACAATTTCCGAAAGACTTACGTCAATGGCTAGGTGACAATTGTGTTATTTCTTTACCTACATTAATTACAGAGTCTATTGCCCCTGATGGAAAGACTCGCAAAATACTTGTAGAGATGTCAGATCAAAGTCGTGTGGAAGCAGTTTTGATGGAGCAACACTATGGGTATTCTGTATGTGTTTCCTCTCAAGTGGGGTGTGCTATGGGATGTGTATTCTGTGCTTCTACACAAGGTGGCTTATACAGAGATTTAACAGTCGCTGAGATTATTGGACAAGTTGTCATATTTGGGGCTCTTACTAAAGAGGAAATACACTCTGTTGTCGTTATGGGCGCAGGGGAGCCGTTACAAAATTATGATAATGTATTACAAGCATTACAACTACTACATGATCCTATGATTTGTAATATTAGTTATCGTAAGATGACGATTTCCACTTGTGGTTGGGTTCCTAATATTTATAAATTAGCTGATGAAGGTTTGCCAATTACCTTAGCACTTTCATTACATGCTACAAATAATGAAGTTCGTCGTAGTATTATGCCCGTTGGGGCACGTTATGAATTGACGGAAGTCTTAGATGCGGTAAAATACTATTATAATACGACACAGCGTCGTGTTACCTTTGAGTATATTCTTATAGATTCTGTAAATGCATCTATAGATGATGCTCATGCTTTGGGGAAAATCTGTAAAGATTTCCCAAATTGTCATGTTAACTTGATCCCAGTTAATGGTAATGAACATATTGAATTATATAAACCATCTATTACGAATATGAATACATTTAAAGACATCGTTAGTTCCTATGGCGTATCAGTAACGGTACGAAAGGAAATGGGCGATGCAATCCAAGCCGCATGTGGACAGTTAAAGGCTGCTCATGGTCGGAAAAAGGAGAATCATGAATAATTTTGTTGGTTTAAGTAAAATTGGGCTTGTACGCCAGCGTAACGAGGACCGTTTTTTCATTGATGGCCATATTTGTGCTGTTACTGATGGCATGGGTGGTTATAGCGGTGGTGAAATCGCAAGTACCTATGCTGTAGATGAAATAAAAGAATATTTGTCCTCCCTTGAAACGATAGGTCAACAAGACTTATGTGATGCTATCATTCACGCTAATCAACGTATTGTAAATCGCGTTGCTTGTGAAGAACGACTTGCTGGTATGGGTACTACCGCTGTAGTTACAGCTATAAATGGTAATCAACTTTACTGGGCAAGTGTTGGTGATAGTCGTTTGTATGTATATAGAGATGGTCATTTACGACAAATTACTACGGATCATTCTATGGTACAAGAATTATTAACAGCTGGAGAGATTACAAAGGATGAAATGCTAAATCACCCTCAACGTAATTTATTAACTCGTGCAGTCGGTGTTGATGAAATCTTAGAGGTTGATAGTGGTGTAGAGTCTATTCTTCCCGGTGATCGTATTTTACTTTGCACTGATGGATTAAGTGGCTATGTATCTGATGATGTAATTGCCTCTGCATTACAATCAACGGATGATGATATGTTGGTTATTAAATCATTGATGGAAGCTGTATATGAAGTCGGAGCAGGAGATAATGTGACCATTGTGGTGGGAACAATCTAATCTAGAAATGGAGAAATAATGAGTACTATGAATATAAAAGGCATACTTCTAGATAACCGCTACCGTATTGTTGATAAAATTGGCGTTGGTGGAATGGCTGATGTATACCTTGGAGAAGATACCTTACTAGGTAGACAAGTAGCAATAAAAGTATTGCATGCTAATTTTGCAAATGATGATGAATTTGTGACTCGATTTAAACGAGAAGCACAAGCGGCAGGTAAATTAAATCATCCCAATATTGTAAATATGTATGATGTAGGTTTTGACCAAAATTTACATTACATTGTTATGGAATATGTAGATGGTGAAACCTTAAAAAAATATATAACTCGTCATGGAAGACTGTCTATAGATGAGGCTGTTAAATTTACTATTGCCATAGCTGAAGGCTTAGAGCACGCTCATACAATGGGTATTGTTCATTGTGATATAAAACCACATAATGTTATTATTACCAATACTGGGCGCGTTAAAGTAACTGACTTTGGTATTGCTCGTGCAATAAATGCAACTAACACAGTTATGTATACGAATTCGATTTTGGGTTCTGCACACTATTTATCACCAGAGCAAGCTAGTGGTAAACCGGTAGATGGAAATACAGATATCTATTCATTGGGTGTTGTATTGTATGAAATGCTTACAGGTCGTGTACCATTTGAAGGGGAAACGCCAATTGCAGTAGCATTAAAACACGTTCGTGAGAAGGTAGAACCTCCAACTCGATATAATCCATCAATTCCTCCGCTTTTAGAAGCTGTTGTTATGAAAGCATTATCTAAAAATCCTGCAGATCGTTTTGATTCTATCTCTGATATGATCAGTGATTTGCGGTTATCTCAAGGTTTTACAATGGGGAAAACACAACGTCATGAACCATATGATTTTGCTACACAAATGATTCCTGCGGTTGATCCTGAAGCACTTGAAGATCTAAGTACTATTCAAGAAGAACGTAAAGACGAGGGTAAAAAGAAGAGTATGTTAAGTAAAATTGCATCGATTCCACAAAAATACATCGTTCTAGGTGCTGCTGTCATTTTCTTAGTAGCATTTTTAGGTGCTTTCTTAAGCTACGGAAATTTCTGGAGTAATACAACAGTAGATGTACCTAATGTGGTAGGCAAACAAGTTTCTGTAGCAAAAAATATCTTAGAAGATAAACATTTGCGTGTGTCTACAAGTGAAGTTACTAATCCTGATGTGCCAGCTGGTCAAGTTATTTCTCAAACACCTGGGGCTGGAGAAAAGGTTAAAGAGCAACGGACGATTCACCTTGTAGTTTCTAAAGGTGTAGGCGATATTACTGTGCCAGATTTAACTGATTTAACTGTCGATCAAGCCCGTCAACGACTTAAAGATTTAGGTTTAGTTGTGGGGAAAATAACACAACAATCTGTGGATGGTAAAAAAGATGGTGTAATTATTGCTCAGAGTCCTTCAGGAGATTCTAAAGTGTCTAAAGGGACAACAATTGATCTCGTAGTAAATAAAGCGAAGGCTAAGAAAGTCAAAGTACCTAATCTTGTTGGTATGACATTAAAAGATGCTCGTGATACATTGAGTAATATTCAACTAGGTGTAAACCAAGTATCTGGATCTGTGGAAGAAAAATCTGTGGTTATAGAGCAAAGCATTAAAGCTGGCGATGAAATTGACGAAGGTTCCACATTAAATCTTACGACTGAGTTCAAAGATGATAAAAAGAAATCCGATAAAAAAGAAGGAAACAGTGGTAATAAAACAACTGGTACTATAGATGTTACTGTACCAGCTGGTTCTAAAAATCAAGAACTTAAAATTGTCGTAAAAGATGATGAAGGTTCTGCCGTAATCTATGATGATACGAATAAACCTGGAGATCGTGTTGTTAAAAAAGTGTCTGGTGTAGGTAATGTACGTATTGAGGTGTACCTCAATGGTGCATTAGTGCAAGAAACTGCATTATAAGAGGTACTATGATTACAGGCATTGTTGTCAAAAATATGAATGGGTACTTTTATGTACAAGATGATACAGGTACTATTCATGAATGTAAGGTTCGTGGCAGACTTAAGCAAGGACGCTATAGTTTACTTGTAGGGGACCGCGTTACGATTTCGGAGGATGGGTTCGTTGAATCCATCCATGAACGTCATAATTCGATGGTTCGCCCTGCAGTAGCTAATATTGACCAAGTTGTATTAGTTGTGGCTGCTCATGAACCAGATATTAATGAGTTATTACTCAATAAAATGCTCGTTATGATTGAACATGCGGATATCCCTATTGTACTATGTATCAATAAATGTGACTTGATGGATTCAGAGACGGAAACTATGGTTGATCTTTATAAATCAATCGGCTATGAGGTTTTGATGACATCCACATATAATATGACAGGCATTGATGATTTGCGTCATGTGCTTCAACATAAGGTAACGGCTTTTGCAGGACCATCTGGTGTTGGTAAAAGTAGTCTTTTAAATGCGGTAGACCCAAAATTTGCCTTTCAGACTGGGGAGGTAAGTGATAAGATTAAACGTGGCAAACACACTACTCGTCACGCTTCTTTATATAGTTTAGATGCAGATTCTTTTATCATGGATACACCTGGATTTAGTGCTATTGAATTTAATGATGTTTCCCTTGAAAGATTGCCTACATTATTCCCAGAATTTGGTGAATATGTTGATACTTGTAAATTTAATCCTTGCTATCATGAACATGAACCTATTTGTGGGATTAAAGCTGCTCTAGAAGCTGGTCATATTCATCAAGGACGATATGATGCTTATATGTCTATACGTAATGATATAGAAAGTCAACGAAAGAGGTTTTAATATGATAAAAATTGCACCATCTATGCTTTCCGCAAATTTTGCGGTGTTAAGCGAGGAATTAAAATCTATTGAAGCAGCGGGGGCTGATTTATTACATATCGACATCATGGATGGACACTTTGTTCCTAATCTAACCTTTGGTGCTCCCATTGTGAAAGCCATTCGTCCATATACAAAATTACCATTTGATGTGCATTTGATGGTTACTAATCCTGGTGATTATGTAGAAGAATTTGCAAAAATTGGTGTAGAATATTTTACTTTTCATCAAGAAACTGTACCTCATATGCATCGTTTGATTCAACATATCAAGCAGTGTGGGATGAAGGCTGGTGTAGCATTGAATCCTAGTACACCTGTATCTCTACTAGAAGATGTAGCTGCAGATTTAGATATGATTTTAATTATGTCTGTGAATCCAGGATTTGGAGGACAATCTTTTATTAAGAATGCCATAAAAAAAGTTAAACAAGCCAAGATATTGTTAGAAGAAGTAGACAATTCAACGGCAGTCATTGAGGTGGATGGTGGTATTAACGATATTACTTGTGTACCGATTAAAAGAGCGGGGGCTACAGTTTTAGTTGCTGGTTCTGCAGTGTTTGGAGCAGAAAATCGTGCAAGTATGATTGACTCCATTCGCAATAATTAAATAAATATTTTCATAATATTCTATAATTCAAATTTGAACATAAGATCGTACATCAATAAGAAAGAGAATGTATTTAAAATAAGGAGTGAGGAATACTTAAAGAATTCCTCACTCCTTGCTTGCTTTTGCCATGATTTTTTGTTAGAATTATTAGGTATGAAAAATATGCACGTCAGTGGACTTCGGTACTGTGCCTAATTTTGGGTGACCCGAAGGATGAAGCGGCGGAGGTTAATTAACAGGAGGTGCCACAATGGCAGTAGTATCAATGAAACAATTATTAGAGGCTGGTGTACACTTTGGTCATCAGACTAGAAGATGGAACCCTAAAATGGCGAAATTCATCTTCACTGAACGCAATGGTATTTATATCATTGATTTGTCTAAAACAGTTAAAAAAGTAGAAGAAGCTTACAATTTCTTGCGTGAAGTTGCTTCCCAAGGCGAAGTAATCTTGTTCGTAGGTACTAAAAAACAAGCTCAAGAAGCTATTAAAGAAGAAGCTATCCGTGCTAACATGTTCTTCGTTAACGAACGTTGGTTGGGCGGTATGTTGACCAACTTCAAAACAATTGAAACTCGTATTAAACGTTTAAAACAATTGGAAGCTATGGCAGAAGACGGTACTTTCGAAGTATTGCCTAAAAAAGAAGTTATCGGTCTTCGTCATGAAATGGATAAATTGGAAAAATACCTTGGTGGTATCAAAGATATGCCTAAAATGCCAGGTGCTCTTTTCGTAGTAGATCCTAAAAAAGAAAAAATTGCTATTGCGGAAGCTAAAAAATTGGGCATTCCAGTAGTTGCAACAGTTGACACTAACTGTGACCCAGATGAAGTTGATTTCCCAATTCCAGCAAATGACGACGCTATCCGTGCTGTTAAATTGTTGGCTGGTAAAATGGCTGACGCTGTTCTTGAAGGTCGTCAAGGCGAATCCTTCGAAGAAGCATTAGATAACATGGTAGCTGACTCTGCTGAAATGGTTCGAGACGGTAAAGCTTAATCGTTGTCGTATTAGCATTTGAAAGATAAATCTATAACATATATAATTGGGGTAAGGACTATATCCTTACCTTAATTAATACTAGGAGGAACAAAATAATGGCAATTACTGCTGCTTTGGTAAAAGAATTGCGCGACATGACTGGCGCAGGTATGATGGACGCTAAAAAAGCATTGGTTGAAACTGACGGTAATATCGATAAAGCGGTTGACCTTCTTCGTGAAAAAGGTTTGGCTGCGGCAGCTAAAAAAGCTGGTCGTATTGCAGCTGAAGGTGTAGTACAATCCTACATTCATGCAGGTGGTCGTATCGGTGTTTTAGTGGAAGTTAACTGTGAAACTGACTTCGTTGCAAAAACTGATGATTTCCAAAATTTAGCACGCGATATCGCTATGCAAATTGCGGCTGTAAATCCTACATACTTGAACCGTGAAGAAGTTCCTACTGAAGTCATTGAACACGAAAAACAAGTATTATTGGAACAAGCTAAAGTAGAAGCTGAAGAAGACGTTAAAGCTGGTCGTAAACCAAAACCTGAAGCTGTTTTAGAAAAAATGGTTGCTGGCCGTATCGAAAAATTCTATAAAGAAAATTGCCTATTAGAACAAGTATTCATTAAAGATGGTGATAAAACTGTTACAGACATCATTAATGAAAGTATTGCAAAAATCGGTGAAAACATCAACGTACGTCGTTTTGTTCGCTATGGTTTAGGTGAAGGCATTGAAAAACGCCAAGATGACTTCGTAGCAGAAGTAATGGCATCTGTTGGTAAATAATTAATAAACAATAAGAGAACACCGTACAGTGTTCTCTTATTTTGCAATAGAGGAGTAAAAATATGGCAAAAAGAAACTTTCGACGTATTGTTTTAAAGTTGAGTGGTGAAGCATTAGCAGGTGAACAAGGTTTTGGTATTAATCCTGATGTTGTCGAAGAATTTGCAAAAGAAATTGCTGCTTTAGCAAAATCCACTGATTTAGAAATCGCAATTGTTGTTGGTGGTGGTAACCTATGGAGAGGTTTAGCTGGTAGCAATCAAGGTATGGATCGTGCTACTGCTGACTATATGGGGATGCTTGCAACAGTGATGAACTCCTTAGCATTGCAAGATGCATTAGAACAAGCTGGTGTAGATACACGTGTACAAACGGCTATCGAAATGCAAGAAATTGCAGAACCTTATATTCGTCGTCGCGCTATTCGTCATTTAGAAAAAAAACGTATCGTTATCTTCGGTGCTGGCCTTGGTAAACCTTACTTCTCTACAGATACAACAGCTGCATTACGGGCCGCTGAAATTGAAGCCGATGCTATTTTAATGGCAAAGAAATTTGCAGATGGCGTATATGATTCTGACCCTAAGACAAATCCTAATGCTGTTAAATTTGATGAATTAACATATAACGAGATTATCACAAAAGAATTAAAAGTAATGGATGCTACATCTACAACTTTATGTAAAGATAACAATATTCCTATTATTGTATTTAGCATGGATATTCCTGGTAATATTACAAAAGCTGCTAAAGGTGAAGAAATAGGGACCATTGTTCGAGGAGAATAATTCATATGGAAATTAAAGAATTGTTACAACAAGCAGAAGACCGCATGAATAAGTCTATTGAGGCTTTAAAACATGAATTCGCATCTATTCGTACAGGCCGTGCTAGTGTAGCACTACTTGATAAAGTAATGGTTGATTATTATGGAAGTCCATCACCCATTAATCAAGTTGCGAATATCTCCGTGCCTGAACCTCGCATGATTGTGATTGCACCTTGGGATAAAACAATGATTGGTGCTATTGAAAAAGCAATTTTACAATCTGATTTAGGTTTGAACCCTGGTAATGATGGTGCACAAATTCGTTTAAGTATTCCTCAATTAACTGAGGAACGTCGTAAAGAAATCGTTAAAGTAGTTCATAAAAAGGCTGAAGATGCAAAAGTTGCAGTGCGCAACATTCGTCGCGATGTAAATGAAGCATTAAAAAAAGAAGAGAAAGCTAAAACGATTACTGAAGATGATGCTAAAGACGGTTTAGATCAAATCCAAAAGCTTACCGATGCTAAAGTTAAGCAAATCGATGAGTTAAAAGCAGTAAAAGAAAAGGACGTATTAGAAGTATAATGTTTGATTCTAATAGCCTTATTGGAATACCATGGCAGCTTGCAAAGTCTCGTTTGCAGGCTGCCCATATTCCTTTTAAGGTAATGATTGGTGGATCCTTTAATCGCTTCTTTGAAATTTCAGATAAAGGATTTTATGTGGCACGTATTACAAAGGTTGATGAGTGCTTACATATACTACTATATAGACCAATGATTGCCAGCGACTTCGGAAATTCTATCGAGGTAGACTATGCTAAAGAAATTATTTAACCGTAAACGTTCTGATACGCCTGTCATTGATCGTAATATAATTCCACAACATGTTGCTATTATTATGGATGGTAATGGACGATGGGCTAAACGCAGAGGCATGCCGCGCTCCATGGGGCATCGTGCTGGTGCAGATGTATTAAAAGAAATTGTTATGGCCGCAGATGAGATCGGAATTAGAGCTCTTACGGTATATGGTTTCTCCACGGAGAACTGGAAACGTCCTGAACAGGAAGTTTCTTTACTTATGTCTCTCATAAAAGAATACTTAAATAATAATGTTAAGTATATGCATGAACATAATGTACGCATTCGATTTATTGGTTTTATTGGAGGGCTTTCAGAAGACCTACAAAAAATCATTCAAGATGCAGAATTATTAACTCAGAATAATACAGGCCTCACATTACAGTTAGCGATTAACTATGGTGGGCGTGATGAAATAGTTAGAACTATCCGCGACATTGTAAAATCCGTTGCGGATGGCGTTATTACAATGGACAAAATTACTGAAGAATATGTAAGTTCTCAATTATTCACTAAAGAGTTTAGTGATGTAGATTTATTAATTCGTCCTAGTAGTGATTTTAGAATTAGTAATTTTTTGTTATGGCAACTAGCGTATGCTGAATTTTGGTTTACCGATTTGCATTGGCCAGATTTTACTAAGGAAACTTTACTTGAAGCTGTGGCGGCATATCAGAAACGAGAACGCCGATTTGGTGGCTTATGTGATGAGGAATAAAAAATGTTAAAAACACGTGTTATTACCGCTGTTATTGGTTTTATTATTGCCTTAGGGGCCATTACATTTGGTGGATTAGTTTATGATGTGCTAATTACACTTTTGGCTTTATTAGGGTGGCGTGAGTTTGTATTACTTGGTAAAGCTAAACGTGTTCGGATATCCATTATATGGGGATATATTAGTATTTTATTGCTAATGATTGCTCTTGCATGTCATCAGTATACTATAGCTATAGGTATTTTAGTATTAAGTTTATTTGCCAATTATATGTTGTGTACATTTGGTGAAACTAAGTACTCGATGTCTAGTGTATCCTTTAGTGTATTTGGTTTATTATATATTGGTATGGGTATGACTTCATTGCTCTTGATTCGTCATGATTCAATTTACATGAATTTATCAATGCCTTTTGAATTATATAACTGGGGCACTATTACACTTTGGTTATTATTGTTTACTACTTGGGCTAGCGATACCTTTGCATACTTTTCAGGTCGAGCTTTTGGTAAACGTAAAATAGTACCATCTATTAGTCCTAATAAAACACTAGAAGGTTTTATTGGTGGATTTATCGGCTGTATTTTTACAGGTACAGTATTTTCGTATATCGTTGGCATTCCTTGGTGGATGGGAATCCATGTAGGTATGATTAGCGGTATATTAGCACCATTAGGTGATTTGTTTGAATCAAAGATTAAACGACTATGTAATGTAAAAGATTCTGGTACATTATTACCAGGTCATGGTGGTGTATTGGATCGCTTTGATAGTTTATTATTTGCGGCTCCTATTACATTAGTATATATATTACTATTTTCGTACTAATTTCATAGAGGTACACTTATGAAATACCTAAGTATTATCGGCAGTACTGGCTCAATCGGTACACAGACGCTTGATGTGGTGTCTCAACATCCAGATCAATTCAAGGTGGTTGCCTTAGTGGCACATCATAATATTGACCTCTTAGAACATCAGATTAAAGAATATAAACCTTTGGTGGCGGGTCTTGTAGATGAAGGTGCTTTTAAAGACTTACAAGCACGCTATACAGGTCCTACAAAATTGATAGGTGGTAAGGAAGCCCTCATTGCAGCAGCTACAATTCAAGAAGCAACAATGATTGTTACTGCTATTGTAGGTGCTGCGGGCATTGAGCCTACAGTGGAAGCTATAAAACAAGGTAAGACTATAGGTCTTGCTAATAAAGAAACTCTTGTTGCTGGAGGTCCATTAATTACGGCTTTAGCTAAAGAACATGGCGTGCAAATCTTACCTATCGATAGTGAACATAGTGCTATATTTCAGTGCTTAGAAGGACAGAAACGTGACAATGTTGATTCTTTAATCGTCACTGCTTCTGGTGGTCCTTTACGCACATGGGATTCTAGTAAAATTCAAACTGCAACTGCTGCAGATTGTTTGCGACATCCTACCTGGAATATGGGCAATAAAATAACTATAGATTCTGCCTCTTTATTCAATAAAGGCTTAGAGGTAATAGAAGCTCATTGGTTATTTGGTTTTGATTTTGATCATATTGATGTAGTAGTACATCCTCAAAGTATTGTTCATTCTATGATACGTATGAAGGATGGTGCGATATTAGCGCAAATGGGTAATCCAGATATGCGCGAGCCCATTCAATATGCTTTGACGTATCCAAAACGTGAAGTTTTAAGTATGAATCATCTTGATTTTAGTCAAGCACTACAATTGGAGTTTTTACCTCCGCGGTATGACGATTTTCCTGCACTTCGACTTGCGTATGAGGTGGGACGTGCTAGTGGATTTAAACCTGCTGTATTTAATGCAGCTAATGAAACGGCAGTATATGCCTTTTTAGAAGATAAAATCGCCTTTGGTGATATTTATAAAGTCGTTACTTCTGTTCTTGAATCTATGGGAACAGAAGATGATTTTACATTAGATAATTTATTATCCATCGATAGATGGGCCCGTGAAAAGGCAACATCGTTGATGTTATAGGAGAATATATGATTACGGCATTAGCCACAATATTTGTATTTGGTTTAATCGTGTTTATTCATGAATTAGGTCATTTTATTACAGCTAAGATGTCAGGTATGCAAGTTGATGAATTTGCTATAGGTTTTGGTCCAGCCATATTTAAAGTACAAAAAGGGGAAACTTTATATTCTATTCGTATAATTCCTCTTGGAGGATTTAATCGTATTGCTGGTATGACACCTGACGAGCCTCTTAATGAGCGCTCCTTTTATAATAAACCTGCGTGGAAAAAATTTATTGTTATTTCTGCAGGGGCTGTATTCAACTTTATATTAGCCATTGTACTTTTCTTTGGCCTAAATGTGACTGTAGGAAATCTTACATATACAAATGAACCTGTAATTGGTAACATTATTGCGGGTAGTTCTGCAGAACAGGCTCATTTAGAAGCTAACGATAGAATTATTACGATTGATGGTAAAAAAATTAGTACTTGGGATGATATTCGTCCTAGCTTACAAGGCACAGCAAACCATGGTGTAACTGTTGTTGTAGAGCGTGAAGGACAAACTATAGAGACTACGGTAATACCTAAAATGGAACAAGATAGTCCTAAGATTGGCATCTACCCTAGCTTTACTCGTGAAACTTATAGTATTGGTGAATCTTTGAGCCTTGCTGTTAGTCGGACGGGGCAAACTATTGTTGCTATGGTCAGTGGGATTTATGATATGATTCGTGGCACACAAGCAGCCGAATTATCTGGTCCAGTAGGAATTTCCCAAATGGCAGGTACTATTGCACAATCAGGATTTGCACCACTATTAAGTTTTGCTGCATTCCTTAGTATTAACTTAGGGGTTATTAATCTTTTACCATTACCTGTTTTAGATGGTGGTCACTTGATTATTATCTTGGCGGAAGCTATAACAGGCCGTAGATTACCTGCTAAAGCTCTTATGTATATACAAATGGTTGGGGTTGCCTTAATGGTAGCATTATTCTTATATGTAACAACGCAGGATATTTTCCGTTTACTATAAGACAGATGGGAGATTACAATGATTGTACGTAAACCAACAAATGGTATCTATGTAGGTACAGTTAAAATCGGCGATTATGCACCGGTAAGTATTCAATCTATGATTACTACGGATCCAGTACATACAGAGAAGGCAATTGCAGAAATTAATCATTTAGCAGAGGCTGGTTGTGAACTGGTTCGTGTCGCCGTTCCTACAATGGCATCTGCAAAGGCTTTAAAGGCTGTTAGAGCGGGCATTTCAATTCCTTTGATCGCCGATATTCACTTTGATTATAGATTAGCTTTAGAAGCTATTGAAAATAATGTTGATGGATTGCGCATTAATCCAGGAAATATTGGTGGTGAAGATAAGGTTTTAGCCGTTATTGAAAAGGCAAAACCTAAACAAATCCCAATTCGCATTGGTGTTAATGCAGGCTCTTTACCAAAGCATATTCTCGATGCTCATGGAGGACATCCTACAGCGGATGGTATGGTTGAAACAGCTTTAGAACACGTAAGAATTTTAGAAAAACTCGATTATCGTCAAATGAAATTATCCATTAAAGCCACGGAAGTACCTCTAATGGTGGAAGCATATCGTAAGTTATCTGATAAGATTCCTTATCCGTTACATTTAGGGGTAACAGAAGCTGGTACTATTAAACAAGGCACTATTAAATCTGCTATGGGGATTGGTGCATTATTGCTCGATGGCATTGGTGATACATTACGGGTATCCTTAACTGGAGATCCAATTCACGAAATTGAAGTAGGTAGAAGTATTTTAAGTAGCTTAGGATTAAGAAATTTTGGGGCCACTATGATATCTTGTCCTACATGTGGTCGTTGCCAAGTAAATTTATTTGATATGGCTGGTATTGTAGAAGAACGTCTAGCATCCATAAAAGCGCCTATTAAGGTTGCCGTTATGGGGTGTGTTGTAAATGGTCCAGGGGAAGCGCGTGAGGCCGACTTTGGTATTGCTGGTGGTGATGGTCAAGGTATTATTTTCCGTAAAGGGAAAGTTATTAAGACTGTACCAGAAGCCGAATTAGTAGATACATTGTTTAGAGAAATTGACCAATATTTAGAAAATTTAGATGAGGAGTCTTTATGTTAGCCACTAAATTATATGCACCTACATTGCGTGAGGTTCCATCTGACGCTGATGTAGTAAGCCAACAGCTTATGCTTCGCGCTGGTTTTATGCGTAAAACTGCAAATGGTTTATATAGTTTTTTACCATTAGGTTGGAGAAGTATTAAAAAGATTGAAGCTATTGTACGTGAAGAAATGGATCGTGCTAGTGCTCAAGAAATTATGATGCCAATTTTACAGCCTGCAGAAATTTGGAAAGAGTCTGGCCGTTGGAACGCATATGGCGCAGAAATGATGCGTATCAATGATCGTCATGATAATGAGTTTTGTCTAGGACCAACACATGAAGAGATGATTACAACCCTCGTTAAAAATGAGATTAACTCATATCGTCAATTACCAGTCAACTTATATCAAATTCAAAGTAAATTCCGTGATGAGCGTCGTCCACGTTATGGCTTGATGCGTAGCCGTGAATTCATTATGAAAGATGCTTATTCTTTTGATGTAGATGAAGCGGGTTTAGATGAATCCTATAAATCTATGTACGATGCATATACACGTATTTTTACACGTTGTGGTCTTACATTCCGCCCAGTAGAGGCTGATAGTGGTGCAATCGGTGGTAGTGGTACGCATGAGTTCATGGCCATTGCCGAAGCTGGTGAAGCTGATATCGTATATTGTACTAAGTGTGATTATGCAGCTAACATTGAAATCGGCAAGCCTGGTATCATGAAGCAAGACGAAGAAGTTCTTCATGAGTTATCTGTTGTGGATACACCAAATGCAAGTTCTATTGAAGCTGTGGCAGACATGTTAAATTTACCATTACATAAAACTATCAAAGCGGTAGTATTTTCTATTGATGGTAAAGTGGTATTAGCCATTGTTCGTGGTGACCATGAAGTAAATGAAGTCGCTGTACAACATGCCGTTCTTGGTGCTGTAGAGCCTGAGATGGCCACCCCTGAAGAATTGGAAAAAGTAGGTTTAATAGCTGGTTTCATCAGTCCTATTGGTTTAAAACAAACAGAAGAATTTGCTATTGTTGTTGATGAATCTGTTATGGAAACTTACAATGTTTGTGGTGGCGCTAATAAAAAAGATGCTCACTACGTTAATATCAATCCAAAACGGGACTTTAATGTAGAAGATATTATTGTTGCTCCAATTCGTTTAATCACGAAGGACGATGTGTGTCCTAAATGTGGGGGTGCTTTAGAACATGCTAAAGGCATCGAAGTGGGTCAAGTATTTAAATTGGGTACAAAGTATTCTGAAGCATTACAAGCTACATTCTTAGATCAAAATGGTCGTCCTAATCCAATGATTATGGGTTGCTATGGTATCGGTGTATCTCGTACACTAGCTGCTGCTATTGAGCAATATCACGATGAAAATGGTATTATTTGGCCACGTTCTATCGCTCCATTTGAAGCAGTTATTGTTCCAATTAATGCAAAAGACGAAGCATTAATGTCTACTAGTCAAACTATTTATACTGCATTACAAAATGCTGGTGTAGATGTATTGTTAGATGATCGTAAAGATCGTGCAGGTGTTAAGTTCAAAGATGCTGATTTGATTGGTTATCCACTTCGCATTACAGTAAGTAAAAATACTCTTGAGAATAACGAAGTAGAAATTCAAATCCGTAAGTCTGGAGAAGCTCTTCCATGTGCTATTGATTCTGTATCTGATAAAGTAACAGAATTGCTTCAAAACTTATAATAGAATTGCGATTCTAGTGAATGTTCATTAGGGTCGCAATTTTTCTTTCTAAACTTGAATTAATAGATTAAATAAGTCATAATTAAATGATAGAATATTTGGAATGGAGGTGCTATATGCTTGTAGATTTTCATATACATTCCATCTTTTCAGATGGTGTTGAAACACCTAAAGATCTATTGCAACATGCCATAGACTGTAATGTATCTATGATGGCTTTAACCGATCATGATGAAATAGACGGCATTCAAGCATTGCGTGCTGCTCAAAAGAAGTTAGATCCTAATGAATCTATTAAAATCGTAAATGGCTGTGAATTTAGTGCTGATTATAAAGATAAGTCAATTCATATTTTAGGATATTGTTTTGATGAAAATAATAAAGATTTAATCGATTTTATTACGTTTTTTAAAGGAAAACGTGAAGAACGTATCGATGAAATTATCCGTCGTTGTAATAATGAAGGATATTATATTACAAAAGAAGAGCTCATTAAACAATTTCCTGATACTAAAGCTTATGGTCGCCCACATATTGGTAAACTTTTAATTGATGGTGGTTATGCCAAGGATATTAATGATGTATTTAAAGGTATTCTTCGAAAAGATAGTCCTTGCTATGTTCCTAAGGTAAAAGTAGAGGTTCCTTATATTATTGATATTATACATAAAGCTGGAGGACTTGCTGTTATGGCTCATCCTAAATTGGTTACTAGTGATGAATATGTGTTGGAAATGTTAAATTATGATTTTGATGGTATGGAGGTATATCACTCAAAGCATAATGATGATGATGTGGAGCGATATAAAGAATTCGCTAAAAAGCATAAGCTATTTATTACTGGTGGTTCTGATTACCATGGTATTGTAGGCAAGAAACCTGATAGATTTGGTGATTACTTAGTATCTGGTAAGGATGTATCAGAATTTATTAGTTTGTTATAAATGACGAGGTAGGCTATGGAAGTCGTTGCTTTTGTAGGTAGTAGTGGCACAGGTAAAAGTCATCGTGCCCTCGTAGTTGCTCATGAAAATAAAATTGAATGTATCATCGATGATGGTATTTTGATTCATGATAATAAAATTGTAGCTGGCTTTTCTGCAAAAAAAGAGTCTAGTCGTTTAAAAGCTGTTCGTCGTGCTATTTTTCAAGACGAAGTACAAGTTAAATCCGTACGAGAACAATTAGATAAGATTAAACCTAATAAGCTTATGATTATCGGCACTTCTGATAATATGGTTAAGAAGATTACTAAAGCTTTAGGCTTACAAGAACCTGATCGATATATTCGTATAGAAGATGTTGCAACACCTAAGGAAATTGAAAAGGCACAACATGCACGTCTTAAAGAGGGTAAACATATAATTCCTGTGCCGACTATGGAATTAAAGCCACACTTTAGGGGGTATTTGATTGATCCAATCAAAACCATGTGGCGCCGCAGGACTTTGAAAAAACAAGATCAAGATACCTTAGGTCAAATTGGTTCTGAAGGATTTGAACGTTCTGTTGTACGGCCTGCTTTTAGCTACTATGGTCGACTCACTTTTGACGATGAAGTAATTATTAAATTGATTAGAAATGGGTTAAAAAAAGTAGCTGGTGTCGATGAGACCAGTATAATTTCTTTTAAAAAAAGCGACAAAGGTCAAAACGGTCTTGTTGTTGATATGGCTGTAGTTATTGAACATGGATATCCTGTTAAACCGTTGATGCAACAGGTACAAAAATCTGTTCGCAATGAAATTGAATATATTACCGGCATGTCTATTGAACGCATGTCCATTAAAGTTAAGAATATTATTGAAACAAAACGTAAGATTGTTAAAGTGTAGGAGTTAGAATGAAGTCTTATTATATTTACACCTATGGTTGTCAAATGAATACCGCCGACTCTGAGCGATTATCGCATCAGCTGGAATCTGTTGGGTATATACCAACAGAGAATGTTGAAACTGCAGATTTAATTCTGCTAAATACTTGTGCAGTGCGTGAAAATGCAGAAACTAAAGTTTATGGGCGTATAGGTGAGCTAAAAAGACTAAAACGTAATAATAAAAACTTGATTATCGCCGTCACAGGATGTATGGCTCAAAAAAATCAAGCAGAAATGTTTAAACGAGCTCCTCATATTGATATTGTATTGGGTACTCATAATATTCAACATATTAACGAGATGATTGAAGAAGTACAACATGGACATACGCATCAAATCAGCGTAGATATGGATAACTCTGTATTGCCTGAATTAGAGGCAAAACCAAATGGCTCTTTTTATGCATGGGTACCTATTATGAATGGCTGTAATAAATTTTGCACCTATTGTATTGTTCCCCATGTACGTGGTAGAGAGATTAGCCGTCCTGTAGAGGCCATTGTTAAAGAGGTTACAGACCTAGGGGTTAAAGGATTTAAAGAGATCACTTTATTGGGGCAAAATGTAAACTCTTATGGCCTAGATTTTAAAGATGGTACAGATTTTGGTACATTAATTGATGCTCTTGATGGTATTCCTGGTATAGAACGTATTCGCTATATGACAAGTCATCCTCAAGATATGAGTAAGTCTATGATTGATGCTCTTGGTAGGTCATCCAATATTGTGACGCATTTACATTTACCTATTCAATCTGGTTCCAATCGTATTTTAAAGAAAATGAATCGTCATTACACGGTAGAGCATTATAAAGAATTACTTTCTTATTGCCGTGAAAAAATAAAAGATGTGGTGGTGACTACGGATATTATTGTAGGTTTCCCAGGAGAAACTGAGGAAGATTTTCAAGCTACATTACAATTATTAAAAGATGTGCGCTATGACATGGCGTATACGTTTATCTACTCTAAGCGATCTGGAACGCCAGCAGCAACTATGGATGATCAAATTCCAGAAGAGATTAAGCGCGTTCGCTTACAAACATTGATGGATGTACAAAATGAAATCTCTTATGAATTAAATAAACCTATGGAAGGACAAGTATTTGATATTATTGTAGAGGGACCAAGTCCTCGTGATGAAGACATGTGGTTCGGTCGTACATCTGGTAATAAAATGGTTTTATTCCCTAAGGATGACTCCCTATCAATTGGTCAAACTGTACCAGCTCATATCGATAAAGCTCAAACATGGGTTTGTTATGGTAGTATTGTAAAATAAACTATTAGAATCAAAAAGAACTCGTCACTATTATGTTAACTCTAAGGTTAGAATTTTTATCTAAAATTAGTTTGCTAAACATGTGGTGGCGATGTTCTTTTTTACCATAGATGCTGATTAGAAATCATATGTGTTATAATAATAAAATAATATAAAAGTTGTATATTGAAGACATTCATAGGTATGAACACCATTTACATTTTGTATTTTTACAAAGAAGGTGTAACTATGAAACTTGATTTAAACGCTGTAGGCGAAACGGCATTATTGACACTATATGCAAGAGCGAAAGATTATGAGTCAGATCAATCTGTATTAAAGGATCAGAAATCCTGGGATATTTTAAAGCATATTGATTATGATTTTGATCAATTTAAAGATGTTAAGATGTCTTATTATGGAATTTTAGGACGAGCAAAAGTAATCGATGAAGAGATACGAAACTTTATATCTCTATATCCAGATTGTATCGTCGTATCATTAGGTGCCGGTTTAGATACTATGTTTTATCGAGTCGACAACGGTTATATTGATTGGTATAATATCGATTTTGCCGGAGTGATTGAAGCACGTACACAATTTTTTGAGCCTCATGAACGAGTACATAACGTAGTGAGCTCTATAACTGATGAATTGTGGACTAAAAATATTGAGATAAATGGCCGAAAACTATTGCTTGTTAGTGAAGGGGTAGTTATGTATCTTACACTGGATGAAATGAAGCAATTCTTAGGCTTACTGACTGATTCTTTTGAAGAATTTACCTTATATCTTGATATGATTTCTCCTTACGTGGCAAAACGTAGTAAACAACATGATATGCTCAGTAAAATGGATGTTACTTTTCAATGGGGAACTAAGGATGGTCATGAAATTGTAGTTATGAATCCTAAGCTTAAACAGACTGGATTGATTAATTTTACAGGAAGTATGTTGTCCTTAGCACCTATTGTTTATAAATTATTATACCCGTTTATATATTTGTTTAATAATCGTATGGGAATATACGAATATAAGCGGAATCTGTGATATGACTCATAATATATGAGGTGAATATGAGTAAAAAGCAAACACCTATGATGGAGCAGTATTTAGATATTAAATCTAGATACTCTGAAGAATTATTGTTCTTTCGATTAGGTGATTTTTATGAATTATTTAATGAGGATGCTTTAGTCGCATCACGTGAACTTAATATTACCTTAACAGGTCGTCCTACAGGAGATGAGGAACGCACACCGATGTGTGGCGTTCCTTTTCATGCGGCTGAAAGCTACATAGAAACGCTTGTAAAAAAAGGATATAAAGTTGCTATCTGTGAACAACTAGAAGATCCTAAAGCAGTTAAAGGCATTGTTAAGCGCGATGTCATTAAAGTTGTTACTCCTGGTACAGTGATGACAGAAAATGGTAACGATGCACGGTCAAATAACTTTTTATCATTATTTTATATGGTAAAAGATACGTGGATTCTTGTGTTTTCTGATGTATCTACAGGGGAAGTTATTTGGCACCGCATTACTGATTGTGAAAAACGCAGTGATATGTACGATGCACTCAGCATGTATAGACCAAGTGAAATCATATTGCCTGAAGGAACGATATTACCGCAAGATATTCAGGATTTTATTGAAAATCAATTTAGTAATGTCGTATTTTCTCCTTTTTCTACATACTATACACAACGTGAAGTAGCTGAAAAAGCTGTAACTCATTTCGGTGATTTAGGCCTTATGGAAGAGGATGTATGGGAAGCATTAGGTTATATGCTTTTATATTTAGAGGATATCATTAAATCTGAAATTTCTCATATCAACTATGTACATCAATTAAGTGTAGGTAATCGCCTTATTCTTGATACATCTTCTTTGCGGCACCTTGAAATTACTCATAATTTACGCGATGGTGGACAAAAAGGTACTTTACTGGATGTACTAGATCGTACGTTGACACCAATGGGGGCACGCCTTTTAAAACAATGGCTTGAAAGTCCATTAACTGATATAAATCAAATACAACGTCGTCAAGCAGCCGTTTCAGAACTTATTACACGCGGTGCTGAACGTTCTCATATTCGTAACTTTTTAGATTGTATTTACGATTTTGAACGCATCGTTGGTCGTGTTGAAACCGGATCTGTGTCTCCCAGAGATTTAACGGCTCTTCGTGAGTCATTAGTAGTTCTACCTGATATTAAGAATGTATTAGGTACATGTTCAAGTCTAGCTTTAACATCTATTAATGAGCGCATGCAAGATCATAAAGATATTTATGACTTATTATGTCGAGCTATTGCAGAGCAACCAGCGTTGACATTAAAAGACGGTCGTGTTATTAAAGATGGATTTAATGCTGATTTAGATGAGCTACGTTCTTTAGCGACTAATAGCGAGCAATGGCTTGCTAAGATGGAAGCGGATATTAAAGAAGCTACAGGGCTTTCAAAAATTAAGACTGGTTACAATAAAGTGTTTGGTTACTATTTCGAGGTATCCCATAGTAAATCAGAACAAGTACCAGACTATTTCATACGAAAACAAACCCTGGCCAATGCTGAACGCTATATTACGCCTGAGTTAAAAGAGTTTGAAATTAAAATTCTCAGCGCAAAAGATAAAATCATCGCTTTAGAGCACGAACTATATCAACAATTGCGTAATGATATTAAACTCGTTATCAAAGATGTGCAAGAAACGGCTCGTGCTCTTGCAGACCTTGATGTATTATGCTCATTAGCATTAGTTGGATACGAAGAAAACTATATTTGTCCAACTATTGTGATGAATGGTCAAATCAATATTCGTGATGGTCGTCATCCTGTTATTGAAAAGTTCTTAAAACGTGAGGTATTCGTACCAAATGATATCGTTTTAAATCATGATGAAGAAGAATTTTTACTCATTACAGGCCCTAATATGGCAGGTAAATCTACTTACATGCGTCAAGCGGCTATCTTAATGATTATGGCACAGATTGGTTCCTTTATCCCTGCTCGTGAAGCGTCTATCTCACCTGTGGATCGTATTTTTACACGTGTCGGTGCTAGCGACGATATTTCTACTGGTCAAAGCACGTTCATGGTAGAAATGAAAGAGGTAGCGTATATTTTAGAAAATGCTACTCATAATAGTTTAATTATTCTCGATGAAATTGGTCGGGGTACGAGTACCTTTGATGGTTTGAGTATCGCACAAGCCGTAGTGGAACATATTTGTAAGCACATTCATAGCAAGACTTTATTTGCAACGCACTACCATGAATTGATTTGCTTAGAAGAAAGCTATAGTAAATTAAAAAATTATACCGTTGCAGTTAAAGAAAAAGGGAAAGATGTTGCTTTCTTGCGTCGTATCATTAAAGGTGGTGCAGATCGCAGTTATGGTATCCATGTTGCCAGACTGGCGGGCCTACCTAACTCTGTATTAAAACGAGCTGAAGTGATTTTAGAATCCTTGGAAGATCAAAGTCATGATGCAAGTGACTTAAATAATCGAGTTATGGGTGCTCAACTTACTAATGTGGCAAAACCAGCGGTTAAGCAAGTTAGTGATTCTCCACTAGGCAATTTATTTACCCATTCCGTAGTAGATAGCTTACTGGAAGTCGATGTAATGAGCATGACTCCAATTGAAGCATTAAATAAATTATATGAACTACAAGAGGAGGCTCGTAAAGGAGGCGGGAAATAATGGCAACCATTCACGTATTGGATGAAACGACAATCAATAAGATAGCTGCCGGTGAAGTCGTTGAACGTCCCGCATCAGTTATTAAAGAGCTCATTGAAAACTCTATTGATGCGTCTGCCACTAATATTGAGGTTGAAATTGGTGAAGGCGGTGTGGCCTATATGCGGATTACTGATAATGGTATCGGTATGACGGAGGAAGATGCTCGCTTGGCGATTCTACGTCATGCAACCTCTAAAATTCAACAAGTAGAGGACCTCTTTGATATTGCGTCCCTAGGCTTCCGTGGGGAGGCTTTGGCTAGTATTGCCTCTGTATCTCATTTCTCTTTGACTACTCGTAAAGCAGACTCTGATTTGGGGACTCGTATTACTGTTGATGGCGGCACTTTTACCGATTGCATTCCTTATGGTGCGGCACCTGGTACAACTATCGAAATTAAAGATTTATTTTATAATACGCCGGCTCGTCGTAAATTCTTAAAAACGGAGCGTACAGAAGCCTCTAAAATTCAAGATATTGTAGGGAAATTAGCTCTAAGTAATCCACATATTTCTTTTAAGCTTATCATAGATGATCGGGTAGCTATTATCACACCAGGAAATGGCGATATTAGTGATACTGTAGCTGCGCTATATGGATATAAAACCAAAGATGATATTTTTACTGTTGCTTATGAAAGTGATTCTATCTATATCGATGGCGTAGTGAGTAAGCCCACACTTCTTAAAAGTACAAGGATATGGCAGACCATTATCGTCAATAATCGCGTGATTTCTGATAAAACCATAATGAAGGCTATCGATAATGCATACCATGCACTATTGCCGAAAAATGGTCATCCTTTAGTGGTACTAAATATTACTGTGCCTGCGAGAATGGTTGATATAAACGTACATCCTCGCAAGAGTGAAGTTAAATTCTCAGATGATAAGATTATATTTAAAGCCGTATATCACGGTATCTTAAATGCTTTAAATAATCCACTCCATGAGAGATACGAACGAGAGTCATCATCTTATATGACTGGTACAGTTGCTAACATATCCGATAAATATGGTAATGATATTGCTAGTAATAGTAATAGTAATAGTAATAGTGATATTAAGAATTTTAGTTCTAATAGTACATTCTTAGCTGGTAATACTACTTATGATTCTTATCAAGCACCTACTGTTGTACACGATTCGATGCAGTCAGCTGAACATATAGCAACAGCTATAGATTATGATAAGGTTTTTGGTGGACGCCGTACAAAAGGCTATGAAGTCATGCGCGGTGAAACTTCGCAGTTTGTGGAAAATCTTAAAACAAAGGGGTATACACCACCTGCACCTAAAGCTACTTATGAACAATCCTCTTTTGTAGATGAAAGTTTTGAAGCTGTTCCTACTGCATACACTAGTTATACTTCGGAAGATGTAGAGAAGTTTAAATCCTTGTCTCACGATATTCGTAACGAAGAGATAGAAGAACGTACAATTCAAAACTCGGGCTTTTTACCAATGGGTCAAGTTGCATCTTGTTATATATTAGCTAAAAAAGGTGATGATCTATATATCATAGATCAACATGCTGCACATGAGCGTGTGCGTTATGATAAGTTGTGTAAGTCTTCTGAATCGATTCCTATGCAATCTATTTTGGTTCCTCAGTATAGTGAGGCCACAAATGATGAAATGAATTTGGTAGAGGAAGAACGAGAAACATTACTTGATCTTGGCTTTGATGTAGAGTTAGGTGGTCCTACTAAGATAAAATTAGTAGGGGCTCCAGTAGATTTAGTAGAGTCAAAAGCATTTGAAATTCTCCAATATATATTCTCTTACTTACATGATCATCAACAGCCTACTAAGGCCCAATTACGACATGAAATGCTAGCTTATGCATCTTGTAGAGGGGCCATCAAGGCAGGTCATAATTTAAATATGTATCAAATGACTACCTTAATTGAGGACTTATTTAGTACCGAAAAACCATATGTATGTCCTCATGGTCGTCCTACGATTATCAAATTTACACCTGATGAATTAGGTAAATTATTCTTACGGTCTTAATATGAATATATTAACTACAGCTCAAAAATCTAATGAGGCCATTCAAGAGGAAGCCAAAGCTTTGGCTTCCTCTATGCATATGGCCTATATAAAAAGAGGAAAATTATCTATACCAGCATTATTTAATGCTTATCCATGTGATTTTATTGTTGTTCTTTCTGGTAATGGCTTAACTATTCATTTTCCTGATAATCAGCAACATAGCTTTCATTTATCCATGGCTCAATTACGTATACTACGTTTGCAACGTGGAGAAGGAGATCATTTAATTAATGCTGTTCAGACAATACTAAATACTAATAAAATAACTGATAAAGAAGAATTTTCGTTTCTTGATTGTACAATTGGTCTTGGTAGTGACAGTATCGTTGTGAGCTATGCTTTTCCTCAGGCTAAAATAAAAGGTCTAGAAGGTTCTTTACCTATATGGCTTGCCACATCTTATGGTTTAGCTCATTATTCGCATAATGTGAAAAGTGTGACGGACGCATTACGTCGTATTGAGGTAAGTTATGATATCTTTGAAAACTATGTACCTAATCTACCAGATGAAAGTATAGATATTATTTATTTTGATCCCATGTTTGAGGTCCCTGTAGAGGATAGTCCTCAATTTAAACCACTTCGTGGACATACTGTGGAAAGTCATATTGATGATAAAATTATGGAGGAAGCTATGCGTGTTGCCTCTTATGGTGTTATCATTAAAGAACGACCATTTAGTTCTGTCTTTCAGAAATATCCACCTCACCAATGGGTAGGAGGAAAATATAGCCGCATAGGCTATGGTGTATATATGAAGGAGCTATTGTGAATCCCTTAATTACCATCGTTGGACCTACTGCGGTAGGCAAAACAGATCTTACCTTGGACTTAGCAGAACAGCTACATGCTGAGGTTATTTCTGGTGATGCTTACCAGGTTTATAAACAACTTAATATTGGTACCGCTAAACCATCGGTGGATGAACTTAATCGGGTGAAACATCATCTCATCGATATACTGGAACCAAATGATTCATATTCGGTATCTATTTTTCAAGATCAAGCTAAAGAAATAATTGCAAGATTAAAAGATAGAAATATCCCTCCTATTCTGTCTGGTGGTACAGGACTGTATGTCCAATCATTATTGGAAAACTACAACTTTAATGATGTTAAACCTGACGAATATTTGCGAGCAGAACTCGATGAGCTCTATAGTACAAAAGGTATTGAAGGCTTACGAGAATATGCTTTCACATTAGGTAAAGAGCATAATATAGAGATACAATATAGCGACAAACATCGTTTGTATCGAGCTATTGAGATATTGCATCATGGTGATGTAGATTCGTTGCGAAATCAGACAAAAGATGGTGTATCCTATAAAGGTCCTGTTATCGGTCTCATGAGAGATCGTGATAAATTATATGAACGCATCAATTTACGCGTTGATATGATGTTTGATGCAGGTTTGATTGAAGAGGTGGAACAACTCATAAAATCTGGAGTGAATCCAGATTGCCAAGCTTTTAAAGGTATTGGCTATAAAGAGGTTGTAGACTATATAAATGACAATATAACATTAGATGAGTGTCGTGACTTAATTAAGAAGAATACACGTCACTTTGCTAAGCGCCAAATTACATGGTATAAACGTATGCCATATATAGAATGGATACATATTGATAGCAATACATCTAAAGATTTTATATTTAATAAAGCTATGGATTTAATCCGTAGAGAAGGATTAGCATGACATTAGAAGAAATACGCAGTAAAGCCCTAGAAATGGCTGAACCAGAATTTAAGAAATTTGAACCTATTGCATTGGCCAATACAAAAAAAGTATTAGAAGCCTTTAAGGAATGCCAAGTATCTGATTATCATTTCACTGGTACTACTGGTTATGGATATAACGACGTAGGGCGTGAAAAATTAGATGAAGTATTTGCCTATGTATTTAAAGGTGAAAAGGCTATCGTTCGTCCTCATTTTGTTTCTGGTACACATGCGTTAGCTACTACATTAATTTCTTTGATGGGAAATGGCTCTAAAGGGACAGAGTTTATCTATGCCGTAGGGGCTCCTTATGATACGATGCAATCCGTTATCGGTGCCGCTCGTGAAGTACGTGGTTCTTTAGTAGAAAAAGGTTTTACCTATACTGAGGTACCATTGAAAGATAATACTTATGATGTTGAAGCTATTGCTAACGCTGTTAACGATAATACGCGGGTAGTAGTGATTCAACGGTCTCGAGGCTATAGCACACGTGAACCTTTATCTATTGCAGATATTAAGGTTATTGTAGATGCTGTAAAAACTAAAAATTCTAAAACGATTTGTTTCGTAGATAATTGTTACGGTGAATTTACAGAGCTGCAAGAACCATTAGAAGCTGGTGCTGATATTATGGCTGGCTCTCTCATTAAAAATGCAGGTGGCGGTTTAGCACCAACTGGTGGTTACATTGTTGGTAGAGAAAACCTTGTAGAGGATGCAGCATATCAATTGACAGCTCCTGGACTTGGTGATCATATGGGTTCATATGCTCCTGGTTATCGCTTGTTCTTCCAAGGTTTATTTATGGCACCTCACGTAGTATTACAAGCTCTTAAAGGTGCTGTATATACGGCTGCTGTAGGTGAGTTACTAGGCTATGATGTATTCCCTAAGGTAAATGCTGATCGCTATGACTTGATTCAAGCCATTAATCTGAAAAATGGGGAAGAAATGGAGCATTTCTGTGTAGGTATGCAAGCCTATTCTCCTGTAGATGCTCACGTACATCCTATTCCTGGGGATATGCCTGGGTACGAAGATAAAATCATCATGGCTGGTGGTACCTTTGTACAAGGTTCCTCTATTGAACTCAGTGCCGATGGTCCTATACGTCCACCATATACAATTTTCATGCAGGGTGGCCTAGTATTTGAACATTCCATGCTTGGTATTTTAGGAGCTGCTGAAGAACTATTAAAACATAGATAATGTTTAGAATCTCTTTCTTTTGTGAAAGGGATTCTTTTTATTTCAAATCTTTTCAATATACCTATTTCTAGGCTATAATATAAGTTGCTATAATTTTATAGCAATACTACTCGGACTTTTACACCGAACTAGTGTTTTACACGTCAGGCTTTCACCCTGATTAGTTTTATGATCAAGAGATCATTAAAAGGAGAAAGTATGGAAAAAGTTATCGCTGTAGCTATGAGTGGCGGCGTAGACAGTTCTTTAACTGCTGCAATGCTATTAAAACAAGGCTATAAAGTATTTGGTATTACCCTATGGTTATGGGTGAGTGGTACGCCCTATGATGAGGTGCCTCTTGCCGTAACTGATGCTAAGAAGATGTGTGATTTTCTTGGTATCGAGCATCATGTTATCGATGCTCGTGATGTATTCTACGAAAACGTAGTAGATTACTTTGTAAAAGAATATGCCTATGGTCGTACGCCAAATCCTTGTGTATTTTGTAACAAGAACATCAAGTTTGACTTGATGCTCAATCGTGCTCTTGAATTAGGTGCCACACATATGGTAACTGGTCATTATGCACAAGTAAATTATAATGAAAAAACAGGTCTATATGAGTTACATAAAGGTGTTGATCCTACAAAAGACCAAAGTTATGTTATGTACAATATGAACCAACGTATTTTGAGTCATCTTATGTTCCCATTAGGTGGTCAATGTAAGACTGAAACACGTAAATTAGCTGCTGAATATGATTTGCCAGTCGCTAAAAAACCAGATAGTGTAGATATTTGTTTCTTGCCTCATGGGAATTATCAAAAGCTTGTGGTAGAAGAAATGAAGGGTAAGCCAGAGTCTGGTAATATCGTTACCGAAGATGGTGAGGTATTAGGTAAGCACAACGGCTTATTTAATTATACGATTGGTCAACGTAAAGGCCTTGGTATTGCTTATAAACACCCTTTATATGTTATTGGATTTAATGGGGATCGTAATGAGGTCATCGTGGGTCCTAACGAACATCTCTTTACAAATCGCATGATTTGTAAGTTCTATAACTTCTTAGATGATACAATTCATAAGGAATTGAAGGCAGAAGGAAAAATTCGCTATGCAGCTAATCCTTCTCCTTGCACAGCACGTATCCTCGATGACGATACAATGGAGGTTATTTTTGAAGAACCACAACGGGCTATTACCCCAGGTCAGTCTGTAGCCTTTTATAATGGCACTCAATTATTGGGAGGTGCTGTTATCGATCACGTATGTTAGAAAGGAGAATGCAAGTTCTTTGAACTTGTTTACATGGTATGTCAACGAAAAAGATTCGAAACTTCTGTATTATAGCTCATATCGACCATGGTAAATCAACCATTGCTGATAGATTAATTGAATATACTGGTACATTACAAAAACGTGAAATGGAGGCTCAAGTTTTGGACTCCATGGACCTTGAACGTGAACGCGGCATTACTATTAAAGCGCAATCTGTTCGTATTTTGTATAAAGCTCAAGATGGTGAAGAATATATTTTGAATCTCATCGATACTCCGGGCCACGTCGATTTCAGCTATGAAGTATCTCGTTCTCTTGCCGCTTGTGAAGGGGCATTACTTGTTGTTGATGCTGCTCAAGGTGTAGAAGCACAAACGTTGGCAAATGTATATCTCGCTTTAGAACATGATCTTGAAATCATTCCTGTTATTAACAAGATTGATTTGCCGTCAGCAGATCCTGATCGTGTTAAACAAGAAATTGAAGATATTATTGGTTTAGACGCATCTGATGCTGTATTATGCTCTGCCAAATCAGGTATCGGTATTCCTGATATTTTAGAAGCTATTGTAAATAAAGTTCCTGCACCACCAGATAAATCTGATGAGCCAACAAGAGCCTTGATTTTTGATAGCCGTTTTGATGCGTATAAAGGTGCTATTGCCTATGTCCGTGTAAAAGAAGGGTCCATAAAAGCAAAAGATATAATTCGCATGATGCATGATAAAAAGGACTTTGATGTTACAGAACTCGGTATTTTTACTCCAAATCTTGTACCTGTGCAAGAATTACCATGTGGCTCAGTAGGTTGTATTGCAGCTAGCATCAAAAATGTAAAAGATTGCCATGTAGGCGATACTGTAACATTAGCTAATAATCCTGCATCAGAACCATTGCCTGGTTATCGTAAGGCTGTATCTATGGTGTACTGTGGCCTTTACCCAACAGAGTCTAAAGATTATGAAAACCTTCGGGATGCATTAGAAAAGTTACAGCTTAATGATGCTGCCTTAGAATATGAAGCAGAAACATCATTGGCATTGGGCTTTGGTTTCCGTTGTGGGTTTCTCGGTCTTTTGCATATGGACGTAATTCAAGAACGTTTAGAACGTGAATATAACTTGACGCTTATTACGACGGCTCCATCGGTAAATTACAAAGTGTACAAAACAAATGGGGAAATGCTCGAAGTCGATAATCCAGCTAAATTACCACCTCCAACAGAAATTGATTACATTGAAGAGCCTTATGTAAAGGCGACTACAATTGTACCTAAAGATTTTGTTGGTACTATCATGGAATTATCTCAAGATAAACGCGGTGAATATCAATCTATGGAATATTTGGATGAAACACGCGTATCTGTCGTTTATCACTTGCCATTGAGTGAAATCATTTATGATTACTTTGATAAATTAAAATCTGCTACAAAGGGGTATGCATCTCTTGACTACGAATTGATTGGATATAAACAATCTCCAATGGTTAAGATGGATATTCTCTTAAATGGTGATCCTGTAGATGCATTGTCCATTATTGTACACAAGGACCGTGCAGCTACACGTGGACGTGCATTAGCTGAGAAATTGAAAGAATTGATTCCTCGTCAAATGTTTGAAATTCCAATTCAAGCGGCGGTAGGTACAAAAATTGTGGCTCGTGAAACTGTAAAAGCTTGGCGTAAGGACGTTTTGGCAAAATGTTACGGTGGTGATATTTCTCGTAAGCGTAAATTACTTGAAAAACAAAAAGCCGGTAAGAAACGCATGAAGTCCGTCGGTTCCGTAGAGATCCCGCAAGAAGCATTCATGGCGATTCTCAAGGTTGAGGACTAATAAAATGAAAACAGATTCTGATATTCTGAATCTGTCTACACTGAGGGATATGGGGTTGTATGTCCATATCCCTTTTTGTAAACAGAAATGTATGTATTGTGATTTTCCTGCTTATCAAAATTTACAAGATTATTACGAAACCTATGTATATGCTTTAGTTCAAGAAATCGATTTATGGGTCTCTGAACATCCAGAGTCTACATCTAAAGCTATTGATACAATTTATTTTGGTGGAGGTACGCCTACAGAATTATCGATTCAACAACTACAGATGATTCTTGATAAAATTAAAAATACTTTTACAATTACTGACGATTGTCATATGACTATTGAATCGAATCCTGGGGAAGTAAATTTACATTACTTAACGAAATTAGTTAAACTTGGTTTTAATCGTATTAGCTTTGGTGTTCAAACATTTGACGATAAGTTGCTTACCATGCTTCATCGTAGTCACAACGGAGAACAGGCAAAACAAGCCGTTTATGATGCTAAAGAGGCGGGCTTTACTGATATCAATATTGATTTGATTTATGGTTTGCCACGACAAACATTAGAGGATATTCAATATAATTTAGATATTGTAAAAGACTTACCGATTAATCATATTTCAACGTATGGACTTCAAGTTGAGGTAGGAACGTATCTATATCATTTAGTACAAAAGAACCTTATTTCTATTCCTAGTGAAACCATTGATGAATCCATGTATGACATGATGATGGACGGATTAAAAGCTTTAGGCTTTGAACGATATGAGATTTCAAATTTCGCCAAGACTAATTCCTATAGCCGTCATAATTTAAAATATTGGCACTATGTAGATTATTTAGGCTTTGGTGCTGGTGCTCATTCCTTCTATGACGGAGTACGCCGTAGTAATAATCGTAATGTAATGCCCTATATACAATCCGTTGACAGATATATTATGCCTACTATTGATACGGAGACGATTACTTTAGAGCGAGCTCAAGAGGATTTTTGCTTTTTAGCTCTTCGCACTAAATGGGGCCTTGATGAGCGAAAATTTGAAGATAAATTTGGCGTATCTGTCCATAATTTATTTGGTACTACTTTAGAGGATTTAGTTAGTAAAGATCTATTAGAATATCAAAGTGGAAGTTATCATTTAACCGCTGAAGGTGCCAAGCATGGAAACTATGTATTTAGTCAATTTATTCGTGAGTAATTTCTCACAGTTTCTCAAAATCTAATATGTTAGTATAAATAGGATGATGATGAATAAGCATGCTAGATTTGAGGAGGAACGATGAAGACATCTGTAATATTACACGGTTTACATAATGAATTTACTTTAGATCAAATGAAAGCATGCATAGAACTTGCTGAAAAATATGGCGGATCCTTTCGCCATGTTGTAACAGGTATACAAATTACAGGTATTGAAAAAGATGATAAGGAACAGCTAATTTCTGAATTGCCTGATGGCGTGACAACTGTTATTCATAGAGGTGTTAATTCCTTAATTGCCTGTGTAGGTAAAGGCCATTGTAAAAATGGACAAATGGAAACTAAAGAATTGGCTGATTATGTAGAGAGAAAACACTACGGCCGAAAAACATCTCATAAGTGCAAGATTGGCATCAGTGGATGTGGACGTAACTGCCCTGATGCGATGGTGAAAGATATTGCTTTTATTGGTACATCTCAAGGTTTTATGTTGGCTGTTGGCGGTAATACAGGCATGAGACCAGAAGCAGGAAAAATTTTAGCAAGAAAACTAACTATTGAGCAATCTAAAAAAGCTGTAGACATTTTGATTGATTGGTATGCGGAACATGGGGAACCTCGTGAACGTATGGGACAATTGTTAGAACGACTTGGTAATCCATTAGAAGGTGTAGAACTATAAATTATTATATTTCTAGTACTTATTGATTTATGGTTTTAGTCTGTAAATAGTCAGGGCCCAAAAAGTATTCTAACTAAGAGTCCATTAACAATAGAATTATAATAAAATTATTACAAATATAAACACTTATACTATTTCAGGTTTTAATAATAGAAATTTTATTAGACCAACATATTCTAATCTTTAAATTTTGGGATATGTCATAAATGTAGATAGTATAAGTGTTTTCTTATTTTTGTACTTTGATTTTTTGACCAATTAATTAAAAATATTGAATTGTCTTTTTGACTAAATAGATATTATTTGACTTTTTAAGGATTTTTCTGCTTGACATTTTTTTTGAATATGATAATATTATACATGCGATTAGCACTCAAAGTTTATGAGTGCTAACAAGAGGTGTCATTATGGATGAAAGAAAACAGCGCATCTTGCGAGCCATAATTGAAGACTATGTTAAGTCCGCAGAACCTGTAGGATCTCGAACGATTGCTAAAAATTATGATCTTGGCATCAGTCCTGCTACGGTGCGGAACGAAATGTCCGATTTAGAGGAATTAGGCTATTTAGAGCAACCTCATACATCGGCTGGACGTATTCCTTCAGCTAAGGGCTATCGCTTATATGTTGATTCTATGCTGAGTCGACAACCTGTTCCATTACAGGATGCTGAAAAAATTGAAATGTTATGGAAACGTTCCAATGGATCAACGAGTGAACTCTTTCTCAATATGGCTAAACTACTTTCACAGGTAAGTCATAGCATGAGTTTATTCTTAGCACCAGCCCATGATAGAGCATTAATCAAATACATTCATGTATTACCGCTAGATAGTCATCAAGCCATTATGGTAGTTATTACTGAAACAGGAGCACTCGATAATGAATTGATGTACTTTGGTGAAAGCGTTTCACCAGAGCTTTTACAGAGTTTAGCCATACAATTTAGCAATGCACTACAGAATGTAAGTATTGGTCATGTAACGGCTGAGGCTTTAGGATCTATATTGGTCCATATGGAAGGACCACAGGGAATTTTATTAATCCTTTCGGAGACATTATTACGAGCTATTAATAAACGTAAGTTGTTCTATTCGGTAGGTACCACAGAGTTGTTAAATCAACCAGAGTTTAAGTCTGTTGAGAAGGTACAACCCTTGCTTTCCTTAGTGGAAGAACAAAATCAATTAGGACAGCTATTAAAAGATGATTCTCCAACACCTGTTAAGGTCAAGATTGGTATTGAGAATGAAACTGAAGCGCTACATTCAGTGAGTGTGGTACAAGCTGATTTTACGAATCAAGATCAGCCTATTGGAACTCTTGCTATTCTTGGTCCAACGCGGATGGAATACGGACGTATCATTGGCATGTTGTCCCATATGAAACATATAATGGAAACTATGGTAAAAGAACAAAACAGAAAGGGCATATAATGGCTGAAGAACAAGACATTAAACAAGAAACAGTGGAGGAAACAGAGGATACTACGAATGTAGAGGAACCAACTGTTGAAAAAACTGAAGAAGCTGTGGCTGATGCTGCTCAAGTGTTAGAAGAACTTAAAGCCGACTTTGATAATCGCTATAAACGGTTACAAGCGGACTTTGAAAACTTCAAACGACGTACTAATCAGGAAAAAGAGCAACTTGCAGGATATGTAAAAGGGGATGTATTAACAGACCTTCTTCCTGTCTTGGATAACTTTGAACGGGCTGTTCAAAGTCCTGCAGAGGGGGAAGCAAAAGTATTCCTCGATGGATTCATTATGATTCATCAAAATTTGATGGCTATGTTATCTAAACATGGTTTAGCGGTTATTGAGGCTGTGGGGCAACCATTTGATCCAAATTTCCATCAAGCGATTATGCGTGTACCGTCAGATGAATATGAATCCGATACGGTGTGTGAAGTATTGCAAACTGGCTATACTGTTGATGGTCGTTGTATACGTCCAGCAATGGTAAAAGTTGTTGAATAGATTATAAAGTTTTAGGAGGTATATATTATGGCAAAGGTAATTGGTATTGATTTAGGGACAACAAACTCTTGTGTTGCTGTTATGGAAGGCGGCGAACCTACGGTTATTACAAATCAAGAAGGTGCACGTACAACTCCTTCCGTTGTTGGATTCGCAAAAAATGGAGAACGTTTAGTTGGTCAATTGGCTAAACGTCAAGCTGTATCCAACCCAGAAAATACAATCATTTCTATTAAACGTCACATGGGTACAGACTACAAAGTAACTGTAGAAGGTAAATCTTATACTCCTCAAGAAATTTCTGCAATGATTCTTCAAAAAATCAAAGCTGACGCAGAAGCTTACTTGGGCGAACCTGTAAAACAAGCTGTTATTACAGTTCCTGCATACTTTACAGATGCTCAACGTCAAGCTACAAAAGACGCTGGCGCTATTGCAGGTCTTGAAGTACTTCGTATCATCAACGAACCTACAGCAGCTGCTCTTGCATATGGTGTAGATAAAGATGAAGACGGTAAAGTTCTTGTATTTGACCTTGGTGGTGGTACATTCGACGTATCTATCCTTGAACTTGGCGATGGCGTATTTGAAGTATTAGCAACATCTGGTAATAACCACCTTGGTGGGGATGACTTCGACCAACGTATTATGAACTACCTTATCGAAGAATTCAAAAAAGAAACTGGTATCGATTTGTCCAATGATAAATTAGCTGATCAACGTTTAAAAGAAGCTGCTGAAAAAGCAAAAATTGAGTTGTCTGGTGTAGCTAGCACAAATATCAACTTACCATTTATTACAGCTGATGCTACAGGCCCTAAACACTTGGATGTAACATTAACTCGTGCTAAATTTGAAGAATTAACTGCTGACTTAGTACAAGCAACTATTGAACCTACTCGTAAGGCTATGAGCGATGCTGGTTTATCTGCATCCGATATCGATAAAGTATTGTTAGTTGGTGGTTCTAGCCGTATTCCAGCTGTACAAGAAGCAATCAAAAAAGTATTGGGTAAAGAACCAACTAAAAATGTTAACCCTGATGAATGTGTAGCTATTGGTGCTGCTATTCAAGGTGGCGTATTAGTAGGTGAAGTTAAAGACGTATTGTTACTTGACGTAACGCCATTGTCCCTTGGTATCGAAACAATGGGTGGCGTATTCACACGTATTATCGATCGTAACACTACAATCCCTACATCTAAATCTCAAGTATTCTCTACTGCCGCAGATAACCAACCATCTGTAGATATCCATGTATTACAAGGTGAACGTGAATTCGCAGCAGATAATAAAACATTGGGTCGTTTCAACTTGGATGGTATCCCAGCTGCTCCTCGTGGGGTTCCTCAAATCGAAGTAACATTCGACATCGATGCTAATGGTATCGTACATGTAAAAGCTAAAGATTTGGGGACTCAAAAAGAACAAAAAATTACCATTACTTCTTCTAGCGGCTTGAAAGAAGAAGAAATCGATCGCATGGTTAAAGAAGCTGAAGCTCATGCAGCGGAAGATAAAGCTAGAAAAGAAGAATTAGACATTAAAAATAATGCGGACTCCTTAGTATATCAAGCTGAGAAAGCATTGAAAGACCTTGAAGGTAAAGGCGATGCTGCTTTGATGAAAGAAGTAGAAGAAGCGAAAGATAAATTGAAAAAATCTATCGAAGCTAGCAATATCGAAGACATCAAAAAAGATAGTGAAGCTTTGGAACAACCATTACATAAATTAGCAGAACAAATGTATGCAGCAGCTCAACAAGCTCAACAAGCAGCTGGTGCTACAGATCAAGGTCAACAACAAACTAAATCTGATGACAATGTAGTTGATGCTGATTACACAGTAGTGGATGACGACAAGAAATAAGAAGGGTTGGTAACGAATGGCACGTGATTATTATGACATCCTAGGGGTTAGTAAAAATGCCTCTCAAGATGAAATCAAAAAAGCCTTCCGTAAAAAGGCCCGCCAATACCACCCAGATGTAAATAAAGACAATCCAAAGGAAGCGGAAGCAAAGTTTAAAGAAGCTAACGAAGCTTACGAAGTCTTGTCTGATGAAACTAAAAAAGCTCAATATGACCAATTCGGCCATGACGCCTTCAAACAAGGCGGCGGCGCTGGTGCCGGTGGTTTCCAAGGTGGCTTCGGCGGTTTCGGTGGTCAAACTGGAGGCTTTAGTGATATCTTTGGCGACATTTTTGGTGGCATGTTTGGTGGTGGACGCCAACAAGGCCCTCAAAAAGGCAATGACTTGCGTGAAGATATCGATATTTCCTTTGAAGATGCAGCCTTTGGTAAATCTATGGAAATTGAAGTGCATCGTCATGAAGAATGTGATCACTGTCATGGTACTGGTGGTGAACCAGGCTCTCGTGTCGATACTTGTCCAAACTGTCATGGTTCTGGTCAAGAAGCGGTTATTCAAAATACTCCATTTGGACGTATGCAGTCCGTTCGCACTTGTTCTCGCTGTCATGGTACGGGTAAAAGCATTGAAAAACCTTGCTCAAAGTGTCGTGGTACTGGCGAAATGTTGGCAAAACGGAAGATTTCCATTAAGATTCCAGCTGGTGTAGATAGCGGATCTCGCTTACGTGTAGCTAATGAAGGGGAACCTGGTATTTTAGGCGGCCCTAAAGGGGACCTTTATGTATATATCTTTGTTCGTCCGCATAAGGAATTTGAACGAAATGGTAATGACGTTATTAGCCGTGTAAATATTAGCTTTGCTCAAGCTGCTCTTGGTGCGACTATACAAGTTAACACCTTAGATGGTAAAGTAGAGTTAAAGATTCCGGAAGGTACTCAAACAGGAACAGCATTCCGCGTAAAGGGCAAAGGTATTCCATATTTGCGTAACCCTAATCAAAGGGGTGACCAACACATTGTGGTAACCGTCCAAACGCCTAAGAAATTGACAGATACTCAACGTGAGTTGTTATTACGCTTTGCAAACGAAAGTAACGAAGATGTAAATAACTTACAAGTGAGCAAAAGTCTCTTTGAAAAAATTAAGGACTGTTTGACTAAATGAACAGCTCATGTGAAGGAATGGTTTGTTCCATCACATTCCCTATAAAGGAGCATATATGCAATGGATAGAAATATCCATTGTCTGTGAAAGAGTAGCCACCGATGAGGTGACTACTCTTTTTGACGATTATGCAGACAATGGAATTATAGAAGAAGATGTTGAAGATCAGCCTAATTTAATAAAATTGACTATGTACAGTGATCCATCACTAGATGCCGATATGATTAAGTCTGATTTGAAAAAACGTCTTACAGAAGCAAATATAGGAATTATATCGATAGATACACATATTATTGATGAGTCAACTTGGTTAAACTCTTGGCAACAGTATATTGAACCTACAGAAATTTTACCTAACTTAGTCATTAAACCAGCATGGCAGGAATACAATAATGTAGATAATAAAATTATTATTGAAATCGATTCAGATATTTCCTTTGGTACCGGGTCTCATGAGACAACACGGACTTGTGCAGAGTTATTAAAATCCTATAGTAAATCTATGGATCTTGATACAGTTACTTGTTTGGATATTGGTACTGGCACAGGTATTCTTTTATTAGTAGCAGCCCATTTAGGTATTAAAAATTTAGTTGGTATAGATATAGAAGAGTATGCTGCAAATCAAGCTAGAATTAACTGTGAGAATAATCATGTATCTGCTGAAATCATTTGTGGTAATTTGGATAGTGATTTCAATGGTACTGCCCAATTAATTTTAGCTAATCTAACAGTGGATCCCCTTAAAATACTATTACCTCAAATTGGTAAGAAACTGGATGATAGGGGCATTTTGATTATTAGTGGCATTATTGATGATCGTTATGATGAAATCATGCCATATATTGAGGCTCATTGGCATATTATTGAGGAGCGCGTTGCAGGGCCTTGGCATACGTTTGCGCTAGAAAAACGATGAAAAAGATTTTTATTCCTACACCATTAGATGAAATAATAGAATTACCAAAAGATGTAACCCATCATGTACTACATGTATTTCGCCATAATATGGAGAAGTCTATAACTGTAACCGGCAGCGACAATCGTTGTGGTACATATCAAATTACAGCAGAAGTAGATGGTAAAGCTCAAGCAAAACTGATTGAATATGTAGAAGGAAATCTAGCATCGTATCGTACTATTCTAGTTCAATCATTATTAAAAGGTGAAAAGCTAGAATGGGTGTTACAAAAGGCGACGGAGTTAAATGTGGATACAATTTATCTTGTGCCCACAGCTAACTGCGTAGCTAAATATGATGAAAAAAAGCTTCAATCAAAAGTAAATCGTTGGGAAAAAATAATGCTAGAAGCAGCTCAACAATGTGGACGAAATCACTTGCCTACACTAGTAGTAGGAGAGACGCTTTTACAAGCATTAGACATTGAATCTGAGGCGTTGAAATTGGTAGCCTATGAAAATGAAGCAGGTCAGACTATCAAAGATGTACTTAAAACTTTACATTCCGATAAGTCTGTAACTGATGTTTTAATTTGTATAGGTCCTGAAGGGGGCTATCAAGAGAAGGAAATCAATGCTATTATAAAATATGGTGGAAAATCAGTATCGCTGGGAAATACAATTTTACGGGCTGAAACTGCTGCTATTGGATCGTTAGCGATGATTCGATATGAATTAGAATTATAAATTAAATAAGAATAGAGAGGTGCAATGAAAACCGTTGCTTTTACAACCTTAGGGTGTCGCGTAAACCAATATGATACAGATGCCATGAAAGGTTTATTTTTACAAAATAATTACGAAGCGGTAGACTTCGATGAAAAAGCTGATATATATGTAATTAATACCTGTTCTGTAACGAATATGGGGGAAAAGAAATCCCGTCAATTAATCCGCAAGGCAAAGCGTCAAAATGAAGATGCCTATGTTATTGTAACTGGTTGTTATGCTCAGCTTGATCCAGATGCGATTGCCGCTATAGATGGTGTTAATCTCGTTATTGGTACAAATAATCGCTCTAAAATTGTTGAATTAGTAGAGCAATTAGAATCTACAGAACGACAAATTAATGCTGTTCGGGATATCATGAAGGAATCTAACTTCGAGGAAATGCCGTTATATGGTAATGAATCTGACAAAGCTCGTGCGTTCATGAAAATTCAGGAAGGTTGTAATAACTATTGCGCCTTTTGTATCATTCCTTATACTCGAGGAAAATTAAAATCTCGTAAAGTTGATGATATTGTACAAGAGGCAAAACGTTTAGTAGATCATGGATTCCATGAAATCGTATTAACTGGTATACATTTGGGTAATTACGGTGTCGAATTACCAGGTCGTCCAACATTAGCTGATGTGGTAAAAGCTTTATTAGAGATTCCTAATTTATACCGCATTCGTTTCGGGTCCATTGAATCCGTAGAGGTTTCTGATGAGTTAGTAGAATTAATGGCTACCAATAAACGTGTTTGTCCTCATTTACATTTACCATTACAAGCTGGTTCTGATCATGTATTAAAGTTGATGAAACGCCATTATACATTACAAGAATATAAAGATTTAATTACAAGTTTACGTTCTCGTATTAAAGATTTATCAATTACAACTGATATTATTGCTGGTTTCCCTCAAGAAACTGATGAAGACTTCGAAGAAACATTGAATACAGTACGTGAAATTGGATTTACGCACATTCATGCCTTCCCATACTCCATTCGTGAGGGTACACCTGCAGCCACCATGGCGGATCAAGTACCAGAAGCTGTTAAGAAGACTCGTGTAGCACTTTTAAATGGCCTTAGCCAATCTGGTTATGAACGATACGCAAAATCTCGCATTGGTAAGCCTGGTGAGATTCTCATCGAAAAGGAAGAGAATGGATACTATATGGGCTTAACAAATGAATATATAAATGGTAAAGTTAAGTCTGATGGGACACGTAAAATTGGTGATCTCGTTGGTGGAACTGTTGTAGGTTTAGAAGATAATTATTTAATTATTGAGTAAGGAGTTAGATTATGAGTGACTGCATTTTTTGCAAAATTATCAATGGTGAAATTCCGTCTAAAAAAGTGTTAGAAAATGATAAATTCTATGCTTTTTATGATATTCAACCTGTAAAAAAAGTTCATGTATTAATCGTACCTAAAAATCACGTGTCTAATATTGCACATCTTAATGAAAAGAATGCAGATTATGTTGAAGGGTTACTGCCATTTGTTCGTGATGTAGCAAAAGAGCTTGGTATCTCTAAAGATGGATATCGTTTAATTTTTAATACTGGTGAAAAAGCAGGCCAAACTGTATTCCATATGCATGCACACCTTTTAGGTGGAGAAGAGATGGGCTGGCCAGAAGCCTAATTTTGAGTATTATGCATTCTTTTTATAATACTCATTAAAAAACCTATAAAATATACTTGAAAATATTGACAACATCTATACCTATACATATAATATTATATGTGCGTATGTAAATTATCAGCACTTCCCGAGATTATTTTTGGAGGGAGGGATATAGATGTCTGAAATCAAAGTCGGTAAAAACGAAACGCTTGAAAGTGCTCTTCGTCGATTCAAACGCTCCTGCCAAAAAGCGGGTGTTTTGTCTGAAGTAAGAAAACGCGAACACTATGAAAAACCAAGCGTAAAAAGAAAGAAAAAATCTGAAGCAGCAAGAAAACGCAAATTCAGAGCATAAGATGATTACCCTAATTCTGCCTTTTCATGGCTTTATGAAATCCAGAATTAGGGTTTCTTTATTATATACATAAGGAGGAAATATGAGTTTAAAAGATCAATTAAAGGAAGATATGAAAGCAGCTATGAAAGCTCGTGAAGAAGGTAAAACAGCGTTATCTGTAATTCGTATGGTCAATAGTGCCATAAAAAATACAGAAATCAATGACAAAATTGAGCTAGATGATGCTGGCATTCTTGGCATTTTAGCTAAAGAAATGAAAACTCGTCAAGATTCCTTAACAGAATTTGAAAAAGCGGGACGTGAGGACTTAATTAGTCATGTAAAAGAAGAAATGGCTGTATTGCAAAAATACTTACCAGAGCAATTGAAAGAAGATGAAATTCGTACAATTGTACAAGAAGCCATTGCTGCATGTGGTGATAACGTAAATATGGGCAATGTTATGAAACATGTAATGCCAAAAACAAAAGGGCGTGCAGATGGTAAGGTTGTCAATAATATTGTTAAAGAATTACTTGGATAATATATAGTGATATCAACGACCATTCTATATACAGTTATTGATTAGAGTTGATAGTATTGGGTGTGTTAGATGTAACTTTAAGAGAATAATGAAATTCTATAGAAAGTTATTGACATATATTTTCAACATATGATAATATGAACTCAATAAAATAATTGGTCAACGAAGACTCCACTTTAGATATATAGATTTATATATTTATTTGTTGGAGTCTTTTTCTTTTAGGAGGAACAAATATGTCGACAACTAACGAATTATTATATTACATTCCAGCGGGTCAATATGGGAAAGAAGGCGTTCTTGCATTATTAGAACAACATCCTGAAATCAAGTTCGTATCTCTTGTAGGTATTGACTTAGCAGGTAATGATACTGATGAAAAGATTCCTATGTCAGCATTCTTCGATGACTACGAATCTTTCTTTGAAGGTCGTGCTGTTCAAACAGATGGTTCCTCTGTAGTACTTACAAATATTGCTACATTAAATAATGCTCGTGTAGATATGTGGGGCGATCCAAGTGTAAACTGGTTTGTTGATTACAACTACGAAAATATTGATCCTGTTACAGGCTTACCAACTGGTACACTTCGTATTCCTGCATTCTTGATGCATAACTATCGCTATGTAGATTCTCGTTCTATTTTAAAACGCAGCTGCGACTATGTTCGTGTTGAATTATTGGCTTTGATTAAAGAACATGGCTTACCTGGTATGCCGCATGTGAAAGCTGATGAAGTTGTAGATATCATTTTCACATCTGCAACAGAACTAGAATTCTGGGTAAAAACTCCATCTAGAACAGTTACAAAAAAAGAATTATCCGTATCCCAAAAATTACAAGAACAATACTGGCAACGTACTCATGGTACAGTTCGCACTGCATTAGAACAAGCTGTTGAACGTCTTGATAGATATGGTATGGTTGCTGAAATGGGTCATAAAGAAGTAGGTGGCGTTAAAGCTAAACTTGATGAAGATGGTCATGAAGCAGTTGTATTAGAACAATTAGAAATCGACTGGAAATTCTCAAATAATCCATTACAAACAGCAGATAATGAATTACAAGCTCGTATCATTGTTCGTGAAGTATTCCGTGAAAATGGTCTTGATGTAACATTTAATGCAAAACCAATAATTGGTGTAGCTGGTTCTGGTGAACATACTCATTTTGGTGTTATGGCTAAATTAAAATCTGGTAAAGTTGTTAACTTATTTAGCCCAGAAGATATGCGTAAAGAATCTGCTAGCTCTTTAGGCATTGGTGCAATTATGGGACTTTTAAAACACTATGAAGCTATTAATCCATTCATCAGCTCTACAACAGATTCTTTAAACCGTTTAAAACCTGGGTTTGAAGCGCCAGTATGTATTGTTACATCTTTAGGTACTGATCCATCTGAACCTAGCCGTAACCGTACAATCCTTTGCGGTTTAATTCGAGATATCGATAATCCTATGGCGACACGTTATGAATTGCGTTCTCCAAATCCTTACACTAATACATATACTGCTTTAGCATTAATCTTTATTTCTGCATTTGATGGTATGAAATATGCTATTACATCTGGTAAAACACAAGCTCAATTGGAAGCAGAGCTTTCCAAAGAAGTAGGTGAAACATCTGATTATCTTGCTACAAATCGTGCATACCGTACTGAAAAAGATGTATTTGATGATTTTACACAAGAAGAACGTAATCAAATGTTTGGTGTTGCTCCAGCTACTGTATGGGAAAATATAAAGGGTTATCAAAATAATCCTGAATTAGTAGAAACATTGGCTCAAGGCAATGCATTTGCTAAAGATTTAATGGACTCCTTTATTGCCTCCATTCTTAAACGTTGGAAACTAGTATTGGCTAATCGCTTAATTCCAAATAATTTGGATACAGTTCGTAGCATGGTTGCAATTCATACTGATAGCCGAAATAGTGTAGATGATAAACGCTTTGCAGAAGTTAATGACTTACGTTTCTACCTTGCTAAAGATAGTGACGATCGTAAATCCTTATTCACTCGTTTAATCGATGCACTTAATGATGGTGAATATGATTTAGCATCCCAATTACAAATCGAAATGAATGATAAAATGGAAGAATTAGAAACTAAGTACGCTAATTACGCTAAAAATATTTTCTAAGATGCTAGTCGATAGTGTTAAAACGTAAAAGTGTTAAAATAAAAGAGACTCTACTGATGTGTAGAGTCTCTTTTATGCTATTACGATTTGTTATTAAGAAATTTTTCTACTAGTACTAGGCAACAAACTAGGACTAGAATAGAAATAGACCATAATAACATGTCCAAAGCTGATTCATGATCGATAATTAGTAAACGAACAATGGCGGTAATGCCAATATATAAGAAGAAATCGAGAGGAAAATGGAAGTTATTCTTAAAGTACTTAATTATGAGTGCAATAAATTCAAAGTAGAGAAAGAAGGTAATTATCTCTTCAATCAATAATGAATAAGTACTATAGCCTTGAATATTGGCCCATGCAATAAAACCAAAGTTTACTAAACTATTGATTAAAGCAATGCATAAACCAATGCCTACACCAATAAGTGCAATATTTTTAATGGTTAATATAAGCTGAGAAATACGAATCCACATACATACTCCAAATAAAATAATAATTTACAATAGGACATATAAAAAGACCGTACAACGTACGGTCTTTTTGCCTCTATATTAAGCTATTAGCAAAATCTTAAAATTAGATATCGGCCTTAATAGCTTCTAATGCAGCATCGAAGTTAACTGCTTGAGTTACTTCTGGTACATATTCAACATAAGTTACTTTGTTATCTTTGTTGATTACTACAACGCCACGAGTTAAAAGACGAAGCTCTTCAATCAAGAAACCGTAGTTTTCACCGAAGGAAGCATCTTTGTGGTCAGACAAAGTAATAACTTTATCTACGCCCGCAGCACCACACCAACGTTTTTGAGCGAATGGTAAGTCCATAGAAATTGTCAATACGACTACATCTTCGGAAAGAGCTGTTGCATCTTGGTTGAACCAACGAGTTTGAGCATCACAAACACCTGTATCAAGGGAAGGAACAACGGAGATAACTTTTACTTTACCTTCGAAGTCTTTTAAAGTTTTAGCTTGCAAGTCATTACTCAATACAGTGAAGTCTGGAGCTTGTTGACCTACTTTAATTTCTGGGCCAACTAATGTGATAGGGCCACCTGCAAATGTTACTACGCCAGTACGTTTTTCCATGTTTTATTCCTCCTAAGAGTTTTAATTCTAATTATGTAAGATAAAATTTCTTTATATGCATAGTATAACATTTACATTACTATAAGTAAACTAAAAAATTCGATATAGTATTAATTTAGAAAAAACTTTAAGATTGATTACCATTAAAATTTAAAGAGGTCATTTAACTTATATTGTTGAAATACAACTGCTGCTGTGATAAAAATATTTAATCTAACTATTATACATATAGGTGTATTAATGTATTATAAAAAATGTGTATACTATAAAGAGTAAAGTTAACATAATAAAGTTTGTTGATTTAGCTTTTACAGTATTGATTCAAATTCAATTACAATATAATAATACTAATGATTATATAGGTAATGATTTTAATTAGACTTAATAAAATATATTAGAGAGGACCTATGAAACCAATAGATTTATTTATGCAGTTTTTCCGGCGTGAAGGCTGGATCTATGCCATTGGCTTAACTATGTTGATGGCAATTGATGTGGCTTTTTTATTTGTTCCTCAATTCATTGGCAATGCTATAGATACATTGAGCAATAATAAGGAAGGTTTAGTTACTTATATTTATTATTTTATTTTATTATTTATTATTATCACTATTTTGAAAGTTATTTCACGTAGAACCCTATTAGGATCTATTCGTCGCATGGAGTATCTTTTTCGTGAGATTTTGTGTCGTAAAGCATTACAAGTAAAAACAACGTACTATGAGGCTAATGGACCTGGTAAGGTTATGGCGCTCATGACTAACGATGTAACATCGTTACGTGTTGCCCTTGGTCTAGGTGTAATGATTGTAGTGGATATTATTTTCTATTCCGTTGTGGGCTCCATAATATTAATTCAAAAGATTAATACTGTATTAGCTTTTAAAATTATGACACCTGTATTCTTAATTATTGTGACTATATTTGTATTAGGCAGAAAGCTACGTACTAAACAACGTAGTGCACAAGCTACTTATAGCGATTTAACAGAGTTTGGACAAGAGTTATTTCAAGGAATGGATGTTATTCGAGCATTTAATCGTGAAAGCATTATATCTAATTCTTTTGAAAAAATAAATAAACTTAATTATAAGAAGAATATGGATGTTGCACTACTAGATGCAATATTAACACCGTTAACAAGAATTGCACCCTTTATCTGTATCAGTATTAGTATTTTTATTTGTGGACATTTAGCTGTAGAAGGTAAAATGACTATAGGCGAATTTGTTACCATCAATTCGTTTATAATGTTAATTGTAGGGCCTTTAATAGGCTTTGGTGGCCTTATTTCTATTGTACAAAAAGGTCTTGCTTCTTTAGATCGTATTATGGATTTCTTACATTTGCCTACAGAAACAATAGATGATACCGATGAAGTACTGCCGCTTGAGGATATTCATATTCGATACTTAGATTTTACTTATGAAAACTCTAAAGGGCATGCATTATCTCAGTTGACAACGACAATACCAAAAGGTTCTTTTATTGGTTTAGTTGGTAAACCCGGTTCTGGCAAAAGTACATTGTTTAAATTGCTTATTGGATTACAAGAGTGTCCGGAAAAATCTATTTATTTTGGCAGTCAAGATTTAGCTACTGTTTCTTTATCAAAGCTTAGAAACTCAATTGCTTATGTGCCGACACAATCTTACCTATTAAGTATGACCATTGCTGATAATATTAAATTTGGTAAAGATTTATCCATGCATGAAACTGTAGAGTTGGCAGCACAAAAGGCAGACTTATATAGAGATTTAGGCGATTTGTTAAACGATGATTTACATGAGCTTGCTGAAGAAGGTCATGATTTATCAGGTGGACAGAAGCAGCGAATCAATATGGCTCGCGGCTTTTATAAAAATGCGCCATATGTATTACTAGATGATTGTTTTTCCGCTTTAGATGCAGTAACAGTTACAACCATATTAAATTCATTACATAATGTAAAAGATCAGACGATTCTATGTATTTCACAACGATTAGAGGTTGTAGAGAAAGCAGATAAAATACTAGTATTTGATGAGGGGCGTATCGTAGAAGAAGGTACTCATGAAGAATTATTAGGTAACAATGGTTTATACCGTACCTTATATGAAGCGCAGAATGGAGGGGGCCATCATGAAGAAGCGTGATCTAAGAAATGACTGGGCTCTATTCTCCTATATAACTGGCTACATTAAGCCTTATTTAGGTATTCTATTTTTAGCAACGGTTGCGCTCGCAGGAAATTTAGTACTATTACTTTTACGCCCATATTTAACTAAGCAAGTTATCGATCTTGGATTTGCCACTAATGATATCGCTGTTATTGAATACTATGCTTTAATGTATGGCTTTACTATAATTGGTAGTGTATTGTTTATCTTTGTAGAGAATTACTTTTTAAAAAGTTTTGGTCAAAAAATTATCTATAATATTCGTAGTATTATATTCCAAAAGATTCTTAATAAACCACATGATGAGTTCTATAAGTTGCCAATTGGGAATTGGGTAACTCGCATTACTAATGATGTAGAGTCATTACGTACATTATATACAGATGTAATTCTGAATTTGGCAAGTAGCGGTTTAATGATTATTGGTATATTAGGATTTATGTATGCCATTAATGTACCTTTAGCAATAATCATGACAATTTTACTACCTATAATGGGTGGAATTATTTGGGTGTTTCAAAAGTTTTCTCGCAAAGCATTCCGTCAGGTAAGACGTTCTGTAGCTGCTTCTAATGCAAGCATCAAGGAACTGTTAAATTATATTGTAATCGTAAAATCCTATGGTGGCGAAAGAGCAATTGAGGAACGTTATAATACTGTTAATAAAGGTTTCTTAGAAGCAGGTCTTTTTGAGGTTACCACATTTTCTATTTTTAGACCGCTCGTAGATGGTCTATTCTTTGTTGCGTTAATTGTTATTTTTACAACTACGAATTTAATAGACTCCGTAGCTGATGCTGGTACAGTATTTGCCTTTATACAATATATGGACCGATTCTTCCAACCATTAAAGGAAATTGCAGATAAATATAACTCTCTACAAAGCGCATTAGCTGGTGCTGAAAGATTAGTTCCCTTATTAGAGGAAGAAGAGCGTCAGATGGCTAATGAAGTTCCTGATGAATTTAAATATATAGAGACGATTGAATTCGAGCATGTATGGTTTTCCTATGAAAATAACGACGTTTATGCGCTAGAGGACTTTACATTCACTATTAAAGCTGGAGAATTCATAGGTATTGTAGGGCCTTCTGGTAGTGGTAAATCAACACTTTTGTCATTGTTGATGGGAATCTACAAACCAACAAGAGGGGCTATCTATATTAACGGTATAAATATTGCCCAATATGATAGTTCTGTACTTCGTCATTTAATGGGATATGTTTTTCAGCAAGCTTATCTATTTAAGGGTTCCATTAGAGATAATTTAACACTTTTTGATACATCAATTTCTAATGAGGATATGGTCAATGCAGCAAAACAAGTTAACTTGCATTCTATGATTGAACACCTTCCGGAAGGGTATGACACACCGGTTGGTTATTTAGGCTCCTTACTATCTGATGGGCAAAAGCAATTGTTGGCTTTTGGCCGTACCTTGATTAAAAAAACACCTATTCTATTGTTAGATGAAGCAACGGCTAACATTGATAGTCATACGGAGAAGCAAATTCAAGCAAGTATTGAAAATATTCGAGGTAGTAAAACAATTGTAAGTATTGCTCATCGCCTTTCAACAGTAAAAGATGCCAATAAAATAGTGTATATGGAATATGGTAAAATAATAGAAATAGGATCTTTTGATGAACTTATCAACTTAAAAGGGACCTTTTATAATCTCTGGAATAATCAACACAGTGGGAGTTAGTATGGAATGTATCCAATCTAAAGATAATAAGACCATTAAGCGAATTATCTCATTAGGGCAGCGTAAAAATCGCCAAAAATATGGAGAGTACATTGTTGAAGGTATTCGATCTATTCGAGATATTGCAGCTATGGGGGCAGTAAAAACAATTGTTATACGTGAATCTAAAGCGCAAGATAAACATGTATTAGATTTATTAGACTTAGATACTGTTCAATTTGTACCTAAATTTATTGCACAAGATCCAATATTTGATAAGGTGGATAATACCGTAAATGGACAAGGTGTAGTTGCTATTGTATCAAAACCAAAATACGATATGGAAAGCATTCACATTGATGATGGCTTATATATTACATTAGATGGAGTTCAAGATCCTGGCAATCTAGGTACCATAATTCGTACAGCAGTTGCAGCAGGTGTAAAAGGTATATTTTTGATGAAAGGAACTGTGGACCCTTTTAATGACAAGACAGTGCGCAGTACTATGAGCGCCTTACATAAAATACCTTTATATGAGGATATTACCTTATCTCTGTTACATGATATGGTAACTGAGTCTAATATGACTACCTATGTAACTGCTTTAGAACATTCCAATCCTTATCATACTGTACGTTATGCTAAGCGAACTATGCTAGTATTAGGAAACGAAGGGAATGGCGTAACACCAGAGGTTATGAATCTATGTACAAATCGTATTATGATTCCTATGTATGGTGATATGGAATCCTTAAATGTAAGCGTAGCTGCTGCATTATGTATGTATAAAGTACAAGAACAATTGATGCCTTAGTATATATGATAAAAATTTATGACCTTATAAAAAGTCCTCTACTAGTATACAAGTAGAGGGCTTTTGTATTGATTTTTTAGTTGTGTATTTGGTACAATAACATATATCCTTTGTGGGAGAACAAAGTTCTCCCTTTTTTTCATGAAAAGGAAGATAACTATGTCCAAATTAATTGTAAATGCAGACGATTTTGGCCTTCATAGTGCAGTTAATGCTGGTATTATTGATGGTCATCGTAGGGGTATTATTACCAGTACCTCTTTAATGGCAGGAGGAGAAGCTTTTACAGAAGCCGTAAGTATGGCAAAACAAAACCCTAAGTTGGGCATTGGTATTCATATTACCTTGGTAGGTGGGGTGAAACCAGTATGTGATCCATCAGAAGTTTCATCACTTCTCACACCAGAAGGTGTATTTCCAGAGAACTATGTAGAATTTATTAAACGTATTTACTCTGGCAAAATCAATTATAGTGAATTACGTAAAGAGATTCATGGACAAATAGCTCAAATAATGGATACCGGCTTAAGGGTAACTCATATTGATGGACATCAACATATGCATGTTCTACCAACGGTATTGCCAATTGTGATTGAACAGGCAAAATCCTTTGGTATACATGCTATACGTATACCCGATGAGTCTACTGGTTTTATGAATTATATGTATTCCCCAATTCGATTTCTTGGTAAAGTTGGTTTATCAACGGTTGCGGCTAATGCGCGACCAATCATACGAAATAATTGTATGACTACAACCCAATATTTTTGGGGCATGGTAAATGGAGGCCATATAAATCAGAAATCTCTAATGGGTATCCTAAAAGCGGTAAATAAACATTCTGGTACCCATGAATTGATGGTTCACCCAGGTAGTAATAGTAGTATTCTTAGTAAGCTTTATAATTGGGGTTATCATTGGGAAGATGAGTTGCAAGCACTCTGTTCCAGTCATACGCGATTATATATAAGTCAACATGATATAGAGCTCATTAATTATGGAGACTTGGTATGAGTAAAATGATGAAGAGAGGCATCTTTATGTTTCTCTTGTTGTTGGCTGTATCAATTGGTATCATTTACTATACTATTGATTTAGATGCATTGAAAGCCATATCATCTTTTAATAGTATTTCCTTATTATTAGCTGTAGTTGCTTTAGTAGCAGGTATGTATTTTGATGGATTACGACTTCAAAGGCTCGTAAAAATTGGTGGTTACAAGTTATCGATACGAGCAGTGCTACGAGTTATTTTTAGTAATTATTTTATGGCTATGTTGACACCTGGAGCTAGCGGGGGTGCTGTCGCGCAAGTACTGGTGTTGAGAAGTTATGGCGTACCTATATCTAAAGGTACACCGATTGTATTAATACGTACCGTATTTTCCATTATGTTTTTGGTCATTATGCTGCCATTAGTATTCTTACGAGATGCTATTGAAATTCCATATATCTCTCGTGATATGCTTTTGATTTTTGCCGTGCTTGCTGTTATAGCGGCCTTAGTGGGAACTTATATATTACAGACTAAATATATGCGTCAATTTGTCTATAATCTAGCACAACGATTTAAAGCACATAACACTAAAGATTGGCTTTCTAAATTAGAAACATTAAATCAAGGTCTTGGTTTACTTTATAAACAACCTGTCCAATCTTTAATAGTTTTTATTGAATCTGGTTTGAGTTTATTATGCTTATATTGTATTGCACCCGCTTTAATGTATGCTTTCACACCAGATATTCCTATTATCGATATTTTAGATCGCATGATTTTATTAAATCTTATTTTGTATTTTGCACCAACCCCAGGGGGAACAGGCATTGCAGAAGGTCTATTTGTAGTATTATTTAGTGCCTTTGTACCTAATGGAACAGTGGGCATCATCGCTGTAGGATGGCGTGTTGTGGCTGAATATATGCCATTCTTCATCGGTATGTATGCAGTATTAACATTATATGGACGACAATTCGTTGCCCAAGAAACTTCAAGAGAACAATAAGGGAGTGTGCTCTATGTCTAAACCAAAAAAAGATAAATTTTATCTGGTTCAAGAAGATATTTTACCAGAGGCTATAAAAAAGACGATAAAAGTAAAAGAAATTCTAAAACTAGGTGAGGTTAAAACAATTAACGAAGCAGTTGAAAAAATGGATTTAAGTCGATCTGCGTATTATAAATACAAGGATTATGTTTTTCCATTTTTTGAAATTGCTCAAGGGAAAATTGTTAGTATTTATGTTTCTATGTCAAATGAATCTGGTATGTTATCAAGCGTTTTGAAAGCCATTGCTGAACGTAACGGTAGTATTTTAACGATTAATCAAGATATTCCATTACAAGGCATTGCGAATAGTAGCATTTCTTTTGAAACCAAGGATTTACAAGGTTCATTAGAAGATTTATTGCTAGATATTCGCTCTATGAAGGGTATTATCAAGGTAGAAATTTTAGGCCAAGCATAGGCTAATTAAGAGAGTAGGACGATTATGACCACTATAAAAATTGCTTTATTAGGTTTTGGTACTGTTGCACAAGGTACTTTTAACTTATTGCAAGACAATGCTGAATTAATTAAAAATCGTACAGGTGTCAATGTTGAAATTTCAAAAATTTATGTACGAAATCCAGAAAAATATAGTCATATTACATTACCAGAAACAGCTAAATATGTAACTGATATTGATGAAGTGTTAAAAGACGATTCCATCCAAATGGTAGTGGAATTGATGGGTGGTACAAGCTTTGCTAAGGATTGCGTAGAAGGAGCTTTAAAAGCTAAGAAGAATGTGGTAACTGCCAATAAAGACTTATTAGCAGAAGCTGGTCCATACTTATTAGACTTAGCGAGTAAAAATGGGGTAGATCTACGTTTTGAAGCATCTGTTCTAGGTGGTATTCCTATAATCCGCACATTATATGAATCGTTAGCCGGTAATCGTATTACTGAAATCATTGGTATTATGAATGGTACTACAAACTTTATTTTGACTAAAATGTCTGAAGAAGGTTTAAGCTACCAAGATGTATTAAAAGAAGCACAAGATTTAGGATATGCAGAGGCAGATCCTACAGCTGATGTAGAAGGCCTTGATGCAGCTCGTAAATTGGCAATCCTTGCATCTATTAGCTTTAACCGTCGTATTTTCTTTGAAGATGTAACTGTAGAAGGTATTACTTGTATTGATACTGAAGATATAAAATTTGGGAAAGAGTTTGGTTACAATATTAAATTATTAGGTATTGCTAAAGAAACTGCTCAAGGATTATCTTTAAATGTATATCCTGCATTTATTCCTACGACACATCCATTAGCATCTGTTCGAGGATCCTACAATGCAATTTATGTTAAGGGCAATGGTATCGATGATGTCATGCTATATGGTCGTGGTGCAGGTAGCTTACCGACAGGTAGTTCTGTAGTATCTGACATAATGGAAGTGGCAAAGAATGTCTCTTATAATGAAACAGGGCGCTTGAAACCGTTCTATTATGATCAAAAAGATATTTATTCTCCAGGTAAAATCCAATCTAGCTACTACTTGCGTTTAGCAGTGGATAATAAAACAGGTGTTCTAGCAAAAATCTCTGCAAAATTAGCAGAACAAAAAATTTCTGTTTTATCCATCGTTCAACGAAATATGGATCCAGAAACTGCAGTTCTTGCCATTGTTACATCTAAATGCCCAAGATCTTATATTTTAAATCTTATAGACTCTTTTAATAGCTTGCGCTCCGTTAAGGCTGTTAATAGTGTTATTCGTATTATGGAAGCTTAATTATGAATACTGTTCGTGTACAAGTACCTGCCACTAGTGCAAACTGTGGCCCAGGTTTTGATTGCTTAGGATTAGCACTAAATCTTTATAATATATTCAGCTTTACACCAGATGAAAATGCTACAGAATATACATATACTTTTGAAGGTTTTGGTGCAGATATTTTACGCGCTGAAGATCCTAAAAAGAATCTAATTGGTTTCGCTATGGATCAAGTTTTTGCTACTGCTCAAGAACCAATTCGATATGGTCATATAACTTCTGAAACCTTGATTCCTCCCTCTCGTGGACTAGGTAGTAGTAGTACGGCTATAGTAGGGGGACTTTTACTGGCGAACGCATTAGTAAAGCATCCACTTTCAAAAGAAGAGTTACTGGTTATAGCAAATCGTATGGAAGGTCATCCAGATAATGTAGCGCCAGCTATTTACGGAAATTTATGTTGTGCTACAGGTTTAAAAAATAAGGTACTAAACACGGTCATTTCTATTCCTCCGGAGCTACATTTTGCTGTTGTAGTACCAGAAGTCATGGTATCTACTGAGTATGCTCGTTCTGTGCTACCAAATCATATTCCATTCAAAGAAGCTGTACAAAATGTAAGTCATGCTTCATTATTTGTAACAAGCTTAATTACGCATCAATTAAGTAATTTATCTGTTGCCTTAGATGACAACTTGCATGTACCTTATCGTAAGACATTGATTCCTCATTGTGATGAAGTTTTTGAAGCCGCAAAAGTTGCTGGAGCTTACGGTGCAACTATCAGTGGATCGGGTTCTACTCTAATTGCATATGTTGATAAAGCTCATGTACAAGAGGTAGCAAAGGCTATGGGGGCTGTATTCACAGCAAATGAGATTGAAAATAAAATATATTGCTTAGAAGCTGATACAACTGGAGCGTTAATTATATAGTTTATGGTATAATTATAGTGTTAGGCATAGTCCATAACAATAATTGGAGGAAACTATGAACAATATAAAAACAACACTTTTGTTAGCTACGCTAACGGCCATTTTAGTGGTTATTGGTGATATGATTGGCGGCAGAAGCGGTATGATTATGATGTTTGTCATATCCATGGGTATGAATTTTATGTCTTATTGGTACAGCGATAAAATCGTTTTAGCCCAATACAATGCTCAACCTGTTACTGCACAGTCTAATCCAAAACTATATGCAATGGTAGAGAAATTGACTAAAAATGGTAATTTACCAATGCCAAAGGTTTATATCATTCCCAGTGAAGTACCGAATGCATTTGCAACAGGTAGAAATCCTAGTCATGCAGCAGTTGCTGTTACAGAAGGTATCCAACGTCTATTAACTGATGAAGAATTAGAAGGTGTGCTTGCACATGAATTAACACATGTTAAGAATCGAGATACATTGATTAGTACAATTGCAGCTATGATGGCTGGTGCTATTTCTATGATAGCCAATATACTTCAATTCACTGCCATATTTGGGCGCTCCGATGATCGAGAAGGCACTAACCCTTTGGCGCTTCTTGGTACGATCATTATTGCACCTATCGCAGCTGGTCTTATTCAGATGAGTATTTCCCGTACTCGTGAGTTTTTAGCTGATGAGGGAGGCGGAGATATGTGTCGCAACCCATTAGCACTGGCTTCTGCACTTGCAAAAATTGACTACTACTCTAAACATGGTGCATTGCCTAATGCAAGTAATGCTACAGCCCATATGTTTATTATTAACCCTATGATGGGAATTGGTGAAAGCTTGAGCAATCTTTTTAGTACACATCCTCGCACGGAAGAACGTATTCAAAAGTTAAAGAAACAAGCTATGAATCCAAAGTATAAAGAAAAGGTAATATTATAATTAGTATCTACTGGAGGGTATCATGCAAGAAACATTAGTTTTAATTAAACCAGATGCAGTTAAACGTCAATTAAGTGGTGAAATCCTTAGCCGTTATGAACGTAAAGGCCTTGTTATTAAATCATTAAAACTCTTACAAGTACCTCGTGAATTAGCGGAAGAACACTATGCAGAACATAAGGAAAAGCCATTCTTTGGTGAATTAGTTGATTTTATTACATCAGGCCCAGTTCTTGCTTTTGTGTTAGCTGGTGAGAACGCAATTGTATCCGTACGTGCTTTAAACGGAGCAACAAATCCTGTAGATGCTGCCCCTGGTAGTATTCGTGGTGACTATGCCCTAACAATGGATGCTAACGTAGTACATGCTTCTGATTCTCCAGAAGCTGCTGCTCGTGAAATTCATCTTTGGTTCCCTGAATACAAATAATCTCAAGGTTGGGATCATTTAGCTTTTATTTCTACATCCATGTATATCTATAGGAGGTAATCATATGGCAAGTAGTGTTTATACAAAAACAGGTGATGCTGGTACAACTGGTTTATACACGGGAGAACGTGTACAGAAATCATCTTTACGCGTAGAAGCTTATGGTACAATCGATGAATTACAAGCTTTTTTAGGATTGGCTCGCGCTTATGCTGAAAATCCACGTGTTGCTGCTGAATTATACGATATTGAGCGAAACTTATGGACATTAATGGCTGATATTGCAAGTTTAAATACTGCTCCGGTAATTACTGAGCAATATGTAAAGCATTTAGAAAAAGTTATTGATCGCTTTGATGCAAAGTTAGAACCTTTATCTAGTTTTGTCATTCCCGGTGAAAAACAATCTTCTGCTTATTTACATGTAGCTAGAACGATTACTCGACGTGCGGAACGCGCTTTATGGCGAGTATTAGACGCTGGTGAAAGTGTTCACGAATCTAATTTAAAATACTTAAATCGTCTATCCGACCTTTGCTTTATCTTGTGTCGTGTAGAGGAAGAACTTGGAGCTGAATAAACAAAAAAAGCTATGTATTTTACATAGCTTTTTGCTCGTTATAGACCTATTGTGAAATTGTTTGGTTTAAAACATCTTGAGGGCTAGGATAGTAAAAGAAGATATGAGGAATTTCATAACGGAATTTTTCTCTTAATAAATTGGCTAATGTTGTTTCAAAGTTTATAATTTTATCAGCGCCGAAATCAAAGTCTTCAACTAATACTAATAGTTGTGCTTCAACTTGCGGTGCATTTTCAGGTAAAGCTTCTGGTGGTAGAGGAACATTCACTACTACTCGTGCATTACCAATATATTTACCTTGTCCGTCATCGATGGCAACACGATATGTATTATCCCATAGCGTAGCCATCATTTTTAGTTTCATATTCATAATTTCCATAGTATCGCTCCTTTGTTATACTTATAATGATACTGAAATTATAAATTCTTGTATAGGTGCATTATGAAATCACAAATTATATTGTGTTCCGGTGGGGCACGCAGTGGAAAAAGTGAATTTGCTGAACGTTTAGCATTGGCTACAAAGGGGCCAAAAGCTTATGTAGCTACGGGCCAAGCTTTTGATGAGGAAATGGTGGATCGCATCAAAAAACATCAAGAGCGACGAGGAAAAATATGGAATAATTTTGAAGTACCTTTACATTTAGCTGATGAATGGGAAAATATCAGTCAATCAGCAGATGTAATTCTTATAGATTGTTTAACCATGTTCACTACCAATCACATGATGGCTTATGGCTCCATTCGTGGTCAAGAAGATGCTAATAGATTAGAACAGACAATACTTTCAGAATTAGACACTTTATTAGACTCGATACAATCATGTGAAGGTAAAACAGTTATATTTGTGACCAATGAAATTGGGTTAGGTATTGTGCCGGATAATAAACTGGCTAGATATTTTAGAGATATTGCTGGTCGTGTGAATCGAGCAGTAGCTTCTGTTGCAGATAAACTCTATTTAACAATTAGTGGTGTTACCATTGAATTGAAATCACAGGAGGTTCATATAAATGGCTAAGAAAATCATGTTTCAAGGAACGAGTTCTAATGTAGGTAAAAGTATTCTTTGTACTGCATTATGCCGTATTTTTTATAGAAAAGGTTTTAAGACCGTTCCTTTTAAAGCACAAAATATGGCCCTCAATTCTTATGTGACAAAATGGGGCGATGAAATTGGCCGTGCTCAAGTCGCTCAAGCCGAAGCCGCTGGTATTGATCCAATTGTTCAAATGAATCCTGTGTTATTAAAACCTACAGGAAATCAATCGTCTCAAGTTGTATTGATGGGGAAACCTGTTGGCGTATATAGTGCCAAAGAATATCATACAAAATATTCACTAACCGCTTTAGATAAGGTTAAAGAATCTATTGATTTCTTAGACTCAAATTTTGATATGATGGTTATCGAAGGTGCCGGTAGTCCTGCAGAAGTTAACTTAAAAGCAAATGATATTGTAAATATGCGTATTGCCAAGATGACTCAAGCTCCAGTTTTTCTCATTGCAGATATTGACCGAGGTGGTGCTATTGCGTCCATTGTTGGTACCTTAGAATTATTAGAACCAGAAGAACGCGATCTTATTAAAGGTATCGTTATCAATAAATTCCGTGGTGATATCAAACTATTAGAACCAGCTCTTACATTTATTGAAGAAAAAACAGGTAAAAAAGTGGTAGGTGTTATTCCTGCCATTGAGAACCTCGATATTGATGAAGAAGATTCTGTTGCATTAGAGAACAAACGCAATAGTGGTACTAAAGATATTCAGGTCGTAGTTATGCAAACACCTAAAATCTCTAATTTTACAGACTTTGATGCACTTAATTATGAGCCAGATGTATCTGTCCGTTTTGTAGGCCCTGGAGATGTTATCGGTACGCCAGATTTAATTATATTACCTGGTTCTAAAAATACATTGGCTGACTTAACATATTTACGTGATACAGGCTTTGCTGATGAAATCAAAAAATTGGCTGCTCAAGGTACACCTATTATCGGTGTTTGTGGCGGTAACCAAATGTTAGGTAAAACTATTTATGATCCGCATCATATGGAAGGTGATATCGAGGAAATTGAAGGACTTGGCCTTGTTGAATCCTCCACGACTATGAAGGCTCAAAAAACTACCCATCAAGTACAATTCAATGTATCTAATTTACAGTTTTTAAATGGTACTTTCAGGGGTGAAAAATTAGTAGGCTATGAAATTCATATGGGGGATACTACGCCACTAGCAGATTCGGTGTCTCGTTGCTTTACAATTACAAGTCGCAGTGAAGAGGCTGTCAATGTTATTGATGGTTTTATTGATGGTAATCATCAAGTAATGGGTACATATATTCACGGTGTATTTGATAATGACGAGTTTAGACGTTTTATTATCAATCAATTACGTGAACGCAAGGGATTACAACCATTAGATGTAGTATTCCATTATTTTGACCATAAAAATGCGGCATATAATCGCTTAGCTGATATTGTGGAGGAACATCTAGATATGGATTATATTATGTCTACCTTGGGATAGTAGAGGAGATATATGGAACATTTAGCAATTTTTCACTGGTTTTCAAAGTATAACTTTGTGTGCATACCAGTTTTAGCATTTTTATTGGATTTAATTATTGGAGATCCCAATAGTAAATATCATCCAGTGGCCATTATTGGACGTATAATATCTTTTTTTGAAGCCGTTCTTTATAAAGACACTGATAATGATACGAAGAAATTGTGGTACGGTGGTATTGCAGTAGGTTTAATTCTTATATCGGTATATATCATAGTATCTTTATTGTTATGGCTAGGTGGAGTAGTAGACGAATGGGTATACTATGCTTTCGAAGTAGTGATCCTCTACATTGCCATTTCTCCACGTTCATTGGCTGGCGCAGGTTTTACCATTAGTCAGTTAATAAAACAAGGTAATATCGTAGATGCTCGCAAACGTTTATCATGGATTGTGGGACGAGATACGGAAGACTTAGATGAAAGCGAAATCACTCGGGCTACAGTGGAAACGATTGCGGAAAATACGGTAGATGGTATTATTGCGCCTTTTTTCTTTTTTATTATCGGTGGCCCTATGGGGGCTATTCTTTATAGAACTGCTAATACTATGGATTCTATGTTAGGCTATAAGAATCAAAAGTACTTGTACTTTGGTCGCGTAGCTGCACGCTTTGATGACATATTAAATTGGATTCCTGCCCGAATTACCTTTGTATTATTTGTAATTTCTGCATTCTTTTTACGCTTTGATGCTAAAAAGGCAATAGAAATCGGTTTACGTGATGCAAAAAAACATCCTAGCCCTAATGGAGGGTATGCAGAAGCACCTGTGGCAGGAGCTTTACATATCCGTTTAGGTGGTTACAATCAGTATTTCAAAAAAATGACCTTCCGTGAATATATGGGTGATCCTATTGAAAAGCTAAACCGTAACCATATTACTCGAACAATTTATATGATGTATGTTACGACTATACTAATGGTCATCATTAGTACAGTCATTACCTATGGGATGAATGTATAATGACACCTTTTTTTATAGCACTACAATTTTTAACGCGTTTAAAAATTGTAAATCAAACTGAATGGTCTGTAGAGGACTTTGGTAAATCTGTTGTAGCCTTTCCTTATGTGGGCCTTATTATTGGTCTCATATTGGCTATATTATATGGCGTATTGTCGCCATTTATTCCAATTATGCCATTGATGTTAATTATCGTTGTGGCTGAGTTTTTAATAACTGGTGGCCTTCATGCTGATGGTTTGATGGATACAAGCGATGGTTTGTTTTCCGGCCGTGAAAGAGAACGTAAACTAGAAATCATGAAAGATAGTCGTATAGGCTCCTTTGGAGTTGTTGCTTTTGTATTTGTTACACTTTTGAAATGGCAATTATTAGCTTCGATTCCATCGGCTGAATTTATACCTATGGCACTCATTATGATGCCTTTAATGAGCCGTTGGTCTATGGTTTTTAGCATTCGATCCTATCCATATGCTAGAGAACAGGGGATGGGGGCAGCATTTGCTAATTTAGCACCTAAACATGTTATTACTTATAACACCATATCTACGTTCTTTATGCCTATTCTATTACTATTAATCGGTTTAGTATTATATACACTTTTATATGGTGCTTATGCAATTTTATCAGCACCTGATGTAGGATATTTGGTAGGATTAGGTGTGTTAGTATATGCTACTATAGGTATTTTCCAAATCAATATTGTTAGCATGATTATTACGTATATTATTAACCGATTATTAAACCGCTATATTGTAAAAGCGTTAGGTGGCACTACTGGTGATACATATGGATTTGTTGTGGAAGTAACTGAAGTATTATTGATACTGGTATATAGCATAATTTTATCTATACTATCAGCTACAGTAGTTAATAATCCAACTATGTTCTAACTCTAAATTTTTGATTTTCAAAGTTTTAATATTTTTAGAACGTATACTTTATTTGATGTGAAAGGAGTTTAATGTGACCTATTATGTAAGAGCCCCAGGTACATGTGGGGAATTTCTACAAGGTTCTATTGATGGTCAGTCATTTTTAGTGACATGTCCAATTAATCGATACTCCTACGCATTGAGTAATGTAATACAACCTTTTTCTAAAGAATTTTGTGCACTTCAACCAAAATCGGCACAAGCTCGTAAATTAGTACAAGAGTTGGTCCAAGAAAAAAAGAAAAATCAAATTTGCCCGCCTGTGTATGTAAGATCCGATATTCTACAAGGAAAAGGCATGGCTTCAAGTTCGGCAGATATTTCTGTAACAGCTATGGCTACAGCTTTGGCCATGGACTATGATTTATCATTAAAAGAACTTGAGCAAATTTGTCTATCTGTAGAGCCTACAGATGCCTCTTTTTATCAAGGTGTAACTCAGTTTGATTATATTAAAGGGACTATCTCTAAGCCATTAGGTATGTGCCCACCTTTAAAAATCCTCGTTTTTGACGAAGGCGGTAGCATTGATACAGTTAGCTTTAATAAACAAGCAGATTTACAAAATAAAATTTTAGAAAAAGAATCTATTATACAAGAATCCTTTGATTTGTTTAAACAGGGTCTTACAACGCATGATATAAAGCTCATTGGCCAAGCTGCTACATTGAGTGCCTTTGGCAATCAGCGTATTTTATATAAACCTAATTTATATGACTTTCACGATGTAGGTAATTCTTATAATAGTGTGGGAACAATCATCGCTCATAGCGGAACCATTATGGGACTATTATTCCCTGTTGATTATGGTCGTATTGATGATTGTAAGAATGAGATTTTGCGTAAGTTGCCACAATTAACCTATGTAGATACGGTTGAAACTACGAATGAAGGATTAACTTATATTAAACGATAAAGTATTTCATAGAAAGAGAATAGTATGTCTAAAATACATGGGGGCAATATTTTTCAGTTTGCCCATGAACAACGAATTGAACCATACGAGGTTATTGACTTTAGTGCTAATATCAATCCACTAGGCCCTAGCCAACGTGGCTTATCTGCATTAGAATCTCAATTGCGATATATATCACATTATCCGGATGCTACAAATGATGATATATTAAATGCCATTGCTGATATCTATGGGATGAATAAAAATCAAATTGTAGTTGGCAATGGAGCGGCAGAGCTATTATATGCAATTTGTCGGTTACCTGGCTATACGGGCGCTTTTGTTCCCGCACCAGGTTTTTCTGAATATAAAGCAGCTTTAGAAGCAAGTAGAATTCCAGTACGCGATATTTATTATCGACCACGGGAAGATGAACATGGAAAACCTTATTTTGAGGTTCCTTATTTAGCATTAGAAACTTTTGCAGCTGAGTTAAAGGGGCAAGATGGTCGTATTATTGTATTTCTAGGTAATCCCAATAATCCAGATGGTACGTTACTTGATAAGAACCATATTCGTACTATTGCAAGCATGCTGAAAGATGCTAATAGTTTACTTGTTATAGATGAGTCCTTTATCGATTTTGTTGGTAACGATACCTTACAAGATAATGAATACTCCATGCGCTCCCTAGTTAACGAGTTTGATAATATTATCGTGGTTCATTCTTTTACAAAATTCTATGCCGTGCCAGGGCTACGAATTGGTGCTGCTTTCAGCAATCCTCTTATCATTGAGCAACTAAATAGTTTTATTCCCACTTGGTCTGTTAACACATTAGCTCAATCCTATACAGAGGCGGCTTTGAATGATGTAGAGTATGTGAAACGAACAAAACAAGTATTACATGAAGAGCAACTTTTTATGTATAACTCATTAGATACTATAGATGGTATTACTGTATATCCGCCTTCAGCTAATTTTATGTTGTTCCACATTGAACAAGAAGGAATAACAGCAGAGTCGATTAATGAAGCGCTTAAAAAATATAATATGATTGTTCGCAACTGTGATTCTTATATGGGATTAAATAATCAATGGGTTCGCGTTGCAATAAAAGATCATGATACTAATGTTAAGTTAGTAGAAAAATTAACAGATATTTTGAAAGTATAGGAAGACTATGAAGACGTTGTATATTGTGCGCCATGGTGAAACTGATTGGAACAAAATGGGAAAATACCAAGGCATCACAGATGTTCCACTTAATGAAAATGGTTTAAATCAAGCAAAGGCATGTGGTCAGGCTCTTAAAGATGTTAAATTTGATCGCATATTATCTAGTGATTTGAGTCGTGCTTTAGTTACAGCTGAAGTCATTCGCGGTGAACGTACTACTCCTATTACAGTAGATAAACGCTTACGAGAACTTAATTTTGGCGATTGGGAAGCTATGTTATTTTCAGATATCGAAGATCGTTGGCCTGGTTTGATAGATGAAATGTATTTGCGACCACATCTAGTTAAGGTTCCTAATGGTGAAAGCTTTAAGAATTTACAAGACCGTGCATGGGCAGGTCTAGAGGAATTCATCAATGTTAATAATGAGGAGGAAACACTTCTCATTGCTTGTCATGGTGGGACTATACGAACATTATTGTGTAAATTATTAGATATTTCCATTAGTCATTGTTGGAATTTTAGTCAAGGTAATACAGCAATTAATCGTATATTCTATAATGGCATGGGAGAATTTGATCATAATATTTTAAACTTGCTCAATGATACAGCACACGTAGATGTATTACAAGGTCATGCATAATGCGACTAGATAAATTATTAGCCAATAAAGCTTATGGTAGTCGAAAAGAAGTCCATCAACTCATAAAGGATAGAAGAGTTACCATCAATGGCAGTATAACAACGAAAAAAGATACTCATATTGATATTGATGTTGATATAGTTGCTGTTGATGGTAAGGTTGTTAGTACTACTCAACTATATTATGTAAAATTTCATAAGCCAAAGGGCTATGTTACAGCGGTAGAAGATTCTAATCACCCTGTTGTTATGGATTTACTCCCTCTAGAATTCATAAAAATGGGAGTTGTTCCAGTAGGCAGATTAGACAAGGATACAGAAGGACTTTTATTATTAACTAATGATGGTGTGTGGGGACACTCTATCATCAATGGTAATAAACATGTGCCTAAAGTTTATTACGTAGAATTTGAAGGAACGCTATCTGATGAAGGTATACAACGTATTAAAGAGGGAATTCTTCTTGGAGATGGTACGCAATGTAAACCGGCAGAAATTGAATTTGTATCGTTACATTCAGTACATGTAACGATTGAAGAAGGCAAGTATCATCAAGTTAAGCGCATGATTAGTGCTGCAGGTGGTACTGTAACATATTTGAAACGTCTTACGATTGGTCATATTGATTTAAGTGGCATTGAAGAGGTTGGTTCTGCAATGGAATTGACCGTTGAACAGATAGAGGGCTTTAAAAAATAGCATAAAATTCTATTCAATATAGGTATTTTATGGTAAGATTAATTGTACTTTATAGACTAGGAGCAAGATTATGAATGGATTAAATCTGCTACAACAGTATATTAAAGAGCAAGAATTAACAGGCGTCATTTTAATAAGCCCTATAAATCTACATTATTTTGCAGGCTTTACTGGTACTACAGGCTTTGCTATCATTACTCAAGATAAAGCCTTTATGATTACTGATTTCAGATATACTGAACAAGCAACAAAACAATGTGAAGGGTACACAGTTATTCAATATGAAACAACTGTTATGGATACTCTTGTAGATATATTCAATGAACATCATATTCACGAAGGTTTATTCGGTATAGAAGGCAAACAAATGCCTGTGGATACGTATGAAACTTTATGTGATACATTAGATGAACGCTTTAAGTTTACATCTATCAATTTTGCAAAACTACGTGCGGTTAAGCGTGAAGACGAATTAGACTTATTGCGTAAAGCTGCTAAAATTGGTGATGATGCTTTTGCTGCCTTGCTACCACAACTAAAGGTAGGGATGACAGAAAACGAAGCGCGCATTATATTAGAATCAGAAATGTTAAAACGTGGATCAGAGGAACCTTCCTTTGCAACCATTGTTGCTTCTGGTAATCGTTCTAGTATGCCTCATGGTGTAGCCAGTGATAAGGTCATTGAAGCAGGTGATTTTGTTACCTTTGACTTTGGTGCGGTATATAAGGGTTATCATTCTGATATGACTAGAACTATTGTAATGGGGCCTGCCTCTGAATTACAAAAGAAGCTGTATGGTATAGTTTTAGAAGCACAAAAACGTGGCGTAGCTGCAGTTCGGGCTGGTATTACTGGTAAAGAACTTGATGCAGTTTGTCGTGATTATATTAAAGAACATGGATATACCAAGGAATTTAATCATGGTACTGGACATGGCGTAGGTCTTGAGATTCACGAAGAACCAGTAGCCAATACTAAATCCGATACGGTATTTACAGAAAATATGATCATTACGGTAGAACCTGGCATTTATATAACAGGTACTATCGGATTGAGAATAGAGGATAGTGTCATCGTCAAATCTGACGGCTATGAGGTGTTGACACATAGTCCAAAAGAGTTAATTGAAATAGGTATTTAGAAGGAGAAGAGTTAGATGATTTCCAGTAATGATTTTCGTCCAGGTGTAACCGTTGAAATTGACGGTAATGTATGGCAAGTAGTTGATTTTCAACACGTTAAACCAGGTAAAGGTGCTGCATTCGTACGTACTAAAATGAAAAACTTGCAAACTGGTTCTGTAGTTGAGCGTACATTTAATGCAGGTGAAAAAGTGCCTAAAGCACATGTTGATCGTCGTCGTATGCAATACTTATATGAATCTGATGGCTCTTATACATTCATGGATAACGAAACTTATGATCAAGTTGAACTTACCCTTGAACAATTAGGTGATGCTAAAAACTTCCTTCTTGAAAATATGGAAGTATCCATCATGTTCTTCCAAGGTATCGTAATCGGTATCGATTTACCTGTAGCTGTTGAACTTCGCGTAGTTGAAACAGATCCTGGTATCCGTGGCGATACTGCAACTGGTGGTAATAAACCAGCCGTATTAGAAACAGGCTACACTGTAAAAGTACCTCTCTTCATTGAAGTAGATGATGTACTTCGTATTGATACTCGTACAGGACAATACATCGAACGTGCCTAATACTCATTGATATGTATTGGGGCAAGATCTTTTCAAGGAATCTTATTCCCCATATATCGTAACATTTGCATTGTAAGCACTTGTCGTCTATGTAATTATATATAGGGACAGGTGCTTTTTTTGAAAGAGGCCAGTATGACCAAGAAAAATACTGAACTAGAGTCGGGTAAGATTAAGATTAATGATGATGTATATGCTACAATTGTAACAATGACAGCGCTTGACACAAAGGGAATTCATCATATGAGTTCCACCTTTAATGATGGCGTTAACACTTTTTTTAGACGTAAATCCGATCATGAAGGTGTTAAGATATCCTTTAACGATGAAGGAGCAATATCAGTTACACTATATGTGTGCATTCAGTATGGATATCGTATTCCTGATGTTGTTTTACGTCTACAAGAGCGCATTAAAACTGCTTTAGTCTCTTATACAGAAATTGAGGTTCAAACTATTGATGTAGTTGTACAAGACATTATTTTTGATGATTTAGTAACACCTCAACAGCCATAGGAGGTATCTCTATGAGTTCAGATAATCAATTAAATTATGGTTTAGACACGGATACCATTGATATTGCAGATTCTGTCATCATTGATGTAGCAACAAAAACTTTAGGAACCATTCCTGGTATTCATTCTTTAAGCCCACGCTTTTACGATGAGTTGGTAGAGGGTATTACCCATGCTTTTGGTCAGCGTAGCTTACCTGGTATCAATGTAAAGCATCGTAAAGGTTTTATTGAAATTAACATTTATATTAAAGCATTGTATGGATATAATCTCATTGAATTATCGAAACAAATGCAATTAGAAATCAAACAAACCTTAAAAAATATGCTAGATCTTGATCATATTAAGGTTGATGTACATATTGAAGGTATTGTAAAAGAAAAGGAGCCAGTTTTACATGGTAACTAAGCGAAATCGGCGAGAGGCTCGTCAATACGCATTCCAAATGTTATATGCCAATGAATTTCATACTGATCAAAATGATGTTCAATTTCCCGAAGGAAACATTCATAAAGCAATGGATAAGGCATATGCAAATAGTATTATAGAGGGTGTACTATCAAATGTTGAAGCAATTGATGCTACATTACAGCCATTCTGTAAATCTCGTAAAGTAGCAAATTTAGATAAGGTGGATCGTTCTATCTTACGTATTGCTGTTTGGGAAATGACCAATAAAGTGGAACCTTTAGAGCCATCTATCGCTATTAATGAAGCCATTCAATTAGCTAAAGATTTTGGCTCTGATGCATCTTATAAATTAATTAATGCAATCTTAGACGCATATAATAAGAGTAAATGATGAAACGATATTACTTAGGCATTGATACGAGTTGTTACACTACAAGTTGTGCCATTGTAGATAGCGACTTTCACATAGTAGGGGAAGCACGTAAAATCTTAAAGGTAAAACTAGGTGAGCGAGGACTACAACAATCAAATATGGTCTTTCAGCATACAAAGGCATTACCTAAGCTAATGTCAGAATTACCTCAGGTATCGATTAGCGGTATCGGTGTTAGTGGCTTTCCACGGCGCGAAGAAAATTCGTATATGCCAGCCTTTATGGTTGGGTTAGGCCAAGGAGAAACCTTGAGTCATCTTATGAATGTACCTTTACATATTTTTGCACATCAAGAGAATCATATATTAGCTGCTTTGAGGGATTTAAAAAATATTCCTAATGAGCCATTTTTGGCATTACATCTATCAGGTGGCACGACAGAACTAGTATATTGCCATTATCAAGGAAACGGTATTTTTGAATCTCACATCGTTGGTGGTTCTAAAGATTTACAAGGGGGGCAATATGTTGATCGTATAGGTGTCGCATTAGGCTTACCATTTCCTGCAGGTAAATATTTAGAGGCATTAGCATTACAAACTACAGAATATGAACCATTGCCATCATCTGTAAAAGACGGATGGATTAGCTTTGCCGGTCCTTGTAGTGCTGCTATGCGACGTATAAATAACGCTATGGGTGAAATGGATAAATCTAAGTTAGCTAGAGCTGTTTTTACTTCCATTGGAAATGCTCTAGAAAAAATGATTACTTATCATACTAAAGAGAAATCTGTACGTGCACTCATTGCTGTAGGTGGTGTGATGAGTAATAGTTTACTTCGTAAGCGGATGGAAACCTATTGTAAACGAAATCATCTCCAATTACATGTGGCGCAACCACTATTCTCTGTTGATAATGCCACAGGTAATGCTTTTGGTGCTGCTTATTTACAAGAATCTAGAGGATAATCGTGAATGTATTAACCATTACACAATTAAACAATCTCATAAAACGTACCTTAGATCGTGAATATCTATTAAAGAATGTATATGTAAGTGGTACCATTATTAATGCAAAACGTCATAGTAGTGGTCATATGTATTTTTCTTTAAAAGATGAGGAATCTGCTATTGATGTGACAATGTGGTCTAGTACAGTCATGCAAAAGGGACTAGCTAATGCCATTCAAAATGGTTTATTAGTAACTGTAAAAGCATCTGTTAACTTTTACAATAAAATGGGCCGTTTAAATCTCATTGCATCAGATATGCTGATAGGTGCTAAAAGTCCGTTACAGCTTGAATTTGACGCTTTAAAACGAGAGTTAACTGCTTTGGGGTACTTTGATGATAGCCATAAAGTAGGTTTACCCTATATGGCGAGTTGCATTGGTATTGTTACATCCCAATCTGGTGCTGTATTACATGATATTCTACATGTTAGTAAACAACGCAATCCACTAGTTCAATTTAAATTGTTTTCCGTTCCTGTACAAGGTAGTACCGCAGGCCCAATTATAGCTAAAGGAATTGCTACGGCAGATGCTGATCCAGATGTTGATGTCATCATTGTTGGTCGTGGCGGTGGATCTATGGAGGACTTGTGGTGTTTCAATGATAGAGCTGTTGTAGAGGCAATTTATAATGCTCATACACCGATTATTTCGGCGGTAGGTCATGAAACAGATTACACCTTATGTGATTATGTAGCTGATGCACGGGGGGCTACGCCTAGCCATGCTACAGAAATGACAGTACTTCCAATTACTATATTACAAGATCAGCTGACAGAAAAAGAAGAGTATTTACACGAATATATACGCTATACACTACAACAAAAACGTACAGATTTAACATTGCTCTTTAATCGAAAACTTGGCATTCCAGCTCTACAATTTTTACATAAGCAAAAATCACACTTACAAGAGCTTTCACAAACTCTAACTAATGCAACTAAAGAACGATGTAATGCAGAGAGACATAGCTTAGCATTATTGGCACAACAGTTAGAGTCGCTAAATCCATTACAAATGATGATTAAAGGTTTTGCAAAGGTTGAGCATGATAACAAACCTATTACATCAGTTGCCCAATTACAACCAAATGACGATATACGAGTTACACTAGCTGATGGTTATATTACTGCTACGGTAAAGGAGGCGCACAAGGATGGCCGCATCACTAAAAAGTTATGAGAAAAAATATAAGGCCTTAGAAGATATTGTTAAGCAATTAGATGATGGGGATATGACCATTTTTGAGCTTTTATCACAATATAAAAAGGGCTTAACTTTGGTAAAAGAATGTGCTGAAATGCTTGACTCTGTTGAAGATGAAGTACAACAAATTATCGAAGAAGTCCGCATCAGCGAATAAGGAGATTCTATGTTCAAAGATTATTTAGCATCTAGCAAACAAAATATTGAACAATGGTTAGGCGAAGTACTTAATAGCCCAAATCAAGAATTTGAACAACTGTATGAATCTATGAATTATAGTTTAATGCAAGGTGGCAAACGAATACGACCTATTTTAACTAAGGCTGTGTTAGAAATGCTTCATAAAGAGCCGGCTGATTATAAGGAATTTCTATGTGCTATGGAGTGTATCCATACGTATTCATTAGTTCATGATGATTTACCAGCTATGGATAATGATGATTATCGCAGAGGTAATTTGACCAATCACAAAGTATACGGTGAAGGACTTGCTATTTTAGCCGGTGATGGGTTATTAACATATGCCTTTCAATTGATGACTTCAAATACAGTTGCTAGTGCACAGCAAAAACTAGATGCTATAAAATGTGTTGCTACTGCGGCTGGTCCTGAAGGTATGGTTGGGGGACAAGCCTTTGATTTGCTCAGTGAAGATAAACATATTCCTTTAGAAGAATTAAAGGTTTTACATACTGGTAAAACAGGTGCACTATTTAACGCTTCTGTAGAATTAGGTCTTATTCTTGGAAGTGCTAATAATACTACGCGAACAGCCCTTATGGAATATTCTAATTGCCTGGGATTATTATTCCAAATTACTGATGATATTTTAGATGTAACCGGTACTATTGAAGAATTAGGGAAAACACCCGGTAGTGATATTCGCCAACATAAATCTACCTATGTATCTTTACTAGGTTTAGAGCAAGCAAAACATCAAGCCTACTTAGTAGGTAGCCAAGCTCATGATGCGTTAAATTTGGTTTCTTATGATACAACTATACTATCAGCATTAATTGATTATCTTTTAGAACGTACGAATTAATGGGTATTACCTGTAGAAGGTATAAACAATGATTGATATATTACCACAAATAGCACATAATTATATCGCACAAGCTGCATTTTGGGGCTGGTTTACGGCTCAAGCTATCAAATTTGTATGGCAACTCTTAAGACATGGTAAATTCCGACCAGAGCGCCTTGTTGGATCTGGTGGTTTTCCAAGTTCACATACATCATTTGTAATTGCTACAACAACAGCGATTTACCTTAAAAATGGTGTAACGGATCTATTTATATTATCCTTAGTATTTTCAATTGTTGTTATGTATGATGCGTCTGGTGTACGATTAGAGGCAGGACGACAAGCTCAAATACTTAATCAAATTGTAGATTATTTTACCAAAAAGAATATACCTGTTGTCATTACACGTAAAGAAGCATTAAAAGAGTTGTTGGGACATACACCTATCGAAGTATTTGGTGGTTTAATTCTCGGTATTCTTGTGGCCTTTATTCAGTTTTATTGTATTTATCATGGTGTAATATGAACAATAAAGAACGATTAGATATACTCCTCGTTAATCGAGGCCTTTTTGAAAGTAGAGAAAAAGCAAAAGCAGCTATTATGGCGGGGCTTATCTTTATAGATACTACGCGCATAGATAAAGCAGGCACCAAGATTCCTGCGGATGCTAATATTATTGTAAAAGGCAATACCCTACCTTATGTAAGCCGTGGAGGACTTAAATTAGAAAAGGCTATTCAAACTTACCCTATCGATTTACATGGGGCTGTGATGATTGATATAGGAGCTAGTACAGGTGGTTTTACAGATTGCGCATTACAAAACGGTGCGTCTAAGGTCTTTGCCATCGATGTAGGATATAATCAATTAGCTTGGAAATTACGCCAAGATTCACGTGTGATTAATATGGAGAAACAAAATATCCGTACTGTTACCGCTGAACAAATAGGTGAACTTGTTGATTTTATTTCTATTGATGTAGCATTTATTTCTTTAGACAAAGTTTTACCAGTAGCTACTAATTTATTAAAAGATACGGGCTCACTTGTGGCCTTAATAAAACCACAATTTGAGGCTGGTAAAGAAAATGTTGGTAAGGGCGGTATAGTGCGAGATAGTGAAATCCATAAAGAAGTTTTACATCGTATTCTACACGTTGCGTATGATTGTGGATTGTATACACATGGCTTAACTTTCTCACCAATTAAAGGTATGGAAGGCAATATAGAGTTTTTAGGTTATTTTAAAAAGTACGAAGAAGGGGCCTTAACCATTGATGATACTTTGATTGATACAGTGGTTGCAGAAGCCCATTCATTATAGGAGATTACTATGCGTATCGGATTCTTCCCCAATATGGGGAAAAGCAATATTATGGCAGTTCTAAAAATGGCTGCACATATTTGTAAAGATGAAGGTATCGAAGTATTTTTGCCAGATGATCTCGAATCAGATGCACCTGCACGAGTACTTAAGATTCCTGAAACTCATATTTTAAGTCGTCCAGAAATCTTCAAACAAATAGATATTGCCTTTAGTTTTGGTGGTGATGGTACCATCATCCATCTTGCAAGACAAATTTATCCATATAATGTACCTGTTTGTGGTATTAATCTTGGCGAACTAGGTTTTTTAAATCAAATTGAAATTCATCAAATGCAAAGTCATATTAAACGTATTGCTAATGGTGATTATAATATTGAAAAGCGTGGACATTTATATGCTTATATAGAACGTCATAAGGGTAAAGAGGAAGAACTAGTTCCTATCATTAACGAAATTGTTATCACTCGTGCTGAGCCTGCTAAAATGGCGCGAATTAATATGTCTATTAATAATCAACACACGCAAATGTATCCATCGGATGGTTTAATTATTTCCTCTGCTACAGGTTCTACCGGCTATAATCTATCGGCTGGTGGTCCAATCATGAAACCAGATAATCGGTCCATCATTGTCACCCCAGTAGCGCCACACTTAATTCAAGGTGTAAGCCTTGTTTTAGAGGAACATGATACGATTCAAATTACAATGCCGGAAAGAGAACCACAATTACATATTTGTATTGATGGTACATTTGACTATACTTTTACAAATAAAGAAACCTTACATATAAGCTCTAACCCTGTATATTGTTTATTTGTACGATTCAAGGATCAATGTTTCTTTGGTACACTATTTAAAAAGTTAGCATCTCGTCGAGATGAATTGTTATAACCAAATCTCAAGTGGGGTGGTTTTGTGATTAACATTAACAATGCTGTTCAATTCCAACATTTAATCTGGGATCGATGTATGGAAAATGCCAAAGTGGTAGTAGATGCTACTTGTGGTAATGGCCATGATCTTTTATACCTTTCTAAACGGGCACAAAAAGCATGCCATCTATATGGAATTGATATTCAAATGAAAGCTATTAAAACTAGCAAAGAGCTTTTACAATCAAATGATATTGCACCAGAAGTAAGTTTAACGTTTATTCATGACTCTCATGATTTGGCAGTAGCTCATCAATTAAAAGATGAAGTTATTGATTTAATGATTTTTAACCTTGGATATTTACCTGGAGGAGATCACCAAGTTGTAACAAAACCTCACCAAACCATTGATGCCATAAATGAAGGTTTACACAAACTTTCCAAGTCTGGAGTTATTACAATAGTTGCTTACCCTGGAACAACAGAGGGATTTGAAGAAATGCAGTCTCTTAAATCGTATTTATCAGATTTAGATCAGAAAATATATAATGTATGCCATTGGCATCCGATGAACCAAATACATAATCCACCTGAGTTATTTATATTGCAAAAACGATAAAACGAAATATATCTTTATTCATTATGAATAAAACTCATACTCAGTTAGTAAAACCCCCTTTATAGGGGATTTTAATTATACATGTATATTTTTCTATTTTTAAATTATTAATTCCCTATAAATAGATGAACCTTATGAGCTATGAATTTGCACGTTATCAATATATAGAATATTAACAATATTTTAAATATTAATATAATATGCATAAGACGTATAATATATGCGATTTATACCATATATTAATTATGAATATATGGTATAATATTATCAGAAAGATACTATTCTCTTTTATGTGCAAGGTTTAAAAAAGGGAGTTCAAAATGAAACGCTATCGCTATAACAAAATTAAAGAGATCGTGCAGTCCAAGGCGATTGAAACACAAGAGGAATTAGCTGCGGCTTTACTAGAAGAAGGTATTGAAGTTACACAAGCTACAGTTTCTCGTGATATTAAGGAATTAATGTTAATCAAAATTCCTACAGGCGATGGACATTATCGTTATGCATTATCTCCAGAGGAAAATGTAGTTTTATCTCGTAGTCGTATTAACCGACTATTCCAAGATTCTTTGATTAAGGTTGATCACAGTTTAAACCAAGTTGTATTACATACAATCCCTGGTTCTGCTCAATCTGTAGCATTTTCTATCGACCATGCAAAATGGACTGAAATTATTGGTACATTAGCAGGGGACGATACTATTTTGTTAATTGCAAAATCCGAAGCTGAAGTTCCAGCAATTTTAGCGAAAATTCAAGATTTAATGAAGGACTAATAATATGTTAACGCAAATGAGCATTCGCAACTTTGCGTTGATTGAGCAAATGAATATTTCATTTAATGATGGCATTACTATCTTTACCGGCGAAACTGGGGCAGGGAAATCCATTCTTATGGATGCCTTTAGTATCCTATTAGGAGAACGCGCAAGTAGCGAGTTTATTCGTCACGGTAAAGATAGTTTTGTTATTGATGGAATATTTGATATTGCTAATCACCAAAGTATTCAAGACCTATTAGAGTCTAAAAATATCATGATAGAAGAAGGCCAGTTAATTCTATCAAGATCTTTTAACCGTAATGGCAAATCTAGTATATTGGCTAATGATCAACCAATACCTTTAAAAGCTTTAAAGGAGATTGGTCAATACTTAGCAGATATTCACGGACAATATAGCAACCAACGTTTACTAGACGCTGATACACACCATGAATATTTAGATACTTTTAATAAAGAAGGAAAGGAAGCCTATAAAGCTTATACTGATGCGTATAAAATTTATAAGCAAGCAAAACAAGATGTAGATCATTTACAAGAAAATATGTCTGAGCGCGCTCGAGAGCTCGATATGTTAAGATATCAAATCGACGAAATCGAAGATGCTGGGTTAAGCATTGGTGAGGATATTTCTATTGCGGAAGAACTTAAGCGTCTAGATAGTTTTGAACATATTGATAAGGTATTAGGTTCTTGTTATGATGCCTTTTATAATGGCCGACAACCATTACTTGATACGATTAATTCGATTAAGGTAGAGGTTAATGATCTAGTAAAATATGACAGCGAGTTAAAAGAAGTCTCAGAAATGGTGGACTCTGCTTATTTCCAACTAGAAGAAGCTGCACAATCTTTAGATCGTTATAGGGATACTATCAGCTACGATGAAGAGCGTTATAAGTATTGCCAAGACCGAGATACCACAATTTATAGCTTAAAGAAAAAATATGGTGAAACCGTAGAAGATATTCTAGCATACGAAGAAAAGGCGCAATCTCGTTTAGAAGAACTAGAAGGCCTTGTATTTGCTCAAGATGAATTAGAAACACGTCTTGAAGAAGCAAAAAAGGTAGCAGAAGAAGCGTTAACAGTTTTACACGAGGTACGTCAAAAAAATGCAAAAGAGATTGCTACGGCCTTACATCAAGAATTAGTGGATCTAGGGATGCCCAAAGGGGATATTCAATTTCATATTGAAGAGGGGACTGAGTTATCCTCATTAGGTGCAAAGTCTATTGAAATGTTATTCTCTGCGAATAAAGGGGAACAGTTATTACCTCTACATAAAGTAGCATCTGGCGGTGAGTTAGCTCGCATTGCATTAGCCTTTAAATCAGTATTCCGCAGTGACGCTTTTAAAACGATGGTATTTGATGAAATTGACGTTGGTATCAGCGGTGATATAGCACTTAAGGTGGCAGAAAAAATACTTAATTTATCTAGAACAAATCAAGTATTTTGTATTACCCATTTGCCTCAAACTGCAAGTATTGCGAAACAACACTATCATCTATCTAAAATCGAGCAAGATGATCGTACAATCTCTACATTAGTAGTCTTAAATGAGGAAGAACGAGTAACACAAATCGCGTCTATGATGTCTGGTAAGGAAATGTCTGCTACAGCACTTGCGGCGGCGAAAGAACTTATTGACCATTTTAATTGACTAAAATCGCATAATTACTTATACTAATAGTATTAAATGAATATGTTGATAGAGGTGCGAGTATTAAGAGTAATCATGAGGAGTAGGCATGCATTGATCCATGATAAAAGGGATGCTTGCCGAAGTTCGATGATTGCGACTCATCGTTCTGGTTGTCTATTTAATAGATAGACAACTGTCATCAATCTTGTATTGGTGGAGTGCTATCATTGAGCTTTTCGTAAGAGTATATATAGTTATATAATCTATAAGGCCAGTGGATGCATCCACTGGCTTTTTTGGAGGTATATATGATTCGAGTAATGGTAAATGGCGCTGGCGGCAAAATGGGTCGTGAAGTGGTCAAAGCAGTATATAACGATCCTGATTTAACATTAGTTGGTGGTATTGATCCGACTAAGGCAGGGGAAGATGTAGGCTCTGTAGCAGGAATCGAACAATTAGGTATCAAGATGAATGCCTCCATCGATGAGGTATTAGATACAAATAAACCTGATGTGATTGTAGATTTCACTAATCCTGCAGTTATTTATGAAAACGCGAAGAAAATGTTATCCGCTGGTATTCATGTAGTCATCGGTACTACAGGATTGACCGCAGAACAACGTGATGAACTCGATACAATAGGTCGTTCCAATCAAGCGAATTGCTTAGTGGCTCCAAACTTTTCTCTTGGGGCGGTAATGATGATGAAAGTGTCTGCAGAGCTCGCTCCATATTTCCCTAATGTAGAAATTATAGAATTACATCATAATCACAAATACGATGCGCCTTCTGGCACAGCTATTTTAACAGCTAAATTGATTAACGATGCTAAACAAGCTGCTAAGGTAACTGCTGATGAGGATTTAACTCGTGAAAGCTTATCAGGTGCTCGTGGTGCTAAGGTTGACGATGTAACAATTCATAGTGTACGCCTTCCAGGTTATGTGGCTCATCAAGAAGTATTATTTGGTGGTTATGATGAAACATTAACCATACGTCATGATAGCTTAAGCCGTTTATCTTTTATGCCAGGCGTAGTATTAGCATGTAAAAAAATTAGTTCTAAAACTGGCTTAACATACGGTTTAGAACATTATTTATAATATTTGTGCAAGGAGATGTATCAATGAAAAAACCTAATGTTGCAATTCTAGGTGCTACTGGTGCAGTAGGTGCTGAATTTATTACACTTATTGAAGAACGTAACTTTCCTTATGAAAACTTAAAACTATTAGCTTCCGCTCGTTCTGCAGGTACAGAACTTACTGTGAATGGTAAAACATATATTGTAGAAGAAGCAAAACCTGAATCTTTTGATAATATTGATATTGCGCTATTTGCAGGTGGCTCTATATCTAAGACATTAGCGCCAGAAGCCGCTAAACGCGGTGCTATTGTAATCGATAACTCTAGTGCATTCCGTATGGATCCTGAAGTTCCACTCGTAGTACCAGAAGTTAACCCAGAAGATATTTTGAAACATAAAGGTATTATTGCAAATCCTAACTGCTCTACAATTATCATGTGTTTAGGGTTAAAACCTCTTCATGATCTCTCTCCAATTAAACGTGTAGTTGTAAGTACATACCAAGCTGTATCTGGGGCAGGTAAAGAAGGTATTGAAGAACTTGAAAATCAAGTAAAACAATATACTGCAGGCGAAGAAATGACAGCAAATCTGTTACCAACAGGATCTGCTCCTAAACACTATCCTGTAGCATTCAACTTATTGCCACAAATTGATGTGTTCTTAGAAAATGATTATACTAAAGAAGAAATGAAGATGGTTTACGAAACGCAAAAAATTCTTCATGACGAAACTATTCAAGTAGTTCCAACTACAGTTCGTGTTCCTGTATATCGCTCCCATTCTGAATCTGTCTTGGTAGAAACAGCAGAACCTGTATCTGTAGAGGCTTTCAAAGCAGCATGTGAAAAATTCCCTGGTTTACAAGTTAAAGATAATCCTGCTGAACAAATTTACCCTATGCCATTGTATACATCTAATCAAAACGACTGTGAAATTGGTCGTATTCGTAAAGACTTATATAATGACAAAGGTATGAACTTCTGGATTGTAGGGGATCAAATTCGTAAAGGTGCAGCTCTTAACGCGTTGCAAATTGCTGAGTACTTGGTGGAAAAACAAGCATTTTAATCTATCAAGGGGAGGACATATATGAAAACCTTTGGTCGAGTGTTAACAGCTATGGTGACATCCTTTAATAATGATGGATCCGTAAATATTGAAAATTGTGTTGCTATCGCCAATCATCTGTTAGATAATGGCTCTGATGGTCTTGTAGTTTGTGGTACAACGGGTGAAAACCCAACTATGTCTAGAGACGAAAAATTAGCTTTATTTAATGCAATTGCAAAAGAATGTGGACATAAAGGTTCGATTATTGCCAATGTAGGTAGTAACGATACAATGGCTTCTGCAGAATTTGTAAAGGAAGTTTCTAACATCGATGGTATCGATGGTTTGCTAGTTGTAGTACCTTATTACAATAAACCGAACCAACAAGGTCAATATTTGCATTTTAAAACTATTGCAGAAGCTACTACATTACCAATCATGGTGTATAATGTACCAAGTCGTGTGGGGACAGGTATTTTCCCAACTACCTTAGTTCAACTACATAACGAATATCCACATATTTGTGCTATCAAAGAGGCAAGTGGTAATTTAATGATTGCTTCTGAAATTAAGCGTTTAATGCCTGGAGATGATTTCATGGTATATAGTGGGGACGATGGTCTTACATTACCGATGTTATCTATTGGAGGATGTGGAGTCGTATCTGTAGTATCTCATGTAGCAGGCAAAGATATGAATGCTATGATTCAAGCTTATGAATCTGGCCATAACTACGAAGCGATTCGTATTTATCAAGCTTTATCAGAAATTATAAAAGCGATGTTCATCACCACAAATCCGATTCCTGTTAAATATGCAGCCCGTAAAATTGGCTTACCTGTGGGAAAATTTAATTTACCAATGTGTGAACCAACGGCTGATGAAGCAGCATATATTGATAAAGCATTAGCAGAATATCTAAAATAAAATATTAGTATAAAATAAAAAACCAGTAACTACATTGTAGCTACTGGTTTTTATTTTATACTACAATCTTACTGTTATTTTTGATTAGAGTGACATTATTTGTATTATATTAATTGTATTTTAATGTAAAAATTTATAATTATGGTATAATTTCTCTGGAGATAGTATTTTTAACTATACTCTAGTCTACTGTTAATTCATGATAAACAGACAAATTGTGAAAGTTCGAACCGACCAATATGGCGGGTACATTTAAAACACAAGGAGTTTAGCATGATACTAACAATGTTAAAAGGTAAAATTCACAGAGCTACTGTGACACAAGCAGAGCTTGATTATGTAGGGAGCATTACAATTGATACAGATTTATTGAATGCATCCGGAATACGAGAATATGAACAAGTTCAAATTGTAAATATTAATAATGGAGCACGTTTTAGTACATATACTATTGCCGGAGAAGCAGGTAGTGGTGTTATATGTTTAAATGGTGCTGCTGCACGACATGTGCAAGTACATGATAAGATAATTATCATGTGTTATGCACAGCTTGATGAAAGCGAAGTTGAGAGCCATAATCCTCTCGTTGTATTTGTAGATAATAATAACAAGATAAGTCATATAAAAAACTATGAGAAACATGGTTTATTAGTTGATCAAAAATAATTGTCATTGATCGAATTACAGTAGACTGTATAGGACTATCTTCGTATTTACAATATAACGGAGGAATATAATGGAATTTATAACAACTATCGAAAATGTACGGAATACAGTAAATAGCTGGAGAAAAGAAGGTTACACAATTGGTTTTGTACCAACCATGGGATTCTTACATGAAGGACATGCTGCATTAATAGATCAAGCTAGAAAAAATAACGATAAGGTCATTGTCTCTATATTTGTAAATCCTATTCAATTTGGAGAAAATGAAGACTTGAGTACTTACCCTCGTGATATTAATAGCGATAAAAAGTTATGTGAATCACATGGTGTCGATCTTATTTTTGCTCCAAATCCGGAGGAAATGTACCAAGATAAAAAGGCATTTGTAAACATTGCGGATTTATCTGATACATTGTGTGGTATTCGCAGACCAATTCACTTTAAAGGCGTTTGCACTGTGGTGGCAAAATTCTTTAATATTATTCAACCAACAAATGCGTATTTTGGTGAAAAAGATGCACAGCAATTAGCCATTATACGTAAAATGGTCTTTGATTTAAATTTTCCTGTCAATATTATTGGTGTTCCCATTGTTCGTGAAGAAGATGGTTTAGCAAAATCTTCTCGTAATACATATTTGTCTAGTGAAGAACGGAAAGCCGCTACCATATTGTATAAAGCTATTCAATTGGGAAAACAAACTACACAATATGGTTGCTCTACTAAATGTATCATTGATACTATGACAGACACTATACAAACCGAACCGCTTGCTAAAATAGATTATATTTCAGTTGTTGATGCTAAGACTATGCAACCTGTACAAGAGGTTACTGCCCCAGTATTAGTGGCTATGGCTATATATATTGGTCCTACACGACTTATTGATAACTTCTCATACGATCCAAATTAAGGAGAGAAGTTATGAATCATTTACTTACACTCAACAACGTTCTTTCCAAATACTTAATTTTTACAATCCTAGGCTTTTCATGTATTGCTTATATAGTACCAGAATACTTTACTTGGGCAATCGCTTATACACCTTTTTTACTTGGTATAGCCATGTTTGGAATGGGGCTTACTATTAAGTTTGAAAGCTTATGTAGTATCCTTAGGCATCCAAAAGATATTTGTATTGGTGTACTTGCACAATATACGATAATGCCTCTATTAGCCTGGGGAATTTGCCATATATTCACATTATCACCAGATATTGTTATTGGTGTAATATTAGTAGGTTGTTGTCCTGGCGGGACAGCCAGTAATGTTATAACCTATATTGCCAATGGTGATGTCCCTTTATCTGTAGGAATGACAATTACTTCAACATTAATAGCTCCCATAGTTACACCATTATTAATCTTATATATCGGTGGCGCATGGGTAGATGTTCAAGTACTACCTATGATGATTACTATGGTAAAAGTTATTATTGTGCCAATCTTATTGGGCGCAGTAATCCAATATGTATGTAAATCACATATCAATACTTTAACCAGCATTAGTCCGATCTTCTCTATGATTGCTATTATACTGTTAATAGCAGCCATTATTGCTATCAACAAAGATAAACTATTGATTTCTGGGCTTGAAACACTTATTGTTGTTGGTATACATAATATACTAGGTCTACTACTAGGATTAGGTGTAGGAGCACTGCTTAAATTAAGATATGATAAAACTACAGCGCTAGCAATAGAGGTAGGAATGCAAAATAGTGGTTTAGCCGTAACATTAGCAGCAACAAATTTTGCATTAAATCCATTAGCAACGCTAGTAGGGGCTATTTTTAGTGTATGGCATAATATATCAGGTGCTATTTTTGCTACTCTACGGAGAGAAAATAGTTTACATTAAAAATAAACTTTATACATGCAACAAAAAAAACG
>NZ_GG770215.1:342406-416956 GCF_000163735.1 Veillonella sp. 6_1_27
ACAATATGTTGCCGTTTTTTTTTGTTGCTTATATTCTATCTCGTACAAGACCGATTACAAGGCCCTCAATATGACAATCATCTACAATGATTGGATCAAAATCATCATTTTCAGGTTGTAAACGAATATGACCATTTTCTTTATAAAAACGTTTTACTGTAGCTTCATCATCAATGCGAGCAACAACAACATCGCCGTTATTAGCAGTATTTTGATGCCGCACGATAAGCATATCACCTTCATACATACCGATATTCATCATAGATTCGCCTTGAACACGTAATAAGAAACAGTCAGAATCACCAGTCAATTGAACTGGCAATGTAAGCGTGGACTCTAGGTTTTCTACTGCAGTAATAGGCATACCTGCTTGTACAGTGCCGATAAGAGGTACTTGTTTAAGTCCAGCACCTAAAAATTCAAAGTTATCAGAGCTAGACGTTTCATTACCGGCTACTGAAATAGACGGTTTAGTATCTTCTAACACAGTAATAGCACGATTTTTATTTGGATCACGTTTAATATAACCAAATTTTTCTAAAGTATTTAAGTGAGATTGAACGGTGGAAGTAGAACTTAGCCCTACATGTGTACAGATTTCACGAACTGTAGGACAACGATATTCATTATGTAATGAATCTTTTATAAATTCTAATATACGGCGCTGTTTTGTATTGATATCTGTAGCAGGGCGTCTCACGATAAACCTCCAAAGCAATCTAATGTAAAAATAATGTTAACATTTCTATGCGTAAAAAATAACTCATATCATACTATATAATAAAAACATAAGGTATTTATTTAACTTATATACCTATTATAGGCAATTTTAAAAGTTTTTGCAAACATTTGTTCTAAAACGCTTGACCGAACATTCGTTCGTGTGGTATTATAAGCATGTAAACAAACAAATGTTCTCAGATATTATGTTCGATGTAAATGTGAGGTATGAGATGAAAAATATATTGATGATGGTAGGAATGTGCTTAACAGTATTATTTGGTTATAATATGTCAAATCCTACAACAGAGGTAAATACACATAATATACGTGAAGTAAAGGTTCAAGCAGGCGATACAATGTGGGATATTGCAGCACGTACAGCTCATAAAGATATGGATGTTCGTGAAATGGTATATGCCATGAAGGAACTCAACAATATTAACGATTCTGGTGCTCTTGTACCTGGTACAGTTTTAAAGGTACCAGCAAAGAAATCTGATAGTCCAGTTAGAGCTTTGGACTATATGGCTCAAAACTAAATATATATGGGTTAATCCCACGCAAAAAAGCAGCTACTCTAACAGAGATAGCTGCTTTTTGTTATCTAATGTATGTTATTAAACGATTTATAGTTATTGTCTAAATCAACTGATTTATGATTGTTATCTAAATCGCTTTTCAAAAATTGTAGAGATAGGATTATCTACAAACTTATTTGCTTCATTGATATAACGACGAACCATATTTACACTATGATGACGAGTTTGTCGCATAATATTACGTTCTTCAACACCATAAGCTGCTGCAGTCGTTGCAAAGCCATGACGTAAACTATGAGCGCCATACATGGTCGGATCTAGACCAATAAGAGAAATATATTTCTTTACGATTTCTGCAATCATCTTATCGGATATAGCTGTTTTACGTAAAGACATATTTTTTGTAAACCCTCTAAATACAGGTCCCTCAGTAATACCAGAAGCACGTAACCATTGTTGTAAGGCTCGTACTGCATCTAACGGAGAACCAGATAAATGTGGGATAGCTACCACTGCACCTTGACCTTCTTGATCGGCCTTAGAGGATGCTACAAAGATTTCAACACCTTGTGGTGAAAATTGAAGATTTTCTACTGTAATAGCTGCAATCTCACTGCGCCGGAAAGCACCCATAAAGCCAATCAAAAGAATAGCTTTATCGCGCAATAATTGAAGTTCCGGTACATCTAGCTTAGTCATACAGTCTATAATATCTTCAATATCTTCTAACAAAACTGGGGTTTTTCCTTGTTGGAATGTTCCTTTTAATCGTCTAATACCACGTAAGGCCTGTTTAACGATAGGAGCCATACATGGATTATCTCTTTGGCCAGAAGCATTAAAATTTTCAGATATAGCACTAATACGACGTGAAATTGTATTTGCCTTTGCATAATCTGCTAGATCGTTAATATAATTTACTATTGTTTCTGGTGTAGCTGGAAAATAAGATACCTTTTGATAAGTACACCAATCTACGAAATCGTCCCAATCCGATTCGTAAGCATCAACAGTATTCTCAGCCTTAGATAACAATATGCTTTGTTTTGCTTTCATAGACAACTTTGTACTATTCATAAGCGCATCATTATTGCGCAAATAAAAATGCTTTTGTTGTTTCTTAGACTCTGACATAATTCACCCTTACCCATAAAATATTAATATAATTGTACCATAGATTAGATCTTTATATGCTATAATTAGAGAATATAATAAATAATTCGGGAGCGTTTACGAATACATGACGAAGAAATACATATTAGTAGGAACAGTACTTGTTCTTTTGGGTACAAGTGGTTGCTCATACATTCCAACAGAAAATATTTCTTATGGTGTATATTATAATGATACAGATCTATCAAATACACCAAAGAACGAATTACAAGCACGTTTACAAGAGGTGAATGATAAGATACCTCAGACTATATCTATCGATATGGGAAATAATAAAAAACAACAGGCCACATATCATGATTTAGGTATTCAATTCGATACAGAGGCTATGGTAAAAGCTATTTCCACATACGGCTATGAGGATGATATGTGGACAGTATTGTCACATAGATTTAATGGTTTATTTTATGGTCATCATTTTAAACCACAATATAAGTTAGACGAAGTAAAAGGCAAAACATATCTCACTGAGTTAGCAAAAACAATAGATACACCTGGTCATGATGCCTATCTTACTGTTGAAAATGGACAAGTAGTAATACATCCGTCAAAAGAAGGCAAACGTATTGATATCGATGCTACCTTGAAAAAGCTAAAAGATGATCTACAGATTAGCGATAGTATAAATTCTCTTTCTATGGTATTTACTACGCAGAATACGGTAAAAGTTACTGATACTGATCTAAAACCTTTAAATACTGTATTAGCATCTTTCACAACGGAGTATAATCCAAGTAATGAAAGCAGAACACATAATATCCAATTAGCTTCTGATAAGATAAATGGTACACTCATTAAGCCCGGTGCACAATTCTCTTTTAACGATGTTGTAGGCGAACGTACTGCAGAAGCTGGCTATGATGATGCGCCTGTTATGATTGATGGCAAATTAGTTCCAGGCATTGGTGGCGGTATTTGCCAAGTAAGTTCTACTATTTTTAATACAGCTTTATTATCTGGTATGAATATTGTTGAACGTACACCTCATTTTGAACCAGTTGGATATATTCAAGCTGGTAGAGATGCTACGGTAGCTTGGGGCTATTTAGACTTTAAGTTTAGAAATCCGTACCAACATTCTATTTATATCTTAAGTGTTATGAATAATGGAACCTTAACTATTTACATTATAGGTACAGCTGAAGATAAACCAAAAAATGTATCTATCTCTGTAGGCGATTATGGTGAGATTCCAAATAAAACAATAACTAAGGTAGATCCATCTTTAAAAGAAAAAGAGGTACAAGAGGGCCATGTAGGCTTAAAAATGAATACGTATAGAACCATTACATATGGTAACTGGGTTACTCAAACTGATTCCTTTGAGTCTGTATATGACCCTGTAGATACGATTATTACAATGCCTGCAACACCTGAAGCGCCACCTAAGAAAACAGATAAAAAGAAATCATAACTATAGCTTTTATGAAATATAGCCTAAACTATTGACCATTGTATATAAATAGTTTAGGCTATTATTTGGGCTGTAAATGAGAAATCATTATATACGTAAATAAATTAGTATAGATTAATTATTAAAATAAAAAGCATAATAAGACATTCTCAATAATTATCATTTAGGAAAAAGTAGACTAGAAGAGGAATTTATGGACACAATTTTACAATTTGATCACTCTTTAATTTTCTATGTACATGAACATTTTGTATATAGTTTTTTAACACCAATTATGGCATTTATTTCAAAAATTACAAGCAATGGCGCATTATGGATTATTATAGCATTATTATTAATGCTACAAAAAAAATACCGTGTTTTAGGCGTAGCGATTATTATTGCTTTAGGATTTGTATTTATAATTGGCGACCAAGGTTTAAAACCAAATGTAGCTAGATTAAGACCATTTGTTGATTTTCCAAATGTAACGGTACCGTTGGAATCTGCACTACCAAAAGCTACAAGCTATTCATTCCCATCAGGTCATAGCTTTGGTTCATTCGCATCAGCCATGACTATTTACCTAGGCTTAGGCCAAATAGCACCTCAGAAGCGATATTTAGGGATTTTAGCATTGTTAGGTTCAATAGTAGTAGCATTCTCTAGAGTTTACTTATTTGCACATTATCCAACAGATGTATTAACAGGTTTAGTATTAGGAATCATCGTAGGATTCATTGCTTGGAAGTTAGCAAGAATCGGCTGGAACTGGTGGACTAACCGCCATAATGATGTAGAATATGAACCATACACATTTAAACGTAAATAAGCAAAAAACTATATAACACAAGAGATTGGGCCATTTAGGCCCAATTTTTGGCATTAAATTACTTCCGATAATATATCGTTATCGGAAGTAATTTGTGTTCAAAACAAAAACTAGCCTATAAGTCTATAAGCTAGTTTATTTTAGTTAATCAAAATAATCAGTAAAAAATTAATTATTTATCATATGAATCTATTTCTTTTATATATTCCGCTAACTCAGGTTCATCAATAGTAACTTTATCAAACTTAGGTTCAATAATTATATTACCGTTATAATCCATTAGGCCATATTTCCCTTTAGATTTATAAACAAATAAAGCTTTATAAAATGATGTTATATCGTCATCATAATGTGGTAATTTAAATAATTTATAACCTGAGTTTGTATCAATTACATATTTTATTTTATCATAAGTTGCTGTAGTAACTTTATTTAATACATAATTAGGCTTTGATGTATCTATACTATCAAAAACATCAGCATAAAATACACCTGAACTAGCATTAAAAATACTATTACCATATGAATCTTTCAAAATAAAGCTACGATCACTTAATCTTTCATAAGAATAGTTATTCGTAGCAACTATAGTTTGATCTAATGAGTCTACAATACCATACCTATTATTTTCATCAGTCACAACAAAGTACTTAAACTCTTTACCTAAATGTTTTATAGATTTATATTTAGGAGGAATAACGATTATATTATCCTTTGTCTTCATACCATATAAAGTATTACCTTTATCATCTACTTCTGAAAATAAATCATAAACATCTGATGGAGCTCTACTATAAAAATTCTCATCAGAATATGAATCACCTCCCGCACCATCATTATTACGTATTTCTATATAATCATTACTGTTAATAAGGTCTATAGCTTCATCAACACTAAGTAAAACACCATTTTCTGTAAGATATTTTGTATAATCATCTATAGTATATAATTTATAAAGATATTTTTTATCTTTTCTAGACCAATATTTTGTAATACTCTCTTTGATACTTCTAATAGGACTATCAATAATTGGATTGCCGCTTACTCTATTATATACATACCAATATTCTCCTTTTTTACCTAATATTATAGTATCACTTAAATCATCATAATCAGTAATAACATCATTAATAGCATATGTACCATCTAAGTTTAATAATTTAAAGCCCCCATTAGTGAAAGCTTTAGCAAATTTATAATAGAACTCATATTCATACCCTACTGGTAAATAGGCTAGTTCAACTAAATTTACATATCGTTTTTGACCATTTTCATAAAATGATCCATATACATAGTTATTATTATATCCTTTTATATACTCCACATGTAAGTTATCATATGGGCCCAATATCCATTGTCCTTTTTCATCAACAATGGTATTGCCAGTTTGGGATTCTAATGTAATATATTCTTTTGCAGCTATTATATTACATGCAACCAATGCTATTGCAAAGCTTAATATAAACTTTCTCATAAAGCACTCCATTACACAACACATCAATAGTTGATTTCATATTAACATATTTATATTCTTTAAATAAACTATACTTTTCATATTCTTAATTATTCTATATGCCAATAAAGTATTATTATTACATAAAATTTATATTGAATTTTTTAGAATCAGATTGTAAAATAGTAATATAAATTATCTGATTTACTCATACTCTTATGGAGGAATTTTATGTGCTGGTGTGATATTGTAAGTAAAGCCAAAATTGGCGGTTTAAAACATTTAGGAAATGGCATGGAGAGTTCTTTAAGATTTCTTGCTGAAATGGTTGTTGGTTTAAGTATTATTCGCGTGTTAGTTAACTGGGTTTTTGGTATCTAATTTCTCAGATGAATATAAACATATTAATAGGCGCTTAGTTATCTAAGCGCCTTATTTTTATATATTTTGATTTATAAAATTAGTTCCTTAACTATACACCCAGTGTATTATTCATATGCTTCGCTACAATCAATGTATTCCATAATAATTTGACAGATTTGACCATCTTTATCAAATGCCCAGTATACTGGATATAAACCATCACCAAATCCAGATTGAATCATCGGTACTGTCAATTCTGTATCAGGAATTGTAAAGTTAATCCAATCACCTTTAGAACGTTGGTATTGTGGATAGGCCATAGCATTTAATTGGAATAAATCACTATAATAGTCATCGTATATATTTTTTTCAGGATAGTTTATATGCCATTGTTCATAAAACTTATTATATGTTTCAATTGTTTGTGCATCTACAATTGTAGCTAAACCCGAATCTACAGGAAATCCAATATAGGTATCTCCATCATCTAAATCGGTTAAGTCCTCTGTCCCTTTTAATGCTAATTCATAGTATACAGGCTCATTGCCACTAAAAACAACTCGACTAGCTACATAACGATACTCATTTGGTTCCATTTCAATTATCTTAGTCTCTAACAAATACGTACCTGGTGTTACCTGTCTAAGATATGTATCTGGTTTGCTTGGCAATGTTACTAGAGGATCACAACACGTAATATAACCTGTTGGAAAATTTACCGTCCACATAGGTAATGTGTGTAACGGAAATCCTTTTAACTCCTTTCGGTTAAATAAATCGTGATATGGTACGGTAGGTTTTAATTTACCTTCAGAACCTAATCTGTTAAAGGTTTGAATCCATTCGCTAGTTAATTTAGATTGTTCCATATTACTCCTCGGCTTCGTATTTACAATGAATATATTCGCCTTCTAATACTTCATAGGCTGCGGTTTTACGAATAATTTGCTTCACTAAGGTATCTAGTTTTGAACCATTAGAATAGTCTGCAGGTGCATAATAACGGATACGATGATGACGCATCATCTTATATACCTTTTCTTTATCCTTCTTAAATGGATCATAAACACCTATAGAATGACCTCCATTAGCGTTCACAAGACTCATACAAGGAATATCTGTATCGCTATCCCCAATATAAATCATGTTACGGAACGGCACACGTTGATTTTCAGGCTTAATGTAATCATTAACACCAGTATCATTAATATCGAGAATTCCTTTTTGAATGCGGAACAAAAATTGTGTCTTATTCGTATAGTTAATGGCTTGTGCGGGCCAAACAGCTACACCTTTATCATCGAACATAAATGCACTGGCATAGATTTTGGTGAAAGCCCCCTCTTTTGCCATTTCAGTGCCTTCGATCATTTCTTTTAAGCCAGACGAAATAATATAATGTTCAATCTTAACGCCTTGTTCTAAGCCATATTGACAAATGCGTTCAAACCAAGTCCGTACCCCTTCGTATAATTCTACTTGATTGCCGTATTCCATGAGCTTATCTTTTGTTACATAGAAATGGCCTACTGCTTCTTGAATCATTTTGTACATATAGGCTAAGTTATTATCCATATCATGTTTTTTAGCCAATTGATTTGATTCATGCCAAAATTGTTTGATTTGCTCTTCGTTATAGCCTACCGATTGAATAAAACCTTGTGCCTGCATATCGTCAGGGGTTAATGTCTTATCAAAGTCATAACACATTGCTAACACGGGCATAGACGAGTCAGGTGATAGTAAATTATCTTTACTATCTTTCTTATACGTTATCATAAATGCACCTCCTTTTAAACTAAACAAAAAATACATTTACACTCTCTTATATTCCTGAGATACCTGCTTGACAACCCCTTTGGTATCTATTTTACACGATAAGTCAATTCATTTAATTTAGTAATTCCTCGTAATTCTCTCTAAAATAAGCTATCCTGTGTTACAGTTTCGTTTATAATCCAGCTCTTTTCCGTACTTTCTTTAATAATTTCTCTTTTTGAAAGTCTTCCAATAAGTAAACTAGAATTTGGATCATGATGTAAACGATTATATCGAACCACCGCTCGATTAGTATTAGCATAACAATAACGACAAAAGTGGCTACAGCTATCGTAGGCACCAATATCACCATGTAAATAACAATTACATTCTGGTCGTGCTGGCGCGCGTTTAGGTGCTTTTAATTTTATATTCCAGGCACTTTCATAACAATCTAAGGTTAAACACCCCTCTGTATCAGCACCAAGCTCTTTAAAGATAACTCCTTCTCCACAGGTTTTAAGATTCATATGATTGGAATGAGCTATGGAAACAAATTCTTTAATGATCTTAGTTTGAATATCTAAACTTGGTCTATATCCTTCTGGAAAATTCTGAACCACCTTATCAAATATATCTAAAAAGCTAACAACAACTGTATCTGTATAACCTTTAAGGGCTTGAGCCATTTTGTAAAAGCTTTCACAATGAAAATCAACGGTATATTCATTAGTTAAAATGATAGGATCATAGCGCCACACCATAGATTGAGAATTAAGCTGTTTAGAAATATGTTTAAATCCTTCTATAACAGACGCATAAGTTGGCACGTAGGGTTCAATATCGGTTCCATAAGGCGTTATAGTCATATGCCAGTATTGTCTGTAATCAACAATTTCATTTAGTAGTGGAATAAACGGTAAAGGATTCTTTGTACAGAATGCAATACCATCTACCACCTCTTGATTAATTGGATACCGTGTCACCTGTAGGGGATTATAAGGGTTACGAACATCTACAAAACCTTCACGTATACGATTGATTAGCCATTGCCCATAAAAAGCAGGAATATCTGTACGTTGTCCAGTCTGTAATATCATAGCCCTGCCCTTTCCTTAAAATAAAACATAGAAGTATTATATCATACCTCATAGTTAGTATTTATGGAATTAATGTGATTTTTGCTGTATAGTTCGTTATTATTTTATGATACTATAAATACTATAGAATATGAGGAGAACTAAATTATGAATGATACTTTTGAACGCAACCATCCTATGAAGGATGATAAAGAATTTATTACAGCCTATTGGGCAGATCGATCTCACGATTTTGGCGCTTTACGTGCAAAAGAATTAGAAAGTCCCAAACTAAAATTATGGAGAGAAGAATTAACTTGTCATATATTTGATTCTGATAGATCTTTACGAATATTGGATATTGGATGTGGAGCCGGCTTTTTTAGTATTATACTATCTCAGCTTGGTCATACAGTGCATGGCATTGATATTACACCTAATATGATAGATGAGGCAAATCAACTAGCAGAGTCCCTCGATTGTGATGCAACCTTTTCTGTGATGGATGCAGAGAATCTAGGATTTGATACTAATACCTTTGATATCGTTGTGGCCAGAAATGTAACGTGGAATTTACCCCATCCTGACAAAGCCTATGCCGAATGGTTTCGCGTCATTCGCCCAGGCGGTTTGATTTTAAACTATGATGCGGAACATGCTCGTAATCATCATAATGTACCACAATCTGTTCATCATGCCCATGAACATGTAAGCAACGAATTAAAAGAACGGTGTCATAACATTTATCATATGCTCGACATTTCGTCTTATACACGACCTCAATGGGATAAAGAACTACTTACTAAATTAGGTGCTAGTTCTGTTACCATTGATCTAACTGTAGGTCCGCGTATTTACAATGAGGAAGACGAGTTTTATATTCCTGTACCCATGTTCTTGGTGAAAGCAATTAAATAAATCTATATAATATATAACACAAAACCCACTCTATGATTATCATGAGTGGGTTTTGTGTTTAGATTGACTGCTAATTACTAAAATATACCTGAGCTTTATCAATCTCTGCCCGTAGTTTTTCTTCATCAATTGTAAGCAGTTCTTTGTCTTTCATAAGAACTTTACCACCCACAATTGTAGTATTTACATCGGAGCTATTAGCAGAGTATACAAGAGCTGCTAAATCATTGTAACGAGGCATCCAGTGCATACCAGATACATCATATAGCACGATATCTGCACGATAGCCTTTATCTAATACACCAAGATCTGTATATCCCAATGCTTTTGCACCTTCTACAGTGCCCATGTTCCATGCGGCTTGAGCAGGAATAGCCTTTGGATCATAAAGACGTGCTTTATGTAATGTTGCTGCAAGACGTACTTCTTCAAGCATATCAGCATTATTATTAGAAGCGGAGCCATCTGTACCAAGACCAACCGTAATACCTTTGGCAATCATTTCAGGTACTGGTGCAATACCGCTAGCTAATTTTAAATTAGATTGTGGGTTATGAGCTACGGCTACATTATTTTCAGACATAATAGCCATATCTTCGTCTGTCACATGAACGCAGTGTGCGGCTAAGGTAGTATTCCAGAATAAACCTAAATCATGCATATGCGCAATTGGTGTCTTACCAGTAGCTTTCATAACAGTCTCCACTTCTCCTTTTGTTTCGGACAAGTGCATATGAATACCACAATTTAATTCATGAGATAAGGCAATCACCTTTTCCATATAATCATCAGGGCAAGTATATGGTGCATGTGGTCCAAGCAATACTTTGATGCGGTCATTATCAAAGCCGTTCCAAGTGCGGAATAAGTCAGCATTTTCAACTAATGCTTGATCTGCTGTTGGGGATACACCGGCTAAGCCACGTGACAATACAGAGCGAATACCTGTTTCTTTTACCACCTCAGCAGTAGTATTCATAAAGAAATACATATCGCTAAATGTAGTGGTGCCAGTGCGCAACATTTCAGCAATACCGAGTTGTGTGCCGTACCGTACATAATCGTCATTTAATTTTGCTTCTGTTGGCCAAATAGCCGTTTCAAGCCATTCCATAAGCTCAAGATCATCTGCATAGTTTCTAAATAGACCCATCGCAATATGAGTATGTGTATTTATAAAACCTGGCGTAGCCAATTGACCTTTACCGTCTAGTACTTCCTTAGCAGAGTCTTTTACCTTTTCGGCTTCACTATCGTTTAAAATAGCTGTAATATAACCATTATTAATTTCAATGGCATGATTTTTTAAAACCCCCTCATCGGTGAGGACGTCTACATGAGTAATCAATAATTCAGACATAGTCTTCCCTCATAGGTATAACCGAGCCATAATAGCTCGGTTATATTTGTTTAATTTGAAAGCTAGTATAGTTTAGATACAAAATGTATTACAGAAACCATTATATTTCAATACAGTATTAGTTTACTTTTGTTAGATAATCGATTTGTTCTTGTGTTAAAGAATCTAAGTCATAGCCCATGGAGTTCAACTTAAGTTTAGCGATTTCCACATCTAATTCATGAGGCAATACGTATACTTTTGGATCCATTTCTTTACCGTTTTTCAAGATATACTCTGCAGCAAGGGCTTGCATAGCAAAAGACAAGTCCATAATTTCTGCAGGGTGACCATCGCCAGCTGCAAGGTTTACTAGACGGCCTTCAGCCAATACATAGAGTTTACGACCATCAGACATAGTATAGCCTTCGATGTTTTGGCGAACCCTTTCGTGGCTTACAGCAAGTTCAGTAAGATCAGAAACATTCACTTCGCAGTCAAAGTGACCAGCATTACATAAGATAGCTTTATCTTTCATCACTTTGTAATGCTCTTTTACAATAACATCTTTACAACCTGTTACAGTACAGAAGATATCCCCAACCTTAGCGGCTTCAATCATAGGCAATACCTTGAAACCATCAAATACAGCCTCTATAGCTTTAATTGGATCTACTTCAGTTACATATACGTGTGCACCAAGGCCTTTTGCGCGCATTGCAACGCCTTTACCACACCAGCCATAACCAGCAACAACAACGTTCTTACCTGTTACAGTCAAGTTCGTAGTGCGCATGATACCATCCCAAACGGACTGACCTGTACCATAGCGATTATCGAAAAGATATTTACAGTAAGAGTCATTTACAGCAATCATAGGGAATGTTAATTGTTTAGCGTTCTCTAATGCATATAAACGATGTACACCTGTTGTGGTTTCTTCACTCCCCCCTAACAAACGTTCTTTTGCATCTTGACGTGTAGTATGCAATAGATTTACTAAATCACCACCATCATCAATGATAATATGTGGTTTATGATCAAGTGCTTTATGGAGGAAGTTAAAATATTCTTCATCAGTACAATCGTACCAAGCATATACAGTAATGCCCATATCTACAAGACCTGCAGCTACATCGTCTTGTGTAGACAACGGATTGGAGCCCGTTACAATTACATCTGCACCACCGCATTTTAATACAGTCGCAAGGTATGCTGTTTTTGCTTCCAAGTGAACACTAACAACAATTGTTTGGCCTTTGAAAGTTTGTTCTGCTTCAAAACGGTCACCTAATGTGTTTAATGTAGGCATAAAGTTAGAAACCCAATCAATTTTTTTGCGACCTTCTGTTGCTAAATTTATATCTCTAATTAAAGATTGCATAATATCTCCTTTTACTCATACAAGTAGATACAATAAAATAAATAGTTGATAGTAAATCTACTTAGATTTATTGATACTATATAATTTTGTTAATATCGTTGTAGATACTTACTTATATAGATAATATATTGCTTATATAGAATGCTTAATAAGCTAATCATTAAGATAATAGACTATTTAGATTCTACAATCTGGCGTAGCTTACCAATTGACTCTTCATAATTTGGAGTCAATACTCCCTCTTCGGTGATAATCGCTGTTACAAGTTCATGAGGTGTTACATCGAATGCAGGATTAAGTACACCAATACCACTAGGGGCTATTTGAACACCGTGTAAAGCTGTTACTTCATCATCATTGCGCATCTCAATAGGAATATCTCCACCATTTTCCAGAGTAAAGTCAAATGTACTATAAGGAGCGGCTACATAGAACGGAATATTGTGGAAATTAGCTAGTACGGCCACACCATAGGTACCAATTTTATTGGCTACATCTCCTTTTGTAGTGATGCGGTCAGCACCGACGATAACAGCATCAATTAATCCATGTTGCATCGCATAGGCTGCCATATTATCTGTTTCAAGAGTAATAGGAATACCCTCCTCGTGAAGTTCAAAGGCTGTGAGTCGAGCACCTTGTAATAATGGACGTGTTTCATCAGCATACACGCGTTCCAGTTGTCCATTTTCATGTAATTTACGAACAACACCAAGTGCTGTTCCTAGACCACCTGTAGCTAGTGCACCCGCATTACAATGAGTTAAGATGCGAATATTCTTTTTACCTTCAAATAATGTAGAACCTGCTTCGGCCATACGTCTATTCAAAGACACATCTTCTTCGTGAATGATAATAGCCTCTTTTGTAATGAGGTCTACTACTTCACTCATTGAGGACATACTGTCAACATTAGTTTTCACAAGAGAAATGACACGATCTACAGCCCAAGCTAAGTTGATTGCCGTAGGGCGAGTTTCTTTTAAGATCTCACTAAACTCATACAAGCTTGTAAGTTGTTCACTAAATGGCGCCTCTAAACGTCCTGCTTCCATAGCAGCTAAAATGAGACCATAACTAGCAGCTACGCCAATAGCAGGTGCGCCACGAACGCGAAGCATTTTAATAGCTTCGGCCACTTGGCGCCAATCTGTACAGTGAACGTATGTAATTTCAGTAGGCAATTTAGTTTGATCTAATAGTATCAGCGTATCTTTACGCCATTCAATATTAATCATAACTTCTCCTTCGATGAACTATTGTGTATCATTATGAGTTGATTATAGTTTAAAACCACCATATTCATGCATGCGATTATGAGCATCATAATGAGCATCCACATCGATTGCATCAATAGCTCCTAAGATAAGAGATTTTAGTTGAGCCGCCATATTGCCCATCATTTCTACAACTTCCGCATGTGTCAAAGCAGATTCAGAAATACCTGCTGCATAGTTGGTAATCATAGAGATCGTAGCATATGCCATTTCAGCTTCATTCGCTAAATTTACTTCTGGTACATTTGTCATACCTACTGTATCGCCACCGAGCATGTGGAACATTTTGATTTCTGCAGGAGTCTCAAAACGAGGGCCTTCAGTACATACATAGGTACCGCCATTGTGTATCGTAAGGCCTTGTTCCGTACCTACCTTTTGAAGAATATTACGCAATTCAGGGCAGTATGGATTTGTTACATCAAGATGTGCCACTGGACGGTCCCCACCTTCATAAAACGTAGTGATGCGGTTCTTTGTGAAATCTAAGAATTGATCAGTCAAAACAAAATGACCTGGCTTAAAGTTCTCATTTAAAGAACCTACTGCTGTCGTGGAGATAATAAATGTAACGCCTAGTTTTTTGAGGCCCCAAATATTAGCACGATAGTTAATTTTGTGTGGAGGAATTGTATGATCTTTGCCGTGACGAGCTACAAAGATTACAGTTTTCCCGTGGTATGTACCTTGTACATAATCTATTTCACCATATGGTGTCACTAAGGATTCTTCATGAATATTTTCAAAGATGGACGGATCATAAACACCAGTACCACCAATTACGCCAATTGCACTCATTGTGACCTCCTATTATTAATAACTCTATCTTTTATTTTCTCATAGAATAGAAAAACAGGCTATAGGAAAAACCTAGTAGCCTGTATTTTTTCTACATATTATAAAGTTTTTATTGAATTGGACCTTTTGGGATGAACATATCTTGTAACTCTTCACGTGTGAAATGATATTTTTCATTACAATAATGGCAAACAAGCTCTGTTACGTCATCTTCCAAAATAGCATTCTTATCTTCTTCACGTAATGTCATTAGCACACTGGCAAAGCGATCACGACCACAACGACATTGGAAATGAATTGGTTCATTATATACTTCATTCACAGTTAAACCATCGAGAACGCGTTCCATAAGACCTTTACCATCTGGGTTTGCTTTCAAATATTCTGTAATAGGACCAAGTTCATTAATATTCTTTTCTACTTGTGCTAATGCTTCATCTGTAGCATCCGGTAAGGCTTGTACGATAAAACCTCCAGCTACAACTGTATGGTAATCTGGATCTACTAATACACCTAAACTAATCGTAGACGGTACTTGTTCAGATGCATATAAATAATATGCCAAATCCTCTGCTACTTCACCACTTTGAATCGGGCTTGTAGAAGTATAGTCTTGCGCTAACTGCGTGAAACGAGTCACTTGCACTTCCCCATTATGACCTACGGCAGCACCAACATCTAGCTTACCAGCATGCTTTAAAGGTACATCAACATGTGGATCATCTACATAGCCTCGAACCGTATTATCAGAGAATGCATCTACGTGAACTACACCTAGTGGACCATCACCTTTAATACGAAGACTTACGTTTTCATGGTTTTTAAAATCACCAGCTAATAAAATAGCTCCCGTCATAGCACGACCTAAAGCAGCTGTTGCTACAGGCCATAAATCATGACGTACACGAGCTGTTTCAACTGTATCGGTTGTTACAGCTAAAGACATACGAACCCCTTCTCGGGTTGTAAAACGTTTTATATAATCCATTCTATCATTCCTTATTTCTACTTATTTTATTAAGGTATTACTTTTATATTGCTTATATAGTATATCATGTCAAATATTTAACTTTCAATAATAGAGAATATATGTTCGTCTAGTCTGATTTAAAGTTAAAAGAACATATTTTCGATGATATAAAAACACTCAGTACCATAAGATACTGAGTGTTATATATACAATTCTTAGATTTGATCGATAAGGTTAACCATTTCGATTGCACCCATCGCACAATCATAACCTTTATTACCCGCTTTTGTACCTGCGCGTTCGATAGCTTGCTCAATGTTTTCAGTAGTTACTACACCAAACATAACAGGAATACCAGTTTCCAAAGATACATGTGCGATACCTTTAGCTACTTCGTTGCATACATAATCATAATGAGTAGTGGCCCCACGAATAACAGCACCTACACAAATAACTGCATCATAACGACCAGATAAAGCTGCTTTCTTAGCAATCAAAGGAATCTCATAAGCACCTGGAACCCAAATTACTGTAATATCCTCTTGTTTAACATCGTGACGAAGTAAACAATCTTCAGCGCCTCCGATTAATTTAGATGTAATGAACTCGTTGAAACGAGAACCGATAATAGCAAATTTCTTACCAGTACCTAATAAGTTACCTTCTTGAACCATCATTATGTTGACCTCCTCTATTCCATCTAAGGAAATATATATGTAACGACCGAGTTATATGGTGAAAGTTAATTAGTCTTCTAACATATGACCCATTTTTTCTTCTTTTGTTTTTAAATAACCTGCATTAAATTTATTTGCAGCAATGATGAGTGGTACACGGCTAGTTACATTGATTCCCCAATGTTCTAAGCCATGACGCTTTTCGGGATTGTTAGTTAATAAGCGGATGCTTTTAATACCCAAGAAACGGATAATTTGAGCTGCTAAGGAGTATTCACGCATATCTGCAGGGAAGCCTAATTGTTCATTTGCTTCTACTGTATCAAGGCCCTGTTCTTGTAATGCATAGGCTTTAATTTTATTGGTCAAACCAATGCCACGGCCCTCTTGTCGCATATATACAACAACGCCTTTGCCTTCTTTTTCAATAGCGCGCAACGCATTGTCTAATTGTTCGCCACAATCACAGCGCTTAGAACCAAATACATCGCCTGTTAAACATTCGGAATGAATACGTACAAGTACATCGCTACAATCTTGAACATTGCCCTTTACGATAGCTAAATGTTCTTTATGATCTAATTCATTTTTAAATACAAAGATATTAAAATCTCCAAATTTAGTAGGCAGTTTAGAGCAAGCACCAAGATCAACCATATCTTCATGTTGTTTACGATATTCAATAAGTTCTGCTACAGAAGCAATTTTCAAGTCATGCTCCTTAGCAAATTTCATAAGATCTGGCAAACGGGCCATATCGCCATCGTCTTTAGTAATTTCACAAATAACGGCAGCCTCTTGTAATCCTGCTAGGCGACAAAGGTCGATAGAAGCCTCAGTATGACCTTGACGTACCAATACGCCGCCCTCTTTATATACAAGTGGAAATACGTGCCCTGGACGACGGAAATCTAGAGGTTTCGCATTAGGATCTAATAGTTTTTGAATTGTATAAGCACGCTCTGCAGGAGATACGCCTGTTGTAGTATCTACATGATCCACAGTCACAGTAAAAGCAGTTTCATGGTTATCAGTATTTTTGGTAACCATTGCAGGGATGCCAAGTTTTTCTAACGCTTCTCGACGCATAGGTGTACATACAATACCACGGGCGTATTTAACCATGAAGTTAATGTTTTCTTGCGTCGCAAACTCTGCAGCAATGATAAGATCGCCTTCGTTTTCACGGCTTTCATCATCAACAATAATAACAGGTTTACCAGCTTTAAGGTCTTGTAAGACCTCATTAATAGAATGTAATTGTTCGCTCATAGGAACGCTCCTTACTTATATAAATCCATTCTCTACTAAGAGGGATTGCATAGATTTTTTAGGTTTTTCTTCGGTAGGTTCACTACCAAGATTCATAAAATGACGAATATATCGTCCAGCAATATCCGTTTCTAAATTGACCTCTGTTCCAATATGAGCAAAACCTAATATGGTTTCACTTAAGGTGTGAGGAATGATAGAGACGGAAAAACTACTGTCTGTTCGTCGCATAATTGTGAGGCTAATTCCATCGATGGTAATGGAGCCCTTATAGATAACATAATCCATAACGGATTTTGGGGCCTCTACGGTAAAGATAATGGCATTATCCGTTTGTTCACGATTAATGATGCGGCCCGTACCATCTACATGACCTGCCACAATGTGACCACCAAATCTACCATTAGCAAGCATAGCTCGCTCTAAGTTGACTGGTTGATGGACTTTCAAATTAGTAAACGTAGTCATCTTAATGGATTCTGGCATCACATCCGCTGTAAATATACTATTGCCAATCGTTGTGGCCGTCAAGCACACCCCATTAACAGCTACGGAATCACCAACTTTTAAATCACTAAAAATTTTTTCTCCTCGAATTGTTATGGCTAAGGATTTAGGGCCCTTTTTAATGTTCTCGATGCGGCCGATTTCTTCAACGATTCCCGTGAACATAAGCGCCCCTCCTTCCTTGACGATACGCTTCAATGCGAATATTATTATCTAATACTTTAGTCTTGGTAAAAGTTAATTGCGGTGAAACCTCTAAGCTTTCAAAACCTCGACCTCCTACAGCTGGTGTTGCATCGTTACCACCAATAATGGTATTTCCAATATATGTTACGACCTTATCAAAGTTCTTCGTTTCCACAAAGGAACTGATAATTGCAGATCCACCTTCAACAAGAATAGATGTGTAACCTAGTTCACCTAGTTTTGTAAGAATATCATCGATAGATAATTTCTTAATATCAATCACAATGTCTGTGCTCTTGCTTTTACGAGTAGAAATAGATTCTACTACGGTTACTTGAGCACCAACTTGTTCTAAGGCTTGTATCCGATCCTTAGGACAACCTTTAGATACGAATATATGAATCTTGCAATTATTTATTTCAAAGACGCGACTAGTAGTAGGTGTTCTACCAAGACTATCCAAGATAATTACATCTGGTTGATGAATCGTAATCGGTTCATCAAGTATGCTTTTATCTAATAACGCATCTGATAATTCACTATCCGTTAAACGACAATTTAACTGTGGATTATCTGCCAAAATTGTACCAATTCCAACGAGCATGGCATCATGCGTTGCACGCAACACATGTCCATCGCGACGAGAGGACTCATTTGTAATCCATTGAGATTGTCCAGTAGATGTAGCAATTTTCCCATCTAGTGACATAGCACTTTTTAGAGTGACAAAAGGCTTACCTGTCTGTATATAGGTAAAGAAATGCTCATTTAGTTCAGCACATTCATCACTACATACGGGGCAAACAACCTCAATACCTGCTTCACGAAGTAACTCCATTCCCTTTCCAGAAACTAGTGGATTTGGATCCGTACTACCTACTATTACTTTAGCTATGCCAGCCTCAATGATACGAAGCGCACAAGGTGGTGTTTTTCCATAATGGGAACATGGCTCTAATGTTACGTATAAAGTAGCACCTTTGGCATTATCACCTGCTTGATTTAGTGCATGCACCTCAGCATGAGCTGTACCAGCTTTATGGTGATAACCTTCACCAATTATTGTATTATCTTTTACCACAACAGCACCAACCAAAGGATTTGGTGAGGTGTGACCTGTGGCTAATTTTGCCAGTTCAATGGCGCGTTTCATATATACTACGTCATCCACCATATCACCTCAATAAAAAAAGGACTATTACATAGTCCTTGGGTCATCTCAAATGCGCACAACAAATGTGCCTCGTCTTTTCTCATCCAGACTCTACTGTCGGTATCGGAATTGCACCGATTCATACCAAAAAGGTTCGCGGACTTTACCGCCGGTAAGGAATTTCACCTATCCCCAAAGACTTATCTATTTTGTTTATGAATTAATAGTAACACTTTTATTAATGTTATGCAAGAATAATAGTTTTGTATTGAGAAAGAATATTAAATAATTTAATTAAAATATAATTTTTAGAACACAAATACTAGAACAATATAAATAATAATATATATTTACTTTTAATATAAACATATATAAACTATGTATACAGTAAATAGTAACTTTTATCACATAATTACATGTTAAACAAGTCTAATATAGTATATATGGTTTGAATAACCATATTTTAATGATAGTAATTATTAAATATAGGTGATAATATGGCAAAAAAACGAATTTCTGATGTACTTATAGAAGTCTTAGCCAATGCGGGCATCGAACGCATTTACGGTATCACTGGAGATAGTCTAAACTCTGTAAATGATAGTTTACGCCGCAATGGTAAAATTGCTTTTGAACATGTACGACATGAAGAAACAGCAGCCTTTGCTGCCGGTGCAGAAGCATCCCTAACTCATAAACTAACTGTATGTGCTGGTAGCTCTGGTCCTGGCAACTTACACTTAATTAATGGTCTCTTCGACTGTCATCGCAATCGTGTTCCAGTATTGGCCATTGCTTCTCACATTCCTCAATCTGAAGTAGGTTTGAACTATTTCCAAGAAACACATCCAGAAAATCTATTCAAAGAATGTTCTTGTTTCTGCGAACTTGTATCCAATCCTAAGCAAATGCCGGAAATTCTATTCCGTGCTATGAACGCTGCTGTTGGTAACCAAGATGTTGCTGTTATCGTTCTTCCTGGGGACGTTGCAGTTATGGAAATGGAAATTGACGAATTACCTATATGGGCCCCACCTCGTTTACCTCATATTGTTCCACAACGAGAAGATATTGAAGAAATGGCTGCTCATTTAGAAACAGGCAAACGTATTACCCTATTCTGTGGTGCCGGCTGTGAAGGTGCTCATGACGAAGTGGTAGAATTAGCAAAACGCTTACAAGCACCAGTTGTACATGCTTTCAGAGGTAAAGAATGGGTTGAATGGGATAATCCATATGATGTAGGTATGACTGGCCTATTAGGCTATACATCTGGCTACCGTGCTATTGAACAATGTGATACATTGGTAATGCTTGGTACAGACTTTCCTTACCGTCCATTCTATCCAGAAAATGCGAAAGTAATACAAGTAGATAGAGATCCTAGCGCTTTAGGTCGTCGCGTACCTCTTACACAAGGTATCATTGGTACTGTAAAAGATACGTTAAAAGAATTATTACCTCTTGTAGGCCAACGTGGTGATACTGAATTTATCGACACAGTGCGTAAAGCGTACACTAAATTTAGAGGTGATTTAGATAGTTATGCCGTTGCCGAGCCAGATGGTGTAGCAATTCACCCTCAATACTTCGTAAATCGCCTCAATAAACTAGCAGCAGAAGACGCGATCTTTACCTTTGACGTAGGTACTCCAGTTATTTGGACTGCTCGCCATCTAAAAACAAATGGTAAACGCCGTATTTTAGGATCCTTTAGCCACGGCTCCATGGCTAATGCTATGATGCACGCTATCGGTGCTCAAAATGCATGTCCTAATCGTCAAGTCATCTCCCTCTCTGGTGACGGTGGCTTTACAATGATGATGGGCGAAATGCTGACTTTAAAACAATTGAATCTACCAATTAAAATCTTTGTATTCAATAACGAAGAACTTAGCTTTATCGCTATGGAAATGAAAGCTTCCGGCTATCTAGACTACGCTACAGACTTTGTAAATCCAGATTTCGGTAAACTTGCTGAAGCTGCTGGTATCAAAGGTGTAAGCATTCATAACTCTAGCGAAGTGGATGAAAAAATCATGGAAGCCCTTAACCATAATGGTCCAGTCATCGTTAATGTTCGCGTGGACAAACAAGAACTTGCAATGCCTCCGAAGATTGCTTACCAACAAGCTAAAGGCTTCAGCAAATATTTAATCAATGCAATCCTTGATGGCCGTGGTACGGAACTTAAAGAAATGGCCAAAACAAACTGGATGAAATATAAATCCTTATACTAAAACTTTACTAAATCTGCCAAATATTTAAAACTGCAAAACTTTCAAAAAAGAGGTGTCATCATTTGATGATACCTCTTTTATTACATAATTTTAATCATATACTGTTATAAAACCTTCAGTCCACCCTCTTAAATTAAGAGTAATTATGTTTATTCCTAAATACTCTAATCCATGTACTTTAAAGATATCCCATGTTTTATACCACTTTAATGCTTTCTCTGCATATTCTAAAGTGCTAAATAAACCTATGTATCCAGAACTGGAATAATATGGATCTATATCGTAATCATACCAAACACCATAAATTTTATTATTTACTATTTCATAGTTAATATCATCACCTATATGAGCACAATCATTTAAATAGTGAGTTTTTATGGAAAAGGAATCATCATTTAACTTAGAAAATCCAGACAATATTTTAGATTCAACTAGAGCCTCTTCAGCTAATGATATATAAGAAAAAAATCCTAATCCAAAATATTCTGTATAAGGCAGCTCTTCATTCTTTTTATAGTGTGCTAAAGCTTCATATATTGGAATTCTCATAATTCACCAACTCACTTTAATATAATAACAAGATAAAAATTACACTTTAATTATTTCTATCTATAATAATCGTCCTCGTAATCGTCTTTATACCGTATCGCATCAACCTCTGATGGAGATAATACATTCCTCTCTTCATCTACATATTCCCGGAATTCGTTAAAGTATACACCTGGAATATCTGATTCTTCTAATTCAGGAGTATCTTCTGACTTAATATCCCAAAGTTTAATATCATCAGCTTGATTCGAAAGTCGATCAGTTATGTTAAAAGCATTACTATTTTCTTCCACTTTTGTATTTAGTTTAGGCACTTTAGAAACACTACTATTTGATGAATAGATTCCTAATAATTTTAATAAACTACCTATCATTTCCCAACACTCCCTTGCACCAATGATATATATTAATTATATTGTAGCAAACTACATAAAAATAAGCACTATATCAACATTTGGTATATAGTGCTTACTTTGTATTTAAGTCTTATCTTGTATTTTATTATGCTCCAAATAGTGACATTTGTTCGTCTTCAGGAAGTTCACCACAGCATTTGAGGTCTTTCATAAGATCAATGATGGTATTTGATACTTTACAACGGCGTTGCAAGTCTTTTAGAGATGTAAATGGACGTTCATTTCTTTCCTCGACGATAGCATCAGCTACTGTTTCACCAAGGGAATCAATAGCTAAGAATGGAGGTAATAGAGCACCATCCTTAATGCTAAAGCGTCTAGCTTCGGAGTGTTGAATGTCTACATTGATAAAACGATAGCCCCGTTGATACATTTCCATAGATACTTCCAAGGCACTCATAAGGTCCTTATCTTTAGGACTGGCAGCACGATCAAGAGCCTTGATACGGTTAAACTCGGTCAATTGTGTTTTGAGATCCCCTGTCATGATCCGTAAATCGAAGGCTTTCGCACGAATAGAGAAGTAAGCTGCATAAAATGCCAATGGATGATATACCTTAAACCAAGCAATACGGAAAGCCATCATTACGTAAGCTACCGCATGGGCCCGTGGGAATAGATAGGAAATCTTTTTACAAGATTCAATAAACCATTCAGGAATATTATTTTCACGCATTTCTGCTTCAAATTCCGTCGTAGCTTGCCCTTGTTTATTTCGTTTTTCAATACCCTTACCTTTACGCACGTTTTCCATTACAAAAAAGCTATGCTTTCTATCCATGCCACGATGAATCAAGAAGTTCATTACGTCGTCACGAGTTGAAATAGCTTCATTCAACTTACAAGTACCATTTTTAATGAGATCTTGCGCATTGTCAAGCCATACGTTTGTACCATGTGAAAAGCCAGAAATACGAACTAAATCAGAGAATGTTTGGGGACGAGAGTCTTCAAGCATGCCCCGTACGAATTTCGTGCCACATTCTGGAACAGCCAAGCTAGCTACTTGGTCACCTTGCAATTGCTCAGGTGTTAAACCAATCCCCTCTGTAGAGGAGAACAAGCTCAATGTTTTTGGATCATCAAATGGTATTGTTTTGGCGTCGATACCAGTCAAATCCTCTAACATACGAATAATGGTCGGATCATCATGGCCCAGAATATCTAGCTTAGTCATACGACCTTCAATGGAGTGATAATCAAAGTGTGTCGTTAATACGCCACTTTCCTTTTTATTAGCTGGATGTTGAATTGGCGTAAAGTGATGCACATCCATATCTCGAGGACATACCATAATACCACCAGGATGTTGGCCTGTAGTATTCTTCACATTTGTAAAGCCCTTTGCCAAATGTTCAAAGAAACCATTACGAGCTTGAATGTCTCTAATTTCGGCGTACTTTTTAACATAACCAAAAGCAGTTTTATCAGCTATAGTGCCGATTGTACCTGCTTTAAATACATTATCACGGCCAAATAGTTCTTCCGTATATTTGTGAGCTTTTGCTTGGTAATCACCAGAGAAGTTAAGGTCAATATCTGGAACCTTATCACCTTCAAAACCAAGGAAGATAGCAAACGGAATATCGTGACCATTTGTTTGTAATGGATGACCACACTTAGGACAATCTTTACGAGGCAAGTCAAAGCCCCCTGCATATTCGCCCTTTTCAAAAAATTCAGAGTATTTACAATGAGGGCAGACATAATGCGGCGGTAATGGGTTTACCTCTGTAATCTCAGACATGGTTGCTGCAAAGGAAGATCCAACGGAACCACGGGAACCTACGAGATACCCATCATCAAGAGATTTTTTTACCAACTTATGAGCGATGTAATACAATACGCCGTAGCCATTGGAAATAATACAATCTAATTCATAATCGAGACGTTCTTGTACGACACGAGGCAATGGATCACCATAAATAGCCTTCGCATTTCTATAGCACATTTCTGTGAAAGCTTCGTCAGCACCTTCAATCTTAGGTGAATATGTACCATCAGGCACTGGCTTAATATCTTCAATGCTATCATTAATAGCACGTGTATTAGTAACGACTACTTCGTATGCTTTCTCTTCGCTTAAATAAGGGAAGGACGCAAGCATTTCATCTGTAGTACGTAAATGTAAATCTGGCTGTTCATCTGCATCTGGATAACCACATGCAGTTAACATGATTTCACGATAAATTTTTTCTTCTGGTGTCAGGTAGTGAACGTCACAAGTAGCACATACAGGTTTATTTAAAGCTTCCCCTAATTCGATAACGGTCTTATTCATATCGATGAGTGCCTGCTCGTCGGGCATGAGCCCTTTACGAACCAAAAACGTATTGTTAGTATGTGGCTGAATTTCAAGATAATCGTAGAAGGAGGCTATTTCTAAAAGCTCTTCTTTTGTAGCTCCACGAACGATGGATTGCATAAGCTCCCCTGCTTCACAGGCAGAACCGATGATAATACCTTCACGATGTTCTTCAATAACGGAGCGAGGCAAACGCGGACGAACCTTGTAATGTTCAAGGTGAGAAATGGAAATCATTTTGTATAAATTACGTAAACCTACCATATTTTTAGCTAACAAGATAATATGGTACCGTTTATCTTTTTCTTTTTTCTTTTTCTTATCTAGTACAGGCTCTTCATCTTTTGTTACCGTTTCATCTTCGATGAGGTAACCTTCTACACCGTAGATAACCTTAACACCTAACTCCTTACCAAGAGCTTGCGCTTCTGGGAAGGCTTGTACTACGCCATGGTCCGTAATAGCCACCGCAGGATGACCCCATTTTTTAATTGTTTTAAACAAGTCTTTTACAGATACGAGAGCATCTTTATCACTCATCTTGGTATGTAAGTGGAGTTCCACACGAGAGTCCGGACGATTTTCAGTTCGTTCCACACTAGTAGTTTCTATTGCTTCAATACTGCGAATAGAAAGGATATAATCCTTGTCAAAACGATCATCAAAGCTGACACTACCTTGTACGCGAACCCGTTGTAAGCCTTTTAGTTGTTTTAGTAATTCATCCCCTTCTTCAGGACTGTTCGTAAACTTGATAAATTTAATGCTATTTGTATCATCTACAATGCTGCCGTTAACGATACTTTTACCAGTCTTAGTATCACGTTTATCTAAACCTACAAAGACACCTTCAAAAATTACACTAGGTGTATCCAAGGTGCCCATGATTTTAGAGGTGACCCCTTCAATTTTAGGCCCTAAAATCATGCCTTCATCAGTAGGTGCATCCTTTGGTGCACGACGAGGATATTTACCATCCCCTTCACTTCCTTTAGCCGTAGATTTTGTAGTTTTTTTATGTCCAAAGCCTTTGCTTGCTTTAGGTGTACTGCTCACAGATGCAATAGTATCACTACTGCTAGATTCGGCAGCCGTATGATTAGAACGAGACACAACAACTGGACTATTGTTGAAATAGCCTAATTCAATAGCTTCTACAAATGGAGCAAAATCATCTTCGTCTACATCATCATATTCATCTTGTTGGTCATAACCCGCAAAAGACTTGCCTCTAGGTTCTTGATTTTTAGCCTCTTCAGCTTCACGTTGTGCTTCAGCCGCTTCAATCCATTCACCAGCACCACAGCCACCGCCATAATAATAGGTATCTAACCCTTCACCCGTTTCAGTATCTACTTTCCAAGCAAAGCAACAAGCTGTATCTGTATTTGTTGGAATATCATCAAAAGAGATATTTTTTTCCTTATACCATGCAGATAACCTTTCACGTAGACTAAGCAATGTGGAAAATGCAGAGTCTGCTGCTTGAATCGTCACATGTTGGCTATGACAGTTCACATAGAAGGATGATTTCTTATTCTGTTTTGGTACAACACGATAACGTACTTTCATTTTTATCCCTTATACCCACAGTAGGTAATACATAAATCTCTAAATCGCCAAATATCGCCCTTGCTGCTACGGCTATCTAATATAATCTCATAAAGCCCTTTTAATAAAGCTCGTAGAGCCTTAATTGAAATTCTTGGACTCGCCTCGTAAGCTAGCTTAATCGGATATGGTTTAAATGACGAATCATGATCCTTACATAAGTTTTGTATGGCTTGAACAGACATACCCACTTGGCGACATTCGCTAACTAGCAACTGTAAACGTAATTGCCCCTCAATATAGCTCATAGCACGGTCTAATTCTTTATAGCCGAACATAAATGGAAATAGTTCAAGTAATGTATCGATATCTCTTTTTAATAGAGCCTCTTTAAAAGTAAAAATATTTTTGGCTCCATAGTCACTACCGTTTTCTTCGAGAAATTCTTTGGTAATAACCCTTTCCCCAGTAATCTGTAAAAAATATCGGTCAAACTCAGTTCTCATAAAAGAAACAGGTACCTCTTGCCACAAATCGATAAGATGAGCCACATATTCCTGTGCATCAGGCGTCATTTTAAAGCCGTTAGACGTACAGTACTGACGTATCCACATCACGAGGTCTTCCCCTTCAAGACGCTTACATTGATGATTTGGTATTTTTTCTAAAATCTCTTTATTCTGCTTGATCCGTTTATCAATCATATCATGATAAATCAAAACGATAGGATTATCTCCATTATATTTCAAGAGGAGTTCATACAATGGAACCCAAGCATCACTATTTTTGCCACTTTTACGAATGATGGGCAAATTAACTAAACAGAATACCTTTTGATCGCCAAAAAGTGAATCTTCACATAGTTTTTCACTTATTTTTTGTGGGCCCACCTCATCATCTAATACAGTCACTGGAAGGTCTGGATAGGCACTTAAAAATTTACGTTTTTCTTCTTCAATTAATTGTGGTTCGTCACCATAGATGAGTTGAATATGTGCCATGTTCCCTCCTTTCACAGATAGATATCTTTAATAAAGCTGTATCCCATTATATACATATGTTCTGATGATGGATCAACATCGCGTAAAGCACCATGAGGACTACTAAACAAAACCGTACTACGTGGTGAAATACGATCAATTTCATGCATTACACTAAATCGACTTGTTATAAATAAAACATTAGCCTTATCATTTAATTTTAGATTTTTTTCTCTACTTTGTCCATTATATACGACTATTTGGTTCATACCATTTTTATATATTACCCTTGCCAAACCGTTACTGTGAAAGTACTTAACTTTTACATCTTTAGGCTTTACACCATATGCCCTTATGGCCTGATTAATAAGTCTTTCATTAGGTATAGTTTTAATATAATCTGGTGCATCGATTAATAGATATGCTCCTCTATGGTTTGGGTCTATGCAAAGTAACACATTACACTGTTTCATAGGAATATAATGGATTATTGTGTCCTTATGATACTGAGTCACATAGTATGAAGCACCAAAGGTTGCAACCATACATAATAAGGACATCACTATATATACAGTATACTTATTCTTATGTGTCAAAAAATACGTAAACAAACCTAATAGAGCATAATATATATAAACACAATAAAGATGCATCATACCAAGCCAAAGTAGACTATAACTACGTCCTAACACATGATTTAAATATAAAGATATTCGCAATAGTACATCTACTAAAGACCATATTAACGATATAGGGAATACGTAACTGACTAAAGTACTTACAAAAATTAAAACTATGGATATATCTAATAGGGGCGCTACTATACAGGCTGCTAGCAAACTAGCAATACTAATATAGTGAAAGTAATAGAGTTGTAATGGCAATATGAGTAACTGTGCGGATACACATAATACAAAAGGTGTTTTTATCCACCTTGGTAACCACTGTATCCGTTCATATAGTACCTTTCCCCATATGAGTAAACCATAGGTTGCACCAAAGGATAACTGAAAGCTTACATCAAATAAAGAAAAAGGATCATATACAAGACATATAATAGCGCATATACATAAAGCCTGTTTAGCTTGATATAATCGTCCTTTTACATAAGCCATGCACATGAGTATACTCATCATCGTTGCACGTATAACTGGTGCATCTCCACCAATGATACAGCAATATGTACAAGCTACTAATATACCTAAAATTAAGCATGTGCGCTTCCGTAATTTAACGAGTCTTCCTAAACCGTAAATTAAGGCTAATAGCAGTGCAATATGTGAGCCAGAGATAGAAAGAATGTGGATGAGACCCGTATAAGCAAAATCTTTTATTCGCTCTTCCCCTAGCTCACTATAATGACCACCCAAGCATAAGGCTTGTGCTAATACCTTTTGTGGGCCATCTAGATTACTAGCAATATTTTTTTTAATAGATTCTCGTATTTGACCACATAAATATAAACTTCTCCTATATATTTCTTCATAAATACTCTTTTTATATGAAAATGTTTGTAAATCTTTAGCACTGGCAGGTCGATAAACTCCATCGTAGATTCGTCCTCTTGTGTTAGAACCCATATATCTGCCTCGAAGATTGATTCGACCTTCCTCTTCGATGAGAAATAAAGACTTTGGAGTTCCTTCAATAATGGCTTGTTCTCCCAATTTTATTTTGTTATTTGTAGCTGATACCTTAGAGTATACTTGCAAACGTCCTTGAGCCTTTATATAGGAGTTTTTTGCGGTATCTTTATAAGGATGTAATCTATGAAGAGTAACATTATATTTGTAATATTTCTGTCCATCTAGATTTACTATTTCAGGAGATGATACAACAGTACCTAGATATTCTCCTTCTTGCTGTAAATAGTATGATGTATAACTATTATAATTAATAATTTGTAAATCTGTTTGATAATAAGATAAACCAACTAAAACAAAGACTAAGATGATTAACTTGCTAAGTGAATGCCATCTTTCAGACGATTGTAATGCTTTGAAAATACCCACAACTATAATAGCTAACCCAATAGCAAAGATGTAGTGCATCTGCATAAGTACAGGATAATACTGACCATAGCCTAATATTGTACCCATAATTATAGAACCCAATATAGTATGTGCCCATTGACTATGGGTTAAAACCTTAGTGTTCCAATTAACATCATTTGCATCAAAGAAGGGTTCATCATTCTTGCTATCTTGATGACTAAATTGTAATTTTGTCTTTAATCTTCTTAAATACTCCGTCACCAATGCCCTTCACCCCCTTAATACCTTTAATGGATGTAAAGGGACCCTTTTGCGAACGATATTCTTCAATTCTCTTCGCCATAGCTGGGCCAATACCTGGTAATGAATCTAATTCCTTTGCAGTTGCCGTATTGATATTAATCTTGTTACCGCGCAATAAAACCTCTGGATTACCGTGAAAGTTAAATACTATATGGATATGATCTCCCGCATTTACTGGTTTTGCCATATTGACTGATTCTATATCAGCATAAGGTAGTAGCCCACCTGCAAGCTTTACCATATCTCCATAAGTAGCTGAATTTTCATATTCATACAATCCTGGTGATACAACAGCACCTGTAATATACGCAATTGGTTTATTGGGCAATTGTTCTACATTTGATATAGAAGAATTTCCATCTATTGCCCCTTCAGCTAGGACAGAATCGCTTTCATCTGTTATAATAGGCCATAGGAAATAAATTCCTACTAAAATACATAGGATTAATATAATTATCGTATACGGCTTCAATTTACTTTTCATAATGCACCTCCTACTAAAGGATTTTCCAATATAAAAGTAAACTCCTACCGTTGACTCTATTGGTCACACAAGCAGGAGTTTTATAATTGATGTCGAATATAAGGAGACTCAATGAATCAAGATACATTAAGAAAATATGCCCGTACATTATTACAATACGGCGTAAATTTACAACAAGATCAAACTTTAGTTATTTCTGTTGATGTGGAAAATAAAGACTTTGCAGTTATCGTTACAGAAGAAGCCTATCAATTGGGGGCTAAAGAGGTTGTCCTCAACTGGCGCTGTTCACCTATTGCACGTCAACGTTTAATGCATGCCAAAGAAACAGTCTTAGAAAAACCTGCTAACTGGATTCCTGAATTCTATAAGCAATATATCGATGATAAAGCGGCATTCTTATCTTTAATTAGTGCCAACCCTAAAGCCCTTGCTGGCATCCCGACAGAACGTATTTCTTTACATTCTCGTAATTTAAACAAAGCCTTATCCTTCTATCACACAGCTATTATGAATTCGTCTGTTACTTGGTGCGTTGCTTCTGTGCCAACTGTCTTATGGGCAGATTTACTCGGTTATGAAGGTACCGATGAAGAAAAAATTGACCAATTGTGGGCAACTTTGCTTAAACTTTGTCGCATCGAAGGCATTGAGGCAAAGGATACATACCGTCACCACATGGCTAAATTACGCCATCGTCGCGAAGCAATTAATAAACTAGACTTAAAAGCATTGCGTTACACTTGTGAAAATGGTACTGACCTCTTACTAGAATTACCAGAAGGTCATATTTGGCAAGGCGGTGAAGAAGCGTCTAAAGATGGTACTATCTTCAATGCTAATATTCCTACCGAAGAAATTTTCTCTGCACCACAGTACAATGGTGTAAACGGCATTGTATATAGCACAAAACCTTTAATTTACCATGGCAATACGATTTCTGATTTCTCCTTCACTTTCAAAGAAGGTAAAATTGTAGAGTACACTGCCAAAGAAGGTTATGAAGTACTAAAAGAATTAGTTGAGACAGATGAAGGCTCACACTACCTTGGCGAAGTTGCATTAGTTGATCATTTTAGTCCAATCAGCCAATCTAATCAAATCTTCTATGAAACATTATTCGATGAAAATGCATCATGCCATCTAGCAATTGGAGCCTCTTACCCTACATGCCTCAAAAACAGTGATGGTTTATCTGACGACGAATTAAAAGAACGTGGTTTGAACCACTCTTTAACACATGTAGACTTTATGATTGGTCATGAACATATGAATATCAAAGGCTATACACGTGATGGCCAAGAAGTAGACATCATGATCGATGGTCGCTTACAAGTATAAACATAAATAAAAGATAACGAAATCCCCCATATACAACTGTATATAGGGGATTTTAAAAGCAATTAAATTTTTATTACATTACAATGTGATATTCAAAGTGCGGCCTGTAGGCTTGTATTCAATAATTTCTACACCTGCGGTTTTTAACATTCGTTTAGAAGCTTTTACCTCTTTCGTATCCTTATATAGGTCATCACGATAGATAACGGCCTTAATACCACTTTGAATAATGGCTTTCGCACATTCATTACAAGGGAAAAGTGTTACATATATTTTAGAACCTTCTAAAGAACCGCCCCGATAATTAAGTATGGCATTCAGTTCACTATGAACGGTATAAAAGTATTTATTATCATCCGCCGTATCGCGTTCCCATGTGAAATCATCATCACTACAATTTAATGGCATCCCATTATAGCCAATAGACAATATTTTATTATCATTGCTCACAATACAGGCACCTACTTGTGTGTTGGGATCTTTAGAACGCTGTGCCGCTAAAATGGCAACACCCATGAAGTATTCATCCCAGGAAATATAATCGTTACGTTTTGCCATAGTTACCTCTCTTAAAAATAAGCCCCCATCTACCTATGTAGTTGGGGGCTTACATTATTAACCAAAAATATCATCATTTATATTTATTTAACAACGATATTTACAAGTTTACCTGGTACATAAATAACTTTTACAATGTTTTTACCTTCTGTAAACTCTTGAACACGGCTAGACTCTTTAGCCATTGTTTCTAATTCTTCTTTCGTAATATTTACGGAAACAGTAAGTTTATCGCGAACTTTACCATTTACTTGCAATACTACTTCTACTTCATCTACTACAAGCGCAGCTTCTTCGTATACAGGCCAATTTTCAGTATGAATGGATGTAGCTTCACCCAATTCATGCCATAACTCTTCTGTAATATGAGGAACGAATGGCGCTAAAAGAAGCAATAAGGAACGAGTCAATTCATTTGCTAATGCGCTATTGATAGTCTCTGCTTTGTCCTTATGAGCGTACATAGCATTCACAAGTTCCATGATTGCAGAAATTGCTGTATTAAAGTTGAAATTATTATCTAAGTCTTCCGTAACCTTTTTGATGACACGGTGTAACTCACGACGTAATCCGAATTCGTCTTTTGTAAGTTCACCGGTTACATTCTTCTTAGCTTCTTCGTTATACGCATCAATGATACGCCATACACGACCTAAGAAACGGTAAGAGCCTTCAACACCTTGATCAGACCAATCAAGGTCACGATCGACAGGAGCCGCGAATAGAATAAACAAACGAGCAGTATCTGCACCATAGGTATTGATGATTTCTTCTGGAGAAACTACATTACCTTTAGATTTAGACATTTTGCTGCCTTCTTTAAGAACCATACCTTGCGTCAATAAGCCTCGGAATGGTTCGTTAGCTTCGATAAGACCTAAGTCGTGAATAACTTTCACAAAAAATCGAGAGTACAACAAGTGCAAGATAGCATGTTCAATACCACCGATATATTGGTCTACATTCATCCAGTAGTTAGCGATTTTTTTATCGAATGGAGCTTGATCGTTTTTAGCATCTGCATAGCGCAAGAAATACCAAGAAGAATCGATAAATGTATCCATTGTATCTGTTTCACGACGTGCAGGGCCACCACACTTAGGACATGTAGTATTTAGGAAGCTTTCAGATGTAGCTAATGGAGATACGGCACCAGATTCAAATTTAACATTCTCTGGCAAGCGTACTGGCAACTCTTCTTCAGGAACGAGTTGTTCACCACATTTTTCACAATATACTACAGGAATTGGCACGCCCCAGTAACGTTGACGAGAAATCAACCAGTCACGAAGGCGGAAGTTTACTTTACCTTCACCAATACCGCGTTCATTAAGAGCAGCTGTAATATTTTTACGAGCCTCTGCAGATGTTTGGCCGTTATAATCGCCAGAGTTAACTAGAATGCCATCTTCATGGTACCATTCTTGCCATTTTTCAAGGCTATATTCTTCGCCTTCACAAGCTACAACCTGTTTAATTGGCAAATCGTATTTATGAGCAAATTCCCAGTCGCGTTCATCATGTGCAGGGGAGCCCATTACAGCACCAGTACCATAGTCTACCAATACATAGTTTGCAATCCACACAGGAACTTGTTCGCCAGACATTGGGTTTACTGCATAAGACCCAGTAAACATACCTTCTTTAGGTGCCTCTGTAGATGTACGGTCGATATCGCTCATATTGCGCATACGCGTAATGAAAGCTTCTAATTCAGTTTTATTAGGAGCATTTTCAATGAGGCGTTCCACATATGGATGTTCAGGAGCCAATACTACATAGCTTACGCCGTAAATAGTATCAACACGTGTAGTATACACAGATACGCGTTCATTGATGGATGGCACTTCAAAGGAAAATTCTGTACCTTCAGAACGACCAATCCAGTTCTTTTGCATCAACTTAACGCGTTGTGGCCAATGATCTAGAGTATCTAAATCAGCTAACAAGCGATCTGCATATTCAGTGATGCGTAAAAACCATTGCGACAAATCTTTTTTCTCAACTGGGTTATCACAGCGCCAACAAGCACCATCGATAACTTGTTCATTTGCCAATACAGTATGACAAGTTTCACACCAGTTTACTTTTGCTTCCTTTTTATAGGCTAAGCCTTTTTTATAAAACTGTTCAAAAAACCATTGAGTCCATTTATAGTAATCTTCTTTACATGTTGCTACTTCGCGGTCCCAATCATAGGACAAACCAAGTGCTTTTTGTTGCAATTTCATGTTCTCGATGTTATCAAGAGTCCATGTTTTAGGTGCTATGCCATGTTTAATCGCCGCGTTTTCTGCAGGCATACCAAAGGAGTCCCAGCCCATTGGATGCAACACGTTGAAGCCCTTCATTTTCTTGAAGCGAGCTACTACGTCACCAATGGAATAGTTACGCACATGCCCCATGTGTAAATTACCAGATGGGTACGGGAACATTTCTAATACATAATATTTTTCTTTTGATTCATCATATTCTGTTTTAAACGTATGGTTATCTTCCCAATACTGTTGCCACTTTTTTTCAATATCTTGGGCTACATATTTTTCGTTCATGTAGGGGCCTCCTCATATGGTCAACCTCATAAGTTGCCATTTTATAATTAATGTTTTTATTTTACTACGTACTGTAAAAGCAGTCAAACACTAGCGTTTTACGACTTGAATAGTTTTTGTTAAATCATTTTTAGGGCTTGTATTTTGATCCGAACTATAACCAGTATATAAGTCATTTTGCTCTTTAACTGTTTGTTTATTATGCTCTTTTTTAGCTTTAGCCTCTTCTTCTAAGCGTTTTTTCTCAGCTTTTACTTTTTCAGCTTCTTCTTTTGCTTTGCGTTTAGCAGCCTCTTTCTCTTCTTTAGCTTTCCGTTTTGCTTCTGCTTTAGCTGCTTTTTCTTTTTCTTTTTCTTCTAAGCGTAATTTGTATTGTTCAAGCTTAGTTAATGGTTTAGCTTCTTCAACTACAGGTTCAGGAACAACTGCTGTAGGAGATTTAGGAATACCACGTCCTAAGTCTTTTTCTTGAATCATAGTAATCGTAGAAATATCTTCAAACCCTTTACGCCATGCTGCAAACCCACCAAGGTGTAATTCTTTTACCAGATCAAGTTTTAAGCCTAACGATGTATTATCTTCAAACCAAATACGATCTGAACCAGCAGCTGTTGGAATAGATAAATAGTATAACTTTAATCGATCGTCCCAAGTCATTTTATCTCTGTAATTAGCAAAGTAATTCCCTGTATTTTTCATAGCCAGTGTTTCACCCTTAGCATAACCATTTGTATCATGCCATAAGCGCATATAGAATGGTACCCCTAATATTAGCTTTTGAGAAGGAACTTCAGAGAGCATTCTTTCTGTATGGCTACGAACCCAAGGATAACTTGCAACAGGACCTGCAGTAGTACTCTTAGCCCAAGTTTCGTCATATGCCATAAGAACTACATAGTCGACAGTATCTGCCAAAGCTTTGCGGTTATACACTAATGACCATTCTGGACTATCAGAATACCCGGTCACATCGATAGAAGTTTTAATATTATATTGATGTAAATGATTAGACAAATATGATACAAATGTTGTTAAACGATTGCGGTCAGCATAATCGATGTTTTCAAAGTCAAAGTTATAACCATCAAACCCATATATATAGGCATATTGAACAAGATTATGAGCATATTTCTTCCATACCGATTGGTCCGCCAAAATACCACTTGTAAAATTAGAGTCAAACCGATTAGTAATCAACGGCCAAATATGATAGCCTTTATTCTTATACGCTTTCACATAATCAATATTAATATTTGGACTTGCTTCTAAACCTAAGCTATGTAATTTAAACCAACTTGGAGAAATGATATTATCACCACTCGTATTGAGTTTTGCCTGATATGGAGCGCCCTCCGCTGTCCATGGATCAAAAGCCCACGCCAATGGTGTTTGCAATGTATAAGGCGCTTTCACCGTAGATGCTTCTGGTGCAGGGCCTAAAATAAGTTGACCATTATTTTTTGTATAACTAACACCCAGCATAGCTGGTTCAGACTCAATATCTACATAGGATAGACCATCTTTTTTGGTAATGGGCAATTTAACAGGTTCACCTACGGATGTAGGATTTAAAACAACCTTATCACCTTGTAATTCACTTTGTGGAACATACACGGTATATGATGTTTTATATTGATTTGCTTCGTAATGACGTGTAGTATTAGCTAAAAATTGATCTAATGGAACCAATACTTCTGCATGTACGAATGTACTTGATAATGCGGACATTACTAAAGCCGTTAACGATTTTATAATAGTAGATTTACGAATCATGTACTCTCCTAATTCTAGGTCCCATACTGGGATACAATACCAATTTCTATATTATACCATATTATATATAGTTCATCTCTTTTCTTGCACGAAGGATATATGTAATTTATAATTTAATCTATGTACTAATAAAAATTATCACATAAGGAGTTTTGTATGCATCAATATTTATTTTTCATAGGGGACTTCCCTATTAGAGCCTATGGTACCATGTTAGCTTTGGCTATCATCTGTGGTGCCTCTGTTGCCTATGTACTTTTGAAAAAGGATGGTCGCGGATGGCATGAACACATCATCGACTTTTCCATTACTGTTGCCGTAGCTGGTCTCATCGGTGCTCGCCTATGGGATGTCTTTTTCTTTGATTGGGATTATTACGGTAATCATTTATTGGAAATTCCCTTTGTTTGGCAAGGAGGCATGGCCATTCAAGGTGGCGTAGTACTAGGCACAATTGCGGGCTATTGGTATCTTCGTAAAAACAAGATTGACTTTTGGGCTTTTGCCGATTTATTTGCCCCTGCATTGATTTTGGCTCAATCCGTAGGTCGTATGGCAAACCTCTTAAACGGTGATGCTTTTGGTCATCCTACGGGCGGTAATTATGGTATTATCTATCCTGAAAGTACCCTTGCATACCGCACCTACGGTAATCAACCGCTTTGGCCTGCCGAAGTATGGGAAGGTCAAATCGATATTCTTATCTTTGTGGCCCTTCTATTATTTGGATCTTTTAAGCATGCTAAGGGTCAAGTATTCGTACTATATGCCATTCTCTATTCTACGGCTCGCTTTTTCTTAGAGTTCTTACGTGGCGATTACGTAAACGTAACGTTAGGTCTAAAATCTGCTCAAATGACGAGTTTAATAGCTATCATTGTCGGTATCTGTGTATTCATCTATCTAGGCTATCTTGAAAAGAAAAATCAAGCTGTTATAGTAGCTACAGAATCAACAACAAAAACTAAAAAACGTAAATAATAAATACAAAAATACTTAACAAAAAAGTCCTACACTCATGGGTTTTACCTATGAATGTAGGACTTTTACTATTTTTTGAAATAAAACTATTTCTTAAAAGGCTATTTCTTATAAATTTTCTTTAGCTTTTAGAGCATCCAGTTCTTCTAAAGCACGATTTGCAATCAGTGCATTTTTTTCTTTTTTCTTGCGTACTTTTTGAGGCCATGGATCCATGATGCCAAAGTTGACATTCATCGGTTGGAAGTTAGAGCCTTCGTAGTTAGAAATATAGTGACTAAGGGAACCGATAGCCGTCGTCTTAGGAAATTCAATAAATGGTTGTTCCTCTAAGTAACGGTCTACTTGTAGGCCTACCATTAGACCACTAGCAGCAGATTCTAAATAACCTTCAACTCCAGTCATTTGACCAGCAAAGAATAAACGCGGTTCCTTTTTAAGCTGGAATGCATGATTCAATAACTCAGGAGAATTGATATACGTATTGCGATGCATAACACCATAACGAATAAAATCGGCATTTTCAAGGCCTGGAATCATACCGAATACACGCTTTTGCTCGCCCCATTTTAAATGAGTTTGAAAGCCTACCAAATTAAACATGGTACCTTCTTTATTCTCCTTACGCAATTGCACAACTGCATAAGATTCCTCATCGGTGCGTTTATCCACTAAGCCCACAGGCTTTAAGGGCCCATAACGCAATGTATCTTCCCCACGGCTCGCCATAATTTCTACGGGCATACAGCCTTCAAAGTAGATTTCCTTTTCAAAATCTTTTGGTTGTACGGCTTCAGCCGTTGTAAGCTCATGCCAGAACGCTTTATATTCTTCTTCGGTCATAGGACAGTTAAGATAATCCGCATCGCCCTTATCATAACGTGAGGCAGCAAAAACTTTATCATAGTTTAAGGATTCAGCCGTTACAATAGGTGCAGCAGCATCGTAGAAGTAAAAGCCTGTTTCACCAGTTAAGGCCTTAATCTTATCTCCTAATGCTTCAGATGTAAGCGGACCAGATGCAAAAATAACAGTTGCTTCTGTAGGAAGTTCAGTGACCTCTTCTAGATGAACTGTAATATTAGGATGACCTTTTACTTTTTTCGTCACCATTTCACTAAATAAATGACGATCAACGGCTAAAGCACCACCTGCAGGAACAGCAGTTGCATCAGCACATTCCATAATGATGGAACCGAGACGACGCATTTCTTCTTTCAAAAGACCTACCGCATTTTCAATATTACCAGCGCGCAACGAGTTACTACATACGAGCTCTGCAAATTGATCTGTTTGGTGCGCAGGAGAACTCTTAACAGGACGCATTTCATATAAGTCTACATGAATACCACGGTTAGCAAGTTGCCAAGCCGCTTCGGAGCCTGCAAGGCCTGCACCAATAACAATAACATTTTTATTATTCAATTGTAATTTCCTCTTTTTTAGCTTTACTAGACTTTTTAGATTCTTTTACAGGTTCTTCACTAGCTTCGCTCTTTTTCTTTCTTGTTTTCTTTGGTGGTCGAGTCGGACAAGTTTCATTGGAACAGAACTTTTTAACTGTACCATTTTTATATGTCTTTTCAACCATTATAGAACCACATGTTTCACAGAAATCATGGGTTGGTTTATCCCATAGTGTAAAGTCACATTGTGGGTATCGATTACAGCCATAGAAAATGCGTCCACGACGAGACTTGCGTTCTACGATTTCCCCTTCTTTACATTTAGGACACGTTACCCCAGTTCCCACTGTAATAGGTTTTGTGTTTTTACATTCTGGAAAATTAGAGCATGCTAAGAACTTACCATAGCGACCAAATTTATATACCATTGGACTATGACAAAGTTCACATATCTCATCGCTTTCCATAGATGCAATTTCAATGCGGTCTACATCACTTGCATCTTCTAGTTCTTGCGCAAAGACCTCGTAGAAATCAGATAATACTTTTACATACGTATCCTTACCAGATGCGATAGCATCAAGTTCTTCTTCTAAATCACGGGTAAAGCCAGTATTGATGATTTTTTCAAAATATGTAATCAAGAAGTCTACCACTACAAAGCCTAGCTCAGTAGGCACGAATTGTTTATTCGTATTTTCCACATAGTTACGGCTTACGATAGTATCTAGAATTGGTGCGTATGTACTAGGGCGACCAATGCCAAGTTCTTCTAATGTCTTGATAAGACTCGCCTCGGAGTAACGTGGAGGTGGTTGTGTAAAATGTTGTTCAGGCAATACCTCTACCGTATGGGCAGCATCATTCTTTTTCAGAGCTGGCAATTGAGGTGCATCCTCTTTTTTCACATCTTCATAAACGGCACTGAAACCTGGGAAGATAACACGAGAGCCAGTTGCTTTAAAGGTATAGTCATCTTTAACATTCAACTCAATCGTTGTGGATTCATTTTGTTGAGGCGCCATTTGGCTCGCCATAAAACGATTCCAAATCAACGTATATAGCTTAAGTTCATCACGACTCAAGAATGGTTCCACCATTTTAGGTGTTAACTCGAGAGATGTAGGACGAATAGCCTCATGCGCATCTTGTGCAGAACCCTTAGAGCCGTACACATTTGGTTTAGACGGATAATAGTCTTCCCCATAATTGCGAAGAATAAAGTCCTTAGCCATAGCTTGCATCTCTTTAGAGATACGCGTAGAGTCTGTACGCATATATGTAATCAAACCTACGTGGCCATAGGAGCCAATTTCTAAACCTTCATATAAATGTTGAGCAATCATCATCGTACGCTTAGCACCAAAGTTCAATTTACGCACACCATCTTGTTGCAAGGTAGATGTTGTAAATGGAGGTGCCGCTTTACGAGAACGCTTGCGCTTTTCAATATTAGTCACTACTGCATCTTCATTGCCAATAGCATCAACTATGGCTTGTGCATCACTTTCAGTAGTAATATCGATTTTTTCACCTTTAATATGGGTTAATTCCGCTGTGAAAGCCTCTTTTTTAGGCGTTTCAAAATTGCCTTCAATAGTCCAATATTCTTGTGGCACGAAAGCTTGAATTTCTCGCTCTCTTTCACAGATAAGTCGAACTGCAACGGATTGCACACGACCTGCACTGAGGCCTTTACAAACCTTTTTCCATAATAAAGGACTCAATTTATAGCCTACGATACGGTCTAATACACGGCGTGCTTGTTGAGCATCTACCATGTTCATATCGATAGTACGTGGAGAACCTAATGCTTCTGCTACCGCATTTTTAGTAATCTCATTGAACGTAATACGGCATGTAGATGTAGGATCTACATTTAGAATGTACGCTAAATGCCAAGAAATAGCTTCCCCTTCACGGTCAGGGTCAGTTGCGAGCAATACGGCACTGCTTTCATCAGCATAAGAAACTAGTTCATCAATAACCTTTTTACGTGTTACCAAATTACTATAGCGCGGCGTGAAATCATGCTCTATATCGATGCCCATTTGAGATTTAGGCAAATCTCGTAAATGGCCCATACTCGCTTTTACAACGTAGTTGGGACCTAAGAATTTTTCAATTGTTTTAGATTTAGCAGGAGACTCTACGATTACTAATACTTTGCCATCAGGATTATATACGCGAGGTTCGCGTTGCTCCGGTGGCACTGAAGTTTGTAGTACAGATTTATCCCGTACAATCCCCATTGGAGTAAGGGCTTCCTTAGCTACCTTACGCTTTATCGTAGTACTTTCTTTCTTAGTATTTTTCTTTTTTGTGTCATTACTAGTACTAGCTGCTTTCGGCTCGCCAATAACGATAGATCGTTTAATGGACAAGTATATCACTCCTAGTCATATTAATATAGCCTCTCGGCGGATGATTCTCTATAGCCCCTTCCATTTCTAACTCTAGTAATAAGGGCTGTAGTTGTTGTAATGGAATACGAGTAGCTTTCAAAATATCACTAACCGTAATACATCGATCATGAGGTATTTCATTCAATATTACACTCCTATCCACATTAAAGCTTAACATAGAGCACCCTTTTCTATCAACACTTTGACTATGATTCCCTATTTGAACGCTAGCTTTTACGCCTTTATTACCTTTATTATTTGTTGGTAAAAGTTTATGTTCACTAGAAAAATATTCCCGCATTGTTAAATGGTATTGTTCAACTATATCCTCATAACCAGTAAGTACATATGCACCATTTTTCATTAAGAATTTATTTCCATCTGCTGTATGGTCTAATAGATTACATGGTACCACAAATACATCTCGACCTTCACTAACCGCCATATCTGCCGTAATCAAAGAACCACTACTAGACTTGGCCTCCACTACGATAACACCTCTGCATAATCCACTAATGATACGATTCCGTGCTGGGAAATGTTTTGCGGACGGCGGTGTACCTGGCGGGTATTCGGAGAGAAGTAACCCATTATTTTGTAATATACGATCAAATAATTTTGCATTTTCTCGAGGATAGGTAATATCTAAACCACATCCCATAACAATGATTCCATACCCCTGACTAGCCAGAAGGCCTTCATGACCATGTGAGTCTATACCACGCGCCCCACCACTAACAATAATGGTACTATATTTACCTAATTCCTTGCCGAGCATTCTCGCCACATTCCGACCATATAAGGAGCAACTCCTTGCTCCAACAATAGCAATACGATTTAAGCGTCCATCTAAGAGTGCCCGATTACCTCTCATAAATAAAATGGCTGGCGGATTATATATATGATTTAAAATAGACGGAAAGTCTTTGTCTAAAAAGGTAGTAAAATCCATCTGGTATTCGTCTACTTTATGGATAATATACTCTAATTTTTCATCTTTAGCCGATGCTGAAATGGCACGTTTATCAGATGCAGAAATATATGTATAAGATTTTAAGTTTTCTACATTCTTAATAGCTTGCCACGCATCATAAGGGGATCCAAAATCCTCTATAAAACGCCTTACATATGTGGCTCCAACATTGTATAAGCTTTGTAATCCTGCAATATAAATATTGTCATCGTATCTAATCATATAAACACCTAGTAATTCTTTCTAAGTATATAATCATTAATTTTATATAGAATCAAACAACTACTTTTGGCAAATAAACAACTACTAAATTTATGAGATAATTACTTTATTTGCCAGTTCTAAATAACATTGCTTCAGAAATATGATGTGGTTCTACTTTTGGATTTTCTTCTAAATCAGCAATTGTACGAGCCACCTTTAATATGCGATCAAAAGCTCGCCCACTTAAATGAAAATGGTCAAATATATTGCCTAAAACACTCCAAGCCTTATCTGTAATATTGCATAGTTCACTAATTGCCTTATGGGGAACTGCTCCATTCGAATTAAAGTCAAAACCTTCATATCGTTTCTGTTGCATAGCAGTGGCCATGATAACTTGTTGTCTCATACTTTCACTCGTCATATTTGAAGATGATGTATCTAACAGCTGTTCAAGGGTCGGTCTCTCAACGGGAATATGCAAATCAATACGATCCATAATCGGCCCTGATAACCGTTGCTGATAGTTTTTAACCATCGTTTCTGTACAGACACATTCCTTATAAGGATCATGGTAATACCCACAAGGACAAGGATTGGCCGCAAGAATACAAATAAAATTAGCTGGATATATATAATTTCCTTGAGACCGATTTATAGTAATCGTTCTAGACTCTAAAGGCTGTCGTAATGCATCGATTACTTGGCGTTGAAACTCAGGCGCTTCATCCATAAATAATACGCCTCCATGAGCTAATGTTACCTCTCCAGGACGTCCCTGTATCCCTCCACCGACCATACTAGCCAAAGTTGCCGTATGATGAGGATGTCTAAAAGGTCTAGATTTCACTAGCCCATTATCACCTAGTAAACCTATTACATCTTGTATACGACTCACTTCAACAATTTCATTCCAAGTCATAGGAGGCAATATGGTCGGCAATCGTTCGGCCATCATCGTTTTACCCCCACCTGGAGGCCCTATCATAATACAATGATGATGACCTGCAGCACTGATGAGCATGGCTCGTTTTCCTAACTCTTGACCTTGTACATCGCCAAAATCAACTGTATATGTTTGAATAGTCTTTATAGTTATACTTTCATCCGTGACAGACGTATCAACACAACTATTACTAATTGCGCTTACGTGCTGTTTACTCATTGTATATAGATTTTCATTGGTTCCAGTTAATGGCATAGACTCTAGAGTTGATTTATTGATATTATGTTTATCTACATGTTCTGTTTTGATACTTATTTGTTTATTTTTATCAACTACCTTTGGCTTAGCTTGTTCCTCTAAAATAGTAATAATTTCTTGTAGTGATGATCCAACATATATGGTTAAATTAGGAATAGCTTGTAGCACTTTACTATTTTCAATACTTGTATAAATTTTTGAATAGTTAGCATCTAATCCTGCTAGCGACATAGCTAAAGTCCCAAAGGTCGGTAATAACGAACCATCTAACGCTAACTCTCCCATAAACAGACTCTTATCAAATAAAGCCGAAATCTTTGCTTTACGCCCCTTTATCTGTCCTGATGCAAGCAGAATCCCTAAAGCAATCGCTAAGTCGAGTCCAGCGCTACTTTTACGAATTGTGGCAGGTGCTAAATTGACTACGATGCGTCTCATTGGAAATTCGTAGCCACTATTTTTAATGGCCGCTCGCACTCGTTCACGAGCCTCTTTAACCGATTGATTAGGTAGACCAACGATATCAAAAACCGGCAAACCTTGTGATATATCGACCTCTACAGTAATGATGCATCCATCAATGCCGTGCAAGGTGGCTCCATATAATTTTGCGTACATAAACCGACCTCACTAAAAGCACTGTGGTAAATAATGAATAGAACTTTGAAAGTCTTCGTGCAAATACACCTCTATTACATCAAAGGATATTTCCTTCCAACGGCGCTTTTTTTGATTTAAATCATATAGAAACAACATAGCAGCTCGTTTAATATGCTTTTGTTTTTTCTTGGTAACTGCCTCACGTGCTAGTCCATGTTGCATACCTCGGCGAGCTTTAATTTCAATAAAATGATAGACTAAATCACGTTTAGCAATGATGTCAATTTCTCCTAACCGCGTTCGATAATTTGTATCTACTACTGTAAGTCCTATTTTTTCAATATAGTTAGTGGCTACTCGTTCTCCCCATTTGCCCAGTTCTTTTGAATCGAGTTCATTAAATGCTTTACCAGTACTAATCGTTTTCATATATACCTCCTAATAAGGTGTATCTGCAACAATAACTCATAGAATTTTAATATCTACACTATATTAATCTTTCAACAGGTAATACTTACTTGTAGAGTAAGATACGTAAGATGTAAAAGTAAATACAAAAGAGGTTCCTAATAGTCACATAGGTGACTATTAGGAACCTCTTTACAGTTATGAACTATATGCAATTTATAATGTGATAATACGAATAAAACTAATACAACTATAGGACTTAACTTGATAGTCTAATTATAAAATAAATTTATTATCCATAATAAATACTTAGAAATTACTCAGGTTTAACCCAACGAACGATAGATTTAATAGGTTCAAAGCTCTTTCGATGTAGTGGTGTTACCCCTTGTTGCTCGATAGCTTCTTTATGTAATTCCGTATAGTAACCTTTATGAATACCAAAGCCATAGCCAGGGAACTCATCATCAAGACTCTTCATATATCGATCTCGCGTAACCTTTGCAATGATGGATGCAGCAGCAATATTAGCGCTTTTGCTATCACCTTTAATGATGGATTCAACGGGAATCCTCAAATCAGGCAATTTCATAGCATCGGCTACTACTGCTTCAGCTGGTACGCTGAGCGTACGAATAGCCTCATACATCGCTTGTCGCGTTGCTTCATAAATATTGAGTTCATCAATCTTTTCTGGGCCGTAGGAAATACAGCTAACAGCAACGGCTTCGTCCATGATGATATCATAGAGCGCTTCACGCTTTTCTTCGGTTAGTTTTTTAGAGTCATTAAGGCCTGGAATTAATGTCATAGGTGGCAAGATAACAGCAGCTACCGTGACAGGCCCCGCAATAGGACCACGCCCCACTTCATCAACACCAGCCACATGATAGATACCTTGATCATAGAACATGCCTTCATAGTCATACATACCCATAAGACGTTGCTGTTCTTTTAACTCTTTTTCTTGACGCTTAATATAAGAAGCAGCCAATTTCTGTACAGAACTACGAGTATCCTCTTGAGCAAAAGACAAAATCTCTAAGGCTTGTTCAGTTTCAAAGAGAGCTTTAATATCTGCTACTTTTAACTTAGAAAATACATCCTTATCCATTATGACTCTCCTCACCATCTGCAGGGTAGTACGGTTCTTCATCAACTTGATCGAGAGTAATTGTACCTAACTTAGTATTGCGGTAGTCTTGCAAGATAATACGGCGAGCCTTGTCAAAATCTACAATGCCACCGCTTACAAGACAACCTCGACGACGTCCGATGCTTTCAAGAATCGTATCAACATCGGTCATCTCTTCTTCTTTTAATTTATAACGCTCTACCAAAATATTTGGCGTGTTCGTCAATAAGTAATTTAATAGCTGTTTTATAACATGCTCTAAATCATAAACATCATCGGAAATGGCACCTGTCATAGCAAGGCGAGCCGCGGCACATTGGTCCTCTAATTTTGGCCATAATACACCTGGTGTATCAAGCAATTCAAGATTTTTACCGATTTTAACCCACTGTTGACCACGTGTATGACCTGCCTTATTAGCTGTACGCGTTGCAGCAGAACCAGCTAAAGAGTTAATCAATGTAGATTTACCAACGTTAGGAATCCCTAAGATGATAGTACGTACAGAACGGCTACGAATACCTTTTGCAACCCAACGGTCGATGATAGGTTTACTCAAACGCTCTACAGTGGATATTAACTTCTTATTACCCTTGCCAGACTTAGAATCGATAGCCAATACGATGATGCCTTGTTTTGTAAAGAACTCAGTCCATTCCTTTGTAGCTTTAGGATCTGCTAAATCTACTTTATTTAACAGTACGATATGAGGTTTCTGACCAACGAGTTCTGTGATGACTGGGTTCGCACTAGAACGAGGAATACGCGCATCTAGTAACTCAATAACTACGTCTACCTTTTTGATATACTCCGTAATCATACGTGTGGCTTTCGCCATATGACCAGGGAACCAATGTACGATAGGTGAATCTGCCATAGTATTTCCTTTCTACATACTCATATACATCTCTTAGAGATACTTAAACTCTTAGAAATACTTAGTATATTTTATATTTATATTTATATGTATGTTTTATATTTTTATCTATCTTTTATAGCTCTATATTTCTCTATTATAATAATTTAATTCAGATAATAATGAAATAGAACTATTCATATCTAATTTTAGCAAAAATAAAAGGCTGCCAACGGCAGCCTTTTATGAACATTAGCGTTTTTCGCGAATACGAGCAGCTTTACCAGTAAGGTTACGTAAGTAGTACAATTTAGCACGACGAACAACACCACGGCGCATAACTTCGATTTTAGCTAAGCGTGGGCTGTGAAGTGGGAATGTACGTTCTACACCTACACCGGATGCAATACGACGAACTGTAAAAGTTTCACGTACGCCACCGTTTTGACGTTTAATTACCAAACCTTCGAACACTTGGATACGTTCACGAGTACCTTCCACTACTTTTACGTGTACACGAACTGTGTCACCAGCGCGGAATGTAGGGATGTCTGTACGAAGTTGTTCTTGTTCAAGTACGTTAATAATGTTCATTGTTTCCTCCTGTTTGCAGACATTCAATACCTACACCTTATAGGCAGCGGACTGTCTCAAATTAACAGCAATATAGTATCATAAATCACGTACTGTTAGCAAGTATTTTCTATATTATTTTAAAATCCAAATATTTACGTATTATTTACGTATAATTGGTCGTTTTAACTTATCTAATAAGCGGTATAAATTCTCCTGTTCTTCATCTGATAAATCAGAAAACATTACATTAAGAAATTCGTTATATGTATGTAGAAGAGTTTTGCCTAACCGTTTCCCCTCATCTGTTAAAGTAACCACAGATATACGTTTGTCCATATAATCAATATGTTTTGTAACATATCCCAATTCAATGAGAATATCTGTCTGCTCCGACACAGTAGCGGGACGCATATTTAGAGCATCTACTAACTGCTTCTGTGATGCTCCTTGAGAACGCATATATAATTCAATAATAATTCTATCACGAGACTTTTCTTTGCCGCTTGGCACCTTACATAAGGCTTTATATAATTCATCATGATTCATAATCATCTATCTCCTCATACAACTTTGTATATTATAAAGTATTCGCTATAGTCTCTAAAAATCCTGCATAAAATTTGCATATTCTTCGTAAAAGCAAAAAAGAGGTACACATGGTACCTCTTCTCTTGTATATCATTGTAAAAATTTAAACTTTTACTATAACATATTATTTTAATGCACTAATATCACCGATAATAGCCATTACACTGTACGCTAAGCGAACAAGTTGTAAACGGTTTGCTTTAATAGCTTCATCTTTGTCCATAACCATTACATCTTCAAAGAATTTGTTGATAGCTGGAACTAAAGTAGCCGGAACTGCCACGACTGCATCGTAATCGCCAGCTTCCCAAGCAGCACTACTTGCTTCAGATGCTTTAGAAGCAGCTTCGAACAATTCTTTTTCAGCATCTTCTTTCAACAAATCGCTATTAACACCAGTATATTCCACATCTTTTACAAGATTGTACATACGAGTATAAGCTTGAACAAGTTCAACGTCTTCATCGATGCGGTTAACTAACAATGCATTTACAAGACCTTCTGCATCAGCAACGGACAATTCGTTGTTGGACAACAACAAGTCGATTACATGATGAGGAACCTCGCGATCAAGGAAAATATTTTTCAAACGAAGTGTGAAGAACTCTTCTACTTGGTCAAGCAATTCGTCTTGTTTTTCAGCTGGTACATTAAGTAACTCCATAGATGCTTTGAAGATTGGACGTAAGCTGATATTCCATTCGCTACCAAGCAAGATGTTCAAGATACCAATTGTTTGACGACGCAATGCATATGGATCTTGAGAGCCTGTAGGAATTAGGCCACGGCTGAAAGTAGCTACGATATTATCTACTTTATCGATAATGGACAATACTTTACCTGCTTCCGTTTGAGGCAATACATCACCTGCAAAACGAGGTAAATATTGTTCAAAAATAGCTTCTGCTACTTCAGGAGATTCACCATCAAGTAAAGCATACTCTTTCCCCATTACACCTTGTAATTCAGTAAACTCTGTAACCATACCTGTAGTAAGGTCAGTCTTAGCAAGCTCTGTAGCGCGTTCCAATACAACAACTGTATCTTCGTGCAAGCCACATTCTTCACCAAACACACGGCCCAATTTAAGTAAACGTTCAGTTTTATCTGCTAAGTTACCAAGACCTTCTTGGAATACAATTTTAGTCAAACCATCTTGACGGTCGATAAGAGGTTTCTTGCGGTCTTCGTTAAAGAAAAATTTAGCATCATCAAGACGTGCACGCAATACGCGTTCATTACCAGCTTGAACTACTTCAATAGAATGATCGGAGCCGTTACGAACTGTTAAGAACATTGGCAACAATTTGCCGTCTTGGTCAACCAATGGGAAGTAACGTTGATGGTCTTTCATTGGTGTAATAATAGCTGCATCTGGAAGTGCCAAGTAGGACTCTTCAAAGCCGCCACACAATGCTGTAGGCCATTCAACAAGATAGTTGATTTCTTCTAACAAATCATCATCCCAAACGATAGATGCATTTTTGGAAGCTGCTATATCATGTAATTGTTTGGAAATCAATTCACGACGTGCGTCTTGATCAACCATAACATAGTTTTCTTTTAATGTGTCTACATAGGATGATGCATTTTTGATAGTAATTTCATCAGCCCCTAAGAATCGATGACCACGTGTTACATTACCGGATTTTACAGTAGCAAATTCTACAGGAATTACGTCTTCATCAAGTAAAGCTACAAGCCAACGTACAGGACGTACGAACTTAGCATCTAATTTACCCCAATGCATGGATTTAGGGAAGTTAAGACCTGTAATCAGTTGTGGCAACATGTCTGTGACGATATCTTTTGCCGGAACCCCTGCAGTTTTAGTTTCAGCGTAAATATAGCCGTTTTCTACAACGAGATCCGTTACATCAAGACCTTTACCACGAGCAAAGCCGATAGCTGCTTTTGTTGGATTACCGTCAGCATCATATGCGATAGATGCAGAAGGACCTTTATGACGTTCACTGATTTCAGCAGATGCATCAGCAAGGCCTTTCACGATAAGAGCTAAACGACGTGGTGTACCGTATGTTGCGATGCTTTCAAAAGGAAGATGGGCATCATTTAATTTTGTTTCAGCCAATTGTTTCAATTGACCTAAGATATTTGGCATAAAGCCGGCAGGAATTTCTTCTGCACCGATTTCAAATAATAAATCCTTTGCCATCTTATTTATCTCCTTTCAAAAGTGGGAAACCTAATTCTTCGCGTTTAGCAAGGTATTGTTGTGCACAAATACGAGCTAATGCACGTACGCGGCCGATGAAAGCAGTACGTTCGCTGATGGAAATAGCACCACGGGAATCAAGCAAGTTGAATGTGTGGGAACATTTCAATACATAGTCGTAAGCTGGTAATACATAACCGGCTGCACAAACGCGTTTTGCTTCTGCTTCGTACATATCAAACAATTTGAAAAGCATATCTGTATCTGCTAATTCAAAGTTATATACGGATTGTTCAACTTCGTTAGCATGCCAAACGTCACCATATGTAACGTTGTCATTCCATTTAAGGTCATATACGTTTTCTACGCCTTGAATGTACATAGCCAAACGTTCTAAACCGTATGTAATTTCTACGGACACTGGTTTACAGTCGATGGAACCAACTTGTTGGAAATATGTAAACTGAGTTACCTCCATACCGTCGAGCCATACTTCCCAGCCAAGGCCCCAAGCGCCCAATGTTGGAGATTCCCAGTTATCCTCTACAAAGCGGATATCGTGATCTTCAGCATGAATACCAAGTGTTGCCAAGGATTGTAAGTACAATTCTTGGATGTTATCTGGAGATGGTTTCACGATAACTTGGAATTGATGATGTTGGAACAAACGGTTAGGGTTATCACCATAACGACCGTCTGCTGGACGACGAGAAGGCTCTACATAACATACAGCCCATGGTTCAGGACCAATAGCATGCAAGAATGTTGCAGGGTTCATTGTACCTGCACCCTTTTCGATGTCATATGGATTTTGAACGATACAACCTTGATCGCTCCAGAATTTTTGTAGATTTAAAATAATCTCTTGAAATGTCATTGCTGCCTCCACTTTACACAACCGACATAAAATCAACCATTTCGTTACAAACAAAAAAGTCCCTGTAACGAAAAACGTTACAGGGACGAGTATACCCGCGGTTCCACCCTATTTGGCTTGCGCCCTCTTTTTTCTATGTTGGCCTTTACTAACAGATACCTGCGTTCCTGCCAATGCTCTACAGCGCCTTCAACCAAATGTGAGCTTACACCATCCTCACTCGCTAGAGAGGTTTACTACTCTGCTTCATCGCATATATTATAGATAATATTGTAGCAATACAGAGGGATGAATGTCAACACAAGTAAATATATCAACTATATAAGAATGAAATCAAAGATTATTAATAAAACTAATGATTAACATTCTATTACTCGATTTCTTTATAATGTATCAACGAATCAATATCTCTTTCTAAATCTTTTTTCTTCACTAAGCTAAAATCTAAACAATCGATAGCTATATCCATAAATGCAAAGTTAATAGTAAACTCATAGCCTACTGCTGTAGCATAACCTTTATCAACATGTCTATTTTTTATAACACCTCTTGATCGAACGTCTTTAGTCTCTATAGAAATATCTTGAATAAAAAGACTAGATTTACCAGTTTTAAATCTAGGTAAAAAAAGTGTGTTCATTAAATCATTATCTATATTAATTTGAGTACAATACTTAAATTCTAGATAAAATGTCTCTGCCACTAAAATAGCTCTATTACCTAAATCAGTAACTAAAAAGTCCAACATTTGTTCATCAGCATACTGCAATGAAATTAATTCAGATTCTATAATTTGTATTTTATCCATAAATATCCTCAAAAACTTTAACTATTATCTATCAAAATATAAGAAAATATTTTTAATCAAATAAAATATAAAAAATATCAACTTAAAATGATCATTATTGTGAGATTAATATTACAAGTTATTTAATCGCTCAAGTATAGAGATCTCTTTTCTATAAAAATACCTAAAATCAGGAGACTTACCAATCCAAAAATTACTAACTCTATAACGAAGACTATAATTATTTTCAGAGGTAATATTTCTACTATTTAATCTCCAGATTAGAACTCAATATATTATTACACTAAATATATATCCCATAAATATACTCCATAAATATAAATATTAAAGCAAATACTAATACAGCTAAGACAAATAATGCTAAGAAAGTACGAGTCAGAATCCATCCTCTTTTTTCATACTCCGTTAGTGTTCCAGCTTTATTTTTACGCCATAAGATATAAGTACCTACCATACCTATTCCAAGCATAAATAGTGCATTAAAGTCCTCAATGAATTTAGGCAAACCAAAATACGATTCTATTAAAATACTGATTAAGAAATAGTTGCCAATTAGTGTTAAAACTGTAACCTTCCGAGTACCCCAAGATTTAATCATATAATAATTAAAACCTAAAAATAAAAATATATTTACTATTTGTTTTTCCACACGTTTCCCCCTGAGGAAATAGTCTAGCCATAAAAAATGTATTCTAATAACATAATTTAGTTAATGCAATACAATCCATAAAATAAACATAACTACAATTATATATATATAATTTTCAATTACATAGAGAATAAGATAGCCATTAAAAATAACAATATTGTAAAAAAAGAAAATAGGTAATAAGTCCTTTTATTGTCACTATTTTTATAAATTAGTGAAAACAGGTATGTACTAAATGATAGCAATAAAAATTCAATTAGGTATTTAAATTCTTTATTTATAGTATCCAAGAACTTTAAATCCGTAAACAATACAAATAAAAATATGCCAAAACTAATCAATCTATATTTTTCATTTATGTCTTCATTAGATCTTCGGATATATTGAATTACACTATAGGCAAATGCTAAAAATAAGGATATAGTAGCAAAATAATATATAAAGTTCATTGATTTAATTACTCCTCATTTTTTCTTCTTCATCCTCCAGAATATTTTCACATGGCTTATTTAGTAAATATACTATCCTCTTTATAAAAGAATCTAATACGATATAACAAATATATAAGCCCTAAAATTGTTACTATCTCGAACATAATTTATTCTCCAAATTAATTTAAGAGCATACTTACCTTAAATTAGTATGATCTAGTAACCCAAGTATCACGATCATATCGTGGTTTTGAGTCCTTCTTAGTTATCTCAGATATAATCTTTCTTTCATCTTCTGAAAATTGATCAATACTGTCCAAAATTATAAGTTCATCCCCATATGCTTTTTGCAAATACTCTAAATTACTATCTGCTGGAGATTCAAATGTTTTACTAAAGCCTTTATGATTTGGAATAATTCGTACTGTTCCATAGGGTAATACGTTAACAACAACTATACCGAAATCACCATTAGAATATATATAGGGAAAATCTGTAGCAAAACCAGTCATATTTTTATTGAGCCCTGTTTGTTTGCCATAATCTACAAGAGAGTTTATAAATATTTGATATTCGTATATTCTAATTCCAATAAAAAGTAGAATAATTACTAGTAACGATAAAACTACTGTACAAGTTATCTTTATAAGCTTTCTAATGGGCATAAAAACTCTTTAACTCCTCAGATATAAATACGAAAGGTATAACATTAATGTTATTATTATAGGATTGCTTTAATCCTAATTAATCTAATTTACTAATTTTGCTCTAAAGCTAATAAATCTACATTATTATATACTAATGTTACTAAATTATAATTTTTATCTATTGAGAATAGTCCTTTAAGGCCGCCTGCATCAATAAAGGAGTAAGTATTATCATCCATTTTATAGAATTTACTTTCTAAAGGTACAAAATATTTATCTAATGCTAGACCAACTTTCTCTGCCTCTTCTTCAGAACACTGTAAAGCATGCTGTATCCGTTTAAAGAATAGTTTGTGTACATTTTCTATTCTGTCTTCTATTGTTTTATTAACTTTCTTATAAGTCTTATATCTATAAATCAGATATAAGATGGCTAGTAGTAAAGCAATATTCTCTTTCATAACCGCCTCTAACATATACTAAATATACTTATATAATATATGAGAATATAAACTTAAATGAACTATTATAGTTATATAAATAAATTGTAAACCACCTATCAAAGATAATCAATTCATCTTCAATAGGTGGTTTATTTTATTCACCCTTAGCAATGCGATCTAATAGTTCAATATAAGTTTCTTTGTTTAAGGCTGGTGTAAAGTTGTCTAATACATCTTTAGCGCCTGCTGCGTCATTGTATAGTAAGTCTACGATAGTCATAGCCAAGGCTTGTGCTGTTTTAATGTACGCTACATCAGGTACAGAGATTTCATATTCTGCACTGTGTAGTACACCACTGATACAGCCAACCCAAGGATGGATAACCGGCATCAAGTGAGATACGTCCCCCATGTCAGTACTAGCCGTAATATGCGGACCTTGGTATACATTGGATTCACCAAAAATAGGATTGGAATTTTTACGTAATAGAGCATTCATACGTTCATCATTACGCATCGGTAAATAACCTGGTAGGTCCTTGATAACACATGTGGCCCCTACTGCATCACCACCTGCCTTTAGGGCACGATTTACACGATGATTGCCATCTACAATAGCTTCAATATTAGAGGCGCGCACGTAACTTTCAACTTGAACATAATCAGGCACACAGTTTACCAATGTACCGCCTTGATTAATGATTGGGTGGAATCTGAAATAATCGCTTTCTTTGAAAGTTTCACGAATAGAGTTAACCCCCATTACACCCATCAAAGCAGCATTAAGAGCATTGATGCCTTCATGGGGTGCTTGAGCGGCATGAGCTACCTTACCGTGATATTCAATCAGTTTAGATACGAAACCATTGGAGGTACTACCAAGCCCCATTTCACCAGCTGGAGTTTTGGCAGTCTCTACATGCATTTGCATGGCCATATCGATATCGTCAAAAGCACCTTCATAGATAAGCTGTTGCTTGCCACCCATATATTTCAGTTTTCCTTGTTCACGCAATTTATTGCGGTAATCAATTTCAATCATTTCCTCTGCAGGAACAGCAAATAATACGACATCACCAGCTAGCTCATCCATCACCCCTTGTAAACCCATAGCTACGGCAAACATATTGGTAATTTGTACATTATGACCACAGCAATGGGCGGCGCCTGTTAAATCATCGGCACGAGGATGGCGAGGACAGAGAATGGCATCTAATTCCCCCACCATGGCAACCGTATATTTACTATCTCGGCCTTTCATTCTACCTTTTACACCTGTCAATGCATGGCCAGTAGTATAAGAAATGCCAAGTTCATCAAACATAGCTTGAACCTTTTTAGAGGTTTTTACCTCTTTAAAACCCAACTCAGGTTCAGCCATAATAGATTCAGCCAATTCTCGTAAACATGGTTGTGCATTAACAATAGCTTCACATACGCGTTGTTTTACTTCTTCCTTTGTCATACGGCTCATAATATCTCCTTTATAAAATCGACCGTATAAAATACGGTCGATCATGATATATAGATATCTTCTAAAATATAAATCTATATGTATATCTTAACATAGTTTAGACATCTAACATTATGATTTAGTATTAAATTAAACCTTCTAAATGAAGTACTAATTGGGCTAATGCTGTTGCACAGATGAAAGTACCTGCTGTTACAGCTAATGCAACAGGAATAATGCGCCAAGACAATCGACGGAAAGCGCCTAGGTCTTTACCCAAGGATAAACCTGCATACGCAAGTACTGGTGTTGTTGTAGCAAGGAATGTAACTTGGCTAGTTTTAGCTATAATCCATTCTTGGCCAGGCATACCTGGTAATGATGCAATAACACCAACTAAAGATACCCAGAATACCATAGGTAATTTATTAGTATATGGCAAGTTAGAGATTAAAGCACCAATTGTAGCAAGAACTGCCAAGATAGCTACGCCAACTAAACTATCGCTAAATAGATGTTTACCATCCATTACGTTACCTACTGCAGTGATGATAGCAGCGATACAAATAACGATGACAAATTGTGTTAATTTTTCACTTTTACTCATGATTTGCTGCCTCCTCTGCTAAGTCTTGTTCACGGGTACGGCCTGTAAAGAAGTTGTATGTTTTCTCCATAACTGGTAACGAAACAAATAGGCCAAAGTATACGCCTAGAACGGTAGTCAACAAGTTTGCAGCCCCAGCAAGAGCCATAATTTGTTGTTCATAATCTGGATATACTGCAATGATTGGAGCTGTAGCTGCCGCCATCATACTAGCACTACCTACGCCAGCGCCCATAGCTAATGCCAATGGATGAAACCAACCAGATTGTGCCAACATGCCAGCCAATACGGAGGACCACATAGCACCGATAAGAACGCCACAGATGTACATGCCCATAACGCCACGACCCTCAGGAGAGCTAAAGCCAAATTTGTCGATAATAATTGCTACGTTCGGCTCACGGTCTACAGAGTAACAAGCACCTACTGCTTCTCGACGCATACCTACTAACAAAGCTATAGGTAAACCGAATACAATCGTACCAAAGAAATGACCAAACTCTTGTAATAACAATGCCCAGCCAGCACTTGTAAGAATACCAAGATTTGGACCAATACCAAGTCCTACTTTTACCATCAAGATCATAACGGCAATACCGATATAATCGGCAGATTTTTCCATCTGTTTAATCGTAAGAATTTTAAACTTAGGAATAGAAATTAATAAACCTAGAATCAATGTGTACAATAATGGCAACAATACAACAGGACCTAGTTTTTTTATGCCTATAAATTCAGCGACTACAGTTAGTACGAGCGCTAGAAAATGTATTTTGAGATTTCCCAAAAGCTGCATAATGACCTCCTATAAAAACATATAATATAACATTGTTATATTATAAATAATTGTTATTAAAAGTGTCAACTACAGATGTACATTTGTCTATTTGAATTATTCTTTTCCAATAATATAAAGTCCCTGTTCAGCATCAACTACCTCAATAATAATATTTTCTATCATTGATGGTTTTACTTTATGAAACCTTTGTTCTTCTTCATCATAATAAATGGCCCATTCAGATATAGATGCCGGAATACTGTCACTATCATAATCCTTCCCTCTCCAAATAGCATCATCTCTAAAATAACTTAGTCCATCTTTTACTAATTCTGTATCTAAACAAAATTCACCAGCTAAGCTAACATGATTATCTAATAGAAGATCTCTAACAATGATGGCTTCATATTCCCAACTTAGAAAACATAAATAATCAAAGTATCTAAGTGCTATCTTGTAATCCCAACGATTGTTTAAGACCATCGTTTGATATAATTTATTTACTAACTCATAATCAGAAAATATATAATAGTCATTAGTTAAAAGGAAATTATATATTTGTTGAATTTCTTGTAAATCTAAAGTTTTATCTTTATTTATTTTGTCTATAGGCAACGAAGAAAATATTATATCCATATAGTACCTCATAATACATTTCAATAAAAGGCAGTTTGATTTCTCAAACTGCCTTTTTACTGTCATTAAATTATGGAATTTAAAAACTTTACGCTTTGCAACGGCTTACCAATTTCTTGCTCGCAGTATGCAAATAGTAGCTTTTCAAGTTCCTTCCAAATTGTTTTGGGAAATTCTAAAAGCGTATCTTCGCCCCACTGGTAAGCTAGAATCTGAGGTAATGCGGCTTTCACAGAACGAGAAATGCTAAGATTTGTTGTTTCTTTCACCTGCATCCAGAATGGCTCGATTCCATCTTGATGGCTAAAAGCATTAGCACTAGGGACAACCCCTGCGAGGGATAATAGTTGCCATCCAAGCATTATCGTTCCCAATTGTACATTGCGACGTCGAATTTGCTTGGAATAGTTTACAACGGTATCAAAAACCTTGCGATCTACGTCATACATGGCAAATAACTCTTGAATGAGCTCGCTCGCTACCGCTGCATAGGCAATATTATTGAGGTTTACATCTAAGGATTCCACTACATAGGAGCCATCAATTTGCGTAACATTTACATATTCTCCATCGGGTACGACTGTAATATACATGGCACTAAATGGACGTAAATAGGAGCTGTTGCGCATCGTCATCATTCGCTTATGTGGAATCGATGCTTTAATAAGTCCCAAGCTAGGTGTAATAAACGTAAATACGGAATACAACTTATACTTTTTTCGACTTATGACGATGGCTGGCGTATTAAAACCACCATTAAGCTTCTTCATTTTCTTCTTCCGTTGGTTCCTCTACTGGTATAGGTGTTACTTTAATGCGAGAGATACGATAGCCTTGCATTTGAGTAACTTCAAAGGTGTAACCATGAGCATCCACCGTATCACCTACAATTGGTGTACGTTCTAATAAACCAAATACATAGCCACCAATTGTATCAGAATCAGAATTATCAATTTCAATATTCATAATTTCTTCTACTTCGTCAACGAGGACCTTGCCATCAAACTCGAAGGAACCATCTGCATAGGACATCGTAGCTGGTAAATGCGGCTCATGCTCGTCTTGTATATCTCCAACTAGCTCTTCTATGATATCTTCTAAACCTACAAGACCTACCATGCCACCATATTCATCTACTACTACAGCTAGATAAATACGGCGCGTTCTCATATATTGCAACAAGGTAGATAATTTCATTACCTCTGGAACAGTAAGAATATCTCGTTTAATATTGCGCAAATCCTTACGGGCTTGATTAGGGCGTTCCATTAAATCTTTAATATGAACGAGGCCAATAATGTGATCCTTATCCTCTACACAGAGTGGATAACGTGTATGTACTTTAGAGCGGATAACCTTCATAGCTTCATCGTAACCATCTTCTACGAATACGCAGTCTACATCTTGACGAGGCACCATAACCTCTTTCGCCATGCGATCTACGAAGTTAAAGACATTATCGATTAACTCAGACTCTACTTGGTCCAATTGCCCTTCCTCGTGGCTTCGAGAAATCATCATGCGAATTTCTTCCTCTGAGTACACAAGGTCAAGCTCTGTTAAATATTTTGTTTTGTAAAAGCCTAAAATAACATTGGAGATTTTACTAGCAATCCAAATAAATGGATACACCAATTTACCTGCAGCCACCACGATACGGCTATAGGTATTCACGTATTTCGTAGGGAAGGATAGGCCCAATGCTTTAGGTACAATTTCGCCGAAGATTAAAACGATTAAACTAATTAATAGTAATAAAATAACATCTAGTACCAAATGCATCCATGTACTATGAATATTAAGAACCGCCACTAAACGATCAACGATATTATCAAATACAAATGTACCAGTGCCTGCAAGGGCCAAGATAAAAAATAGAATCAAAAACTGCGTAGTATTTAGAAAATACTCAGGATTTTGATAGAGCTTTAATAAAAATTCTCTATCCTTCTCCAAGAGGATGTCCATATCCTCTACATGTTCTTTACGAAGGCGGGCAAAGGAGAACTTTGCAACCACAAAAAAGTTAATTAAAAAAATACATAACAGACCAAACCCTATGGGTAACAGGCCATCTACACTATCCATCTTTATTCCTTTCATATGAATATGGAAACACTTATTTCTTTTTATTATATCAAATTATTTTCTATAACCAAGTTCAGATAACATACCAGATTTATTTCGCCAATCTTTTTTTACTTTAACCCAAAGGTCCAAGTACACCTTTGTAGCTAATAGCTTTTGAATATCTGCGCGTGCTTCAGCACCAAGTTGTTTTAATAAAGCACCTTTTTTACCGATAATAATACCCTTTTGAGAATCTCTTTCACAGTAGATTGTAGCGCGGATATAGGTAGTACCGTCATCACGTGTTTTCATTTCATCTACGTCTACAGCGATAGCATGAGGAATCTCATCTCGTGTAGCTAACAAGATTTTTTCACGAATGATATCGGAAATAATAAGGCGTTCCGGTTGATCCGTAATCATATCCTCTGGGAAATATTGTGGACCTTCCGGCAATGATTCTTCTAGAACCTTAAGAATTTCAGATAAGTTCTCTTTATCTTTTGCAGAAATAGGAATGACACCTGCAAAAGGATATGCATCTTGATAAGAAACGATTGCTTCTAAAAGTTCTTCTTTTTTGAGTGTATCAATTTTGTTAACTACCAAAAATACAGGAACCTTTACACGTTTCAATTGTTCAATAATAAAATTATCCCCAGGGCCACGTTTTTCATTGCCTGCTACGACAAATAAAACGGCTTCCGTTTCTTTTAAGGACTCGATAGCAGCATCTACCATGAATTCGCCTAGCTTATGTTTTGGCTTATGAACACCTGGTGTATCCATAAATACAATTTGTTTGGCTTCATCTGTATATACGCAGATGATACGGTTACGCGTTGTTTGAGCCTTATCGGATACGATAGCAATCTTATCGCCAATAAGAGCGTTAATTAAAGTAGATTTACCCACATTAGGGCGTCCTACAACGGCAACAAAGCCTGATTTAAAATGTTCGTTCTTATTCATTATATGGTGCATCCTCCCGCACATAACCTAGATTACCTAGGATAAATTCTTCCTCTGTGCGCATCTCTTTTTTATCTTCGTCGTTCATATGGTCATAGCCTAAGATATGTAAGCAACTGTGAGTCGTTAAATATGCTAATTCCCGTTCAAAACTATGTCCATATTCAATAGCTTGTTCACGAGTACGCTCTAAGGAAATAATCATATCACCAAGTAAGTGATGTTCCTCTTCACTACCTTCGTAATCATCCCCTTCATTGAGGGCAAAGGACAATACATCCGTTGGTCTATCGATGCCTCGATATTCCTTATTAAGCTCGTGAATTTTAGCATTATTGCAGAGTAAAATACTCATTTCATCTTCTTCGAGGCCATATACGCGACTCACTTCATCGCAGACCTTGCGTATAACAGCCTCAATATTGGAATCCTCTTGAATTCCTTCATCATAGCTAATGTGTATATACATGCTTATCCTTTCGCTACATTCTCTTTGGATACTGCATTAGATTCTGTAGTCTCACCAGCTAACTTACGTTCGTGATATGCATCGTAAGCTTTTACAATGCGACCTACTAAATCGTGACGAACAACGTCTTGATCGCTAAAGTAAACCATATTAATACCATGCACATGACGCAATACCTTTTCAGCCTCGCCGAGGCCAGACACAACACGTGGAGGTAAGTCAATTTGTGTCTTATCACCGTTGACTACCATTTTAGAGTTGTTGCCTAGACGAGTTAGGAACATTTTCATCTGTTCTGCCGTCGTATTTTGAGCCTCATCGAGAATGACGAAGGCATTTTCCAATGTACGGCCACGCATATACGCTAGTGGTGCTACCTCGATAGTACCACGTTCCATAAAACGTTGTACTTGCTCGATACCAAACATTTCATGTAATGCATCATAAAGAGGTCTTAAATAAGGATCAACCTTGTCTTGTAATTCACCAGGTAGGAAGCCTAACCGTTCACCTGCCTCTACAGCAGGGCGTGTCAAAATAATTTTATCTACATTGCGGTTTTTTAAATAGAATGCAGCTAAAGCTACGGCCAGGAATGTTTTACCTGTACCAGCAGGACCAATACCAAAAGTAATGGTATTTTTTCGGATACTATCTACATAGTATTTTTGACCTTCCGTTTTAGGCGTAATATTTTTACCGCGCATATTAACGGATAAAGTATCCTCAAACATAGTATGTACGGCATCAGCTTTACCATTAGCCACGAGTTTGGCTGCAATACGCACTTGAGACTCAGTTATGGTACTACCTTCACGGTAAAGAAATACTAGTTCTTCTAAAGTGCGATAAAGAGCTTCTACTTGTTTTTCATCACCCTTTATAACTACCGTATCACCACGTGCCACTACATCTGCAGAGATGACTTCAAGCATCATATGCAGATATCGATTATGTTGACCTAGTATGGATTGTGCTAGGTCATATGTAGGAAATGTAAATACTTGTTCGCTCATATAACCTCCTAATCTATAAATTTACGAACTGCTTTACCATTTAGGTAATCACAAAGATCACCTTGATGAGCATCTAGTTCGTCTAGTTTATCATCAATTAAATCTTGTACGCGCCACCAACCCATGGACCAGTTTGTAAAAAGCGTATTATCTTCAGGCGCTCGGCCTACAAGACGCTGTAAAACAATATCAGGGTGTAAATGACGTACAAAATTAACAACCCGATCAGCATATTCTTCCGCACTAATTAAAGTAAACTGCCCCTCTTGATACCACTTGGCCATCAATGTATTTTTTACAATATACAAAGCATGCAGTTTCACTTGATCAACACCGAGTGCAGATAAAATACGAGCCCCTTCGATTGTATCCTTCATTGTATCCCATGGTAAATTAACTATCATATGAGTAGTTATGTTAAATCCATATCGTTTAATCCGTAATACGGCATCAATAAACTGGGCTAAATCATGACCACGATTAATTTTCTCTAATGTATCATAGTTAACCGTTTGAAGACCTAGCTCAATATAGATATCCTTATGAAAGCGATCCCTAATATCAGCTAATATTTCAAGATATTCATCGGCAATACAATCGGGTCTTGTTGCAATAGCAATGCCCACGGCTTCATCGATGCATCCTTGTTCAATATAGCTTTTAAAATCATCAAGATTCAAGTAGGTATTACTAAAGTTTTGGTAATAAGGGATGAACTTCTTTGCTTTATATTTAGGGCCTATGTGAGCAATGTTTTCCTCTAGCTGCATGCGCACCGTCATCCAAGCAGGACGATTTTCGTAGCCCGCGCCGATTTCACCACAAAAGGTGCAGCCTCCAACACCAGCTGAACCATCTCGGTTTGGACAGGTCAAGGGTAGTGCTACAGGTAATTTATAAACCTTTTCCCCATATGTTTCTTTATAATATTTAGATACCATGCGGTATCGTTTTAGTCTCGTTGTATCGGTCATAACACTCCTATTAAACTAACCAATCATCGCTTATTATGTAATATTTCAACTATCATAAATTCTCTAATCTTTTGATTATAAAAAATTAGATAAACTATTTTTATATTACTAACAAGCCTCTATTTCAGGACGTATAAAAGGTTTGATCTCTTTATTTACGTCGATTACAACTGTAAAAGGTACATTTGGTACATTCTCTATACCTAACACTTTAGCTGTATCCTCAGACATAGGCATTTCTACATATTGTTGGCGAATTTTGCGCCACTCTTTAAATGTATAGTTTGGAATATACTGAGATGCAATTTCTTCATTGCGCCAGAATGCTTCCCCTTCTTGTAAAAGTTCTTTTGTCTGTTTTGGTAAACCTACGGCTTCACTGCGGACCTTACCACGATAGCTAACGAGTGTATCATATTGTAATAATTCGGCAGCTACTGTATCACCTTTAGACAAGAAAAAATTGTACAAGAACTCTATTTGATCTATATCTTTCAAATTAATCTTATGATTACCTGCATCGAGCCAAGCCTGTGTCATGTCACAAAAATAGGAAAAAGCATCTTTTTTTGTCTCCACTTTAGAAGGATCATACTTTTTCATAGGTAGTACATGATTAGTTTCTGTATCTTCCCCAGTTATAGATGTATCAGTATGTTCTTTTATAAGCTTAATACCAATATAGCCAAACACAGTTCTAAATCGTTCACTATTATAAAAGCGTTCAAAGACATCTTCAAAGTGTTTTAAGAAACGTATATCTCTATAAGGGAGTACGTGAGTACTTAATACCTCATATGGAGCTAAGGGATCACTAATGTATTGATACTCCTCCATACGGCGTACACCAGAACCTTTTAACAGTTTTAAAAATCCAATTTGTAACGCATGTGGCTGTAAACTAAAAAGATCATTAAAGGATAATCCAAACCGCTGTTTATTCTCGTAAGGCAGGCCTACAATTAAATCCATGTGCACATGAGTTCGGCCTGCTTCAATAATAGGGCGAATAGCCTTTTGAATATACGGCCAATCATTATATCGATTAATAGCATCTAAGGTTTTCTTATGTGTACTTTGAACCCCTACCTCAATTTGAATACGGCCTGGTGGTGTTTCACAGAGAATATTTGTTTCCCATTCCGTCATTAGCTCTGGTTCCATTTCTAGATGGAAATTCGTCTCCGTATCGGCATCACGCATGAATTCCATCATAGGTCGATGATGATGTGGCGCACAGTTAAAAGTTCTATCAACAAATTTAACTTGTTTTACCTTATGATCGATAAACCACTGTAGTTCTTTAAAAGTTCTTTCCTGCGGGAAAAAGCGAACTGTATTTTTATTGCCAGATAAACAGTACTGACAAGAGAATGGGCACCCTCGAGAGGATTCATAGTAGATGATTTTATGTTCTAAATCTATCATATCCTCTTCTACATATGGGAATGGTATAGTACTCAGATCTTTTACCTCCACCGTATCAGTAGAGCCCAGGAGTCGGCCAGAAATGTGGCGACCACGTACGCCAGGAATCTGCTCTTCTAAGCCATCCTTGCCAGCGATTAGTGCACTAATAAGTTGATAAAAAGCTTCTTCCCCCTCACCTTGTACGACATAGTCCACAGCAGCACAACGATTTAAGATTTCATCAGCTGTGAAAGACACCTCCGGCCCACCTAAAATAATTTTAATATCTGGTCGCACAGCTTTCACCATGTCTACTACATGTAAAGTCATCTCAATATTCCAGATATAGCAAGCAAAGCCCAATATATCTATATTGCGCTCTGTAATATCGCTAAGAATATGTAAAACAGGCATATTAATAGTATATTCTACTATATCGTATGCCTGTCCGTGAGCCTGCCCATACGCTTTAAGATAACGCAAAGCCAGAGAAGAATGTATAAATTTTGAGTTTAATGTGGATAAAACTACGTTCATAGGTCCCCTTTAAATCATCGAATGGCTCAGCCACCGTCTAGTCATAATATATATATTATACCATTAAAAGAGCCCAAAGATAAAGGAAACAATAGCACCCACTAAAATGACAACCCCTACTACAGAGAGGATAATGCCACCGAAGAATACAACAGCTGCTAAAACAACAGCTAATATGATAATCAAAATGATACGACTAAGCCAGCTTGTACTATTAAAGCTATACACCTTAACATGTGGCCCATATTGATTGTACTCTTCACCGCGTTGATACTCTTCGTTCATATTACTAGGTGTAGAGTCCACATGAACAGAGTCTCCTACCTCTTCAATGGTTACACCATCAAAGTCACGGCGTTCATCATCAGATAATACCCGTGTATTAGGTTCTGCCGCACGTGTATTACTACTGTAGCTATCACTACGATCACTACTTCTATATGTATTTTGATTGTTATTTGTATTGTGTTGATCAGACATCGTTACGTCCTTTATATGACCAAAAGAATAATTAATTTTATACAACTTATTATATCATATTTTTCTGATAAAAATGCAAATAAATATCCCCTATAGATATAAATTCATATATCTATAGGGGATATTTTTGTTTGTATTACTTTATGTGACTATAGGCTAACGGGCAAATTAGTCTTTCAAGTATTTTTGAAGCAATTGATTTACCATACCTGGGTTAGCACAGCCTTTAGATTCTTTCATAACTTGACCTACTAAGAAACCAATAGCCTTACCATTGCCACCTTTGAAATCTGCCACTGGTTGTGGATTATTAGCAATAACTTGCTTAACGATTTCTTCAATAGCACCAGTATCTGTGATTTGAACAAGACCTTCTTCTTTTACGATAGTATCAGCATCCTTGCCGGATTCCCACATAGATACGATAACTTTTTTCGCAATTTTACCAGAGATTGTACCTTTATCGATAAGAGCAATCATACCAGCCAAGTTTTCTGGGCTTACTTTAGATTCAGCGAATGTTAAACCACTTTCATTAATCATCTTGGACAAGTCACCAAGCATCCAGTTAGCCACAGTCTTAGCATCTGCACCTGCTTTTACAGTAGCATCTAAGAAATCTGCAGTTTTACGAGATACAGTAAGGATTGTTGCGTCTTCACGAGACAAACCATATTCAGATACAAAGCGTTCAATCTTAGCATCTTGCAATTCAGGTAACGCACGACGTACTTCTTCGATTTTTTCGTCCGTAATTACAATTGGTACCAAGTCTGGTTCAGGGAAGTAACGGTAATCGTTTTCTTCATCTTTCTTACGCATACCAATCGTAATGCCTTGAGCATCATCCCAAGTACGTGTTTCTTGATCTACTTTACCGCCAGCTTCGATCAACTTAGCTTGACGCAAGGCTTCATATTCAACAACCTTTTGAATAGCTGTTAAGGAGTTAACATTCTTAGTTTCTGTACGTGTACCAAACTCTTTAGTACCACGCAAACGTACGGATACGTTACAATCACCACGCAAGGAGCCTTCTTCCATACGACCGTCAGATACTTCTAAGTATTGCAAGATGGAACGTAGTTTTTCAACATATGCTCTTGCTTCTGCACCAGAACGAATATCTGGTTCAGATACGATTTCAAGAAGAGGAACACCTGTACGGTTGTAGTCAACGTTAGAAGATTTAGAATCAGAAATAGTGTTACCACTGTGAACGAGTTTACCTGCATCTTCTTCCATGTGAATACGCGTAATACCAATGCGTTTAGTTTCACCATTTACTTCAATGTCCAAATGACCATTTAAGCAAATTGGCAAATCATATTGAGATGTTTGATAGTTTTTAGGTAAATCTGGATAGTAATAGTTTTTACGGTCAAATTTATTGAAGTTTAGAATTTCACAATTCAATGCTAAACCAACCTTGATAGCAAATTCTACTACTTGTTTATTTAACACAGGCATAGCACCAGGTAAGCCAAGGCATACTGGGCATACATGTGTATTTTGATCGCCGCCGAATTCAGTGGTACAACCACAGAAGATTTTAGACTTAGTCTTAAGCTCTGTATGAACCTCTAAACCAACGACTGTTTCGTATTTACTACTCATAGAGAAACCTCCCCAGTTGGTGCTACTAATTGACAGTCTGGACGTGCTTGTTCAAATGTGAAAGCAGCACGTAATAATGTTTCTTCACCCATAGCAGGGCCAAGTAATTGTAAGCCAATTGGCAAATTATTGCTACTCATACCTGCTGGGATGCTAATACCTGGAATACCTGCAAGATTTGCTGGTACTGTACAGATATCTTCTAAGTACATTGCTAATGGATCATTAGCTTTTTCACCAAATTTGTAGGATGTATTAGGTGCAGTTGGTGTCAAAATCAAATCCACCTTGGAGAATGCTTCGTCAAATTCGTTTTTAATAAGGCGACGAACTTTCAATGCTTTCAAATAATAAGCATCATAGTAACCAGCACTCAATACATAAGTTCCTAACAAGATACGACGTTGTACTTCAGGACCAAAGCCTTCTGTGCGAGTTTTAGTAGACATATCTACTAAGTTATCTGCAGGTACCCGCATACCATAGCTTACACCGTCATAACGAGCCAAGTTGGAGCTAGCTTCTGCCAATGCGATGATATAGTATGCAGACAATGCATATTTAGAATTAGGCAAGGAAACCTCAATGATCTCAGCACCTAATTTTTTGTATGTTTCGATAGCTTCTTCCACAGCTTTACGAACTTCGCTATTGAGACCTTCACCAAAGAATTCTTTTGGTACACCAATTTTTAGATTTTTAACATCATTTACAAGTGCTGTAGTGTAGTCTACACGAGTGCCTGGAATAGATGTGGAATCTTTTGTATCATGCCCAGAGATTGCATTTAATACTAACGCTGCATCTGTTACATCACGTGTAACAGGGCCAATTTGATCCAAAGAGGATGCGAAGGCAATTAAGCCATAACGAGATACATTACCGTATGTTGGTTTTAAACCTACAACGCCACAGAAGGATGCTGGTTGGCGAATAGACCCACCTGTATCAGAGCCAAGAGCCCAAATAGCAGAACCGCTGGATACAGCGGCTGCACTACCACCAGAAGAACCGCCTGGTACGCAATCAGCATTCCAAGGGTTAGTAGTTTTAGCTAATGCAGAGTTCTCTGTAGAGCCACCCATGGCAAATTCGTCCATGTTAAGTTTACCAAGGCTAATGTAATGATTGTCTTGTAAACGTTCAATAACTGATGCATTGTATGGAGGCACAAAGTTTTCCAACATTTTAGATGCACATGTTGCAGGTTCATCTTTAATACAAATATTATCTTTAATTGCACCAGGAATACCTGCCAATGGGGAAATAGCTTCACCTTTAGCAATTGCTTCATCTACAAGCTTAGCTGTAGCCAAAGCACGATCATGAGAATCGGATAAGTACGCATGTACAGTCGGTTCCACTTTCGCTTTATGTGCAATAACAGCATTCGTCAATTCAACAGCGCTGATTTCTTTATTCACTAGTTTCTTGTGTAATTCATGAATTGTTGCCACAGCGAAACCTCCTATTCTTGTACAACGCGAGGTACTTTAAAGTACCCATCCTCTGCTTCTGGAGCATTGGATAAAGCTAAATCATGATCAAGGGATGGTTTTGTTTCATCCTCTCTAAATACATTGTGCAATGGTACTGCATGAGCCATAGGCTCCACACCATCAAGTTCTAATGCATCTAGTTCAGCAACATAAGTCAAGATGTCGGACAACTCTTTTTCTACATGTGCCATATGTTCTTCCTTAACTTCCAAGCGTGAAAGTAAGGCGATTTTTTTTATTTCCTCTTGGCTGATTTTCATCGAGACACATCCTTTCATAATTATTTATTATAAAGCAAATAATATATATTTTCAAAATATTGTAGAATGTATGTCTATTGGATTTCTCCGAGTTCGCGTAGGAGTTCTACAAACTCTTCTTCATTCATAACACGAATACCCAATTCATTTGCTTTAGTAAGCTTACTACCACTGTCTTCGCCAGCAATAACAAGGGTTGTTTTCTTAGAAACGGAACCTGTCACCTTAGCCCCATGAGCTTCAAGAATCTTACCAGCTTCACTGCGGCCCATAACTTCAAGTTTACCTGTGAGAACGACGATTTCTCCTTCCATTTGGTTGCCTGCTGCTTCAACAACATCTACAGTCATCTTAAGTCCTGCCGCTGTTAAACCTTCTATGATTTCTACATGAGCAGGATCTTGACGGTATTCAACAATACTATCTGCCATAGTAGGACCGATTTCTTCTACCGCCACCAATTCTTCTTTAGTAATTGTCAAGAATCGTTCCATAGATTTCACAACGTTAGCAATTGTGCCGGCTGCTTTAGATCCAATTAGGCGAATACCGAGGCCATACAATACGCGGTCTAATCCACGAGTTTTAGAGTCTGCGATGGCTTTCACCAAATTCTCTGCAGATTTCTTACCCATCCGATCCATGGTAACTAGTTGATCTACTGTTAAATGATATAAATCAACAACATTAGTGATTAATTTGTTATTGATGAGGTTTTCTACAATGCTAGGACCTAAACCATCAATATTCATAGCATCGCGAGAGGCAAAGTGAATAATTTGCTCTTTCTCAATAGCAGGACAATGTTTATTCGTACAACGTACAGCCGCTTCTCCTTCGCGACGAACTGTAGGAGATTCGCATACTGGACATGTGTTAGGAATTGTGAAAGGCACCTCAGAACCAGTTCGTTTTTCAGGAACTACGCGGATAACTTCTGGAATAATTTCAGCCGCCTTGTGAATGATAACGTGGTCACCAATGCGAATATCCTTTTCATTGATAAAGTCTTGATTATGTAATGTTACACGACTTACATTTGTACCGGATACGAATACAGATTCCAATTCACCAGTTGGAGTAAGAACCCCCGTACGCCCCACATTAATAGTAATATCCTTAAGAATGGTCTCTACCTCTTCTGGAGGATATTTGTAAGCTGTAGCCCACTTAGGATCCTTCGCAGTACTGCCAAGTACCTCTTGGTCCTCAAAACTATTGACCTTAATTACCATACCATCTGTATCGTATGGCAACTCATGGCGCTTTTCACCCCAATAATTAATAGCGTCTATGACCTCGTCAATTGTTTTGCATACGCGGTAATGAGGGTTTACAGAAAACTTGAACGTTTCCAAGCTTTGTAATAATTCCTCTTGGCTATGAATATTAGCCCCCACTTCAGAACCGATTGCATAGGCAAAGAATGCTAAATTACGACTAGCCGTAATGGCAGGATCTTGCTGACGCAAAGAACCAGCTGCTGCATTACGAGGATTTACGAAGGTAGGCAAGCCCTCTTCGTCACGTTCTTCATTTATACGTTTAAATTCACTATGAGGCATATACGCTTCACCGCGAACCTCGATAAATTCTGGCGCATCCTCTAGATATAAAGGAATGGATTTAATAGTACGCACATTAGCAGTTACGTCTTCACCAACGCGACCATCACCACGTGTTACAGCACGTACAAACATGCCGTTCTCATAGTGCAAATTAACAGCTAAACCATCGATTTTAAGTTCTACCACATAAGCAGAAGGCTTATGACCTAATTCCTTCTCTACACGACTAGCAAATGCACGTACTTCATCAGCACTAAATACATTAGATAAGCTCAACATAGGGCGGCCATGGACGACCTTTTCAAAGGAGCCTTCCACCTTCATACCTACCCGTTGTGTTGGAGAAGACGGCACAATATATTCTGGATGAGCTGTTTCTAAATCTACAAGCTCACGATATTTTTTATCATATTCAAAGTCACTCATTGTAGGAGCATCTTTTACGTAGTATAAATACTGCGCATGAGTTAGCTCTTGTTGTAACTCTTTAATTCTATCTTTCGGATTCATATTACATCCCTTTTACTGTACAGTAACATTCTATACGTTCCTTACAAGCAAGGTAGAGAGGTTAACTGCCATACACAAGTTTTATCCCTTTTTAACCGGTGCAAATTTAGCCATGACCACACGTACACCTTGTGTAGGGAATTCAATAGTTAGCTTCATGCCAGCCCCTTCACCGGCAACGTTAATAACCTTACCATTGCCCCACTTACTATGAATAGCCGTATCACCAACCTTCCAGTCAGCAATTACTTCATTACGAACGATTGGCTTTGTAACTGGTCGGCTTGTGACACTCATATGTTGCGGCACATGACGCTTAATATCATCAGGTACTTTACGCTTAGCACGCAAACCATCTACTAATTCTTCTGGAATTTCATCGATAAAACGAGATGGTAAATAGCTGCTAGTGCGTCCAAATACGGTACGCGTAGTGGCATTAGAAATATATAATTCCTTTTCAGCACGAGTAATACCTACATAAGCAAGGCGGCGTTCCTCTTCAATTTCCTCAGGGTTCATCAAGGTGCGACTATGAGGGAATAAACCTTCCTCCAAGCCACCTAAGAATACAATAGGGAATTCCAAACCTTTCGCAGCATGTAATGTCATTAATGTCACTTTAGACTCTTCTTGCTCGAAAGAATCAACATCATTTACGAGTGCTACTTGTTCCAAGAAGTCTTCCACTGTACCATTTGGATTTGTATCTTGGAAGTCTTTAGCTACAGATAAAAGTTCACCGATATTCTCAGCGCGAGCCTGATCTTGTGGATCTGTACTCTCTTCTAATTGTGCCAAGTATCCGGTTCTATCAAGAATAGATTCTAAGATATCAAGTACAGTTTTATCTTCCATTTCAGCTACGAGAGTAAAGATAAGGATACCAAATTCCTCTAACTTTTCCTTTGTCTTACCTTTAATCGTATCTACTAGATGCAGCTGTGTTAATGTCATAAACAAGGACGTGCCATTTGCACGAGCATAATCTTGTAGTTTTGCCACTGTAGTAGCACCAATACTACGCTTAGGTACATTGATGATACGTAATAAGCTCAAATCATCGAATGGATTATATAACACGCGTAAGTAAGCTAAAACGTCCTTAATTTCTTTACGATCATAGAACTTCGTGCCCCCTACCATCGTATATGGCAGAGCCCGTTTAATCAGTGCTTCTTCAAGTACACGAGATTGAGCATTTGTACGGTACAAAATAGCCATATCACCATAAGGCACACCATGAATATCGTGCTTTTTAGCAATTGTATCGCCAATAAAAGCAGCTTCTTCATGTTCAGACTGAGCCGTAAAATGCTGAATTTTAGCCCCTTCTGTCTTATCGGTCCATAAATTTTTCTTAGGACGACCTTCATTATTTTCAATTACCGCATTCGCTGCATCAAGAATAATCTTTGTAGAACGATAGTTTTGTTCTAACTTGATGGATGTACAGTTCGGATAATCCTTTTCAAAGTCCAAAATATTTTGAATATCTGCGCCACGCCATGCGTAAATACTTTGATCAGCATCACCTACAACGGCAATATTTTTCCAATGAGAGGCTAATAATTTAGCCAATAAATATTGAGCATGGTTCGTATCTTGATATTCGTCGATCATAACATAACGAAAACGCTTGCTATATTTATCTAACACAGCCTCATTGGACTGCAATAATTTAACAGCTACCAATAAAAGATCATCAAAATCTAGAGCATTATTCTTACGCAATTCCCGTTCATAATACTCATATACATCAGCAACCTTTTGTTGGTAAAAGTCTCTCGCTTGCTTTCTAAAATCTGAGGCAAATAACAATTTATTTTTTGCATCAGATATGGCACCAATCATAGCACCTACAGGATAATATTTATCGTCGAGGTTTAATGCTTTTAAAGCAGCCTTAATAACAGCTTGCGAATCAGATGTATCGTAGATTGTAAAATTACTGTTATAACCTAAGAAGTTATCTAATTCAAAACGCAAAAATTTCGCACAGAAGCTATGGAATGTGCTGAGCCAAATTCGATTAGCTACATCACCTACTAAACCTTCTACACGACTTTTCATTTCTTTTGCCGCTTTATTGGTGAAAGTAATAGCTAAGATTTCATAAGGATTAACACCTTGACCCAATAAATGTGCAATACGAACAGTTAAAACCTTTGTTTTACCAGATCCTGCACCGGCTAAAATCAATAAAGGGCCTTCCGTATGTTGAACGGCTTGTTGTTGCTCTTTATTTAAACCTGTTAATAATGAATTCATCGGAACACCCCTATCGCCCTTACATATACTATAGTTTCATAATCATATAAATAGAGAAGAAGAACGTTGCAAGCAACGTTCTTTTCCCTTTGTATACTACTATACTATTTCATAGCACCAAGAATTGGTGGTACGATTTGTTTTTTACGAGACATAGTATTTGGCAAGAATACGCCATTATCTTTAACTTCTTTTTCGAATGCTTTTGTTACTACAGCTTCTACATCACCGCTGAATAACAATGTAGTACTTTCATCAAGAATATTTGTAATCATGATGTAAGATGCATCATAGTTATTAGCACTGCGAAGAGCTTCTAACGCTTGTACTAATTCACCTTGTTTAGCCAATACGTCTGTTGTATCCATAACGGAAATTTGACCGATAGAAATTGTTTTACCTGCTTCGGAGAATTCTTTCATGTCTGTACGAACGATGTCGTCGTTAGTCAAATCAGAAATATCTGCACCAGCTTTTAACATATCAAGGCCATAGGACTCGATATCTACACCAGCGATTTCCGCCAATTTATGTGCCATTTCTTTATCTGTTTCTGTGCATGTTGGAGAGCGGAATAAAACAGTATCAGAAATGATAGCGGACAACATCAAACCAGCAATAGTTTTAGGAATTTCTTGATTGTTTTCCATGTACAATTTAGTAATGATTGTATTAGAGCAACCTACTGGTTCTAAACGCATAAATACAGGACCATCAGTTTCGAAATCACCAATGCGGTGATGATCCACAACGCCGCACATATTCATAGACTTGTAACCGTCAATGATTTGTTTAGATTCATTGTGGTCTGTTAAATATAAGTTACCACCTTCTGGAGCAAATTCTTCCCAATTCTTAACGATTTGAGGGTGTTCAAAACCAAAATGATTCAATACGTATGTTGTTTCCTTATTTGCTTCACCTGCACATACTGGAGTAGCTGGTGTACCCATTTGTGTTAAGAAATTAGCAAAGGAAATAGCAGAACAAATAGAATCTGTATCAGGGCTTTTATGACCTGCTACATATGTTTTTACATCACTCATAATATACCTCTTTTATATAAATTTCACACTTAATATCGACTTACGTCAATCCGATTTTTAACTCTATTATTATATCATAAATTATATAAAAAAACACGCCACTACTAAGTAGTGACGTGTTTTTATCATTCTAAAAAATTATCTAATGTAAATGATTAGTCGTGATTTTT
>NZ_GG770215.1:417339-474828 GCF_000163735.1 Veillonella sp. 6_1_27
ATTATCTAATGTAAATGATTAGTCGTGATTTTTTTTGCGGTTTGTAAACAAACCAGGCCCAAGTGTTTCAATGATGATGAACAGCATTGGAATGATAAAGATACCAAACAATGTTGCTGTTGTCATCCCTGCTACTACAGTAATACCCATGGATGTACGAGCACCAGAACCAGCACCAGTAGATACTGCCAATGGCAATACACCAAGGATAAACGCAAAGGATGTCATCAAAATTGGACGTAAACGAATTTTTGCAGCTTCGATAGCGGCATCAACAACGTTCATACCACGTTCGTCAACACGGATCTTAGCGTACTCAATAATCAAAATCGCATTTTTGGCAGCCAAACCAACAAGGGTTAAGAGACCAATCTGCATGTAAATATCATTAGCTAAGGAATATCTGCCTGTAAAGTTCAACAAGAATGGAACTAAAGAAGCACCAATCATACCAGATGGTACGGAGAACAATACGGCAAATGGTACCTTCCAAGATTCATACAAGGCAGCCAAAATTAAGAATACAAATACTAGACCTAAACCAAGAATCATGATGGTTTGAGAACCAGCTTTCAACTCTTCACGAGATTGACCTGCCCAGTCATATGTATAACCGGCTGGTAATGTTTTAGCTGCCGCCTCTTTCAATGCATTAATCGCATCACCAGAGGAGTAACCATTCGCTTGAGAACCACCGATTTGTACAGCCATCGCATTATCAAAACGAGTAATACTAGACGGTGTACCTGTTTGTTCTTTCGTAATATAGTTAGAAACTGGAACCATAAGGCCCTTGCTATTACGAACAGCTAGCATATTAAGCTGTTCCGCATTTTGACGGTAAGCGTCTTCAGCTTGAACTACTACTTTATAGTTTTTACCATATGTAGTAAAGTCATTGACTTGAATACTACCATAGAAACCTTGCAATGTAGTAAAGATATCAGCTAATGCCACGCCATCTTGAGCCGCTTTTTCACGATTCACATCAAATTGTAAGGATGGTGTAGATGTATCAAATGTAGTGTAAATAGATCGAATTGCTGGACTCTTACGAGCTTCTGCTAAGAATTCATTAGCACGTTCCGCCATAACTTGTGGGCTGTCACCAGCTTTGTTAATGAGGTACATGCTGAAACCACCTGTAGAACCTAGACCAGGAATAGATGGTGGGTTCATAGCAATTACAGTTGCTTCTGGTACCTTTTCAGCAGCAAAGCCAAATGTTTGACCAACCATGGCATTAATTGATGTTGCTTGTGTTGTACGATACTTCCAGTCAGACATAGTAGCAAAGATTACACCTGCACTTGATTTTTGACCACCACCTAAGAGGTCAAAGCCTGCTACTGTAAATACTTCTTGGAATAATTGCTCATCTTTTGGCTTTTCAGGATCATTTTTACCTTCCAAGAAAGAGGCAATTTTTTCAAGGGTCGCCATCGTACGCTCAGATGTGGAACCTGGCGGCTCATTAACAGCAATCATGTAATAACCGCTATCCTCTGCAGGTACAAAGGATGTAGGCAAGAAGTGGAATACTAAGCCTGTTCCCCCCGCAAAGATAAGCAATGCAATAACGGTTAAGCTCAAACGATGGCTTAAACGAGCCAATTGGATACCATACCAATTGCTGAAACGTTCTAGGCCTGCATTGAATTTATTTAACTGACGATGTACCCAATCTTCACGCTCTTTAGGTGTGTGAGGTTTTAACATCGTAGCACATAGTGCTGGTGTTAATACAAGGGCAACAATCGCAGAAATAACAACAGATACAGCGATTGTTAATGCAAACTGTTTGTAAAGAATACCTGTCATACCACCCATGAAGGCAACTGGTACGAATACAGCTACCAATACAAAGGCGATACCAATTACAGGGCCTTGTACATTTTCCATCGCTTTAATAGCCGCCTCTTTCGGAGGTAAGCCATTATATTTTAATTCATACTCTACCGCTTCTACTACTACGATAGCATCGTCAACAACGAGGCCGATAGCCAATACCATGGCGAATAATGTTAACGTATTGATAGAGAAATCAAGTAATACGAAAGCACCAAATGTACCTAGCAAGGATACTGGAACAGCAATCATAGGAATGATCGTAGATCGCCAAGATTGTAGGAACACATATACTACGATAAGAACGAGTAACAATGCTTCTACAAATGTATGCTCTACCTCTTTAATGGAAGCACTTACGAATTTAGTATTATCTACAACTACGTTATATTGCATATCTGGTGGGAAAGATTTAGATTGTTCATCTAGTACCTTCTTAACATTCGCAATAGTTTCTAATGCATTCGCATCATTTTGTAAGGAAATAGCAAAACCTGCTACCTCTTTATGTGCGGACTTAGCAATAAAGTCATATCCTTTAGCACCAATTTGAATGCGAGCAACATCTTTTAGATGCAATACCTTACCATTAGAGCTTTTAATAGCAATATTACCAAATTGTTCAGGTGTTACAAGACGACCTTCAATTTTGATAGGGTATTGAAATGCTTGTTCCCCATTAGTAGGATTTTGACCAACTGTACCTGCAGCAGCCTGTAAGTTTTGTCCCTTAATAGCTGCTGTTACTTCAGAAATGGTAACACCAAGATTTTGCATCTTCGCTGGATCTAACCAAATGCGCATAGCATAATCAGAACCGAACTCTTGTACAGAACCGACACCCTTAATGGCTTTAATAGCATCCATCATATAGTTGGTACTATAGTTCTTTAAGAATGTAGAATCATAAGTACCATCAGGTGAGTTCAAGGAAAATACCATAGCCATATCACCAGAAGATTTAGTAGTTGTAACACCAACTGCTTGTACCTCTGCAGGTAATTGAGCAAGTGCTGCTTGTACACGGTTTTGTGTATTAACCGTATCCATATCGGCATCTGTGCCTTGATTGAACTGAACAGTCAAAGAGTAACTACCATTACTAGAGCTACTAGATGTCATATAGTCCATATCTTGTACGCCTACGATTTGTGTTTCAATAACACTGGCTACCGTATCATTAACAACTTGAGCCGTTGCACCTGTATAGGCAGTGTTTACACGAACTGTAGGTGGAGAAATTTGTGGATATCGAGCTATCGGAAGGTTCATCATAGAAATGAGACCTACCAAGGTAATAACAATGGCTATTACAATGGCAAAGATAGGTCGATTAATAAAGAATTTCGACACGATCTAGCCCCCTTCTATTTTGTAGCTTTTAATTGTTCTTTTGAAAGCAATTTAGCATTAACCTTCACACCGTTTTTAACCTTAGTTAAGCCATCAACGATGATTGTGTCTCCAGGTGCTAAACCGGCTTTAATAATTGTATCGCTACCACTTGTACCGCCAACTTCAACACTTTTTTGTTCTACTACACCATCAGCATTTACAACATAGATAAAGTTTTTATCCATGATTTGAAGAATGGCACGACTAGGAACAAGAATAGCATCTTTAAGTTTTTGACCAGGAGAAATCACTGTAGCAAACATATTTGGCAATAACAAATGATCAGGATTTGGGAAAGATGCTTTCAACACAAGCTTACCTGTTGATTGATCAAGACTTTTTGCTGCTTGAACAATAGAACCCGGTTGATTATATGTTTCACCGTCTGCAAGTTTTAATTGAATGTTTGGACCATTGGAATCATCGCCAGTTGGATTTTTCATGAAGTCAAGATATTCTTGTTCAGTCATACTAAACTCAACAAAGATAGGATCAATGGAGTCAATTGTAACTAATGTTGTAGAACCAGCTTGTACAAATGCACCCATATCAATATCATCCATACGTAATGTACCGGAATATGGTGCATATACCATTGTGTCACCCAAGTTATCTTGAGCAATCTTTACAGATGCTTGGTATGCTTCATATGCTGCTTTAGCTTGTTCTGTAGTACTGCGTTGCGTATCTACACGTTGCTGCGCAATCGCATCTTGTTGAGCCAATGTTTCATAACGATTAAGATCTACTTCAGCATTTTTATAAGTCGCATTAGCTTGAGCAGCTTGTGCTTCTGCATTAGCAAGACTAGCTTCGTATTGACGAGAATCGATACGATATAATGGCTGGCCAGCAACAACTTGCTCCCCGCCTTTAACATATTTTTCAACTACGTAACCGGTTACACGAGCATGTACAGCTACAGAGTTTTCTGCAACTACTGTACCAGCATAGGTTTGGTTTACCTGTGCATCACTTGCAGTAATTTTGTATGCATTGACACTCACGTCGCCTGCTTGCTGTTGATTACTGCCACAACCAGCAACCATTACAGCGGATACAACGAGAGCCGCTAACATACGGGAATAACGGAACTTCATTATCTGTACTCCTTTACACGAAACTAATCATCTATGTGTCATAATTACATAAATATCTATATATATTTTACAGGATTCTATAGACAAAGTCAATTTTTTCGATACCCTTCCACCTTTATAAAACATAGATAAAATCTGATTTAATTCATATTCATTGTGCACAATCAAACCGATAAAAATTATTGACTTTTATATTTTTTTGTGTACAAAAAAATTCTAGAAGCATAGAACCATTATTTAGCATTCTATACTACTAGCATATATATTCAATATGGTGGAGATGAGGGGAGTCGAACCCCTGTCCAGAAGTGTTGCCATATAGACTTCTCCGAGCACAGTCTATGATTTAGATCTCAGGTTGCTACCGCTCACAGACAAGCTACACAACCCCAGTTCATGTTGTCTCGCCTAATTCATATGAACAACTGAATTAAGCCAGCCTACGGTTTGACGTCCATTCACACTTGGTAGGCACAAGTATGAGGGACGTAGCTTATGCAGCTAATGCAAAATTTTCTTCTGCGTTTAAATGTTTTCCCACCGTTTAACGGCCTCATGGAACGCCGACTCGCTATCTATACCACACGCACCCCTGTCGAAACCTTTACATCCCCGTGTGTCGGTCTCATAATTATAAGCCTATTTAGTATTACTGTCAATTATATGAAACCTTCACCAATTCGGTATATTCACTACTCTTAACCTTCTCAACTTATCTAAATTTGACAATTTTACCAATCCAAGGATTCTTTTATCCCTGTCTTCAGAGGATATATTATCTATTATCATGATTATAACTGTTTCATAGCATTTTGCAGTGATTGGCACACATAATCTATTTGTTCTTTATTATGCGCAGCAGTCACCGTTAGTCTAATTCTACTTTCACCAATAGGTACTGTAGGCGGACGAATAGCGGTGCCTATAATGCCATCCTCATATAGATAATCAGATACGGCAAGTGTATCTTCATTACGCCCTATTAGTATTGGGAAAATTGGCGTTTCATTAGTAGCATCAATTCCCATAGAAATCAATTGATCTGCCATATAGTTTACATTTTCATGTAAACGCGCTAAAACAGATGCATCTGTCTCAAGAACCTGTAATGCAGCTAAGGCCGCCCCTATATCAGCAGGAGATAATGCGGTAGAGAATATAAAACTGCGGCTCGTATTAACGAGATAATCTATGATAGTACTATTTGCAGCTACATAACCACCAACAGAGCCTAGAGATTTACTCAATGTACCAAGTTGTATGTCTACTTCTTTTTCAAGTCCAAAATAGGCCGCTGTACCATGACCATTACCAATAGTTCCCGTTGCATGGGCATCGTCAACCATGAGCAATGCATTGTAATCACGGCTTAATTCATACAGTTTATCTAGTGGTGCAATATCCCCATCCATACTAAATACGCCATCAGTAACTATAAGCTTTCGAGTGTTTCGATCTACCTGTTTTAACAGATACTTTAACTCGTCTATATCACAGTGGCTATATGTTTTTACAGTACCTCGACTTAATCTACAACCATCAATAATACTAGCATGATTAAGAGCATCACTAAAAATAATAGTATTCTTATCAGCTACGGCAGAAATAGTTCCTACATTGGCCATATAACCGGTATTAAATACAAGGGCTTTTTCAGTATTCTTAAATTTAGCTAATGACCTTTCGAGCTCTGTAAATAATGGAAATGTACCAGATACAAGGCGCGATCCACCAGATCCTGTTCCATATTGTTGAGCCCCTTTCAGGGCCCCTTCTATGACACGAGTATCAAAAGTTAAGCCCAAATAATTATTTGAAGCCATCATTAAATATTCTTTATCATCTCGTTTTACTCGCACTGCATCTAGAGGACAGTATTCTCTTAAGGTTCGTAAATTATGGTTCTCTATCTTAGAATCTAATTGTTCTTTAAAAAATTTGTACATTCTATCTCCGTTGAACAAGTACTGGAGTACGCTCCAAATACTCAATTACACTTTCACTATCTATATCAGACCGTACAAAGAAAACGCGGCCCCCTATATCTGAACCAAATTCTTTCATATTAGGAAGGCGATGGTATACACCATTACAAGCAACATAACCTACTGTATAGTCTGGATCATCAGACCAACATAATTCGCCCACAATACCATCTGCTGATTGAACCTTTGAAGCTAATACTAAAGCCTCTCTCATATGTTCATTATCACCTAATGCATAAGAGTCAAAGGAGTCCATATGACTAACACGTACTCCGCGGTCACCTGTATCTAAGCGCTCGCCAGTAATGGCATCCACTAACATAGCGCCGCGCATAGATTTATCTAAACTTTTTAACAAAGATATAGCTTTAAGAACAGCTGCCTCACTAATATGAGGACCTTGTAAAAGCTCAGTCGCCAATTGATGGGATTCAGAAATACTACTAGTTTTATGTTCCTCTACCTTAAGACAGTCAATATATGTAATCTTCTCCGGTGGGATTAAATCTACAGTAATATTGATAAAATCAGCTCTTCCTTTACTGTGATGCAGTGCGCGATCAGCTAACGATTGAGCTATAGCCCCTACTTCTTCTAACTTCACAATCCGCTCTGCCCCAGAAATATGGTGGCCCCCTTTTTCATGGGGACCACCTTGAGCAGCACGCATGCGTACACTATATAATTCGTCCATTATGACACCTTACCTTTAATCATATTTGTTTGAGGTACTTGGTTGTGAATTTTACGGAATACTTTCACAAACACTGGTGCCATAATTACCGTAAAGATCATTCCAGGAACTGCTAGGGCAATCATTGGCAATGCAGCCTTTCCAATATATAAAGACAAAGATAGTCGCGCCAAAGCAGATGCAATTGGCCCAGAAATCATGATGCCAATCATATGGTTTTGACACATCCAAAGAATAAGACCTACGATGAGGCGGAATTGCATGGCAATCATAACATTAAGAATAGATTGTGTCCCTAATGCTAATCCAATCAAACTAGATAAACATCCACTAATAATATACTTTTTGAACCCAAATACCGCACATATAGCTACTGCTAACGGCGCAGACAGTTGAAACTCTATGCCAGGAATAATATTAGGTATTTTAATTGCCCCTAATACTGTAATCATAGCCGTTAAAATAGCAACCTCTGTAATGTACCGAATGTTCTGATTCATGATGTTTCTCCTCTACTTAGAAAATGTCAACCACAAACACGACCCTTTGTTTACATTATAATTTCAATATACATATTTATCAACTAAAAATACAAGATAAGTTGACAAATATCACAAAAAAAAAGACCGAGTCAAATGACTCGATCTTTTTATCTTAATATTTTTGTTGCTCTTTTAGACGCTTTGCAATATCTCGCTTAGCATCACGTTCTGCCATATCTTGACGTTTATCGTATAACTTCTTACCAGTTACAAGGCCTACTGTAACCTTCACATAGCCATGGCTAAAATGGAAATTAAGCGGCACCAAAGAGAACCCTTTCTCCTTAACTTGAGCATGCAATTTATTAATTTCAGATTTATGCATCAACAATTTGCGGGTCCGTTCGGGTTCATGATTAAAGCGATTTCCCTGTTCATATGGGCTGATATGAACGCCATACAACAAAAGCTCGCCTTTATCAATACGACAAAAGCTATCCTTTAAGTTCAGTTTACCTTGGCGTATAGATTTAATTTCAGTACCTGTCAAAGCAATGCCTGCTTCATAAGTTTCATGAATATTAAAATCATGACGGGCCTTACGATTGTCAGCAATAAGAGATGGACTAGATTGTTTTGCCATATATACCTCTATCGTTTACGTTTACTTTTAGATTTCTTAGATTGACTACGCTTAGTCGTTTTAGTAGACTTCTTACGACTTGATTTACCTTTACTAGATTTTTTACTGAAAGCATCGTATCTAGAATGACCAGATTTATTACTATCACGTCGTGAAGATTTTTTACTGGATTTGCCTGAAGATTTACGATCTTTACGACTACCAAAGCTATCGCGACTAGTTGCATAGTCAGAACCATTGCGCAATTGTTCTTGTATAGCCATTAGATTATTGACTTCACCTAGTACAAAGTCGATTTGTTTCTTTTCTACATCGGCTTTTACTAATGTAACAGTTACCTTTTCACCTAAATGATAGGTTTTACCTGTTCTCTTGCCTACAAGCACAAAATGTTCTTCATCGAAGAAATAGTAATCATCGTTCATCATGCTCATATGCACAAGGCCATCGATACCGTTTTCTAATTCTATAAACATCCCAAAGGATGTAATACTAGAAATAGTTCCCTCGAAGACTTCCCCTACAAATGGAACCATGTATTGAGTCTTTTTAAGATCTACTGTGTCTCGTTCGGTCTCAGTAGCTACTTGCTCCTGTATAGAAGAATGTTCAACAGCTCCAGCTAAGAATGCTTCCTCTACATCCCGTTTAGAATAACCATTTTTCCAATGCATATCTGCTTTTAAAAGGCGGTGAACCATTAAGTCAGGATATCGTCTAATAGGAGATGTGAAATGCGTATAACATGTAGATGCCAAGCCAAAATGACCCACATTGTTGGTACTATATTTAGCTTGCTGCATGGAACGCAAGGTCATAATTTGAGCTACTTGCTCAATATCTTGCCCTTTTACTACATCTAAGATTTTTTGGAAATCTCGTGGTGTCACACCATCAGTACTTAGAACTAGGTTTTGACCTAAATAATTAAGCACCTTTTGGAATAAATCTAGTTTTTCCTCACTAGGATTCTCATGAATACGATATACCGATGTACGGTGTGTATGCTCTAAATGTGTAGCCACTGTTTCATTGGCAATGAGCATACATTCTTCGATAAGTCGCTCTGCCATAGTTCGGTCGCGTTTTACAATACGCAACGGCGTACCGTCGAGGTCAAGTAATACCTTATACTCAGGAAAATCAAAGTCTAATGCCCCTCTACGACGACGCATCCGATTTAAAATCTTTGAAATCTCTGCTAAATCGCGAAGCATAGGTATAAAATCTACTAAATCGTCAGGAATGATATTTTCTTCAAGCGCTTTATAAACTTCCTTATAGCTACAACGACGTCCTACGTGGATAATAGACGGACGAATACGATAATTAACAACTGTACCCGAATCATCAATCTCCATCATGCACGTCATAGCATAGCGGTCCTCATGTGCATTTAAACTACAAATACCATTCGATAATACCTCTGGTAACATTGGTACTACGCGGTCCACTAAGTAAACTGAAGTCCCCCGCTTGTATGCTTCATTATCAATAGGCTGGCCTGAAGTAACATAATGACTAACATCCGCAATGTGTACACCTAGCTCATAATTACCATTTGGTAATTTACGACCACTTACAGCATCGTCAAGATCTTTTGCATCTTCTCCATCGATAGTTACCATTTGTAAGTCTCTAAGATCCCACCGCTTCGGATCTTCATGAACAATAGTATCTATCTTCTCACTTGCCTCAATTACCTCTTTAGGGAATGCAAAAGGAATCTTATGATTAGCCATAATACAGTTAATGTCTAGGCCTACATCCCCCTTATAACCTAAAATTTCTGTTATAATTCCTTCAGGTTTTTTATTGCCTTCAGGCCATTTTGTAATTTTTACTAAAACTTTAGCGCCACTACGAGCATCTAAAGTATTTTTTAAGTCCACAAAAACATCAGTACCAATGCGTTCATCATCAGGTACAACAAAGCCAAAATGTTGTTGTCTATCGTAAGTACCCACAATAGTTTCGTTGGCACGCTCAATAACATCAACGATGATGCCTTCACGTTTATGCTTAGTATAATCTGATGGTACAATGCGAACACGTACCTTATCATTATGCATAGCAGTTCCTTTATTTTGTTCTGCTACATAAATATCTTCATCATCCAGCATAATAACAAATCCATAAGATTTACGACATCCTTTGTAGATACCTTCATATTCTTCATGCTGTTGATCTTCATATCGGTATACATCTGGTCGAGATGAAGTTAATACCCCTTCACGGGCGAGCATTTTCGCAGATCGAATAAACATTTCAAGATCTTTGCCACCTCGAATACGATTATCCATTGCTGCATCCTCAATATGGTATGCATGTGGTTGTATAGATTTATAAAAGTCCAATACCTTCTTCTTCAAGTCTGCACCCCCTTATTAGGATGAAAAAAGAAAAAGCCTGCAAAGCAGGCTTTCATCATTAGAATTGATTAATCATTGCCCCTAATACTAAGCTCAACACAGCAAAGATAATCCCCAATATAATCGTACATTTAGATAAGAAAGCATCTAAACCGCGTTGCTTACCACCAAAAGAAGAGTCTGCCGCACCAGAAACAGCACCGCCCATGCCTGCATTTTTGCTATTTTGTGCAACAACTACTACAATTAATAAAATAGATACGATTACTTCTACAATCATTAAGAAATTTGTCACGACTGTCATCCTTCCTGTGATGCTCGATGCGAGCTCAATACACGATGTTCTAAATACTTCTCTAATTTACGTTTTACCCTTTGTAGTGCATTATCAATAGATTTAACACTACGATCTGTGACCTCAGCCATTTCTTGATAGGAACGTCCATCAAGGTATCCTTCCAAGACTTCCCATTCGAGATCACTTAAAATATGACCAATATTGCGCTCAATATCATTTAGTTCCTCTTGACTGATAATGAGGTCTTCAGGATTTGTAATCTTTGATGAAGATAGCATTTCAATCAATGTACGCTCCGAGTCCTCTGTATACACCGGTTTATTTAAGGATATATAGGAGTTCAAAGGCGCATGTTTTTGTCTTGTAGCCGATTTAATAGCTGTAATAATTTGTCTAGTTATACAAAGTTCTGCAAAGGCTCTAAAAGACGCTAATTTATCATGTTTAAAATCTCGCGTTGCCTTATAGAGTCCAATCATCCCTTCTTGGATGATATCCTCTCGATCGGCACCTACCAAAAAATAGGAGCGAGCCTTAGCTCTTACAAAGTTCTTATATTTATTAACAATATAATCGATTGCAAACTCATTTTGCTCTTCCTGAGCTATGACCACAACTTGCTCATCGGTCATTTCCTTGAAATTGTAATCGGACTTGCGTGTATGAATCATTTTCATAAGCTCCTCCTTACAATTGAGCGAGAAAAACCAATATATTTATTATACTGGAACGGTATATGATTTTCAACTATCAATGACCTCGACGCAATTTCTCAAGCTTTTCAGCAACTTCAGGAGATAATAAACCTCCCACTTCATTACGACTCACTGAAAATTGATCACGTCTATGTTCATGAGCATATTGAAGTCGTTCTTCTTCCTTAGCTATACGAATCATATTTTGCAACTCACGAGCAGGAATACGCAACCCGCCAGAGCCTAGAATTTGATTTTGCTCTGCTCCATCGGAGGTCACAACATATACATTAGTATATTTACCTTTACGTAAAAATACCTCTCGTTCAATAAAGGAATCCGCCGTTTCTCCATCCTCAGTATACACTTCGATAAATCCACTTGTAATGGATTCAATGGAGCCTCCAGATTTTGTATACTTACCATCAAATACAAGGATTACTTCGTAACCCTTAAATTTACCATAGTTCAACAATCTATCTCGAAGCTCCATCCTCGCATGTTCTAAGGACTCATGAGCCAATTTCTTCAAATGAGTCCAAGCAAAAATAACATTATAGCCGTCTACAATTAAGATATCTTTTAGCATGATTATTTCGCCTGGCGTTGACGTACCGCCTCATACATAAGAACTGCAGCTGCAACAGATGCATTCAAAGAATTCAAATTTCCATACATAGGAATTGTTACAAGGAAATCACAAGCTTCTTTTACAACGCGACTAATCCCCTTACCTTCATTACCAATGACGATAACGGTTGGAATTGTCATGTCAGCCTCGTACAAAGTGCGGTCACCTTCCATGTGGGCTCCCATCACCCAAAACCCTTGTTTTTGAAGTTGTTTTATGGTTTGTGCTACATTGCCAACTTGTACAAGTGGAATTTGTTCAATAGCACCAGCAGAGGTCTTCGCAACAGTAGCATTAATGGGCGCATTATGTCGTTTAGGAATAAGTACAGCCGTCGCTCCCACACATTCAGCTGTACGAATGATGGCTCCCATATTATGTGGATCTTCAACACCATCCGTTAAGATCAACAAAGGAACCTCATGAGTCGTTTCTTGTAATACCTCACCCAACTCCTTAAATTGAACGGCCGATACAAGAGCTATAACACCTTGATGAGGTACTTCCAAATCGTACTTATTCATTTGTTTTATAGGTGTTGGTCTAACTTCAATTCCTTGAGATTTAGCAAGACCTACAATATCAGCTAACCCTGTTTTTACCTTATCTTCACTGACCAGAATACGTTGAATAGAACGGCCACTTTTAAGGGCTTCTTTAACCGCATTGCGACCTACAATATAATTATCCATACTACATACCTCGTAGAGTTATAGAAAAGGCTTGCCCCAAGATATGCTGTAAGCGGTCTTCTTGGCGCGTTTCATAAAGAAATCCTAGTACTGCTTCAAAGGCCGTACTACTGCGATATTCTTGAACAGTACTACTTTTAGGCACGTTTACATTACTATTTCTAGCACGGCGTGCAATAGCTTGTTCCTCTTCTGTGAAAGCATCTTCTATTTCTAGCAATACTTTTGCCTGTGATTTAGCACAAATAAATTCAGTAACAATTGTATGCAATACCTGTACCTTTGTGATATTCATTTGTACCACGCGTTCACGCACATACATGGAGTATACTGCATCACCGATATATGCTAGCATAACTGCATCAGCACTTAAGCACTCCTCTATTGTTCGTTTGCGCAAACGAAGCGGCTCTTCTTCAAGAGCCGTTAGTTTTTTTATCGCTTCATTCTTTAAGAATTGAAATTGTTTAAACTTCACGTTTTTTCCACCGTGCACCTTGAGGAGAGTCCTCAATGGTAATACCAATCTCAGCTAATCGATCGCGGATACAATCAGCTAATGCCCATTGTTTCTGTTCGCGACAAGCTTGACGTACAGAAAGAATAACTTGCATTAATTCTTCGTATTCAGCAGCATTGGCGCCCGTGTTGCCTTCCCAAGCTTTTTCGAGAACACCAATAACATCTGTCATAAATTTGAATATTCGTTTCACTTCAGCAATTGCCTCTTGGCAAACAACGCCTTCTCTACTTGTTACAGCTTGATAGTAGATATTAATTTCTTTTGCAAGACCGAACATACTAGAAGTTGCTAGAGCAGTGTTGAAATCATCACTCATAGCATCCTCAAATTCTTCTTCGTATGCTTTCGCTTTTTCTAATAAGCGTTGAGCTTCATCACATGAGCCTGGCTCACATTTTTCAAGGTAAAGAAGGTTTTCAATAGCTGTGCTTAACCGTTCCAAAGATTTATTAGCTTCTTCTAGACGCTCATCAGAGAAGTCTAATGGACTACGGTAATGCGTGCTCAATAAGAAGTAACGCAATGCATCAGGACTATATTGTTCTAAAATATCTTTTACCAAGAAGAAATTATTCAAGGACTTAGACATTTTTTCAGAGTTAATAGTGATAAAACCATTGTGCAACCAGTAGCGCACTGCTGGATGTTGACCAGAGCAACCTTCTGATTGAGCAATTTCATTTTCATGATGAGGGAAAATCAAATCGCTACCACCACCGTGGAAGTCAAATTCTGTGCCTAAATATTTTTGGCTCATAGCAGAACATTCAATGTGCCACCCTGGACGACCATTCCCCCATGGGCTTTCCCAATAAGGTTCACCATGTTTTGCTGCTTTCCACAAAGCAAAGTCCATAGGATTCTTCTTACGACCATCTACTTCAATACGTGCGCCTGCTTCCATATCGTCTAATGTACGACCAGATAACTCACCGTAATGTTCAAATTTCTCCACACTATAATATACATCGCCATCGAGTTCATAGGCGTAGCCCTTGTCAATCAATGTTTGAATCATAGCAATGATATCATCAATATGTGTAGATACACGTGGATAAATGTCTGCACGTTGTACACCTAACACATCCATTACTTCAAAATAACTATCGATATAACGGTTTGCAATGGTATCCCAAGAGACACCTTCACCATTAGAAGTGTTGATGATTTTATCATCCACATCAGTAAAGTTTTGTACATATGTTACTTTATAGCCTACATGTTTCATATAGCGACGAATTACGTCCCAAGTCACGAAAGGACGAGCATTGCCAATATGAGGATGATTGTATGGTGTGACACCACATACGTACATTTTTGCCTCACCTGGTGTTACAGGATTAAAAACCTCTTTTTGGCGCGTCATAGTATTATAAACAGTAATTTCTCTCATCGTTACCGATGCCTCCAATTTTGTAAAATAAAAAAGACCTCTCATCTCATACAGAGACGATGGTCCGCGGTTCCACTCTGTTAGGTACCAATAGCGATACCCACTCATCGCATAACGGTGCGTCGCCGGACAAACCTACCTATAATCGGAGTGTCAGCTCGTGAATGCATTTCATCTACCTATCCATGAACCCTCCCACCATCGGTTCTCGCTAAAAAGTTAGTTGTAGAGTACTTCTTTCAGTCTCAGCTATTAAAATAATCTATATTCATATATAAAAATATTTTACCAATAAAGCTATAGAATGTCAATATTTACAAGAAAGATCCCCATCTTTCATAGGCAGCTATTCACATATCATAATAGGTATTTTAAATAGCTTAATTAGAAAGATGAGGATATATAATCAGAATATTAAATTACTATTATCATTCATAACAATAGCTTTTATAGTACACAAGTAATAATAATGTCATTACATCAAATCAATTAATATTAAGCATTTTCTAATTTATCTTGATCATCATGTTTACGGCAAATACCTGCAAAAATAGATCCTGTAAAGTTATGAATGATGGAGAATACTGCACCTGCTACCGCAGCTTGTGGTGTAAAGTGTTTTAGTGCTAAAGATACGGATAATGCAGAATTTTGCATAGCCACTTCAATTTGCATAGCACGACGAGAAGACACATCAATACTGAGAGCTTTACATATAAAGTATGTCACAACATAACCACTCAAATTTTGTACTAAACACGCTACAAAAATAATGAAACCAGTTTCGGCAATTTGCTTTTGGTTAACTGCAGTTACAGCTGCCAAGATAAGCAATACCGCGATAGCTGCAATGGTTGGACATACAGATTTTACAGGTTCAATTTTTGCGCCAATAAAGTAATTCAATACAATCCCCAAAATAATTGGTACTAACACGATTTTTACAATGGATATAAACATTGGCATAAATTGAATTTCAATAGAAGATGTTGCACCTGCATATAATACGACAAATAAAGGCGTTAAAATAGGTGCCAATAATGTGGATACAGTTGTTGCTGATACGGATAAGGGAACATTACCATTTGCAAGGAAGGTCATTACATTAGAAGCAGTACCACCAGGACATGCACCCAACAAGATAAAACCAATCCCAACTTCTGGAGGAAAATTAAATGCTAAGGCTACTAAGAAACCTGCCAATGGCATCCATAAGAATTGGATTACGGATACGAGAATAACCTTCATTGGTTGCTTAAATACATCAATAAAGACTTGAGCCGTTAATGTTAACCCCATCGCAAACATAACAAACTGTAGCATGTAAGCAATATATGGAGTCATCCAAGAAAATACTGCAGGTAGCATATATGCTAAAACAGCCATCAATAGTACTATCCAGGATAGATAACTATTGAATAAGTGATTAATAGAACGAATAACACTCATAAAAACACTCGCTTTCATAATAAATCAAAATTTAATACGCCGATTATTATAGCATTTCTATAGAATATTAACAACACATACAAAAGGAGTTCACATAACACTTGTTACGTGAACTCCTTTGATTAATTGATCAAATTTATTTTGTTAATGCACCTACATTATCTAAACGATGTAAGCACTTTTCTTTACCAAGTAATGTGACAATATTATTCAAATCCGGACCATGCATTTGACCTGTTAAAGCTACACGGATTGGCATAAATACGAATTTACCTTTTAAAGAGGTTTCTTTCATTACGGCCTTGATTGTTGCTTTTACAACTTCAGGTGTAATTTCATCAAGTTCAGCCAATGCATTCCGGAAAGCGCCGAGAACTGTTGGAGCTGTTTCTTCATTCAATACAGCACGCAACTCCTCTTCATGCCCCTCTTCAAGGAATACTGTTTCGCCCATAAACAAGCCTACATGATCTTTGATTTGAGCACCATAGCTAATATGATCACGGAATGTAGAGCATAATAATGTCAACCAATCAATATCAACTTGATTCAAGCTATCTGGAGCTAAACCAACCTCTTTCAAATGCGGCAAACAAAGGTGGAATAATTCTTCATCGCTCAAATTCTTCATGTAGTGGAAATTTATATGGTTCAATTTATCAATATCAAACACAGCAGGATTTTTCGCTACCCGATCCATAGAGAAAGCCTGAATTAATTCATCTTGTGTGAAGAATTCTTCTTCACCTTCAGGAGCCCAACCAAGAAGTGCCAAGAAGTTTACAAGTGCTTCTGGCAAGTACCCTAATTGTTTGTATTGTTCAACAGAGGTAGCACCATGACGTTTAGACATTTTCTTGTAGTCTTTACCAAGAATCAAGGAAATATGACCAAACTTAGGGACCTTCCAACCAAGAGCTTCATAGATAGCCATTTGACGAGGTGTATTGGATAGATGTTCCTCTGCACGAATAACGTGAGTAATCCCCATCATATGATCGTCCATTACTACAGCAAAGTTATATACAGGAATGCCATCAGATTTTACAATTACAAAATCACCAACGCCATTAGATTCAAAGGATACATGCCCACGTACCATATCATCAAAAGCGTATGTTTTATTCAACGGTACACGCAAACGAATTGTAGGTTTACGACCTTCAGCAATATATTTAGCCTTTGTCTCTTCATCTAAGTGTTCACAATGACCGTTGTATTTTGGTGTTTCCCCACGATCCATTTGATCTTGACGCACCGCATCTAACTCTTCAGGTGTGCAATAACACTCATAAGCTTTACCTTCATCCAATAAACGTTGTGTTACTTCTTTATATAAATCAAGACGTTCTGTTTGACGGTAAGGACCATTATTACCACCTACATCAATGCCTTCATCCCAGTTCATGCCAAGCCATTGTAAGGAAGCTTTAATATTCTCTTCACTTTCACGTGTAGAACGAGCTAAATCTGTATCTTCAATGCGCAATACAAATGTGCCTTTTTCCTTACGTGCTAATAACCAGTTAAATAAAGCAGAACGAGCACCACCAATATGGAATGGACCCGTAGGGCTTGGAGCAAAACGAACTTTCATGGAACTCATGATTAAATCTCTCCTTCATATACAGAAACGACAGCTTGTGCAGCAATGCCTTCACGGCGCCCAATAGCCCCTAGCATTTCATTTGTTGTCGCTTTAATACTAATGCGATCTAATGGTATCTCTAATATAGACTGTAAATTAGCCTTCATCATATCGATGTGAGGTTTTAATTTAGGTGTCTCAGAAATAACCATAATATCAATATTATAGGCTTGTAACCCACGTTCTTTCAATAAGAAATTTACTTTTTCTAGTAAAAGCATGCTAGAAATCCCTTTATACTGGTCGTCTTCAGGTGGAAAATAGTATCCAATATCCCGTAAACCTGCAGCTCCCAACATGGCATCCATCAAGGCATGAATGAGAACATCTGCATCGGAGTGACCATCAGGACCAAGGTCAGATTCGATATGAACACCACCTAAGATACAAGGACGACCTGCTTTTAATTGATGAATATCATAACCAAATCCAACGCGCATACACTTATCCTCAATTCCTAAATATCGTTTTGCTACAGCAATATCATTAGGTGTGGTCACCTTAATATTACAATAGTCTCCACTTACTATATGTACAGGCTTACCTAAATACTCGACGAGGGACACATCATCAGTGCCTAAATATTTTTCATCATAAGCCTTTTGATGGGCCGCTTTAAATAGTTCTTTTTGAAAGCCTTGTGGCGTTTGAATTTGGTATAATTCACTGCGTTTTAATGTTTCTATTACAGTATGCTCTGTATTAACCCGTTTAATCGTATCCGTAGCAGGGACACCTACAGTAGCAGCTCCATATTCTATTGCAGCCCTAACAACAGCATCAAACAGTTCCCTAGATGCTAATGGACGCGCTCCATCATGAACCAGCACAATATTACTATCTTCTGATACAGCTTTGAGTCCATATGCCACAGAATGTTGACGTTCTCTTCCACCAAGTACTATCTTTACAGGAATATGCAAATCCAACCCTTGAATATGGTTAGACATATATTCTTGTTCGCCTTCAGCTACAACAAGAATAATTTCTTTTAAACCTTCAATCTTTTCTACATTCTGTATGGTACGTTGAATAATAGAATATCCTCCTAAAGGAATAAATATCTTATTTTCTTTGTATCCCATACGGCGACCAGCACCTGCAGCGAGAACGATACAACTAATTGCCTTGCCCATTTTGTCCTCCATCTACACGAGCAAAGATCATACGACCAGCACTCGTTTGTAATATGGATGTAACCATAACCTCTACATTTTGACCAACATAAGGCTTACCATCCTCTACGACAATCATCGTGCCATCGTCGAGATAAGCCACACCTTGGTGTACTTCCTTACCTTCTTTCATGATTTGAACGCGAATCCATTCTCCAGCGATTAGAGCAGGTTTTAATACATTTGCCAATTCATTGAGGTTAAGTACTTCTATACCTTGTACACGAGCCACCTTATTCAAGTTAAAGTCATTTGTCATCAACTTCCATTGCTTATCTAAAGCAAGTCGCATAAGTTTTGAATCAACCTCTACAAGATCATCATAATCATCTTCAACGACCTCTATAGCAACCTTATTGGCATCTTGCATATCCTTCAAAATATCAAGGCCACGTCGACCACGGTTGCGTTTCGTAGCATCCGCAGAGTCAGAAATTACCTGTAACTCATTTAATACAAATAGTGGCACCATAAGAGGACCTTCAATAAAACCCGTAGCACATAGTTCTTTGATACGACCGTCAATGATAACTGAAGTATCTAGTAATTTTGGCGTACTAGAGGATTTATCTAATTTATGAGTTGAAAACATTTTAAAACGACTTGTTTTTTTAGTGCTATCTCCTCCCCATTGTTGTACGTAATTATTGTACATTTCGGGGCCTTTACGAGCCATAATTTTAAGTCCACTATATCCAAAAATAGCACTCAAAATTATAGGAATATAAGGTCCTATAATAGGTACTTGATTGAATGCAACACCAATTAGATTTGCAATAATAAGGCCGAATAATAAACCGATGGTGCCTGCAATCAATTCTTGATTTGGAATATGAGTAAGAATACGCTCTAATCTTTTAGCAATTACTAAACCTTGTTTCAAAATAAATGATGAAATCAGATAACCAATAACAAGGCCTAATAGAGTACCTACGATTAATACTGCAATGCGTGCAATTGTTAATGACATGTCCCCAAAAGATTCAAATTGAGAAACCAAATACGGGTCAATAATAGGTGCTAAGCTATCCATTCCCACGTAGGCTGCTGTACCTACTAAAATGGCTATTACATAGCGTAAAATCCGATAAATCATGAAATCACCTCCTAATTATGAAAATACGAGTTGCATCGCCTCTTGTATAGATTTGACACCTTTAATTTTGATAGAACTATCATTATCCTTGATTTGTTTATAGTTGCCTTCAGGAATAATAAACTTTTTAAAACCTAATTTCTTAGCTTCATTAATACGCTGTTCAATGCGAGGAATACTGCGAACATTACCAGTTAAGCCTACTTCACCTAAGATAACCATATCTGTTGGCACGATACGATTTTTTAAGTTTGATACTATAGCAACCGCCATAGATAAATCACAAGCCGGTTCATTTACCTTGAGACCACCGATAACATTTACATACACGTCTTTATTACCTAATGTAAAGCCACAGCGTTTTTCTAAAACAGCCAATAATACGATTAATCGATTGAGATCGTAACCTATCGCCGTGCGTCGTGGCATACCAAAGGCCGTAGTAACTACCAAGCTTTGTACCTCTACTAAGATGGGACGAACCCCTTCAAGGTAAATCATGACGGCACTGCCGCTTTCTTCATCGGAACGCTCGGCTAAAAGAGAAGCAGACGGATTGGACAATTCCTGTAACCCTTCCTCTACCATGGCAAAAATGCCTGTTTCTGATGTAGATCCAAAACGGTTTTTAATAGACCGTAATATACGGAATTGATAGGAACGCTCCCCTTCAAAGTAAAGCACTACATCTACCATATGCTCTAACATACGAGGCCCTGCAATATTGCCTTCCTTTGTTACATGACCAATGATTACAGTAGGTATATTTCGTTCTTTACAGAAGCGAAGTAGGCGAGATGTGCATTCACGAACTTGACTAACACTGCCTGGCGCAGCATCTATATCTCCCGTATACATAGTTTGTATAGAGTCAATGACTAGTAAAGAAGGAGTCATTGCTTCAGCTTGCTCCAATATATGATCTAGATCAGTATCTGCAATAACTTGTAACCGTTCACTATTAATATGCAGTCGTTCTGCTCGAAGTTTAAGTTGTAACTGAGACTCTTCACCAGATGCATAAAGAACTGCTCCTACTGTATCGGCTACCTTCTGGGATACTTGTAGTAACAGAGTAGATTTACCAATACCAGGATCACCACCTAAAAGCATTAGAGCACCAGGCACTATGCCCCCACCTAATACACGGTCAATTTCACCAAAGGTTGTAGATACGTGTGCAATAGAAGAAATTTCGATATCTGGCAAGGCGGTAGGCTTCGTCGTTTGATTTCCAACACCTCGAGAAGGTGTTCGACTATGTTTAGTTTCTTTAATGATTTCTTCAACTAATGTATTCCATTCTCCACATTGTGGACAACGGCCCATCCACTTAGAGGATTCAGCCCCACAATTTTGACAAAAGAATACAGATTTTGCTTTTGCCATAACACCTCAATACATTTAAAAAGAAAGGTCATGAATGATAACCATTCATGACCTTTTATGCATAATTTTACTACATGGTTAACTATCATCATTCTATAGTATACCATTTAACTTATATTTTTTATATGAAAGGTAGTCATCAACTGTATAATTTGTATTTTTTATCATATTGATACAACAAGATCATTATCCTTTGCATCTGCTTTAATAATTTTGCCTTCTTTTGCATCTCCTTTCAAAATAAGATCCGACACTGGGTCCTCAATTAAACGTTGAATAGCACGTTTTAATGGTCGAGCCCCCATCGTAAAATCAGAGCCTTCCTTAACGAGTAATTTCATAGCCTCAGGAGAGATTTCTAATTGTAAATCACGCTCTTCAAGACGTTTTGTAACATCACTCATCAAGATAGTTACAATTTCTTTTAAGTCCTCTTCAGTTAATGGATGGAATACAATCATTTCATCGATGCGGTTTAAAAACTCAGGTCTAAAATAACGTTTTACCGCATCCATTACCGACTTCTTAGCCTCTTTAAAATCAATTCCTTTATTTTCATCAACATTAGAATCAGCCTTTTTAGCTGCTAAGAAACCAAGTTCTGGAGAGTTTTTATGTAAAGCTTTAGCACCTAAGTTACTTGTCATAATAATAACTGTATTTCTGAAATCTACATTTCTTCCTTGACTATCAGTAAGACGACCATCATCAAGAACTTGTAACAAAATATTAAAGAAATCTGCATGTGCCTTTTCCACTTCATCGAGGAGGATAACGCTATATGGTTTACGACGTACCGCATCTGTTAACTGGCCACCTTCTTCATAGCCTACATAACCTGGAGGGGCACCGACTAAGCGAGACACAGTATGTTTTTCCATATATTCAGACATATCAAGTCGAATCATAGCAGATTCATCGCCGAACAAGGAGGATGCAAGCGCTCTTGCTAGCTCAGTTTTCCCAACCCCTGTTGGTCCAAGGAACAAGAATGAACCAATAGGCCGTTTTGGGTCTTTTAATCCAGCCCTTGCACGGCGTACAGCTTTAGCTACAGCAGTAACAGCCTCATCTTGACCTACTACGCGTTTATGAAGTTCTTCTTCTAAATGTAGTAAGGTTGCAGACTCTTCTTCTGCAATTTTAGCCACTGGAATGCCTGTCCATTGCGCTACTACAGCAGCTATGTCTTCCTCTGTTACTATTAACTTTTGATCACTTTTTTCTTTAGCGATAGATTTTTTATCACCAATTTCTTTTACTAGTGATTGTTCTTCATCGCGAAGCTTTGCAGCCTTTTCGAAATCTTGAGACGTAACAGCCGCTTCTTTTTCTTTCTTAACTGTATTGAGGCGATCCTCTAATGCTTTAACATCAGGTGCTGCAGAAAATACTTTCATACGAACCTTAGATGCAGCTTCATCGACTACATCGATAGCCTTATCAGGTAAGAATCGATCTGTAATATATCGGCTAGATAAAGACACAGCTGCTGTTAATGCCTCATCTGTAATCTTAGCCTTATGGAAAGCTTCATACCGATCTCTTAATCCCTTTAAAATTTCAAGAGCATCCTCTTCGTTAGGCTCTCCTACTTGAACGGGTTGAAAACGACGCTCTAAAGCAGCATCTTTTTCTATATGTTTCTTATATTCATCAAGTGTTGTGGCACCGATAACTTGGAATTCACCTCGTGCCAAAGCAGGCTTTAAGATATTAGCTGCATCCATAGCGCCTTCAGTAGCACCTGCCCCAACCAATGTATGAATTTCATCTATAAAGATAATCATATCATCATGTTGTTGTACTTCATCTATGGCTTTTTTCAACCGTTCTTCAAATTCACCACGGTACTTGGCACCCGCTAACATAGAACCAATACTAAGAGAAATAATGCGTTTATTACGTAAAATCTCCGGTACATTACCAGTCACAATACGCTGTGCCAAGCCTTCGGCAATAGCTGTTTTACCTACACCTGGTTCACCAATAAGAACAGGATTATTTTTAGTTCTACGGCTGAGAATTTGAATGACTCGTTGAATCTCCGTATCACGGCCAATAACAGGATCAATCTTACCTTGTTTAGCAGACTCATTAAGGTCAGTTGCAAAATCTGACAGCTCACCTAAATCATTATTGCTATTTATTCCCTCTTGACCACCATTATTGCTACCTTTATTCGAGCCAAGAATACTACGAATTGCTTCTACTACGTCATTACTACGTATATTCATAGCTCGTAGAATAGCAACAGCAACACCGCTACCATCGCTAAGTAGGCCCAATAGAATATGCTCAGTACCAACGTAGTTGTGATTCATGTGATTTGCTACTTGAATGGCAAGCTCAAGCACATGCTTAACGCGAGGTGTCATATATATTGACGTTGCCTTTTTATTACCACGTCCTACATGTTCTTCTACAGCTTCAAAAATATCTTCTGTAACAAGGCCAAGCTCTTCTAAAGCTTTAGCTGCTACACCATTTTTAACCTTTGTAAGGCCGATGAGTACGTGTTCAGTACCGACATAGTCATGTCCTAACTCCAAAGCAGCCTCTTGAGCTAACGAAAGAACACGCTGTGCATCGTCTGTAAACCGTTGCATCATAATATCACCTCATCTATCTATGTAAATTGTAATTATTTCTTTTCAAATATATGTAAACAATGGTGAAATAACCATTGGAATATCAAAAATATTATTAAACTCTATTAATCTATTATGCTATCTAGTATTAATATTTACTATTTTTTACAAATCTCTTAACAGTAAACTAAGAAAATTATATAAATCAATCTATACAAAATAAATAATCATGCATTAATTATTTATGTACTTATATTAATTTGAAATTTTTTGACGTATCACCTTTGCACGATAGCTGTCGCGATCGGTATCTGTCAAATTTTCACTACCTAAGTATTTAGAGAGGAAGTTTGGTCTAGTTATAGCAACAAGCTCATTAAAAGTATCTTTACCCCAGAATGGTAATATTTCTAAATCTACACCTAATTGAATATCACTAAGCTTACTAAGTGCCTCTTTACCGCTTACACGTCGTGCATATTGTAAAACTCCATAGGATCGCCAAAGTATATCTTCCAAACCTTCTTTATCATTGTGTAATAAAGATTGCCGGGACTTTCGTTCTTCTGCAATAATTCCTTCTACGATTTTAATCAATTGCTCAATAGTTGCTTCTTCACTAATCCCCATCGTTCGTTGATTAGAAATCTGGTAAATACAACCTAAAGCTTCGGAACCTTCCCCATACAAACCTCGTACAGAGTAACCTAATTGTATTATGTTACGAATGAGTCTCGTAATACGACCAGATAACGTCAATGCGGGTAAGTGTAACATAACAGAGGCCCGTAAACCTGTACCCACATTAGTGGGGCAAGCAGTTAAATAACCAAATCGCTCATCAAAGGCATAAGGGTATTTTGCTTCGATAGCTTTATCAATTTGAACTGCATGATTATAAGCTTGTTGCAATTTAAGTCCTGAAGCCATAGATTGAATACGTAAATGATCTTCTTCATTTACCATAATTGCGATAGAAGCATCATCAGATACGATCAAATTACGATACGGTAATTGTTCCTCTAAAGCAGGACTCATTAAATGTTTTTCAACTAAGACAGCACGTTCACGTTGACTTAATTGCTCAAGGCTAATATTTGTATATTGATGCTCATCAGCCTTTTTTAATATTGGCAATAGGCCTCGAGAGATTGTATTCACTTTTTCTAAGGAAACTATATCTTCACGATTCGTAAACAATATATCATCAAAATTTCTCGCCAATCGTATACGACTTGAAATTACAATGTGGTCAGTCGCCTCTGTATCCTGACACAGCCACTGACTTAGCGGAGAGTCCAATATAGTATCTAACATAAGAACCTCCTATTCGTTATCACCATCGATGATAACTTCTAGATTTTTAATTTTATCTCTTAAAATTGCGGCTTCTTCAAAGTTTTCAGCTTGAATAGCTGTATCTAATTGACGGCGCAATTGCTTTACTTCATACTTTGCTTTAAATACATTAGTACCACGACTAGGTATAGCCCCTTCATACTCAGAACTACCTTGTATTCGTTCTAATAATGGATTTATTTCACTATTAAAAGTCTCATAACATTGACCACAGCCAAACTTACCTACCCGATTGAATTCATCATAAGTAATACCACACTGAGGGCATCTCTTAGATTGATGAGCTTTTAATAAGTTATCTGGATACACCATATTCTTAAAAAAATCATTAGTAAAAAAGTTATTATCCCACATATCATTCATAAAAGAACTATAAGGAGATAATTTCCCAGCTTGTTGTAACTCGGTGGCACAAGCACTGCAAAGATGTTGCTCAGTCTTTTGATTATTTATGATATTAGTCATATGGATAGTAGCTTCATTTTTATGGCAATGATCACATAACACAAATCATCACTCCTTCCGTAAAGTGTCCACCATTGATGCATATAATTGACGAACAGCATCATTACGTTCTTCTACGTCTACATTTTCAATTAATGTAGCAAAAGAATTATGCATCAATTGAGCTTCACGACGGGTAATCTTTTCAGATTGTAATAATTGAAATAATGATTGATCTACATCTCGCATATCAATTAATCGTTCTACCGTATTTGGACCTTCATAAATCCGATAAGTTGTAACAGCAGGTAAAGAATCTGAACTTTCTGGGTTAATTTTTTTGATTCGAATATATCCACCCAAGCCACGTCTTGACTCAACATCAAAACCGCGCTCATTAGAAAAACGCGTACTTAACACGTAACTAATTTGGGATGGCGCACAATCTAATTCATCAGCCAATTCATTACGCTTTAAAATTAGCTTTTCTTGTTCTTCACGCATACGGTCTAATATAAATTTTTCTATTTTATCAGCTATCATACTCATAAAAAACACCCCTTTAAAGTTTATTTACTATGGTTTTGACTATTTGTTCTTTAGCATAACTTTATTATATTTGACTTTTTAACCTTAGTCAACATAAAAGTCAAATTTCATAAAAATAACGTTTGACTTTTAATGTATTCTCATATAATTGGACTTAATGCTTAAATCTATGTATAATAAATGAGATATTATTTTCTGAAGGAAGGTGTTGTTATGGCAGAAGCATTAGGACAAGAACTGTTAATTGATTTATATTCCTGCGATGAAGACGCAATTTCATCCGCTACAGCTGTACAGGAAAGTGTAGCAACCGCATTTGACTTAGCTGAACTTGATGTAGATGAAATCAGTTGTCAGGTTATGGATGAGGAAATCGCCCTTCTTTCTGTCGCACTAGGTTTTCACTTTACATTGCACACATATCCTGCACTTGGTTATGTAGCAGTTGATTTGTATTCCTTCGAGCAAACATTACCGCTTACGTTAATTATGAAAGCCTTACGTAAATCTTTTAGAGCTGAAAAAGTAAAGGCAACAAGTGTGCAACGTGGCGACTTTGGTAACGAACGTGATATGAAGCCACGTCGCAAAACTAAGATTACTACACTTGGTCGTGTTTCTCGTACACGTATCCAACTCAAACAAACAGGAGGCAAGTTGAAAAAACAAAGTGCTAAGGTTATCAAAACATTAGCTAAAAAGAGTGGCCTAAAAAAATAACATAAAATGAAAATGCAAAAAAGCTAGAGGATTTCCTCTAGCTTTTTATTTGGGTTGATATGTAATTCTATTTATATAGCTTATCTACGAACCATCATTTCTTCAAGATTGAGAACATCAGCAATTTCATCAACATCATCACAGATATATTCAGCATCCGCTTCTTTTAACTCAGATTCTGTACCGTAACCATAGGTAACACCGATGGAGATACAGCCAAGTTCATTAGCTGCTTCTACATCGTACTTACGATCTCCAACCATGAATGTCAATCGACGACCATTTTCATCAGTTAATGGGTTACCACATAGCGTGAGAGCTTTTTCAAGAATTTCTTTTTTGTGTAACAATCCCGCTTCGTAATTAGCACCAACAATAACATCAAAGTATGGTGTCAATTCAAAGTGATCAAGAATATCTTTAGCATAATGTTCTGGTTTTGCAGTAGCTACAGCTATAGTATATTGTTCAGTTTTGCATTTAGCCAATAAGTCTACAATATTCGGATATACTTTATTTTCAAATTTACCGATGGTACCATAACGTTCACGGAATTTAAAGTATGTTTCTTCCGCTTGCTCAAAGGTCAAACCACAATGTTCTTGGAAAGCATCTACCAATGGTGGTCCTAAGAACAATTGTAATGTTTCTTCATCAGGTACAGTATAACCGAAATGTTCCAATGCAAATTTAATGCTTTTAAGAATACCTTCTTGAGAGTCAGTTAAGGTTCCATCTAAATCAAATAATATCGTTTTCTTCATATTATTTCTTTAAAGCCTCTTTCAATGTATGCCATGCAAGAACTGCACATTTTACACGTGCTGGCATATTAGAAATATTTTGTAGAGCCATAGCATCTTCTAATTCTTCTAACTCATTTTCATCGGTAATCTCTTTTTTAATCATACCCAAGAAAATTTCTACTAAACGAAGCGCTTCCTCAACAGATTTGCCCTTAATGATATCAATCATCATAGATGCAGATGCTTGGCTAATAGCACAGCCAGAACCTGTATATGCAGCATCTTTAATGATACCATCTACTACATTGAGTTGTAATGTTAGATCATCACCACAACTAGGGTTATGTCCATGTTCAGAATTTGTAAATTCAGATAATTCATGCTTATTACGTTTATCTTGGTTATGTTCCAAAATAAGTTCCGTATATAATTGATCCATTTCCATTAGTGGTAATTCTCCTAATCTTTAAAACCCATTACTGAACGAACAGTCTTTAATACTTCAAGGAATGCGTCTAAATCTTCCTTGCGAGTGTATAAGTACATACTTAAACGAGTAGATGCAGATACATTGTAGAACGCACCTAATGGTTGTGCACAATGGTGACCGGAACGAACGCAGATCCCCTTAGAATCCAAAATTGTAGCTACGTCATGAGGATGTACATCATCTACAGTGAACGCAATAACGCCATGTTTTTCCTTAGGATTTTGAGAACCAATAACATGGACATGTGGCAATTCAACAATCTTAGGAAGAATATAAGCTACTAACTCCTCTTCATAGGCTTCTATAGCATCCATTCCAAAGGATTCCAAATAATCAATAGCTGCATGCAAGGAAACGGCACCATCAGCATTTGGAGTACCTGCCTCAAACTTATATGGAAGCTCATTGAATGTAGCAGTTTGCTCTTTTACATACTCAATCATATCGCCACCCAATAGGAATGGAGGCATAGTTTCTAATAAATCACGTTTACCGTATAGTACACCAATCCCTTGAGATGCACACATTTTATGGCCAGAGAATACGAAGAAATCGCAATCCAATGCTTGTACGTCAATTTTTTTATGAGGTGTAGATTGAGCACCGTCTAGAACAACAATAGCACCTACAGAGTGAGCCTTCTCAGTTAATTCTTTTACTGGGAATTCCATACCAAGCACGTTACTAACATGAGCGAAAGCAACAATTTTAGTCTTTTCATCAATTTTATTGATTTCACCATCTTTTAAGTGCCCATGTTCATCAAGATACATGTATTCTAAGATTGCCCCCGTCTGTTCTGCCACATATTGCCATGTTACAAGATTCGCATGATGTTCAGCAACAGTAATGACAATCTTGTCACCTTTTCTCACATTATGAAGGCCATAGCTGTGGGCAATCAAGTTCATTGACTCCGTACTATTACGTGTAAATATAACCTCTTCTCGTTCGCGAGCATTGATAAATTCAACTACGCGATCCCGTGCATTTTCATAGTCTTCAGATGCTTCAATGGCTAAAATATGAGAACCACGATGTGGGTTACCATTACGTTGTGTCATATGTTCCACAACACGGTCAATTACGGACTGTGGAATTTGAGCAGTAGCACCGCTATCTAAATAGATAACACGATGCCCATTATGCTCTTTATGTAATATAGGAAAGTCTTTGTATGCTTCTGCAATTGGTCTCATAAAAACGCCTCTTTAAATTTTATTACGTACAGCTGCTAACGCTGCTTCTTCAATCGTTTCATCACCAATGCGATCAATAATAGGTCGAATCATAGATTCAACAATGATATGTTTTGCCTCTACCTCACTAAAGCCACGGCTCATGATATAGAACAATTTATTATGATCAATTTGGCCTGCACTTGCTGCATGATTACCAACTACATTATCTTCTTTACACAATAAAAGTGGTAACGAAACAGATTTTACAGTTGGATCTAACAATAAGCAAGTATCTTCTTCTGCACCTTCAGAAGCTGTTGCTCCATTAAGGAAATCAAGGGTCCCTCTGAAGGATTTTTTAGAATTGCCACTAAGAGCACCTAAGGTATGAATATCACTAAATGATTTTTTACCACCATGACTCATAACCATAGAAATATCAAATTTTTGCTCTTTATTACCAAGATAAGCAATGTCATGAACCATACGGGATTCTTGACCTACTAAATCATGATAGTAATTCAAGATGTTTTCACTGCCACCAATTTCAATATTGATGTATTCTACATCTGCTTTTTCTTCTAATTTAGTGTATCGATGCTCGATATGCTGTACATGTTCAGGCAAAAGATTTACCTTTTTTACTACAACCTTACCAGCTTCTTTCACATCGTATTCGTTTAAATAGCTAACATTTGTCAATGCATCGCCAGAACCAGTTACATAGAATTGTACTTCTAGCTCAGCACCTTCACCAACGATAAATTGGAAACGGTTTGCTACACGAGCATTAGCATCAATGCGGATGCCTACAACTTCTTTCGCCTTAGGAGGCACATTGATAGCATAGCCTTCCGCTTTTTCAACTAATACATGAACAGCTTCTTTATTAGCACCTTCATAATTACCATCTAGTAATGCTGTACCAACAGGTAATGGTGAAAGTATATCTTTATTAGCTTCCACAGCGATGGATTGTACCGCTGTATCTTCTCCAGCTAGAGAGCTTACAGTATGATTAACGCGCAACCATCTGAATGTCGGTCTAGGGAGTTCATTAAATAGTAATTCGCTCATAATTCCTCCTTAACCGATAGAACCTTCTAATTCAAGATTGATTAGATTGTTCATTTCTACTGCATATTCAAGTGGCAATTCTTTAGAGATTGGCTCTACGAAACCACGAACTAGCATCGCACGAGCTTCTTCTTCGCTAATACCACGAGTCATAAGATAGAAAATTGCTTCGTCGGAAATACGACCGATTTTAGCTTCATGACCTAAATCCACATTGTCATTTTCTACGATAATAGCCGGAATTGTATCAGATTGAGACTCAGCATCAAGCATCAAGGATTCACAAGAAACTGTTGCTTTGGAATGTTCAGCTTTAGGGCCAATCTTCAAAAGGCCACGATAAATTGCAGCGCCACCGGATTTAGAAATGGATTTAGAGTTTACATTACTTGTTGTATATGGTGCATTATGTACCACTTTACAACCTGTATCGAGGAATTGTCCTTCACCTGCGAATGTTACACCTGTAAATTCAGCATGTGCACCTTCACCGTTGAGAATACTCATTGGGTACAAACAAGAAACTTTGGAGCCAAAGGAACCAGATACCCACTCAATTGTACCATTTTTACCTACTACACAACGTTTTGTGTTAAGGTTGTACATGTTTTTAGACCAGTTTTCAATTGTAGAATAACGCAATGTAGCATTATCTTTAACGAACAGTTCAACAGCGCCTGCATGAAGGTTAGACACATCATACTTAGGAGCAGAACAACCTTCGATAAAGTGCAATTTAGCCCCTTCTTCTACGATAATCATCGTATGTTCGAACTGACCAGCACCTGGTGCATTCAAACGGAAGTAAGATTGCAATGGAATCTCTACTTGTACACCTGCAGGAACGTATACGAAGGAACCACCAGACCAAACGGCACCGTGAAGAGCAGCCCATTTATGGTCTGTAGGTGGAATTAATGTCATCCAGTATTTTTTTACGATTTCTTCATGTTCATGTAATGCTGTTTCGATATCAGTATAGATAACACCTTGCTTAACAAGATCTTCTTGAATACTGTGGTAAACAACTTCAGAATCATATTGAGCACCAACACCAGCTAGAGATGTTTTTTCCGCTTCTGGAATACCTAAGCGGTCAAAAGTACTTTTAATTTCTTCTGGAACTTCATCCCAGTTTTCTTTCATATCTACTTTAGGCTTAACATATGTATGAATATTTGCCATATCTAAGCCCGAGATATCAGGAATCCAATTTGGAATGCCCATGCGATTATAGATTTCCAAAGACTTTAAACGGAAATCGAGCATCCATTCTGGTTCATTTTTATTAGACCAAATCTCACGGATAATATCTTCTGTTAAACCGGCATCAGAGATATAAGAATATTCAAATTCGTTCTTTATATCATAGACGCCACGGTCCATATCCGCGACTTGGGTTTTCTTTCTTTCTTCCATTATGCCTCCTATGCTAATGCTTTGTATGCGTCATAACCTTTTTCTTCGATTTCACGTACAAGAGAAGCATCACCAGTTTTAACAATCTTGCCATTAATCAACACATGAACATAGTCTGGTTTTAGTTTTTGTAAAATTTGGTTATGATGAGTAATGATTAATACAGCATTTTCTTCGTTATGGAAACGTTGTACACCTTCAGATACGATACGAACCGCATCTACGTCAAGGCCAGAATCAGTTTCATCAAGAATAGCCAATTTAGGATTCAAAATGGACATTTGAAGAATTTCATTCTTCTTGCGTTCACCACCAGAGAAGCCTTCATTTACATAACGTTGCGCATAAGATAAATCAAAGGATAATTCATCCATTTTTTCTTTCAATTCTTTTTTGAAAGATAATGCACGTACATTTTCACCAGTAATTGTGGATTTAGCTGTACGAATGAAGTTTTCTACAGTAATACCAGGAATAGAAATTGGATTTTGGAAGGACATAAAAATACCCGCTTTTGCACGATCGTTTACTGCATCTTCCGTAATATCCTTACCATCAAAAATGATAGAACCACTATCTACTGTATATGTAGAGTTACCCATGATTGCATTAGCAAGTGTAGATTTACCAGCACCATTTGTCCCCATCACAACATGAATTTCACCTTTATTAATTGTTAAATCAATACCTTTCAAGATTTGTTTCTCTTCAACAGATACCTTTAAATCTTTTATCTGAAGTAATTCAGCCAAAATGTTCACTCCTTTTATTTGTATGTAACCATAAGAAACATACACTCATTATATATAAAACGTATATACTGACACATATAAAAAGGCGGTACGCACTAACGTGAATACCGCCGTAATTCTCGCCAACTTAGCAAGTATGTGCATAACAATCTACACTCATTATACATTCTTATCTAAATGATAGCAAGATATTCCTACTAAAATATACAGGAATTAAAAGAATATCAAGTATTACATATATTGATAGGTTTTTATTAATATTAATTCTCATCCTATTCGATTCTCAATATTAAATTATAGGTTTGAAAAATCAAGAGTTCCAAATAAATCATCATATGTTTCAGCACGACGAATTTGTGTAACAGAGCCATCTTTATGTAGCAATAACTCTGCAGAACGTAATTTACCATTATAATTGAAACCCATAGAATGTCCATGTGCACCAGCATCGTGAATGATGACACGATCTCCAATATCAATTTTTGGCAGCTCTCGTTGAATAGCAAATTTATCATTATTTTCACATAAGGAGCCTGTTACATCATATACATGATCCTTGGGAGCATTTTCTTTCCCCATTACGGTAATGTGATGATAAGAGCCATACAACGCCGGACGCATAAGATTTGCCATACAAGCATCTAAACCGATGTAATGACGATAAATATCTTTTTTATGAATAGCAGTAGAAACAAGATAACCAAATGGACCTGTTACCATACGCCCACATTCATAAGCCAATGCTACATCATTAAGTCCATTAGCTACTAAAATTCGATTATACGCTTCTTCTACACCCTTGCTTAATACGCGGAAGTCTACTGGTGTTTGTTCTGGTTTATAAGCTACACCTACACCTCCACCTAAATCAATAAATTCAACAGTGATACCAAGTTCTTTTTTAATATCTACAGCAAGATTAAAGCAAAGCTCTGCTGTACCAACTAAACCGTCAATATCAAGTTCGTTAGAAACAACCATTGTATGAATACCAAAGTGTTTTACACCTTTAGCTTGTAATTGTTTATACGCTTCAAATATTTGTTCGCGTGTCATACCATATTTAGCTTCTTCAGGAAGGCCAATAATTGTATTGCCCCCTTCTTTTAAAGAACCCGGATTATAACGCACGCAGAATGTATCTGGCAAAGAGCCATGATTTTTTTCTAAATATTCGATATGTGTAATATCATCAAGATTGATGATTGCACCCATTTCAAGTGCCTTTTTATACTCCACATATGGTGTATCATTAGATGTGAACATAATATCATGGCCCGTAATACCCACTTTTTCACATAAAAGTAGTTCCGCTAAGGAAGAACAGTCTGCGCCAACCCCAAGCTTTTGTAACAAACGCATGATATACGGATTTGGAGTTGCTTTAACTGCAAAATATTGCTTAAATCCCTTATTCCAAGAGAATGCATTGATGAAAGATTTCATATTCTCAATAATTCCTTCTTCATCATAAATATGGAATGGAGTTGGATACTGAGCAATAATATTTTCTAATTGTTCTGACGTGAATGGAACTGTTTTTTTGTTCATGATAACCTTTCTACATAAATAAAAGACTCATCAGCCGATGAGTCTTTTATTCTAATTTCCTAATTATTTAAATAAAGCTTTATCTAAACTAAAGCGACCAGCACCAGCAAAGAATAACATAAGTGCACCAAAGCCTAATTGAGATGGGTAGTCCCAGCTAAAGAAACTACCATTCAAACTCACAATAGTCGCAGTTGCTAAAGTACCTACAACTAGAATAGCACCAATACGTGTAAATAATCCTACTGCAATGAGAATACCACCAATCATTTCTGCAAGTGCTGCCATAGTGCCTAACATCTCATAACCACCGGATACACCTAAAGGTGCTAACATAGTCCCTACTTTGTAGAGCCCTTCAGCTCCGCTAAGCCATTTTAAATAACCATGATAAAACATGGAAATGCCCAATGCAAGGCGATAAATCAATAAGCCAAAATTTACATAATTAGGTTTACTTTTAAAAATAAAGTTCAACATAGTGATCCTTCTTTCAATTCAAATATAACAAATCGAATAAATTCGATACACTAATTATACTATTAGAGAATAACTATGTCAATAAGACTCACTATTAAATTCTATAGAATTATATCATACATTGTATACAAAATCAATTTTATCGATGTAATCAACATAATCTAGTCACTTTAAATCTGGTCGGCTTGAATATAATAATATCTTATTTAAAATATTACACCCTTACAATAGATTAATTTATCAGTAAAAAATAATCCTAATGAATATGAAAAATGTAATTCACAATTCATTAGGAATATTATATTTCTTATAAAATTAATTCTAAGCAGCTGATTACATCATACCGCCCATACCACCCATTGGAGGCATTGCAGGAACTGCTGCATTTTCATCTACCTTATCAGCTACGATTGTTTCAGTAGTTAATACAAGAGATGCGATAGATGCGGCATTTTGAAGGGCAGAACGAGTAACTTTTGCAGGATCAACAATACCAGCTTTAACCATATCGATGTATTCTTCAGTCAAGGCATTGAAACCTACACCAGCTTCAGTATTTTTAACTTTTTCTACTACTACAGAACCTTCGAGACCTGCGTTGTATGCGATTTGACGAAGTGGTTCTTCTACAGCGCGTTTTACAAGGTTAATACCAGTTTGAACGTCACCAGTAGCTTCCAATGTATTCAATGCAGGGATGATATCGATGAATGTAGTACCACCACCAGCTACAATACCTTCTTCAACAGCTGCACGAGTTGCATTCAATGCATCTTCAATGCGAAGTTTCTTATCTTTCATTTCAACTTCTGTAGCAGCACCTACTTCGATAACTGCAACACCACCGGACAATTTAGCTAGACGTTCTTGTAATTTTTCACGGTCGAAATCAGAAGATGTTTCTTCAACTTGTGCACGGATTTGGTTAACGCGTTTAGCAATTACATCTTTATCACCTGCGCCATCGATGATTGTAGTTTCATCTTTAGTGATGCGAACTTGACGAGCTGTACCAAGATCTTCAAGCTCTACAGAATCAAGCTTACGACCCATATCTTCAGTAATAACAGTACCGCCTGTTAAGATAGCGATATCTTCAAGCATAGCTTTACGACGATCACCAAAGCCAGGAGCTTTAACGGCTACAGCTTTGAATGTACCACGCAAACGGTTTACTACTAATGTAGCCAATGCTTCCCCTTCTACATCTTCAGCGATAATAAGAAGTTCTTTGCCTACTTTTACTACTTTTTCAAGTGTTGGCAACATGTCTGCGATGGCACTGATTTTACGATCAGTGATCAAGATATATGGGTTATCCATAACGGCTTCCATACGATCAGGGTCAGTTACCATATAAGGGGAAATGTAACCACGATCAAATTGCATACCTTCTACTACATTTAATGCAGTTTGCAAACCTTTGGATTCTTCAACAGTAATAACACCGTCATTACCAACCTTTTCCATAGCTTCAGCAATTAAACCACCGATTTCTTCATCAGCAGCGGATACGCTTGCAACTTGAGCAATTTCAGCTTTACCAGAAACTTTGATAGAGCGTTTTTTAATTTCTTCAACCAAAGTTTTTACTGCTGTTTCAATGCCTTTTTTCAAAATCATTGGGTTTGCACCGGCTGCTACATTGCGCATACCTTCTTGAATCATAGCTTGCGCCAATACTGTTGCGGTAGTAGTACCATCACCTGCTACGTCGTTAGTTTTAGTAGCAACTTCTTTTACTAATTGAGCCCCCATGTTTTCAAATGGATCTGGAAGTTCAATATCGCGAGCAATGGTTACACCATCATTTGTAATTGTTGGGGAACCAAATTTTTTATCCAACACAACATTACGACCTTTTGGACCTAATGTAACTTTTACAGCATTTGCTAATTGATCGACGCCACGGCCTAAAGCGCGACGAGCTTCTTCATTAAACAAGATTTCTTTTGCCATATGTATTACCTCCTAAATAGTAACACTATCCAATGTAACGAAATATATGTGCCCTTAAGCAATATAGAATGTATCATCAGTTTTTATAGTCATATAGACTATAAATCAGCGATTATAATACTGCTAAAATATCGCGTTCGCTAATAATCAAATGAGTAGCGCCATCGATTTCTAATTCGCTACCAGCATATTTTGCAAACATAACAGTGTCGCCAACTTTAACTTCTGGAGCTACACGTTGACCATTGTCATATACTTTACCAGCACCTACAGCTACAACTACACCTTCTTGAGGCTTTTCTTTAGCTGTATCAGGAAGGAAGATACCACTTTTAGTTTTTTCTTCTTTTGCTTCTAGACGGATAAGAACGCGGTCAGCTAATGGTTTTAACATATAATGTCACTCCTTTTTACTAGTTAATCTCCATAATTTATTAGCACTCTAACTCATTGAGTGCTAATCACAAGTATTATTATAACCTAAGTTAAAATAATTGCAAGTACTAATTTTGATTTTTTGACTTTTTAGATATTATTTGACTTATTAGACTGTTTAATGATGAGATTACATGTTTCTATAATAGATATTTGTTTATTCATACTTAAGGTGCGGATGCGATTATAAGCTTCGGCCTCAGATATGGAATATAGTTCCATCAATATACCTGTCCCCTTTTGAATAATTTTGCGATCTTCTAATGACTGTTCTAGCTCAGCCATCTTTTCGCGCAACTGAGCATCACTTTCATAGCGGCCTAAAGCCATCTCTAGGGTAGGAACTAACTGTTCCTCCCGTACTGGTTTAATTAAATAGCCATATACACCAGAATCTCGAGCCTTATCGATTAAATCTTGCTGGCTATAACTTGTTAATAATACTACAGGTGCTTCATGGTGAAAGCCAATTTGACGTGCCGCCTCAATACCATCTAATTCTGGCATCTTAACATCCATCAATATAATATCTGGCTTATGTTTTTTACAAAGTACTAAAGCTTCAACACCATTTGTACCTTCTGCAACGACTTCATGACCACAAGACTCAATAATATCTCGTAAATCCATACGTATTAGGGATTCATCATCCACGATTAAAACGCGCATTTATGCCTCCTTTTTCATATATATCGTCACCAATACACCTGTTCCAGTATTTTCTATGGATAAACTTCCTTTTAATTCATGAGTAACTAAATTATTAATAATTGTTAAACCTAACCGTTTATTAGACGAAACAGAAAAATCACTAGGCAATCCTTTTCCGTTATCTGTAAAAGCCAGTTTAATTGTACTACCTGCATCAGTAACTGCTAGATGAACATTTCCACGATTCCCGTCTAACCCATGTTCTAAGCTATTCGTAATCAATTCATTAATAGTAAGAGATACATAACTTGCCATATGAGAAGAAATTAGCATATCTTCGCCACTGTAAGTAAAAGTAACCTCTTGGTCTTGTCGCACCATACTCATACGCAACAAACGACATAATTCATCGTAAATTGATCGTATACCAATATAATCCTCATCGTAATGAGACACTATATCGTGAACTAGAGCCATGCTCTCGATGCGATTAATCCCCTCTTGGAGTGCTTGCTTTACATCTGGCAAGCTAGAGCGTCTCGCCTCCATACGCAATAACCCTGCTACAGTTTGTAAGTTATTTTTTACACGATGATGAACCTCTTTGATAATGGAATTTTTAACCAATAATTCTTGTTGCTGTTTACTTTCACGAGTACAATCATGAAGAACTAAAAAGCACCTCGTTTCATTGCGCCCCATAGCAATAGGAATCATGTGCTGACGAATTACCATATCTTGATAGATTTCTTCATTTGTACGTATACTTCTATCTGATAATACTTGCTGTATAGCGGACATCTTTAAGGTACTGCTAAAAATTGATGAACCTACCAAGCGACGATCAAAGCCTAATACATCTACTAACTTCATAGCTGCATCGTTAGCATACAGTATTTTATAAGTGTCGTCGAAAATAATTAAACCATCAAAATAGGACATGGGTTCGTAAGACAATATTTGTTCATCAGTAGCCGTCAGCATAAGACGTTGCATCGTATCAGACAAAAGGTATTCTTGCTCATATTGTTCTGCCTTAATAGATGGTGATAATGTAAAAGATATACCCCCAATAATACGACCTCCGTTGTCTACGATAGGAAAGACATATTGACGCTGTTTGTCATCTAACCCGATAAGTGGTTGACCATCTTTCATCATAGCATGCCACGTATGATTGCCTTTTAATTGACGTGTAGTAATCCCTTGATTACTGCGTTCTATACATAGCATATCTGCACATTGTTGTGATCTCTCACCTTGTCCTGTCTCTAGTAGGGGGGTAAAAATCTGTATCCTTTGACGAGTTAAAGACTCGCCAAAGGATATGAGTTTACTAATATGCTCAAGTAATGAGGTTTGTAATGGTCCTAATGGTGTTCTATTTAATATATCTTGACCAATATCCACGATTAATCCTCTTTCCAAGATACGTATCCAATTTCAACACTGGGCTTTGCATTCAATGTTAAATCGCAAAATTTTCCGGCCTGCGCCATATAATAAGCTCGGCATCCAATCATGGCCGCATTGTCAGTAGACAAAATTTTATGTGGTTTGTAATAAGTAAAACCTTCTTCTATACACATAGCTTCTAAAGCCTTTTGTAATCCTTTATTAGCTGATACACCGCCAGCAATAGTAATACGACTTTCACCTAAAGTATGTGCGGCATCTTTCGTCTTTTCTACTAACACATCTACGATGGCCTTTTGAAACGATGCGGCCACATCAGCTTGATTAATAGGCTCATTCTTTTGTTGCTTACTATTTAAATAGTTTAAAACTGCGGATTTCAAACCACTAAAGCTAAATTCAAAATTACCTGGCTCACTTAAAGCCTTTGGAAATTCAATAGCCTCTGGATTCCCTTCAGCGGCAAGGGCATCGATATGAGGGCCCCCTGGATAAGGGAATCCCATAACCCGTGCAATCTTATCAAAAGCCTCGCCAGCTGCGTCATCTCGTGTTTGACCAAGAACATCAAATTCTTCATATCCTTTTACATGTACTAACATGGTATGACCACCAGATACAACGAGACTTAAAAACGGAGGCTCCAGTTCTGGATTAGCTAAAAAGTTAGCAAAAATATGACCTTCCATATGGTGCACTGGCACCAAGGGAATCCCTGTAGCAAAGGATAACCCTTTTGCAGCAGCTACACCAACTAATAAAGCCCCTACAAGACCTGGCCCATACGTAACACCAATATGATTGATATCTTGTAGAGTCACATTCGCATCACGTAACGCTTGGTCTATAACGGGTATAACTTGTTCTATATGATGACGTGATGCAATTTCAGGTACAACGCCACCAAATTTTCTATGTATTGGTACTTGGCTTGAAATAACATTAGACAAAACGGTGCGCCCGTCCTTAAGGACAGAAGCAGAGGTTTCATCACAGCTACTTTCCAAGGCTAATGTGTATATACTCATTCTATTTCCTCTGAAACGAGAGACATAATATAAGCATCTTCCGTAGGCTCTGAATAATAATCTTTACGAATTCCTTTTACAGAAAATCCTAAATTTCTATACATAGCTAATGCTGCTAAATTAGATATGCGCACCTCTAAGAAAATTTCTTTCATACCTCTCGTAAGACATTCATCTATTAATTGCTTGGTAAGTTTTGATCCATATCCCTTACCTCGTACGGAAGGAATAATAGCGATATTCGTGATTTGACCTTCATCGTATACAAGCCAAGCACCTGCATATCCAACAATTTTGTTCTCCTCACAAATTACCATATATAATTTATTTGATGCCCCTTCTAACTCAACGAGAACAGATTCTAAACTCCAAGGAACAGAAAAAGACTGTTGTTCAATAGCATAGATAGCTTGAGCATCATCTATTGTAGCCAAACGAATCTCCATTATTCGACTCCCGCTGCCTCAGTAACTATAACTGCAGGATTTTGTTTCAACATTTCAGGATTATCCTTATGGCGTTCTTCCCATAACACTTCTGCTTCTGACCGTCGAATATAATAAGGAACCATATCCATAGGGTCAGAACTCTCTTCAGAGACTACCAATCTACGGCCAGCCAGTAATAGAGAACTAGCTTTTGGAATACGTTGCGATATATCTAAAATCGTTAAATTTGTATCACTTTCATCTAGTAGCTTCTCTATTCGCTTAACGCCATCCCCAAGGAATACAACATGCTCTTCAGATGCTCGGAGTCGATCTAATAAATCATTAGCAGCAATGACAAAAGGTTCCTCTTTGCAGACTAGTTCATTACCATCATATTTGTAGATACCTGCATAAACATGTTTTTTCTGAGCATCGATAATAGTACAAATCGTGCGGTCTGTATAAGCTACATTACGAGCTAAACTATCCATGGTCATTACACCATATAAAGGAATTTGTAAGGCATAAGCCATAGCTTTTGCTGTCCCCATACCAATCCGTAACCCTGTAAAAGAACCGGGTCCAATGCTAACCATAATCCCTTTTAATTCACTTTTTTCAACTTGACAGGTCCGTAATAACATATCAATATGAGGTACCAACTGCTCAGAATGAGTCAATCCAGCTTGAATGGTCAATTCCCCAATTAGGCAACTTTCATCCATTAAAGCCACACTCGACACAAGTGAGCTCGTTTCAATTCCCAACCACATATGGGCCTCCTATTTCTACTAAATCATCCGCTGTAAGGTAATCACTAACTAATGTAATGGATCGGCTTGTATCATCAATGCGCGTTAAATAAATCCATAGTGTTTCATCAGGCAATTCATGAGGAAATTTATCAGCCCATTCTACAATGGATACGCAATCTTCTGTATACTCATAAAAGCCAATATTTTCCAGTTCACTAATATCTTCCAAGCGATATACGTCAAAATGATATAAATGAGTTCGATTCACATCATAGGTATTCATGATGGCAAAGGTAGGACTTGTAATTTCTTCAGTAACCCCAAAGCCCTTTGCAATTCCTTGCGACAAATGTGTTTTTCCTGTCCCCAAGTCACCAACTAGTGCTATACAAAGAGGGTCCCCATTCTGTTTAACCCATGCACCTAATAATTTACCAAATTGTTGTGTATCTTCTACTGTATAAGTCTTTAAATGAACCTGTACCTTATCCTTCATGAAAATGATTATATCCTTTCGCTTCTACAGTCTTAATCGTTTTATCAGGTGTTACCATTTGAACCCGTGGTGGGCCAGATAAAACTTCTCCAATCAACGTAATGCCTGATAGCTTTTCCAATTCCGAAAGTAGTGATTTTGGCGCCGTAAAGACTAACTGAAAGTCTTCTCCACCATACAAAGCATAATCTACTGGATTAGTTTGTAAATGCTTAGCTAATTCGTAAGTCTCCTCGTGTAGAGGGATTGCTTGTTCTTCAAATACAATGGAAACATTACTAGCTACAGCGATTTCATTCAATTCACTTCCTAGTCCATCGCTAATATCATTCATACTATGGATACCAAGTCGTCGCAATTTTTGCCCCAATTCAATCTGTGGTTCGGGACGTTGATGCCCCACTTTGGTCATATCATAGCCTACTAAATTATATGATAACGCTCCTAAGCCTGTAGCTGCATAACCTACATAGTTTGTAACACCTACAACATCTCCTACTTTCGCACCACTTCGCATAACCGCAGTGCCTTTAGGAACCTCTCCGATAATTGTTACAGTCCAAACCATGGGCCCTTCTGTACGTACCGTATCTCCACCCAATATATTGAGTTGATATCGCATACATTGATCTTTAATTCCCCTATAAATTTCATCAAGAATGACTGTATCAACATGGTCTGGTACGGCTACAGATAATACAATTTGTCTAGGAATGCCACCCATAGCCGCAACATCACTTAAATTAGCCGTCATAAGGCGATAGCCAACATCATAGGGCATCATATAGTGAAAGCTAAAATGAACACCTTCCACCATTGTGTCAGTGCTTATCAATTGCTCTGTATTTTGTTCTGCTTTATAAATAGCACAATCATCACCAATACCATACACTACAGTATTAGGATTATATATTGTGTTATCTTGAATTTGGCGAATGAAATTAAATTCCCCTACATCTTTTAATTGCATCTGATCACCTAGTTTCCGTTTATTACTTATTGTATTGTAACATATATAAAAGACAACAAAAATAGCAGATAGTTGATATAACAACTATCTGCTATAAATGTCTTTAAAAGAATTATTTTTTAATTAGATTCGTCATTCTCTTAACAGGTTCTTTAGTATCAAAGGAACCTACAGTTGGCACCTTTTTACCATTATTGACAAATAGAACACCATTAATATTATCAAAGGATGTCAATGTATTTACAATAGCAGCCATTTGTAATTTAATAGTTAAGTCTCCGCCATTACCCTTTACGAATGCATCATTTACTTCAACAGAAGCAATACCATCTTTTACAGTAACAGATGTAATTTCAATATCCTTAGAGAAGACTGGGTATTTTTGTGCTCTATCGGCATTTAACATTGCTAAAAGAGCTGCTTTAGGCGTAACTTTATTCGCCTCTATCTCAACGGTAGTTTGTTTTACCCCAGAACCATCCTCTGTAGGAACAAAGAAGGCCATCTTAACCTTTTCTTGAGATACTTTACTTGTTTCTGCATCCTTATTGACTTTCGTCTCTTGCGTAGGTTCACTTTTACCTGTTGTAGGAGCTTGTTCATGTGTACAACCCACTACAAATGCCAGCATACCTACACAGAGAATCGATAGAACTTGTTTACGTAATTTCATCGATTAACCTCCAAAGTAATTAGCAATACCATTTGCAATGCGGTTAGCAAAGTCTTCTTGAGTTTGAGGAGATTGTAGCACACGTTCCTCATTAGGGTTAGAAATAAAACCAAGCTCTACAAGAATTGCAGGCATATTAGAATGTCTCAACACGTATAAGTTACCTTCTTGAATGCCACGATCACCATTGAAACCAGGTGTGTTAGCAATTTGAGATTGTACCTTTTGTGCTAATCGAGCATCGTTACCGGTTTTGCTATAGTAATATGTCGCAATACCACCAACGCTAGGATTATTAAATGCGTTGATATGAACGCTTACAAGAGCATCAGAATTACTACGGTTAGCCACGTTAACACGAGCCCCCAATTCATCAACACCGCTTGCATTAGGGCCATATACATCTACATCAGTAGTACGAGTCATAAGCACTTTAGCACCACGATTTTCTAGAGATTTTTTCAAATACATAGAAATCGGTAGTGTAATGTTTTTCTCTTGTACACCATGAGGTCCAATAGCGCCAGAATCACTACCACCATGTCCTGGGTCAATAGTAATTGTTTTGCCAGATAAACCACCGCTAGTAGAGTATTTACCAGATTCTGTAGGTACATTTTTTGCTGGATGCGCAGATTGAGATGGCTTTTTACCATAGTAAGTAGGCTTAGCTACAGCACCTTTTTTCTGAACATCAACAACGATACGATACGGTTTCTTATTAACCGTATCTTTTTTCAAGGAAAAAACCTTTACATCACTAGTATCAATAGATGAAGGTGTCTTGATTGTTACTTTAACGTCTCTGCCATCTTGTGAAAGTTTAGCAGAGCTAGCAATAGCTGAGTCCATAGAAATGTTCTCTTTAGCCGTCTTTAGCTTTGTATTCTTTAAAGTAACAGTCGTAGTTTTCCCATCTTTGCTAATTGATGCAGATGCCTTTATAGGTGCCGATAAGTCCATAACAATACGAACATATGGTACAGGTGCATCTGTTCTAGTCACCCATCGAGCATCTTCCAAATTAGCTGCCTTTGCTTGAGTCAATAATAAAGGTATCGCCATCAAGACTGCAAGGCACATTAAAAATAGTTTACGCAATACATTCACTCCAATCTAACTGACATACATAGTGTCCAAACCATAGAGATGAGTCGATGATATTTTTATCTATCAAAATCTCATCGTTCCAATCTATCCATAAACTAATGTTAGATTATAAATAGATTATTTCATACAAACATGAAGATTAGTATGCCGATTACACATATTACTATATAAAGACCTTATACAGAATACACAAAAAACAGTTTCATAAAAATAATTTTTTGTATAAGTAATCAAAACTAACGTTCAGTTGTAATTTGCCATTCATTCCCATCCGTACTAATATGAATACGTCCCATCGTATCTGTACGGTAAATAGCAATATTATTTTCCTGCAAGCGACGTAATGTCACATCGTGAGGATGACCATACTTATTATACATGCCATTTGAAATTAATGCACTTTCAGGCTTAATAGATTTCAAAAAATCTTCAGAGCTACTTGTACGAGAACCGTGATGACCTACCTTAAGAATACGAGCAAACAATCTGGAATTCTGCTCTTTTATAAGTTTTTTCTCTTCTTGCCATTCAGCATCACCCGTGAAGAGCATAGAGAATTTACCGAAGATTAATTTACCTACAATAGAATTATTATTAAGATCTGTCTCTCCTTTTTTATCAGTTAAAGGTTCAACCCAAGGAGCATATACTACAAAGACAGCACCATGTCCAAAATCAACTACATCTCCACTTCTCAAAGTAGTTCGTTGAATTTTATTTTTCTCAATCCACTTTTCATAAGTTTTGTACATATTATTATCAACGGCAATACCATCATCATATACATGTTCAATAGGCATAGCCTTTGCAATAGCATAGAAACCACCCATATGATCAGCATGAGGATGCGTGATAATAATATTTTTTAACTTTGTTACACCCATAGTTTTAAGTTGAGCTACAATATTTTCACGATGCTCTATGTCACCAGTATCGATCATGCTATACTCATCGTCTACCTTAAGTAATATAGCATCCCCCTGACCAATATCTAGCATATATACATCTAGCTTACCTTCAGGGGTAGTCGTTTTAGTATCGATCGAGTAAGCCCCATTAGCGTTAGTAGTTACTTGATTTGCTGCGTTTGCTACATCATTATTTGTGCATCCTGCAATGGCGAAGATAGGAATACATAATACTAACAAAAAAGCTATAAAGCGTTGTATTCTATTTGTCATTCATAATCTCCCAATAATTCACTAACCACGAAGCCTAAAGAAGCACTGACATCACTCGGAGTATAACCCCAACTCTTTGTTTCATTCAGAATATCTGCACTACGACTATGTACATATACACCGAGAATAGCACTATCTTGTAGTGAATAACCCTGACTTATAAAACCAGCAATTACACCAGTCAGCACATCTCCCATACCGCCAGTACCCATGCCCGCATTACCGATAATATTTACATACACTGTTCCATCAGGTAATGCCACAATTGAAGGAATTCCCTTTAGTACAAGAATAACTTGATGAGCCTTAGCAAATTCTCTAGCCAACGTGATATAATGACGCTCAATCCATTTAATAGGTAAATCAATAAGTCTACTAAATTCACCTAAATGCGGTGTCATAACACAATATGGAAGTTCTCTTTCCACTATATATGCAGACTCAATATCACCATCTCGCAAAGCATCTTTATTAACACAACCAACATGTCCCAATGCATACAAAGCATCAGCATCTAGTACTAATGCTCCTTCGTAAGCATCTAAGATATGATCCACTAAATCACAGATTTCACGGGTGCGACCTAAACCAGGTCCCATAGCAACAACTTGGCGACAATCAAAAAGTTCTTTATTAGTCTCTGTGGAAGTAACCATCACCTCAGGTATGACACGGCTTTGTACAATCTGTTTAATTATTTTGGGTACAGCTAATGTTACTTTACCAGCACCACTATGAACTGCCGCTTCAGCAGCCAAAATAGGGGCTCCTATCATATCATTTGAACCACCAATAATTAAAGTGTTTCCATTGACACCTTTATGCGCCATTGGGGTACGATAGTTGATAATTTTTTCTGCTAAATCAGAATCAATAGTTATAGTTCTAACACGTTCACCCAGTACCTGCTGCCAAGGAGCACCCAATGGAGCAACCACAGCGGTTCCTCCTATAGCCTTTCCGGGATATAATAACAAACCTTGTTTGATAGCTCCAAAAGTAACAGTATAATCATAGGTCAGTGTGCCTTCAGTTACATGACCAGTAGTAGCATCCAAACCTGCAGGTACATCAATAGCCCACAAATCAAAATTATACTGACTACGCATAGTATCAATATCATTTAATATATCGATGGTCACCTCTCTTAACCTTCCAGTAACGCCCGTTCCCATGATGCCTTCCACAGCGATAGCTACGTTGGACCAATCATTGAATTCATCATACATATCGATGCTACAGCCCATAGCTTTGCAGCGCTCAATTTGCACTGCAAAAAGATCACTACACTTGTTTATATCTCCTACTAGTACAATTTGTGCTGGTACGCCTTGCTCCATCAAATGGCGAGCCGCTACAAGGCCATCTGCCCCATTATTACCCGTACCACATATGAATAAAACAAAACTATTTATGGAACGGCCATTATTCAGAGAAAATAAATCGTACTCTCCCCATAAGGCATCTACGATACCACGTCCAGCATTTTCCATGAGGATTTCTAAAGAGATTCCTAATTGCTTAGGAACCTCTCGATCTATAAATCGAGCATCTTCTGTAGTTAAAATATTCATCTTATGCTCCTTCAAGTATAACTGTACTCATTGCATAATCCTTGCAATGACTAATCGATACATGAATATCAGTATAACCTGATGTTTCGTAAATATCTTTGAAAGTATCTTGTAAACGAATTAAGGGTGCGCCCCATTTATCATGATAAATCTCTATATCTTGCCATGATCCATGCCTCATCCCTGTGCCTAAAGCTTTAATAAAAGCCTCTTTTGCAGCATATATACCTGCAAAGGATTCGTAACATCCTTTATTCCGACTTTTACAATATTCAATCTCATGAATCGTATAAACGCGCGCTTTAAATGAACTTGATTTCTCTATAGCTTGACGTATACGGTCAATCTCTATAATATCATTCCCTAATTTCATAATAGCTCCTAAAATACTCTAATACTATTATTATACACTCATAAAGGGGATTAAAACATAGGTAGTATCTAGACATTTACCGAAAATGGTAGGCTAGACAAACTATAAATTTCAACTTTACCTTTGCGATTGACCGCCATATACATTTGACCATTTCGACAATCCATGTCTTCTACTTCCATTCCAGAAGCATAAGGGCTAATATTTTTAACAACCCCCTCTTCATCGACGTATACAAAGGTTGTCAACGTTGTAAATAAAGTATTTCCATTAGTTGCGTAAGCACCGTTATTATTTAAGTTTGTATGATTAGCATCAATTTTATAAGAACGAATACGATTAAAATTGGAGTCGTAATAATTAATTGTCCGTTCAGAGTTTGTTAAAGGCACAATTGATACATATTCATTGCGTACTTTATCATATGCAAAATTAAAAACTTTCTCTTTTAGTTTAATCGGTGCTTCAACAATCATGCTATCCGCTTCAATAGGAGTAAGGTTATATCCATTTACAACAGCATTTGTTGTATAGTAACGATTATTGACAGAATTATAAGTTAAGGTATTCATATGACCTAATAAACTTTTATAACTATACTCATATTTTGCAACAACAGTAAAAGTTTTTGGATTAATTTCATAAATAATTTGCTTCGTATTATCTGAATTAATACAAGCTAAAGCAAAAACGTCTTTTTTTGAATTATAACAAAATCCTTGGCACTGATTTACAGATCCATCTAATGGTATTTCTGCCAAGCGAGATAATGGCAATGGCATCTGTACAGCGCTAACCTGTTGAGTAAGTTTAGGAATATCAAAGATATTTGTAATATAATCAATTACACCTTGATCCATACTGTCACCTCATGAAATTAATAATGTATATTATAGTATATAAATTTATAAATATAAAAATAGGCGGTAAGACAAAAGTCTTACCGCCTAATGTTGGTGCCGGAGGTGGGACTTGAACCCACACGGTGTTACCCGCTTGATTTTGAGTCAAGTGCGTCTGCCATTCCGCCACTCCGGCGTATCGGAACATTTGTTATTATACAGACATCCCTAAGCAATGTCAACATATTTTTTATATTTCATCTAAAATATTTTGAACCCTTTTCATATCCGTATCACATTGTTGTTTCCATGTAAGTGCGACACCTGTAATATAGCCTTTACGGGCAAATTCTACATCTGTAGGAACACTTTCAGCACCATAGTCTAGCTCGCCAGCTAACCAATAATAATCCTGTCCTCTTGAATTAATGCGAGCTTCGATAATATTACTGTAGGTTTGTAAGCCTTGGCTCACCATTTTAAAATGATCCCAATCACATGTGCCACGTAATGGGAAGTTCACATTTAGTAAACCGCTAAACTGACCCGCCACATAAATTTTCTCAATCAATTCATGTATAAATGGATGCATCTCGTCTCCCCGTTCAACAGAATATCTCTCAACAGATAATGCTAAACCGGGAATACCGTAAAAACCACTTTCCATAGCTGCCGAAACAGTGCCGGAATACAATACATCAGAGCCTAAATTAAATCCATGATTAATTCCAGAAATTACAAGATCTGGCATATCATCAGTCAATAAATAACTGAGACCGAACTTCATGCAATCGGACGGCGTTCCCGTTAGAGCATAAAGGCGAGGATTTTCATCCTCGCCATTGCAAGCATCTAATTTCAATGGAACCTCGGTCGTCAATGCATGGGATTTAGCACTTTGCTCATTAGCAGGTGCTACAACAGTAATTCTATAATATTGACTTAAATACGATGCAAGATGACGTAAACCATCTGCTAAAATGCCATCGTCATTACACATTAAAATATGCATAGTCACTCCTACAGATTCTATTTTTCATTCTTATTCATATTGCCCATACGTGTTAATTTAACATCATCTAAGCCCACAGCTCTCGTATGGACTGTATGAGACCATACCTTATTATGACGGCGGAACCACCCTAAAATATTTACTGGAATCCAAGAATAAACAAATAATGGATATAGTAAATAATAGAACCAAATCTTTGGTGGTACCTTGATTTTCAACAATACAATTAATGGGAATAGATATTGACCAACACCTATAATTGTCCATACAGACATAGGCATAATTTGATACAAAATATTTGTATAAATTGGAGTATACGCATTGATGTAGGATAACACCAAGTATACGGTTGTCAACAATAAGAAATAAGGTTGACTCACTTGGAATATACCATCCAAAATCATAATATTCCCTGTTTTGATACCAATAGCAAATAATTTAGGAATATATCGACCCGCACAGTCAAATTGCCCCTGAGCCCATCGTAAACGTTGTCTGCAAGAAGCCATCATAGTCGTAACCTTTTCATCGTATACGATAGCATCATGCCCCCAACAAGTACGGATACCATGAGTCAATAGTTTCATGGAAAATTCCATATCTTCGGTTAAGCTATTGCAATCCCAACCGTATTCGCGAATAATAGATGTACGAATACACATGCCTGTACCACCTAAGGCCGTAGATAATCCAAGACGATATTTTGCTAAATGCCACATATGGTTAACCATCCAAAAGGCGATAGAGAACGTACCGGCTACCCAAGAGTCAGTTGGATTTTTAGAGTTCAAGTAACCTTGAATTACAGACTCACCTTTTTCAAGATGATCATTCATTTCTAACATAAATTGAGGATGTACTAAATTATCGGCATCAAAAATCAGGAATGCATCATATTTCCGATCCATTTGTTCTACCCGATCAAACATCCACCCCATGGCATAACCTTTACCTATTTCTTGTTTATTTTCACGTACATGTACATTAGCGCCAGCAGCACTTGCTACTTCCGCAGTCTTATCTGTACAGTTATCGGCAACTACAAAAATATCGTATAGATCATCAGGATAATCTAGGCCACGTAAGTTTTTAACTAACTCACCAACAACAGCTTCCTCATTATGAGCGCATACAACGATGGCAAAGGAATTTTTAGGGGTATAATTTTTATGTACTCGCGATCGCCACATACCTACGACAGCGAGTATAAAATAATAAACCGTATAAATTACGATTATTACCTGCATAGGAATCAGTAATAGATCCAGTAGGTAATTCATACTATTCTCCTCCACACATCTATTTACGTACTATATTTAAAGCCCCGTTAATAAGCCCAAACATTACATAGCCAGCAAAAATCATAACGGCCCATGTATGCCAATCATACACGAGACAAGCTATAACAAATATGGCTGTGAGTACAATAGAAAGTTTATTGATATAAATCTCACTTTTACCTTTAAAATCGGGATATTTAACTTCACTAACCATAAGGAGACCTATACCAATCATACAAACTACCAACACAAATTGAGGTACCGATACGCCACACAATACGTAAGTCGCCGCTAAACATCCAGCGGCTGGAATTGGTAAACCTTCAAAATAGCCATGAACTTCGTCAGTTTTAATATTAAATCGCGCTAAACGAAATGCACCAAGCACTGCAAAAGCTAATAATGGCACATATGCAATCCATCCTAAACCATTTAATTCTTTCATATAAAGCATATAGGCAGGCGCTACACCAAATCCCACTACATCAGACAGAGAATCAAGTTCCCGGCCCATTGGTCCTGCAACGTTTAAAGCTCTTGCTACACGACCATCTAATCCATCTGCTACTAGAGACAATAATATACATATAGCTGCGCAGAAGGTATTATTTGTAGCAGACAACGTAATACCAAGAACACCAAATGCTAAATTTGCACTAGTAAATAAATTTGGAATAATAGATTTATTCATGTCGTAACCTCCCGATAACAGTATCACCGCCTGTAATATGTTGACCTTTTTCTACGAACAACTCTACATCCTTATCCATATAGAGCTCAGTACAGGAACCGAACTTAATCATCCCGTACAACTGACCGCGTTCAAGTACACTATCTAGGTCTGTCCAAGATACGATACGTCTTGCTAAAAGGCCCGCAATTTGCGTTACTAATACGGAAGTACGATCATTTTCAATACAAATAGTATGACGTTCATTTTCAAAACCTACATCATCTTTGAATGCTGGTAGGAAACTACCCATCGTATAGTGACGGTACGTAATTTTACCATCAATAGGCGCACGATTAGCATGCACGTCAAAAACAGATAAGAAAATAGTTACTTTTTTACACTCTTTATGTAAGTAAATATCTTCGTATACATCAGAAATATCCATGATTTTACCGTCTGCTGGGGATAAAATCAAATCTGGATCTTGAGGGATTACACGTTTAGGATTTCTAAAGAAATTGACGAAAAATAATGCCAGAATAAATGAAATAATCGCAATTACATAATGTCCTAAATATCCTAACACCACAGTGATAATGAGCATAGCTCCTATCAGAGGAAACCCTTCCTTAATTATTGGTCCTGTAGGCACGATTCAACACTCCTCTATTTATTTCTAATAACGGTCCACATAAACTTTGGAATAGCCAACATGCGGCCAATCCGTTGAGGTTCTAAATATAATCGATACAACCATTCAAGTCGATTTCGTTGCATCCATTCTGGGGCCCGAGGAATATTACCTGCCAAGACATCAAAGGAACCACCAATTCCGATGGCAACTACGCCATCGAGGTGACTCAACTTTTCTGCAATCCATTGTTCTTGCTTTGGCACACCTAAGGCAACAAATACCAATTTTGCCTTAGATTCAGCTATAGATTTAATGATTTCTTGTTCCTCTGTACTATCAAAGAATCCGTCATGAATTCCTGCTATATTTAATGCACCTACCTGAGCAGATACATTATCAATTGCTCGTTGAGCAACACCAGGTGCCGCCCCCAAGCAGTATACAGGAATTTGATAAGTCGCCGCAACTTTAAACAATTCCATAGTTACGTCTACACCTGTTACGCGTTCAGGCACATGTTCTCCTAGACGCTCTGCAGCCCACAAAATGCCAGCCCCATCGGGAACGACGAGACTAGCATTATTCAATATGGAGTGCAATGTAGGATTTTCATTAGCCAACATAACCATTTCTGCATTAGCCGTTGCTACTAAATGTAGCCCCGGCTGTTCAGTTAATTGCAAAATACGTTGGACTGCCTCATCCATTGTGACACAATCGATAGGCACAGATAAAACAGAAATACGTTTATTCAATGTAATACTCCATTATCAACCACTATAATTTGGTGCTTCAACGGTAATGCTTACATCATGCGGATGACTTTCTTTCAAACCAGCCGCTGTAATTTGAATGAATTGAGTGTTTTCAATCATTTCTTGGATGTTATGACATCCACAATACCCCATACTTGCACGCAAACCACCAACCATTTGGAAAATTGTATCGGCCAGCATACCTTTATATGGTACACGACCTTCTATACCTTCAGGAACTAATTTCTTAGCTTCTGTTTGGAAATATCGATCTTTACTACCGAGTTTCATAGCCCCTAGACTACCCATGCCTCGATATACTTTATAAGAACGGCCTTGATAAATCACTGTTTCTCCAGGGCTTTCATCAGTACCCGCTAAAATATTACCCATCATAACTACATTAGCACCAGCCGCAATAGCTTTAGCAATATCTCCAGAATATTTAATCCCCCCATCAGCAATGATAGGAACTCCATAGCGACGCCCCACTTGAGCAGACTCATAGACTGCTGTGATTTGAGGTACCCCAATGCCAGCAATGACACGAGTTGTACAAATAGACCCAGGTCCTATACCAACCTTAACTGCATCAGCTCCAGCTTCGATAAGAGCCTCAGTGCCTGCTGCAGTTGCCACATTACCTGCAATTACAGGAATGTGAGGATACGCTTGTTTAATGTCCTTCAACGTACGAAGAACACCTGCAGAATGCCCATGGGCAGTATCAACAATAATTACGTCAGCTTTAGCAGATACAAGCGCATCAAGTCTATCATACAAATCTTGAGAAACACCTACTGCAGCACCAACTAATAATCGGCCACTACCATCCTTTGCTGCATTTGGATATTTAGTCGCTTTTTCAATATCTTTAATCGTAATTAAGCCTTTTAAGTTACCGTCGCCATCTACAAGAGGTAATTTTTCAATACGATGTTCGCTTAAGATAGCTTTCGCCGCTTCAAGAGATGTACCTTCCGGTGCAGTAACTAGGGAATCTTTTGTCATACATTCCCCAATTTGTCGGCTTAAATCAGTTTCAAAACGCATATCGCGATTTGTAATGATCCCTACTAGTTTACCATGTTCTGTGATAGGTACACCAGAAATTTTATATTTTTCCATAAGTTCTGCTGCATCGGATAGTAAATTTTGAGGGCTTAAGAAAATAGGATCAACGATAACACCGTGTTCAGAGCGTTTTACCTTGTCAACTTCATGAGCTTGCTCTTCAATAGACATATTTTTGTGGATAACGCCAAGACCTCCTTCACGAGCCATAGCAATCGCCATCCGTGATTCAGTAACCGTATCCATCCCAGAACTAATCATAGGAATATTTAATGTAATATCACGAGTTAATTGAGTTTTTAACTCTACTTGATTAGGCAGTATATCCGAAGCTGCTGGTATTAATAATACATCATCAAAAGTTAGTCCACGCATACCGAATTTATCGTCTCTCATATTTCTTTCCTTTCCGTATAATAAAACAAAACTACGACCCGCCTAGTCCCTATGGACTAGGCGGTCAGTCGTAGCCTTAGCGTTCAGACCGCAAAATGCCGCCTTCCATATAATCGTCTTTTTTCATATCTACGAAGATAACTTTTACTGCATCAGCAGGAACATTTACGATATCAACCGCAGCCTTTGTAATTGCTTCACCTAATTGTTTCTTTTGTTCTTTTGTACGCCCTTCGACGAGCTCTACATGAATAATTGGCATATTAACCTCCATAGATGAAAAAATGAAATAAATTGTTTGTTCTATTATACGGTATGAAGGACATATAGACAAGGAAAAAAGCCAGATAAAATCTAATATTATCGATGCTTATATACTTATTAATCCTACCTCTTAATTATACAATATTCTTAGAAATTTTTCACCAAATCTTTTTTCTAATTCCTCTTTCATAGCAATTTCTAATTTTTCTATTCCGAATCGACTTACAAAATCTAGCACATCTTTACGAGCCTTTACTAAAATCTCAATATCTTTGATGATATTAGCAACACGCAAATCAGGTAGTCCTGATTGAGCTAATCCAAACAATTGCCCTGAACCGCGAAGCAATAAATCTTGCTCTGCAAGCTCAAATCCATCCTGGATTTGTTCCATCAACTTTAAACGCTCTTGACTTACATCATTTTTAGAATCACTAACAAGAATGCAATAGGACTGATGAGCACCACGACCTACACGCCCCCTCAGCTGATGTAGCTGAGATAGACCAAATCGCTCTGCCCCTTCAACGCACATAATGGTCGCATTTGGCACATTAACCCCCACTTCGATAACTGTTGTAGAAACAAGTAATGAAATTTCACCCCTATGGAAGGCATTCATCACTTCATCTTTTTCACTTGGCTTCATACGACCGTGAACGAGGCCCACTTCATAGGCCTTATAAAAGTACTCTTTTAATTCTAGATACAATTCCTCAGCAGCTTGCAAGTCTAATTTTTCGGATTCTTCTACAAGAGGGCACACCACGTAGACCTGACGCCCTTCCGCCATTTCCTTACCAAAGAAAGTGCGTAATCTCTCTTTATAAGAACTATCTACAGCATATGTTTTAACAGGTTTTCGACCTGGTGGCATTTCTTTAATTAAAGATACTGCTAAATCTCCATATACGGATAATGTCATGGTACGAGGGATTGGTGTAGCCGTCATGATAAGTACATGAGGATATGTTCCCTTCTGTTGCAATCTCGCCCGTTGATCTACACCAAAGCGATGTTGCTCATCAATGATAACAAGGCCTAAATTATGGAAATTAACCCCCTCTTGGATAAGAGCATGCGTTCCAATAATCATTTGGATTCTGCCATCTGCTAAGCCCTCATAGATGTATTCTTTCTCTTTTTTCGTAGAGGATCCCGTTAATAATTCTATGGTAATACCTAAATTAGCACATACAGTTCGTATTCCTTCATAATGTTGAGCCGCTAGAATTTCCGTAGGGGCCATCAATGCCCCCTGATACCCATTTTCGATAGCTTTTAATAAACTCAAGGTAGCCACAATAGTTTTACCTGAGCCTACATCACCTTGCAACAAACGTTGCATAGGTCGTTCATCTTCCATATCAATACGAATATCCTCTAACGCTCGTTGTTGATCACCTGTTAAGGAAAACGGTAAATTCTCTATACACTGAGCCATTAGTTCCCCGTTTGGTCCCATTTTTGGACCTCTGTGGCATTGCTCTTTACTTCGCAACAAAGCTAAGCCAGCTTGCATGACGAACAACTCTTCATAGGCCAATTGATAACGAGCCTCTTCGTAATGCTCTGAGGAGTCTGGGAAATGCATCATCTTAAAAGCATCATAGCGACTCATATAATGATGACTTTCACGAACCTCCACAGGTAAAATCTCTGGTAACTCATGATTAGCTGCGAACCAATTGCGTACAGATGAACGAACCACAAACTGAGATACCCCATCAGCAAGCGCGTAAATAGGAACGATACCTCGATCTGGTTCACCACTATCTCCTAAATTTTCCATTTGCGGTGTATTCATTTGCATAGTACCATACTGAAACTCAGCCTTACCATATGCATATATACGTTGTCCCTTTTTGTAAAAGTTCTTTTTATACCCTTGATTGAACAAAACAATCTTCAAAGGTCCTGTGCCATCTGCAATGACTACCTCTAAAATAGACAATTGAGGGCGAGGTCGTTTCTCTTGTACAGCAATAACAGTACCTACCACACCACCTGTCATACCTGATTTTAAATCACCAATTCTATAAATCGTACGCCGGTCTTCATAGGTTCTGGGAAAGTAAGTCAATAAGGATGTAACATTGGTAATTCCCAATTTATGCAATTGTTTCTCACGACCAGGACCAATTCCCTTTATAGTCGTCAATCGTTCATCCATAAAAACTCCTTTAAATATACGATAAACACATGAGATATATCCAATTTTTGTATATCCTTGTGTAAAAGTCCATTTATATCTTAGAATATGATATATAGTATACCTTATATTGTAGTATATTTCATAAAAAGAGCAATATGTACGACAAAAATACTTGCTTTAAGCTATTCTTTATGATAATATACTTTTGTTATGTTATAGATTAAGCTTGGAGGTGGAAACTATGGCAAACCTTTGCGAAGTATGTGGTAAATCCACATCTAGCGGTATGAACGTGAGTCATTCTCACATTCGCACAAGAAAAACTTGGAAACCGAACATTCAAAGAGTACGGGCGGTTGTAGACGGTGCTACTAAAAAAGTAAACGTATGCACTCGTTGCCTTCGTTCTAATAAAGTTACACGCGCGTAAAATAAAAAGTACATGTACTCTTTGGGGGTTCTAGAGCCCCCCAAAAAAGNNTAGT
>NZ_GG770215.1:475442-769680 GCF_000163735.1 Veillonella sp. 6_1_27
TGCTTTTTTTTGTTATTTATAATGTAATATTGGGAATATAATATTCCTTAAATAACTTAATAGCATATTGATCTGTTAAGCCTGCTACATAATCAACTACATCACGTGTAGAGTAAAACGCTTTACCTGTTTCACAGCCTTCCATATCATCAGGGTGTTCCATGAAGTGAGTAAATAGATTTTTCACCACATGGGATGCCTTTTTGCGATCCGGAATTAAAGCTGGTGCCAAATATACATGTTTAAACATAAATTGACGGAATAGATTCATCGTCATTTCCACATTAGCAGACATAGATATAGCTGGCTTATCCAAGGATTCGCGTACCATATCCTCTACCATTGCAGTAATCATACTGGATGGAGTCATGCCAAAATGTTCGCGCACTTCAAAAGGTAACGCCTCTGCCGTCAACATACCTGCTCGCTGTGCATCATCAAAATCGTGACATAAATACGCAATGCGGTCTACAATACGAATAATTTGACCTTCCAAGGTCACAGGAATTGTAGCCCCTGTGTGACCTACGATGCCATCTCGAACAGCGGTGGTTAAATTGAGTCCTTGATGATCACCATGTCTTTCTAATACCTCAACCATGCGTAAACTTTGCTCATTATGATTAAAGTGCCCCACCATATCTCGCAATGCATATTCACCTACATGACCAAATGGTGTATGTCCCACATCATGGCCCATGGCAATAGCTTCCACAAGGTCTTCATTTAAACGTAATGCACGAGCCACAGTACGACCGATTTGACCTACCTCAAGGGTATGAGTCATGCGTGTCCGATAATGGTCACCTGGCGCAATATATACCTGTGTCTTATGCTTTAACCGTCTAAAACATTTACTATGAATGATGCGATCCCGATCGCGTTGAAACGCGGTTCTAAGTGGATCAGGCTTTTCTTCTATATCACGGATTGCATCGCGGCTTTTAGCTGCATAGGGAGACAGAAGCAAAGCCTCCCTCTCCTCTATTTGTTCACGTATATTCATTTACCCTCCGACGCGCGATTTTTATCAATCAATTGCATGACAAGAGAAGCTGTTTCTTCAATGGATTTATTAGAAACATCTAACACTTGGCAGTGCAAACGACGCATAATAGCCTTTGCATAATCCAATTCAGATTGAATACGCTCAATAGATGCATAATTTGCTTCGTCTTCAAGACCGATAGCGCGTAAACGTTCACTACGAATATTATTTAATTTGTATGGATCTATAATAAGGCCCACGATTTTTTTTGCCGGAATTTTGAATAATTCCTCTGGCAACGGTACCTCTGGAACTAGTGGCAAATTTGCGGCTTTAATCTTTTTGTACGCCAAGAACATGGACAATGGTGTCTTACTAGTTCTCGATACACCAATAATAACTATGTCGGCCTTTTCAAAACCAGATGGATTTTTACCATCATCATATTTCACGGCAAACTCAATAGCTTCAACCTTTTTAAAATACTCTTGGTCGAGCTTATGAACCATACCTGCTGTCATGCGAGGTTTAGTAGTCGCGATAGTACCAACTGCATCGAGAACAGGGCCCATGATATCCACAGCCGGAATATTATATTCAGCCACCTTCTCATGCAAATACTTACGTAAAGACGCAGACACAATGGTATGACAAATAACATGATTCCCACGTTTTGCGTCGTCTATGACCTCATCAATTTGGCTTTCACTATCAATATAGGGAACACGGACAATTTCAATTTGCTCCTTATCATATTGACTCGCCGTAGCTCTCGCTACAGCCTCAGCAGTTTCCCCCAGGGAATCCGATATTGCATAAATAATTTTTTCTGCCATTCTATCAACCTCAGTGTATGCTACATTCTAAAAATACTTTTGCTACCGTCGTTTTTGATACACGGCCCACAACCTTTAAACGTTTCTTGTTACCCACATCCTCACGAGCGACGACAGGTAAACAATCTACTTCATAATCTATCATTTTCTGTGCAGCCTCTACCAAAGTATCAGTAGGCTCCACTGCTATAACCTTGCTTACAGGGGTCATAATCATAGATATAGGCATGGTATGCGAATCTGTTTGTCCCATAGAGGCGCGTAGTAAATCTTTTCGAGATACCACACCTACTAGGTATGAACCATCACACACTAATATGGTACCTACATCCTCTGTAAATAATGTAACAATTGTATCATACAAACTCGTATCCCCATTGACCACAACTGCTTGAGATAATACATCACTTACCAGAAATGACTTTAATCGCTCAGCCGTTTGTGTTTCTTTTGAAAGTCCTACATAGTAATAGCCTACGTTTGGACGTGCATCTAACACACCTAACATGGTCAATACTGATAAATCTGAGCGCAACGCAGATCTTGTGACCTCTAAATGTTCAGCAATGGCACTACCTGTTACAGGACCTTCTTCGCGAACGATTTGAGCAATTTGTTCTTGTCGTTTCGACAGTTTCACACGGTAACCCCCTTTCATCTCTGTTTGTATTATATCCTAAGTTACCATTCAGAAAAAGAGGAGACCCACAGGCCTCCTCTTTCACTATAACTATATTATTACCAAATTAGTTCGTCAGATTCTTGACGACCACGACCAGTCATAGCATCGAGCATAATTCGTTGTTCGATTTGAGCCACCATTTTCTTAGTATTAACTACTGCATCTGGGTTAACAGAAATGGAGTCGATACCACTCTTCACAAGAAATTCGCAAAGTTCAGGGTATACGCTTGGCGCTTGGCCACAGATAGATACAGTTTTACCATCTTTATGGGCCACCTCAATGAGGTGACGAATTGCTCTGCGAACTGCTAAATTACGTTCATCATAGATATGTTGAACTGTTTCGTTATCACGGTCACAACCGAGTACAAGCATAGTCAAATCGTTAGAACCGATAGAATAACCATCTACGTATTTATTAAATTGATCAGCTAAGATGATATTGGATGGAATCTCAGCCATGAGCCATACTTTAAAGTCTTTGCTGCGTGCAAGACCTTCTTGAGCCATTAAGTTAGTTACTAATTCAGCTTCTTCCACAGTACGGCAGAATGGAATCATAACTTGTAGATTTTTGAAACCAAATTCGTTACGTACTTTTTTGATTGCTTCTAATTCTAATTTGAAAGCAGGTGTGTACTTAGGATCATAGTAGCGAGATGCGCCACGCCAGCCAAGTAATGCACTAGATTCATGTGGTTCATATTTATCGCCACCTTTAAGGTCACGGTATTCGCTAGATTTAAAGTCGCTCAAACGAACTACTACTTGGCGAGGGGCTAATGCTTGGCATACTTTACGCATACCTTCCGCCAATGTATTTACAGCGAAGTCACTGCGCCCTGTTTCGATAAGGTGCAATGGATGTTCATGAATAAAGGTTGTCCAAATGAACTCTTCACGCATGAGACCGATGCCATCACATGGTAGTACACCATATTTTCGGGCCAAATCAGGATCACCTAAGTTCATATAAATCTTAGTGCCTGTTACAGGTACATATTCAGCTGCTGCCCCTGTAGAAACTTGAGCTTCAGGCTTTTTAACGATATCTTCTAATACGCCATCATATACGATACCATTTGTAGCGTCTACAGTAATCATTTGACCATCTTTAATAGAGGTAGTTGCTTCATGACTACGGCTCTTAGTACCTACGATACAAGGAATACCAAGCTCACGGCTAACGATAGACGCATGACAAGTCATACCACCAGCGTCAGTAACAATTGCTTTTGCCTTTTTCATGGCTGGCACCCAATCAGGAGCTGTCATAGCTGTAACAAGGATTTCGCCTTCTTTGAACTCATCGATATCCTCAGGATTGATGATAACGTGAGCTTTACCAGCTGCATTACCAGGGGATGCTGGCAAACCTTTTACAATAATATCGCGATTACCTGCATTTAATGTACTAGCTTTTTCGGATGTTTTTGATTTTTCTTTGCGGGACCAAACTGTTTCTGGACGAGCTTGCAAGATCCAAATCTTGTCATTGCGTTCATCTACGCCCCATTCCATATCCATGTAGCAACCATAATGCTTTTCAATTGCTTTTGCATATTCTGCAAGCTCCAAAACTTGAGCATCTGTAATAACTTGTTGTTTTGCTTCGTCAGCTGGAACCACTTCTTCAACACAGTCACCATCGGCTTTACGAACAAGGCGAACATGTTTATCGTTAATCATACGGTCCGTAATTTCCATCTTTTCTTTATCCACACGGAAATTATCTGGTGTAACCGTACCTTGTACAACATATTCACCAAGACCCCAAGAGCCTTCAATAAGAATATTGTTATCATTGCCTGTTACAAGATCAACAGTAAACATTACGCCAGCTGCTTTAGAGAATACCATCATTTGAACTGCAGCACTCAATGCTACTGTCATATGGTCAAAACCTTGTTTTACACGGTAGTATGTGGCACGATCTGTGAATGTAGATGCGTAGCATTCTTTTACTTTTTCGATAATTACGTCAGCACCGCGTACATTTAAATACGTATCCTGTTGACCTGCGAAGCTTGCATCTGGCAAATCTTCTGCTGTTGCACTGGAACGAACAGCTACAAATGGATTTTCTTCGTTCACTTTTTTACCAAGTTCTTCATAAGCATGACGGATAGCATCTGCCAAGTCTTTTGGCATTTCTTCCTGACAAATCATGCGGCGAATCTTAGCACACACTTCGCGCAATAATGCAGAATTTTCTACATCATCTAAAGCATCAAGCTCAGCCCGGATTTTATCTTCCAAACCTGTAGCTTTCATAAACTCACGATAACCATGGGCAGTTGTTGCAAAGCCATAAGGTACAGGTACATTAGTGGAGGATGTCAATTCCCCTAAAGAAGAAGACTTGCCACCTACTAAATTAACATCTTCACGTTGTAATTCATCAAACCAAAGTACGTATGCTGTTTCGCGATTCATGTGAGAACCTCCTAGATTAATTAGTGCAACACATTAAACCTTTTACACATAAATAGTATACCTTAATTTAAAATCTGTCAATTTATATGAGGATTATTATACAAATAAAAATGATAAAAAACTAAAAGATGATTGCCTAATACTAGGCAATCATCTTTTAACATGTAGTTATTACTTAATTGTTATTTCTACCTGGCTGTAATAAAAATAGATACATTCCAAGTATCAAGAATTCAAAAATAGTATCATTGATAAAAAGACTTAAAAGTATTAAAGCTATAAAAATTGGATATACCCAAAATGGAAATCCTATATCATAGGCTCTTCTCATACCAGTCATAAAAAAGAATGTAAATCCATAAATGCCAAAAGAATAACCTAAGATTAAATATTTAATCCCTTCAGCAATATCTTTAGATTGTATTACATAACTACCAAAACTAATTAATAAAATACAACACATAAATGAAAATGCATTGCCGAAAAAATAGAATAAACGTCCTAATGGTACCTTTGGATCCAAATATTTAATATGTCTAGTCTTTCCATATATCATTAATAATATTGAAATGATAATACAAATAGGAATCATTGTATAACCAAACAACTGTATTATTTCCATCTGCTACACTCCAAATAATGTTTTCATTATAAACAATACTATTATAATTAATATATTTAACATAAGCTGCAATTCAGGCGAAAGATTATAATAAGTTAATAAAGAAAAACCACCACTAACAATAATTAAACTTATACTAGCTAGTATAAGTATAGATTTTTCTAAATGATTGTTTTCTCTATGTCTCTTATATAATACATACGCTACATATATAATCCATAACCATGGAACAAATTCAGGTTTCATTTAACATCCCTATATATATCTAAAAAATTCTTCAACACTCGTCCTGTTAGTCCCCATATGGTGTATTGTTTATAGGGATAGAAATAGACGGAATAGTTTTGTCTAATTTTCCAGTCGATATTATATCCTTCTAATAGATGAAATGGAAAATCTTTTAATGGCTTAGTTCCAATGTCTAGGTGACCTACGGTCGGTTCCATATCTAATAGATATTGTAAGGGAACTGTAAATACCTCACCTACTTCATCGGAATTTGGTTTTAAATCACTTGTATGTAGGCGCACGACGACCGCATATAGTTTTACACCAATAGCAGATACTAAACAGTCTAAATTTCCTAGCAGTTCAATTTGATCTAAGTCTATACCAAGTTCCTCAGAGCATTCACGCATGGCTGCATGAGCACCACTTTTATCATTAGGTTCACAGTGCCCACCAGGGAAACTGATTTCACCAGGTTGACGTCGCAATGTATTACTACGCACGGTAAACACCACATGATCTTCTCCATCAATTTCTAATAGAGGCACGGCTACTGCCGCCGTAATAACATCAATATCTGTAAGAACAGTATGTTCTCGTTGTGATAAAAGGTTACTTAATTTCTTGTCCATAAATGGTCCTCACACAAGTTATAATCTATTTTATACAATATTTGTAAAAATCTTTTATGTATCAAATTTGTATTTTATTTTTATATTTATATTGTCTTTGTATATTCATTATACATTAACTTGTAAGTCAATTTCTTGCTTCACAAACAACAGATTCAGTAGATAAATAATCTTATAAACAAAATAGACAGAAAAAACTGTGATGAGAAATCTAAACCTCATCACAGTTTTTTATTAGTTAAATTTAATTTTTACAAATTTACGTTTCCCAACTTGAACGATCATGCCATCTTCTAGCTTAAGGTTTTCTTCCGTGTATTTTTCACCGTTTACTTTGAAAGCACCTGCTTTAATGGATCGACGTGCTTCACCATTGGACGCGGTTAAACCAGCATCTGTACAGAATTGTGGTACAAAGATTGGTTCTGTTGGTGCATCCATAGCGTACTCAGGAATATCTGTAGGCATGGCGCGTTGTTGGAACACCCGTTTAAATTCTTCTTCCGCTTCGAAAGCAGCTTCTTCACCATGGTACAAGCGAACAATGGTACGAGCCAATTGCATTTTAGCATCACGTGGATGTAACTCTCCGGATTCTAGACGTTTTGCCATATCCTCTTGCTCTTCGATAGACATATCTGTAACGAGCATGAAATAACGCATCATCAATTCATCAGGAATGGACATCGCTTTACCATACATTTCTTTAGGTTCTTCATCAATACCGATGTAATTGCCCAAAGATTTACTCATCTTTTGAATGCCGTCAAGGCCTTCAAGCAATGGCATTGTAATAACAACTTGTGGCTCTTGACCTTCTAACTCTTGTAAATGGCGACCCATCAACAAGTTGAAAGTTTGATCTGTGCCACCAAATTCAACGTCTGCATGTAATGCAACAGAATCGTGACCTTGCATCAATGGATACATGAACTCATGCACGCCAATAGGACGACCTTCTTTAAAGCGTTTGCTGAAATCATCGCGTTCCATCATACGTGCAACTGTATAGGAGCTAGCCAAACGAAGTACGTCAGCAAAGTTCATAGATTCTAACCATTCGCTATTGTCACGAACGATTGTTTTTTCTGGGTCTAATACCTTAAAGATTTGTGTCTTATAAGTTTCAGCATTTTTCAATACTTCTTCTTTTGTCAATGGTGGACGAGTAACACTTTTACCAGTAGGATCACCAATACGAGCAGTGAAGCCACCGATGACGATCACTACTTGATGACCAAATTCTTGGAATAAACGTAATTTGCGAAGAGGAACAGTATGTCCCAAATGAATATCTGGAGCCGTTGGATCCAAACCTAGTTTTACAACTAGTGGTTTATTTTCCTTAATGGATTTCTCTATTTTTTTTACAAGATCTTGTTCGTTAATTAAATCCGCTACACCATGTTTAATTTGGCGCACTTGTTCTTGAGCACTAATCATGATAATCCTCCTAGAAATACTATTGTTTAAGTATACCATTATCTAAAAACTTTCACAATTATATATAGTATTGGATTTAAACCATTTATGATATAATATTTATAACTGCGTAATAGAATTTACGTTATATTTACTAAAAGAAAAAAGAGGTGACTCTATGAGTAGTAACTCAAATACGAGAGCCAATCGCCGCTCAAATGGTAATGGTTCTACGCCGAAGAAAACAAATCCTAAGCGTCTATTTTGGATTTGTACACTTCTCTTTATACTCATCGTAGCCGGTGGTGGCTGTGGTTTCATAAGTGCCACATTATCAAATCTACCGGATGTATCCAATGTACGCCCTTCTGCATCGTCTCAGATTTATGACGTGCACGGCAATCTCATTACTACGGTTCACTCCACAGAAAATAGATTGCCAGTACCTCTAAAAGATGTACCAAAAGATTTACAGAATGCCTTTGTAGCTACAGAAGATTCCCGTTTCTATACGCATCATGGTATTGACCCAATTGGTATTTTACGTGCTGTATGGGTAAACATTGTACATAGCGGTGTATCTGAAGGTGGTTCTACAATTACTCAACAATTAGCTCGTAATGCATTCTTATCTCAAGATAGAACATTTAAACGTAAAATTTCCGAAGCATTATTAGCGCTTAAAATTGAACAACATTACACCAAGGATGAAATCCTTGAAATGTATATGAACCAAATCTACTTTGGTCAAGGTGCTTACGGTGTACAATCTGCATCTCATGTATATTTTGGTAAGGATGCTAGTGAGTTAACACTTGCACAAGCGGCGCTCATTGCTGGTTTACCACAAAGCCCTAACTATTACTCCCCATTCAATGATTTAGAGGCTAGTAAAAAACGTCAAGCTGTCGTATTAGGCCAAATGGTAAAATATGGTTATATTACACAAGAGCAAGCTGACGAAGCTCGTCAAGCAGATTTAGGTTTAATAGCTAAACAAGAACAAGCTCATGAGAAATCTAATGCATCTTACTTCATTAACTATGTTATTTCTCAGATTTCTGAAAAGTACGGCGATGATGCCATCTATAAAGATGGGTTAAAAATCTATACTACTCTCGATATGGATGCACAAAATGCTGCTGTTGCAGCAATGCAAAATTTGCCTAATTACTACACTGATAAAAATGGATTATCTCAACCACAAGGTGCTATAGTAGCCATGAATCCTCACAATGGTTACATTGTAGCCATGGTCGGTGGTCGCGGTGATGACGCTTTCAACCGCGCTACACAAGCAGAACGTCAACCTGGTTCCACTATGAAACCTTTCGTTTATTTAGCAGCTATTCAATCAGGTAAAACTCCTGGTTCTATAGTTGAGGACAGTCCTGTTACCTTCGGTAATTGGAGTCCTAAAAACTATGAAAACGACTACGAAGGTAATATTACATACCGCTACGCATTACAACATTCTCGCAATGTAGCAGCTGTAAAAGTTGCCGATGAAGTAGGTATGACTAAAGTTATCAATCTTGCTAAAGAAATGGGTATCTCTACTCTAACTGATCAAGATTACAACTTATCGACAGCACTTGGCGGTTTAACTCATGGTGTTACACCTCTTGATATGGTACAGGCTTACGGTGTACTTGCTAATGGCGGTATCAAGGTTCAACCTACAGCCATCCTTAAAATTGTAGATCGCAACGGCCAAGTTGTAGAAGAAAACTCTATCCAAGAAAAACGCGTTATTGATGAAAAAGATGCGGCCATCATGACTAATATGCTAGAATCTGTTATAAATGGTGGTACTGGCGGTAATGCAGCCATCGGTCGTCCTGCAGCAGGTAAAACAGGTACTACTGATGACTCCAAAGATGCTTGGTTCATAGGTTACACTCCAGATTTAGTAGCTGCTGTTTGGATTGGTGATGACTACGGCACCGAAACATTACACGGTATTACGGGTGGTAGTACACCTGCTGTTATGTGGGGTCAATTCATGTCCAATGCTCTTGCCAATACTCCGGCCTCTGACTTCCCTGTCCCAGCTAGCGCACAAGCAGCAATCTCTGAAGGTTACGTCAATCCTACAAAGGCACAACCTAAAAAAGAAGATAAAAAGGACGAAAAAGCAGATAATAAAGATGATACAGGCAAAGGAACAGATGAAAAAATAAAAAGTAATGACAAGCCTCAAAAAGAAGAGGTTACAGAGCAAAAATCAAATTCATCGAAAAATAAAAAGTCTAAAAAGGAACGCTAATTCAACAGTAGTTTCTAAAAGGGCGGAACTCAGTGTTCCGCCCTTTCTTTATATACATATTTACTATCTAAATATTATCTATACAAAAAGGTAGCAAGCCCTAGGAGCTTACTACCTTTTTATTTCCATATACAATATTTTGAAAATTATATTTTATTTAAGAACTACATTTGTAGCCCCTGCACCACCTTCATCATAACCGGCTGTTTCAAAGTGCGCTACATGAGGCAAAGTACGTAAATATTGGTGAACGCCTTCACGTAATGCACCTGTACCCTTACCATGAATAATACGAACTTGATTAATACCACCAAGCAAAGCTTGGTCAATGAATCTACCTACAGAAACGGTCGCTTCATCTACTGTTTGACCAAGAATATTAATTTCCGTACGGACTTCTTTTTGACGTTGTACTGCCGAGCCACCCATACGCTTTCTTGTTTTAGGCATAACTGCTTTTTGTTCACGTGCGAGTTTGTTGCCTTCTTCACGTGTAGTAGATTGTAATTCGCTGACCTTAACGGTGGCTGTTAGCCCATTAATATCAACATTTACACGGTTACCATTGATAGATAACACAGTACCCAACGAACGCAAGGACGTAACATAAACAGCTTGGCCTACCTTAATAGCATCTGCGGTTAACGACTTACGATCATCATCCACTGCAGCTTCTGGTACATGAACACTAGAAATCCCCTTACGTGCTGCATTAATAGCCGATTGAAGCCTATCCTTATTTGTTTCAGAGAATTGCGCTTTCAATTGCTTGATAATCGCTTCCCCTTCAACGCGTAAACTACGTTTCATGGATTCTGCATCGGCCTGAGCTTTGGCTAAGATTTGTTTACGATTTTCATTAAACTGTTTCTTTTCCTTCTCTAATTGGCCACGCATACGACCTGTTTCATCAAGTTCTTTCTTTAACGCTCTTTCACGTTCAGAGGCTTTACGGAGTTGTTCGTTTAAGTCGGAAAGAACTTCTTCCATTTCATGACTACCAAATTGAGATTTATACTCTGTTGCGCGTTCTACAATGTCCTTTGGTAAGCCTAAACGTGCAGCAATGCTTAACGCATGGCTACTGCCGGCTACGCCGATATGGAGCCGATATGTAGGTTTTAAGGTGCGCTCATCAAACTCTACGTGACCATTTTCAATACCTTCCGTATGGTAAGCATAATTTTTAAGCTCATTATAATGGGTACTTACCATCATAAGGGCACCTTTTTTACGGAAGAACTCAAGAATAGATACAGCTAATGCGCTACCTTCTTCTGGATCAGTACCAGACCCAAGTTCATCCAGTAAAACCAAGTCGTTAGGACCACAATGTTTGATGATGGAAATAACTTGTGTCATATGAGCAGAGAACGTACTAAGGCTGGCCTCAATACTTTGCTCGTCTCCAATGTCGGCAAAGATATTATGGAATACTGGTAACATAGAACCGTGATCAGCAGGGATAAATAGGCCACATTGATTCATCAAGCTCAACAGGCCCAATGTTTTAAGGGAAACTGTTTTACCACCTGTGTTAGAACCAGTAATTAGTAAAATACGGTACGATGTACCTAATTGAATATTTGTAGGCACTACCATATTTGGTGGAATTAATGGGTGACGAGCTCTCATGAGATTAACGGTTCTGTCAGTACTTAAGATTGCCGGTACCCCCTTGTAAGAAATAGCAAGACTTGCCTTACCATATACAAATTCGATATGGGATACCTTTTCACAAGCATCCATCAAATCATTGCTATGTTGTTTTACAAGAGCCGATAACTCGCGGTAAATACGCAAGACCTCTTGCTCTTCACCAATCAAAGCCTCTTGTAATTCATTATTTAGATTCACCAAACGCATCGGTTCAATGTAAAGTGTTTGACCCGTTGCAGAACGGTCGTGAATAAGGCCATCAAAGTATTGGCGATACTCTTGTTTTACAGGAATTACGTAACGATTATTACGCTGCGTAATGATGGTTTCTTGGAAATACTTTTGATTATCTTTATCATGCAGGATAGCTTGAATATCATTTTTAATCTTTTCACGAGTTTTAATAATCGTATTTCTAAGGCTCGCCAATTTAGGAGACGCTGTATCAAGCAATTCCCCCTTTTCATCAAAGACGCGTTTAAAACGGTTTTCAATGCGATCTGTATTCGGCATATCCTGTACCCATAGGGATAGCAATGGATAATCCATATATTTCGTTCTAAAGAACTTTGTCATGCGCTTATAAGCACCAATGGTCAAATAAATGTCCCACAAGGCTTCACGTGTAAGAACAAAGTCTTTGCGACTCTTCTTGCAAGATTCACGAATATCGCGTGTACCGCCTAACGGCTGTTCTACCTCTGTTTGCAAAGAACGCATGGCTTCTGCCGTCTCATCAAGGTTCTCTTGAATAGCTTTAGCATCTGTCATTGGCTCAATATTCATAGCCAATTCTTTAGCGATAGTAGAACTACAATGCTGTTGTAATTGTTCTTTTATATGGTGAAAGTCTAATACATCTTCGTTAAACAATGTACTACCTCTTTTATAAAATACCTCTAAAATAGTGGCCCCTTGTAATAGGCGTATCATCCTTGCCTACGCTCTTAGGAGGAGCCTCTTTTGTTCCATTTTGAATAGATACATAATCTGCTACAATGTTACGCAATCGATGTGGATCCATATGACGCCCATCGATGCGCAAGATATGTAGACCTTTACGATGTAACTCGGGCACGTAAGCACGCATATCCATTTCATGACTATTCATGATGTGCATGCGACAATAAGGATCGGTACGCAATGGGAACACTTCCCCTTTACGGTCCTTCAATGCATAGTCCTCTGTTACACATGGCATAGGACAGTTTTCCTTTTTGCCAGTGCCCACAAAACTAGCGATGGCACAATACTCAGAAATCATCATTTCTGTATAACCGTGTACCATTACCTCTAATGGCAAATGAGCAGATTTTTGTAAGTTTACTAATTGTGCCAAGGTCAACTCTAAGGATGGAGCTATACTACTCATATTAAAATCTTGCCATACTTGTAGTGCAGAGCCATTGAATATGTTGAGACCTGTATCACCTTCAATAGCACCTGAATACCCTAACTCACGAAGCCATAATAGAGCTTGTGGCATATGAATAGAAATGCTATCTGGTTTAGACTCAACTATGGCCTTAAGCGTATTCATGTACGCGTCTACCTCATCATCTTTAACGACGCGAGGCGTAGCAAATACACAAAGCACATTATGCTCTTTACAAAGTTTGGCTACCTGCTCGTAGATGCTAATTTCATAAGGCTTACGTTGCAAACGGTCACCACCGAACATAATCTTCTTAGCGCCCCCTTCGATCGCTGCTTTTACACCATCAAGTTCATCAACGCGAGCACTCACCATAGGCTCTGTGTATTGAACCTTACTTTTAGCTACTAACGATGACATATTTCGGGGTTCTACAGCACGTTCTGCCCAAGCTGCTTCATGGTCTGTAATCAACAAGTTTTCTAGCGCCTCTACAGCATCACGACGCAATGCATTTAAAACACTAGCGGGCCACATGTACGGTCCATCAGGAATAGACATAGAGCCTAGTGTAAATAATGTATTCCCTAATCTACCTACTTGATCTCTAACCTTCTCTAATGTAGTCGGTTTATTGTTAGCATAAACAGGTTCAAACTCGTTAGATATAGTCACAGTACGACCATCATTCAATACAAAGGTTAGTTCTGTATAAGGTATTTCTCGTTCAGTATTAATAGATAGATAACCATGTACCTCTAATTTAGCGGTAAAGTCTTGTAGTCCCCGTTGCTTTTTAGCTTTAGGGCCTGATGCAAGGAATGCTTGCCCCGCAGCAAAGCCTTCATCCGGTTTACCTACAATATGCTTTTCATCCACTAGAGACCAGTTCTGATCGATTTGATAATACGTAATACTACCAGAACTTTGCATGACCTTTAAGAGTGATCCTTTTTCAATCGGTTCTGTTAAGAATAAATGAACTTGACCCTTTTTGACCTCTGCTTTGCCTATCAATTTCCCTTGATTATTTGGGGCCACCACGGTCATCATTGATTTTCCTACATGGTCTGTTAAATAATCCGTAGAGAATCCACGATTAAATCCAGAAGCTAATGCATCGGCATCAGTAGAATCTATATGAGCCGTATCTAAAATATGACGATAGGTCCCAATAACTTGACGCACGTAGGAAACCTTTTTCATACGCCCTTCTACCTTAAAGGACGTAACACCGGCCGCCACAAGTTCATTCATATATTCACTATAGTTAAGATCCTTTGGACTTAATAGATAGGCTTCGTGTTTTGGCAACAAGCTAGTACCTGAAGAATCCAATAGCTCATAAGGCAACCGACAAGGCTGTGCACAAGCACCACGGTTACCACTGCGACCACCGATGAAAGAACTCATTAAGCATTGACCAGAATAACATACGCACAACGCACCGTGTACAAAGACTTCGATTTCAGCTGTACAGTTCTTGCAAATATGTTCAATTTCAGCGAGGCTCAATTCACGAGCTAAAACGACACGTGTAAAACCGAGACTTTCATAAAAACGAACCGCATCGAGCGTAGCCGCAGTCATTTGTGTACTGCCATGTAAGTGTAATTTAGGAGCCACTCGCTGCGCCAATTTAGCCACTGCTAAATCTTGAACGATAATAGCATCCACGCCGATGCGCTCTAAGTCCTTTAAATATGCCTCAAGAGCAGATAATTCGGAGTCACCTATGAGGATATTTACCGTTACATACACAGACACATCTAGAATATGGGCCAAGCGAATAGCCTCGGTTAATTCCTCAATTCCAAAGTTTGCTGCATGAGCTCGGGCATTAAAACCTTTGCCACCAAGATAAATGGCATCTGCTCCAGATTCTAAAGCGGCTATAAAGTTTTCCATCGTACCGGCAGGAGCCAATAATTCCATGGACAGTCCTTTCTACCTAACTAAAGGCATAACTATAGTACTAAAAGGGTTTACCATATGGTAAACCCTTTCAATATACTGCTTAAAATTAACGTAATTTGCAGTTAATTTCTGCTAATGCATCAATAATAGCTTGAATATTACCGTCAATATCCTCATCATTCAACGTACCTTCCATAGAGCGGAATTGTAAGTTGTATGCGAGACTGCGGTAACCTGCTTCGATATGTTCACCTTCATAAACATCAAAGATAGACGCACTTTCTAAATATTCTCCACCATGTTCTTTAATGATGGATAAAATTTCACCACTAGATACGGACACAGGTGCAACGATGGCAAGGTCACGGCTAGTGCCTGGGAATTTACTGAAGGATGTATAACGGAACGGTGGAATCGTTAAGGATAATACGGCTTCCAAATCGATTTCAAACATATATACTTTGCCAGGTAAGTCAAAGTTTTTGCTCACTTGTGGATGTAATTCACCATATTGAGCAATCATTTTACCATCAACTACGTATTGAGCACTCACACCTGGGTGAAAGTATGGCTCAGTGCCACGATTAACTTCATAGCTTGTAACGCCTAGTTCAGCTAACAACGCATCTACAATACCTTTTACATCATAGAAATCTGTAGTGCGTTCTGCTTGATTCCAACCAGCTTGGTTTGCTTTCCCCATCAAAATACCACAAGCCATAGGGCGTTCATGAGGTACTTCTGTTAAAGGTAAATCTTTTGGTTCATACACATTAGCCGTTTCAAATAACCAAAGATCCTTATTTTGTTGCGCAATATTGCGTTTTGCTGCTTCGATAACAGCCGGCACCAATGTAGTACGCATATAAGGGAATTCTTCGGAAATAGGGTTCAAGATTGGAATGGCTGTATAACGGCTATCCCCTTCAGGAAGCATCATATTGGAAAGACCATCTTTATGCATGAAGCTAAATGTAATGATTTGAGTCATACCCAATTTAGCCAAAGCATGTGTAACCTCTTTAATAAGAGCTTTCTTAGGTGTCATACCACCAGAGGACAATACGGCTACAGGAATTGTCGGAGTAATATTATCGTAGTTGTAAATACGAGCTATTTCTTCAGCGATATCAGGCATCACTGTTACATCACCGCGCCATGTTGGAACGAGGGCAGATAATTTGTCGCCCTCTTCTGTTACAACGAATTCAAGGGCTGTCAAAATACGAACCATTTCGTCTTTTTCAATGTTTGTACCCAAGTAATCGTTGATTTGTGCTGCTGTGAAAGTAACTGTATGTTGTTCTACAGGATTTTTATATACATCAATTACGCCTACACCAACTTTACAAGTAGGGCAAATTTGTTGCAATAATTGCGCCGCTCTGTCGATAGCATAGGCGGTGTATTTATGATTTACACCACGTTCGAAACGACCAGATGCTTCAGAACGCATGCCGAGAGCTTTAGCAGTGCGTCGAATAGATGGACCATTAAATTCAGCAGCTTCAAACATAACTGTGGTCGTTTCGTTTGTCACTTCACTATCAAAGCCACCCATGATACCTGCTACACCTACTGGACGTTCAGCATCAGCAATAATAAGCATGGAGTCATTCAATTCGCGTTCAGAACCATCAAGTGTAACAAGCACTTCACCATTTTTAGCACGTCTCGCCACTAATTTATGACCTTTTACATGATCATAATCATAGGCATGCATAGGTTGACCAAGTTCTAACATAACATAATTTGTTACGTCTACTACATTATTAATAGGACGAATGCCGCTATTACGTAAACGGTTTTGCATCCACAATGGAGATGGCTCAACCTTAACATCAGTTACTACACGAGCTGTAAAACGCGTACAAAGATCATCAGCTTCGATAGATACAGATGCTTTGCCTTCAATGGATTCGCCATTCTCGTTAACCATAATAACAGGGAATAAAGCTTTTTGATTTGTCATGACTCCAAATTCACGGGACAAACCAACCATTGAGAAGCAATCAGCTCTGTTAGCGGTGAGTTCAAATTCATATACTGTATCATTTAAGCCTAAAACATCTTTTACATCAAGACCAATTGGTGTTCCTTCAGGGAAAATGTAAATTCCTTGAGCTTCTTCTGGCAATACTAAGTCGCTAGAGATACCAAATTCTGCAACGGAACAGAACATGCCTTCAGAAACAACGCCACGCAATTTACCTTTTTTAATTTCTGTACCATCTGCTAAGCGAGATTTATGATACGCTACAGGCACGATTTGACCTACTGCAACATTAGTAGCAGCCGTTACGATTTGTTTTGTAACAGGTTCGCCTTCTTCTGTAAGGCATTCAACTTGGCATACTTGTAATTTATCTGCATCTGGATGTTTTGTAATCTCCACGATTTTACCAGTATAAATTTTCTTAATGCCATTATCCATAGCAATGACATCTTCTACAGGAATACCAGCTTGTGTTAATTCATCGGCCAATTCTTGAGCAGGACGATTCATATCCACAGGCACGTATTCGTTCATCCACTGTAAACTTGCTTTCATGAGTTCCTCCTAAAATTGTTCCAAGAATCGTACATCATCTTCAAAGAATAGACGTAAATCGTTAATGCCATATAAAAGCATAGCAATACGTTCTACGCCCATGCCAAAGGCGAAGCCTTTAACCTTTTCAGGATCGTACCCATTAATACGCAATACATCGGGATGAACCATACCGCAGCCCAAAATTTCAAGCCAGCCTGTATGAGAACATACGCGGCAACCTTCACCACCACACATTACACAAGAAATATCTACCTCTGCAGATGGTTCTGTGAATGGGAAGAAGCTTGTACGGAAACGTACCTTTGTGTCATCACCATACATGTGACGTAAGAAGGACTCTAATGTGCCTTTTAAGTCAGCAAATGTAATATGCTCATCGATGATGAGGCCTTCCACTTGATGGAATACAGGGGAATGAGTCGCATCATAGTCCCAACGGTAAACCTTACCAGGCGCAATCATACGGATTGGGCTATTAGGTTCATGACGTTGCATTGTACGAGCTTGTACTGGAGATGTATGCGTGCGCAATAAGAAGTTTTCTGTAATATAGAAGGAATCTTGCATATCACGTGCAGGATGATCTTTAGGCAAGTTTAAGCATTCAAAGTTATAGTAATCTTGCTCTACTTCTGGACCTTCTTCAACGGTATACCCCATTTTCATGAAGAAGTCTTCAATCATTTCATTAACCTTTGTTAATGGATGGATATGACCAGCTTTTTGTGCACGGCCAGGCAATGTAATATCGATGCGCTCTTTTTCTAAACGAGCATTTAACTCTGCAGTTTCCATACGAGCTTTAACTGTATCAATTTCAGCCTCTAACGCTTCACGAACAGCATTAACGAGGGCGCCAGCCTTCGGACGTTCTTCTGGAGATAATTTACCAAGACCTTTTAGTAAAGCCGTTACCTCGCCTTTTTTACCTAAATATTTAACACGTATATCTTGCAACGCTTGTTGATCAGCAGCGTCTTTGATGGCATCAAGGGCTTCTGCCTTAATACGTTGTAATTCTTGTTCCATTCAAGCATCCTCCTATTTGTAAAAGTCTAACTTATATTATACCAAATCAGGGTTGTCTTCTTCAATAAAACGCCATGGTAAATCAGGTAATGGCTTCTCTTCTAGTACAAAAAATGTACCCCGTGCCAAGTGAACAAGTTCACCTAATTCATTATAAATACGAGCGGTAGCAACCATAGTAGTTTTACCATTGTGCTCTACATTGGCTACACCACGCAATACAGCACCGCCTTTAACAGCTTTCACATAGTTACCATTAAGATCAATGGTGCTAACAGATTTTCCCAATGTAAAACAAGCAGTCCCCATCACACTATCTGCTAAGCCAATACATACGGCACCATGCAAATCCCCTCTAAAATTGCAGTAATCTGTTTCATTTGTTTGCAATGTCATTTCCGCATGACCTGGTTCCACTGCTGTAATCTCAGAATCTTTCACCCAAGAAAATGGGTTTTGATCTCGTAATTCGTTGAAATATTCTAACAATGTTGTAGCCATAAGGTTCTCCATTCTATATACATACCCATAGATTAACTAATCTAAATACTAAGTCTATTACATTACCTGTATGAAAATCTTTATAGTTATATGTCAAAATTCAATACAAACATATAAAAATGGTGCGTTACATCATACATATTGTATCATGCAACGCACCATATGCGAATAACTCTATCTAATTATATGGTATGTTCTTAAGAAAACACATTTATAAATTCAAAACTATTCATAATGCAATGCATCGATTGGATTGAGCTTAGCCGCTTTACGGGCTGGGTATATACCAAAAATCAAACCAATAGCCATGGAAAAAGCAAAGGACATTATGATTGTTGGAACAGATACAATTGTACTCATTCCAGATACCATTCCGATTACTTTTGAGGCTCCTATACCGAAAGCAATACCAATAAAGCCCCCCATCAAACTTATTACAACAGCTTCTATTAAGAATTGTGTAACAATTACGCTATACGTAGCCCCCAAAGCTTTACGCACGCCAATTTCTCGAGTCCGTTCCGTTACAGATACAAGCATGATGTTCATAATACCAATACCACCTACAACGAGTGAAATCGCAGCTACAGCCCCTAGGAATAACGTAAATGTTCCCGTCGTCTGAGCCACTGTTTCCATAATAGATTTCATATTTTGAATATTAAAATCATCCAAATTTGTATCTTTTATATTATGACGAACACGCAACAAATTCTCTATATCTGCCTGCAAACGGTCAATGCCCCCATCATCCTTAGCCACAACATACACCCTGCGAAGATAGTCAATGCCCTCTACGCGCTCCATTGATGTTGTATATGGAATTAACACCGTATCGTCTTGGTCATTACCCATGGTTCCGTTCCCTTTACTTTTGAGAACACCAATGACACGGAATGGAATATTTTTAACACGGATTTCCTTGCCTACAGGATCTTCATCAGCAAACAAATTTTTTACTACCGTTTGTCCCACAACCGCTACACGTTCTCGGTTCTGAACATTTTTATCGGAGAAAAATCGACCAGATGTCATAGTCCAATTATTTACGTCCTGAAAGTTAGAATTAACCCCCGCAACAGATGTAGTCCAGTTTTTATTTTGATAAATCACCACATAAGAGCCATTTGTCATAGGACTGGCGGCTTTTACACCTTCTAACTTAGCAATAGCTTCATAGTCAGATATTTTCAACGATTTCATGGACCCCTGCGAAGATCTAGCACCTGGCGTCCGCGGCGCCCCTGGCAGAACTACCAACAAGTTAGAGCCTAAGCTAGAAATAGAATTCTCAATATCTTGCTTCACCCCATTACCGATAGATACCAAGGCAATAACAGCTGCTACACCGATAATGATACCTAACATGGTCAAGAGGGAGCGCAATTTATTAGCAATCAAGGAAGCCCATGCCATTAGAAAACTTTCTTTATACATTAGGCACCTCCTTTATAGGAGTCATATTAGAATTGATCGAATCCTCTACGATTATCCCATCTTTCAAGACTACATTACGACTCGCGTACGTAGCAATATCCGGTTCATGTGTAACTAGAAGAATCGTACGGCCTTCATCATGAAGGCCTCGAAAGATGTTCATAACGTCAATGGTTGACTTGGAGTCAAGATTCCCTGTCGGTTCATCAGCCATGATAATAGCAGGATTATTTGCCAATGCACGAGCAATCGCCACGCGTTGACGTTGCCCACCAGACAACTCGGATGGCAAATGGTCCATACGCTCGCCCAAGCCGACAGACTGTAATAATTGAGTGGCCCGTTCAATGCGCATCTTTTTATTTACACCGGCATAAATCATAGGAAGCGCTACATTTTCTAGGGCTGTCAATTTTGTCAACAAATTAAAGCTTTGAAATACAAAACCTATCTGTTTGTTACGTACATACGCAAGTTCATCATCAGATAAGGTAGCAACCTCGTCTCCATTGAGTCGATAAGAACCAGTTGTAGGTCGGTCCAAACATCCGAGAATATTCATAAAGGTTGATTTACCAGATCCAGATGGCCCCATAATGGATACAAATTCACCCTTATTGACAACTAAATCAATGCCATGCAGAACAGGTACTGATAATTTGCCATTCACATAGGTTTTTGTAATCCCTTGTATGTCAATTACTGTTTGGTTCATAAGCACCTACCCTTAGAATGGTCCAGCTACATTATTTTTTGGTGCATTCACATCACCACTTACGATAATTTCATCACCTTCAGATAAACCTTTTAAGATTTGAACATTAGTATCCCCAGTTACACCTGTAGAGACAGCGGTTCGTACTGGTTGACCATCTTTTATAACATATACATACTCACCTTGTTTGTCCGTACGTACAGCAGTAAGAGGAACTACCAATGTATTTTTAATATCTTCACCAAAGATTGTGGCACGAGCCGTCATAGTTGGTAAGAAATTACCTGCAATATTTTCAGGAATTTGAACCTTAACAGTATAGTACACAACACTACTACTTGTAGTGCCCATATTACCCTTTGTACCTTTTGCAATTTCAGAAACGTAACCTGTGAAAGTTTCACCTGGCTTAGAATCTACAGTAAACTCTACCTTAGCACCTTGTTTAATATTGCCAATATCGGTTTCGTCTACAGTAAGATAAATCTCTAAATTTTTTAAATCTGCAATGGTAGCAATGATCATTTGTGTGGAAATTCCAGTACTAATAGTTTGACCGGCTTTTAGCGGTGTACCAACAACAGTACCAGACATTGGAGCTGTAATAGTAGCATCACTTAAATCTGCAGCCGCACGTTCATAAGTAGATTTAGCACGTTCATAAGATGTTACAGAATCATCATATGTTTGTTGTGCAATAGCATCTTGAGCCGCCAAAGATTTATAACGATTCATATCAAGTTCTGCTTTGGCTAACGCCGCACGAGCATCATCAACAGATGCTTGTAATTGACGTGTATCAATATAAGCGATAACTTGACCGGCCGTAACTTGATCATTCTCTTTAACTAAAACTTTTTCAAGTTTACCAGCAACATTTGTAGAAACATCTACATAATTTACAGGGTTAATAGTACCTGTGGCACTGATACTAGTTTTTACATCACCCTTTTCAACCTTGCCAGTAGTGTATAACGTTTGTGCTTGATTTGCATTTAGACTATCCATGTAGTAATATGTGCCGCCACCAAGAACACAAAGAACAACAGCACCAGTCACTATGCGTTTACGATGCTTTTGTAAGAACTCTTTCATTATGATCTCCTTTTTTTAAGATGAAGATATATTAAAAAGACATTTATTCTATATCAACACATATAGTATTTTTAAATTATACAGCACCAATTGCTTTTACGCAATATAATTTCATTAATGAATAAATTATGATATATAAAAAATGGCCCTTACGGGCCATTAACTACTCAATATTGACAATAATCTATAATCCTTCTCATCGATTGGAAATTCAAGACGTTCTGCCTCTTCATAAGATAGCGCACGGATATGACCATCTATATAGCCCACTAATCGGTTAGCGACACCACTCATCAATAGATTAATACAGACTTCACTCATGCGAGCCGCTAAAATAGCATCAAATGCCGATGGACCACCGCCACGTTGTAAGTAGCCTAACACAGTTAGGCTAGGATCAAATTCTGTATGCTCCTTGATAAAAGCTTTCACCTCACCGCTGTTATAGGCACCTTCTGCAACGAGGATAACACTATATTCTTTACCCCGAATTTGTGTTTCCTTTAAATGACGACAAACCGCATGTAAAGACATTGGATTTTCCGGAACCAAAACTATTTCTGCCCCACAAGCTAGGCCTGCCTTTAATGCAATATGTCCAGCTTTGCGCCCCATTACCTCTACAATGGCTACACGTTCATGGGAGTTTGATGTATCACGAATACGTCCAACCGCATCAACTACCGTATTGAGAGCCGTATCATAGCCTATCGTATATTGTGTGCCACCCATGTCATTATCAATCGTACATGGAATGGTCATAGTAGACATACCAAGTTTAGATAAACTTGCAGCACCACGCATGGAGCCATCACCACCGATAACGACTAGATGGTCGATGTCATAAGCTTTCAAAATATCATAAGCTTTGCGTTGAATTTCTTCATTTTGAAATTCTGGAAAACGAGCCGTTTTCAGCATCGTGCCACCTTGTGTTATGATGCCACCAACGTCTCGATTCGATAAAGGAAATATTTTTTCCTCAATAATACCTAAATAGCCACGCTCAATACCAAACACTTCAAAGCCTTCATGTATAGCTTTTCTAGTTAACGCTCTTATGGCGGCGTTCATTCCAGGTGCGTCTCCGCCGCTTGTTAGTATTGCGATTCTTCTCATATCCATTACCCCCTTGTGGTGTACGTTGTTTGGATATACTATGTGCTTTACCTTTTTTATTCGTTTGATTAGAAGTCTTTTGTTTATACCTCTTATCATAACGAATTTTATTAGACATTGCTCTTTTTGATACTGCTTCAGAAATCTCTTTTTTCCTTCTTTGTTGATTATTAAATTGTATATCTTCAGCTGCTTCTTTAGCATCTACATCGTTTGTATCATTGGGTTGACGTCTTGCTTTAAATTGCACATCTGAGGCATCTAATTCATCCTCAATACGCTGTATAAAATCATAGGTCCGGCCATTTGTTGTATCTAGTACAAAATCGCACTGCTTATACACGGGCTTCCACGATTGTATCATAGCATGTACAAAGGCATTCACATTACTATAGTCCATGGTAGGCCGTTTCCCAACACGGCGATTCACGCGACTGACAATACGGAATTGTGCAGCTCGGATACCAATAATATAGGAATATTTTTTTAATACCTTTAAGGTGCGATGTTCAATAGGAAAATTCCCACCCACAGAAATCACTGCTTCATGGTATAAGCAAACCTTTTTTAGTACATCCATTTCGGCGCGGCGGAATGCTTTTTCTCCTATCTTTTTAAAAATCTCAGCAATGGGCAACCCAAAACGACTTTCTAATACGCGATCGGTATCTACAAATTGCCAACCCTTGCGTTCTGCAAGGTTCCGTCCAAAGTGACTTTTGCCACTTCCCATAGAACCGATGAGCATAATATTCCGTTTTATTATCATCTATTATGTGCCCCTTATCATTACATATCCTTCATTGTACTATAAAATGGTCCAAAAACAAAGACAGACTATAGACATAAAATCTATAATCTGTCTCTATACAGTACATCCGATTTTCATTAAGGTTTTATAATCGATTTAATTGCACAATGCGCATAAACTACATTACCTTTACGTTCTATATCTTCTATTTCTATACGGCGTGAAGGATCCTTTTCTTCAACAGTATTTATCCAGTTAATCATACGCTCTGTACTACCTAATACTGTTAATTCTAGTATACCTTCATGCTCATCAGTACTGACAATCATTAATGGTTCTCCTTGCAAGGAATCAAAAATATTTGTATTAGAACTCGTATTAGATGTCTTGTTCCGTGTAAAAGATTCTAATAGTTTTGCTTCATTAGACTCTATATAATCTGACTCAGCATTCATTTGTATAATATAATTTTCTTGTTGATTTTTTAAGCTATTATTTTTTTCTTCAAAATAGATATGCCCATACATAGAAAGGCTAATGAGCATCGCCCACAACACTAGGCTCACTAATATTCTCTTGACCTGATACGTTGTGCTCTCTTTTAGATCCGTCCATATGGAATGTATAAACACCTTTATCTGCTTTAACTGTTCCATGACACTCAATCCCTAGTAATTTTTGTTGGAGAATAGCAATAAATTTACGACATACTTCGTCACTCATGCCTATACCATCCATACTGATACGGCCTTCCTTAACGCTAAGATGCTGTAAACTAATATGTTCTGCCATAGCGGCATCAAGAATATATACGACCATTGTATTGGGTAATATATCTGTTTGATTCTTAAGGATTTTATTCTTTATTATTTTATTTCTTATTTCCATTAATTCACCATATTGTTGATGTATTTCTTGATACTGAGCATTTGCTTGCAATCGCACAAAGTCTATCTTTCGATTTTCATAGCTACGATAACTTGACCAACAACTATATAGGGTAACAAACCCTACTATAACGTATATAAAACTTATCCCGTAAAGAAAGTATCGATAGGTATGCCATAAACTATGCCATCGTAAGGATCGTGTCATTAAATTAATACATCTATTCTTACCAGCCCAATCCAATCCATTTCAGCCCCCTTGCTGCCATGCCAATAGCCATGTCCCAATCTAATTGTCCTTGCTTGCAACGATTACGACCACGACCTAAGAATAATAATGGAATATATTCAGTTTCTCCATATATGGAAATTATACCTTCCATATCTGTCCGTTCTTCATTTGTTATAGATTCTAACCCATACATCCGAATCCCCTGTATCTCATCTATACCAAAGTCTTGTAATCTCACTTTTAACTTATCCATGGCTTCAGCTACATCGCTACCAGTAATAGGTACAATACACTCTTGAATGCATATATCATTCCACCAAAGCCATAAATGCATGGCGCCTTCTTCTACAACACCTGTTACAGTACCGCTGCGCCGCATCAAGCAATAACAAATAGGAATAGGCCAAAAATCAATAACATCAACAGGTGCATACGTATCTCGTATACCTTGCTTCAAAAGTTCTAGAGAATGTCGATCTACAGCCACCATAAACATATGATAATTGTGTCGTGGATATTCCCGGCGACAAGCATCCATTTGGAAACTATCACCCTCAAAACTAAAGTAGTCCTCTATATTCCACTTTATAAACTCCTTCATATCAAAATCGTGAGGGTCATAGGGTGCCACATGCATTTGTGTATCAATATTAGCAACAATACTATAGGCCCCTTCATCTAAATCATAAGTTTCTATAAATTTTGTAACATCTTCATCAATAGGTCCTGTACGCTTCATTTCTAACGCATCAGTAATGACCATTGTTTTATTTTCTATATGGGCTGTAACACATACAATATGTTCATCAGTTATACATACTCCAGAATGTATTTTCTTTTTTCGTTTCATAGAATCACCTCAATAAGGTTTTACCTTTATAACATGCATATGTTTTTCTTTATCTACAGTCACATACATATGTACACGACTCACGATTTCACTATTCTTTAGTTTTCCATAACTCATAATATGACGCGGATTTTCTGTTGAGCTATCCGCTTCAATAGTAATCTCTACATTTTCATCATTTATCACAACTAATTTATTTTGAAAGTCCCATACATTTCCTAATTTACAATAGCCCACAAACCAATGAGCACCTCTTTGTGCCGCGTAATGAGCTTCTTCCAAATGCAATTCATCTACTACATTACTTTCACATATTTGTCCTATACGCAGCCCCATAAAAGCTAATAATAATAAAAAGGACATTGTAAGTATCGCTATATATGTAATAAAGCCCTCGTTATGGGCTCCTACGTTCATAACCAGTCTCCTCTTTACTTGTATACCAATCATAAATAGCACTCTGTCCAATAGAGACCTCATATATGGATAGTCCTCCATAACCACTTGTATATTTTCTATCATTAACAAAACGATTATTAATATACCAACGTAAATACACGGTCCCATTAGTATCTACACTAAAAGGGTTTTCTTGGGTATAGCCCACATTTCGTTTATCGGTCATCCCCACGATGCGACTACCACTGACAGGTTGCAAGCTACCATCTGTTAATTTTCTGTATAATGCATGACGTTGTACTGTTAAGGTTGTACGTTTTGTATCGTGAATATATAAACTTTTATTATGATCTTCTACAGTAACCTTCACAGGGTTCCATATCATTTGAGCCACAACCATACGTCTTGTATATCGACCATCCTCCATCATAGCTACACTATCCAGTAATTTAGCATCCCACATAACTGCATAGAATACAATGCCTAACAATATAGTAAGAACTATGACAGAAATCGTCATGCTAATGAGCGTAGAATATAAAATAAATCCCTTATTATTTCTATTCTTACTATTATTTTTCTTGTTATTATTTTTATTCTTATTTGCTATAGGATTCTTCTTATATTCTTTGTCCTTTCTAATTACTTTTTCTATATCCTCGCCGTTCAATGTATCCCCTCCAAATCAACTGATAGAGAGTAGACAACAGATTGATTATCCATGGCATCTACTGTTAATCGTTGTAAAGATACACCTTCTATCACTACAGGCTTTATATGTATTTTATAGGTAATTTTTTCACTGGGACTCATTGTAAATTGAGAATTATATACACCAGTTTCTATTGCTCCATTCTTATAATAAGAAGCTTTAGCCACTTCTAAATACGTTATGGTATCTTGCAATATATGATCCCAATAATACGCCCTATATACCGTAAGAGTAGCCATCCAAAAAATAGATAATACAACCGGTAAAATGAACATGATTATAGCGGCTGATATTAAAGCGTCACCATACATAAATCCTTCAGTGCACTTCTTCCCATCTAATTCGCCCCGTTTGTACAGATATCCATATACGATTTTTCTCACCACTTTCACGATCTTTCAAAATAATTTCTGTCCCATCATAGGGTAAGCCCAAGGCTGAAAAAGAAATAATTGTCATAGACCGTTCATTCTCAATATTTTGCGGTAATGATATGTTTACCGTATGATGATTAACATCTTCCTCTAAGGTATAACTGTCCTTATTTAAAATAAAAAGCATTCTCCCTTTACCATTAGATTTATGCCCTAACATAGACCACAGTTGAACTTTCTTGAGCATATACGCCACCTCTTGCGTAGCACCATTTAAAGTATAACGACTAGGTGTTGTCACAATAGGTAAGGCAATAGAAATGAGCAATAAGATTAAACCAATAGTAATAATCCATTCCGCCAATAAAGATCCACTTTGACGATTTATAAGTTGCACCTTAACCATTGATAAAGCACCTCCATATAGGAACCACCATGTAAGGCACACCATCCGCCAAAGCATAGAAAGGGACCAAATGGGATATATCGATTACGATAACCGGTGAGTAAGAGATAGAGAGAACCAACACAAAAAGTTACGTAAAAGAAACATATAATTTCCCATGGAGTAAGCCATATTGCAATAGCAGAAAACCATTTAATATCGCCTATGCCAAAGCCTTTATGGCTAATCAAACGAAGTCCATATGTAATAGTACCTACGCTGATAACACTTAATAAGGTTACTAACATAGATTGATCATTTATATAGCTATATATAATGCCACCTATTACAAGAGCCAATGCCCCTTCATCAGGCAATATATAGTAATGCATATCGATGGTAGCACCTGCTATGATGATGAGTGAAAACACAGCATACAAAGCAATGTGAGTATAAGATATTGCTTTTGATGAAACTATAATAGGTAACAATATAGATGCTATATATACAAAAAGTCCTATTACATAATTAGTCCCTTTCATACCTTATCCTTTCATATAACTAATGTATATAATTCATAATCTATACAAGTTAATTAAGGCTCATTAGGTGCTTTAACAACAACAGATTTTGAAGTCCCACCACTGACAACTTCATAAGTAATAGTGTATTCTTTTCCTTTTGCAGTCTTAACATGTTCAGTAAGATATCCTTCCTTATATAGATTTTCTACTGTTGGAGGTGTGTCGACATTCTTATCAATCATATACAATTGAGTGGCATTTTTAATAATTTGAATATCTGCTGTTTCTTTAGCGTTTCGAGCTTTATCCGCTGCAGATAAGAATTGTGGCATCGCAATAGCTGCTAATATAGCGATAACCGCTACTACAACCATTAATTCAACGAGAGTAAATCCGCCTTTTCTCGATTTTTTAAACCCTTCTCGAACACGAGAAATATGTAGTCGATCTACGACCCATTGACCGCACATTTCTAATCGATGATTCACTCCATGAATCATATGCATAACAGACTTCATAATATTCTCCTTTTAATAGTTAAGTAATAACATTGTCTATTACCCTCCTAAGTTGGCAATGGACGTAAATAAGGGGTACATAACAGATACAACTAATACGGCTACACCGATTCCCATTATGGTTAGTAAAATTGGTTCCAATAATCGTTCTAAACGAGCAATATATTTTGAAAGTATAGATTCATAGTAGTAGCCACAGTGGTTTAACATTTTTACTAATTCACCACTCTCTTCTCCAATGGACACCATTTGCCATATAAAAGCGTTTCCTATCTGACCACTACGTAAACTTTCTTCCAGTGAATGTCCTGATAATAATCTTGCTTCCACTTGTTTACTACATTCAACACCATATATATTCCCCCACAAAGGGCGAGTGATATTCATGGTTTGAATGATAGAAATACCAGAATCTAGTAAGAGAGCCCAAACTTTTAACATACTTGTATAATACACACAAGTACTCCATTGGTATCGGTGAGCCAACAGCCAAAGCCAACGATGTACTTTACACTTTATACTATGCTGTTTATAAGCAAATGCTAAGGAACCTATTACAACACAATGAATAGCTATTACCATTAGAGGATGCGATTTTAACCCTTGTCCTAATGCAAAAAGAGCTCGCGTCATCAAAGGTAATGTAATATGCATAGTGGTAAATACCTTTTCAAACGAAGGAATAATAAACAAAATGGTAACTAGAAAAAATATATTCATCATTAAAAGAAGAAATAAAGGGTAAGAAATAGCACTCATAACCTTTTGTTTCAGCTGCCTCTCCCAATCATAGTGGCGGGATATATATTGTAAACTCTCACCCAAAGTGCCCGCTGCTTCACCACTTTCTAGTAAAGCCAAAGCAATAGGAGGACATCCTTCACTTCGTAAAGCCTGTGATAAAGTCTGACCACGCTCTATAGATTCATATAAAGCTGTATAGAGTAGTACTCGTTTCCCCTGGCAGAGCAACTGTAAGGCTCGCCGTAATGGAACACCAGATTCAATGAGTAGACCTAATTGATAAGTCACATCTACCACCATAGTATGATTCCATTTATGTTTCTTTCTTTCATCCTGCAACGATATTCTATAAATTCTATAACCATCTCGTTTTAACCGTATTGCAATTTCTTGTTCTGAATCCCCCCACATCAAACCTTTTTCTGTTTCATTTTGATTATTTTTTACGACATATTCATAAGCCTCCATATATTCACCTACGATAATTGTTGATCAAGCAAGGTATGCAATTGTTGTTGGGCTCCATATTGTGCCTTTACATCTCGCACAGCCATTTCTAATGTTTTCATCGGTAGTTGCGTTTCTTGAATAGATATGATTTGTGGTTCCTTACGGGTCCGTATCAAATTTGCTACTGCATGGGTATTTAGCAAAATATCACGAATAGTAATGAACTTTTTATTCCATCGAAGTAAACGCTGACATATAACGGCCCGTAACACTTGAGATATTTGATTGCGTATCTCTTCTTGTTGCTCCCCAGGAAATAGAGAAATCATGCGGTGAACCGCCATCACTGCACGCTGTGTATGCATAGTTGCCATTACAAGGTGACCAGTCTCTGCCGCATGAAGTGCCGCTTCAAGGGTTTCTCGATCTCGAAGTTCGCCTACCATAATGACATCCGGATCCTCTCGTAAAGCATCTCGAATACCATCTGACATAGTATTAATATCAGCACCTAATTGTCGTTGATGGATCAAAGACTTCTTAGGTGCAAACTCAAATTCAATGGGGTCCTCTAAGGTAATAATGTGGCGCTCCATAGTCTGATTAATATAATCAATACAACAAGCTAAGGTAAAACTTTTACCACTGCCAGTAGGACCACAAACAAGCAATAGACCATCATGTGCTTCGCATAGCTTTTGTAATAACTGACCTTCACTGTTATCATCTAATTTGAGTTGTTGATGACAGAGCAATCGCAATGTACCACATATGGTCTGATTAGCTCGATATAGATGAACACGAATACGCACACCACAACAGGAACAAGCCTCATCAAGAGACTGCCATTCATAGGATGCTATACCGCAACGGCGCAATATATCCTCGATTAATTCTGTAGTACACATAAATGAAGTAGCCTTTAATCCATCACCATGTCGCAAATAGATAGGCTGACCACATTGTAGATGAATATCTGTTGATGATAGTTGTATTGCATTTTCTACAATAGTTTCTAAACTTTCACGTTTACAGCATGAGTCCACAACGATGCACCTCCTCTATAGATGTAACATGCTGAGATACGGCCTTACGAGCAGACTCTTCTAATGACAATAATAAATGTGTTTCCAATTCGTCCCAATGAACCGAATTAGCTGGTATTTCTAAGTATTCAAATAGAGCAGTCCGTCCCTGATATGATGTACCATCAAATTTTCGTACTAGCCGTTGTGCAATAGCCCCCATTAAAGTAGCCCGTATTAAGTACGGCTCTACGCCCATATCCATGAGTCGCGTTACAACGCCTATAGCTGTATTGGTATGTATAGTAGATAATACGCGATGCCCCGTTAAAGCAGACTTAACGGCTAACTCTGCGGTCTCCTTATCCCTAATTTCACCAATCATAATCGTATCTGGATCTTGCCGTAATACAGAGCGAAGACCTTTGGCAAAGGTAAATCCAATCTTTTCATTAATACCAATTTGTATAGCCCCTTTAATTTCAGCTTCTACAGGATCTTCAAGACAGATAAGCTTAGTTTCGTCTAAATTTAACATGCGAAGCATGGCATATAAAGTAGCTGTCTTACCACTGCCTGTAGGTCCACAGATAAGTAATAATCCATAAGGACGTTTTAATAATTGTTCAATGTGCTCAAAGATATCCAGCTGCATGCCTAATTCTTTTAAGTCTTTATGACTCCCTTCATTTCCCATAAGGCGACATACTAAGGTTTCTCCGTATAGGCTAGGCAATGTAGATACACGCATCGTTACAGACTTATTTTTATGACTCCAAGACCAACGCCCATCTTGTGGTAAACGCTTCTCGCTAATATCTAGAGAGCTACAAACCTTAATACGGTTGATAATGAGTTCAGCTTCTTCAAATGATACAGTCATGTAATGTTGCAGCAGTCCATCTTGTCGCAACCGAACATGAGCACCACTTTCAACGGGATCAAAGTGGATATCACTTACATGGTGTTCTAAAGCATACAAGATAATATCGTCTAATGTTACGTCTACATACATGGTCACCTCCAATACCTTGCGGTATGTTTTTACCTCACACTAGCGTATGGCGTTATAGGTTTCGACATCAGCCTCTAAATCCCTCTTTTATTTTTAAAAATCCACGAAGCGAAAACTTTTCTTTTTTTAGACATACAAAAAAGGCGCCCCAAAGGGCGCCCTTATTGGACTATTAGATATAACGTATCTTATTTTAAGTTATAAAAAACGTCATTACCTTTATATTGAGCTGTTTCGTATAACATTTCTTCAATGCGAAGTAATTGATTATATTTTGCTACACGTTCAGAACGAGCCGGTGCACCAGTCTTAATTTGACCAGCATTTACAGCTACAGCAATATCAGCAATGAATGTATCTTCAGTTTCACCAGAGCGGTGAGATACTACGCAAGTGTAACCAGCACGTTTAGCAAGTTCCATAGCATCGAAAGCTTCAGTGAGAGTACCGATTTGGTTAACTTTTACAAGAATGGAATTACCTACACCAAGCTCAATACCACGAGCCAAACGTTTTGTGTTAGTTACAAATAAATCATCACCAACAAGTTGTACGCGGTCACCAAGGCGGTCTGTCAACAATTTCCAGCCTTCCCAATCTTCTTCTGCAAGGCCATCTTCGATGGATATGATTGGATATTTGCCTACTAGGTATTCGTAAAAATCTACCATTTCAGCTGCTGTTTTAACTTTACCTTCCCCAGCAAGGTTATATTTACCACCTTCGTAGAATTCAGAAGATGCAGAATCAAGTGCCAATTTGAAATCTTTTCCTGGTTCATAACCAGCAGCTTTAATAGCTTCACAGATTACTTCTAATGCTTCTTCATTAGATGATAAGTTAGGTGCGAAACCACCTTCATCACCTACTGCAGTACTAAGGCCTTTATTGTGAAGTACGGATTTCAAAGTATGGTATACTTCTGCACAGCTACGAAGAGCTTCTGCAAAAGATTTAGCGCCTACAGGCATGATCATAAATTCTTGAATGTCTACGTTATTATCAGCATGTGCGCCACCGTTCAAGATGTTCATCATAGGAACTGGCAACTCTTTTGCATTAAAGCCACCAAGGTATACAAATAATGGCAAGTCCAAAGATTCAGCTGCAGCACGAGCTACTGCCATGGATACACCAAGGATTGCATTTGCACCAAGGTTAGATTTATTATCGGTACCATCCAATTGCAACATTAAGTTATCGATTGCCACTTGTTCTGTCGCATCATAACCGATAAGTGCAGGACCGATTTTAGCATTTACATTATCGATAGCTTTTAAAACACCTTTACCGGAATAACGGGATTTATCTCCATCCCGTAATTCTACGGCTTCAAACATACCTGTGGATGCACCAGATGGAACAGCTGCTGTAGCAATAGTGCCATCTTCTAAACATACTTCAACTTCAACTGTTGGATTACCGCGGGAATCTAAAATCTCTCTTGCAATGACTTGTTCAATTACTGCCATTTCTTCACCTCATATAATCTAATGGAATAACTGCCATCTGACAGCCATTATATATATATTGAGCTAAACCTTATAGGCTTATAACTCTAATTAACTACTAATATAGTGAAAGCTCCATATTATGCTTTATGTACCAAGCTATGACCTGTCATAGCTTTTGGTTGTTTTATCCCAGCTAAGTCTAATAATGTAGGAGCAATGTCACATAATTTACCAGCTTCTAATGTAGCTGTTTTTAAACTGTCGCTCATTAAAATTAAAGGAACCAAGTTCGTTGTATGTGCCGTATGTACCTTACCTGTTTCATGATTAACCATAAGCTCTGCATTACCATGATCTGCTGTAACTAACAGATGACCTTTCTTGCTACGAATAGCCTCCACGATACGACCTAAACAAGTATCTACTGCTTGAACCGCTTTAACGGCAGCTTCAAAGCTACCAGTATGACCAACCATATCTGGATTTGCAAAATTCAAGATAATCATGTCATATGTTTCATCTTGTATCGCTTGTACAACCTTATCGGTCACTTCATAAGCACTCATTTCTGGTTGTAAATCATAGGTCGCCACTTGAGGGGATTTTACGAGAATGCGATCCTCACCTTCAAAGGGTTCCTCTTCACCGCCATTGAAGAAATATGTAACATGAGCATACTTTTCTGTTTCTGCGATGCGCAATTGGCGATAACCACCTGCACTTAGAACTTCACCTAATGTTTCAGATAATGTATCCTTTTCATACACAATATGTACGGGCAAACCATCCTCGTATTTTGTCATAGTTGCCATATATATAGATAGTGGCTCCCGTTTAAAGCCATCAAAATCAGGTAACACTAGTGCCTTTGTAAGTTCACGACCACGGTCTGGGCGGAAATTACAGAATATAACCGCATCTCCTTCTTTGATAGTCCCTGCAGCATCAATCACCGTAGGAAGTACAAACTCGTCTGTCGCATCTCTATCATAGGACTGTTGCACCGCTTCACATGCAGATGTAGCCTTTTCGCCTTGACCATGCACAATGGCATTATATGCCAATTCAACGCGGTCCCAACGATTATCGCGGTCCATTGCATAATAGCGACCACTAACTGTAGCAATTTTGCCACAATTTAAATCAGCCATATACGTTTCTAAGTCCTTTAAATAGCCTTGTGCACATTGTGGAGCTACATCACGACCATCGAGCAAAGCATGAACATACACATGCTCGATTCCATTATCATGAGCCCCCTTGATGACTGCCTTAATATGGTCTAAGGAGCAATGCACATTGCCATCTGAAACTAGGCCTATAAGATGTAAGCTTTGCTTCTTAGCTACTTCGTATAGTTCCTTCATAACAGGGCGATTATAAAACTCACCAGACTCGACATCTTTAGTAATACGAGTCAAATCTTGATACACTATGCGACCAGAGCCAAGATTTAAATGGCCAACTTCAGAATTTCCCATTTGACCTTCTGGAAGACCTACCGCAAGCCCTGATGCTTCTAATGTTGTATGTGGATACATATCCCATAATCGATTAAAACAGAGCGGCTTCGCCTGTACTACAGCATTGGTTGTGTCTGATTTATCCCCCAAGCCAAAGCCATCTAGGATGACTAGCATTACGGGAGCCTCTAATTTAGCCATTTGTAACCTCATATTAAGCGCTTACTTGGTTTGCAGCTTTAATAATATCAATAAATTCATCGACCACAAGTGATGCACCACCTACGAGAGCACCGTCAATATTAGGCTCTCCAAGGATTTCTAGTGCATTTTCTGATTTAACGCTACCACCATACTGGATGCGTACTGCATCGGCAGTTTCATTATCATATAAAGATTGAATGTAATTGCGGATTTCTTTGCATACCTCTTCAGCTTGATCAGCCGTTGCTGTCTTGCCCGTACCGATAGCCCAAATTGGTTCGTACGCAATGATCAATTGACTGACTTGTTCTTTCGGAATATCAGACAAAGCCCCTTTTAGTTGAGACGTAATCCAGTCAAGTGTATGACCCGTTTCACGATGTTCTAAACTTTCACCAACACAGACAATAGGATTCAAATTATGATGAAATGCACTTTTAATTTTTGCATTAACGGTCTCATCTGTTTCGCCATAATATTCACGGCGCTCAGAGTGACCGATGATTACATAATTAACGCCTACTTCTGTAAGCATAAGTGGTGAAATCTCACCAGTAAACGCACCAGCATCATGATAATCCATAGTTTGTGCACCTACTTCAATAGCTGTATTTTTCGTCAATACTACAGCACGTTCGATAGCTGTAAAAGGCGGACATACAACTACATCACAGGACAATTCCATATCTTGTAACACGCTGTTAAACGCTTCGATCAGAATTGATCCAGATGCAATGGTGCCATTCATTTTCCAATTCCCTGCAATAATGGGTTTTCTCATATTATGCCTCGGACAATGCAGCAATACCCGGTAGGATTTTGCCTTCTAAGAATTCTAAAGATGCACCGCCACCTGTGGAGATGTGGCTAATTTTATCTGCTAAACCACTTTTTTCAATGGCTGCTACAGAGTCGCCACCACCAACGATAGTCATCGCATCAGATTCAGCTACAGCTTTCGCTACTGCATTTGTACCAGCTGCAAAGTTTTCCATTTCAAATACGCCCATAGGACCATTCCAAATAATAGTCTTCATTGGCGCCAATGCTTCTACATAAAGTTCGCGGGTTTTAGGCCCAATATCTAATATCATCCAGCCATCTTCGATTTGATCAACATCAACGATTTTAGTATTAGCATCGTTGCTGAAAGCATCTGCTACTACAGCATCAATAGGTGTTAGTAATTTAGCACCTGCTACACGAGCTTCCATAACAAGGTCTGTAGCGATAACTTCTTGACCTTCTTCAAATAAGGAGCTACCAATATTGCAACCTTGCGCTTTAATGAACGCATTAGCCATACCACCGCCGATGATCATTACATCAACTTTAGGCAATAAGTTAGAAATAACGGAGATTTTATCTGTAACTTTCGCGCCACCAATAATAGCTGCCATAGGTGTTTTGGGATGTACTATAGCTGCACTTAATGCGTCAATTTCTTTTTTGAGCAAGAAACCTGCTGCCATAGGGATATAATCAGCAATACCGACTACAGATGCCGCATTACGGTGAGATACACCAAACGCATCATTGATAGCAACATCTGCAAGAGATGCCAATTGCTTAGCAAACTCAGGGTCATTTTTAGTTTCTTCATTGTGGTAACGCAAATTTTCAAGCATCAATACATCACCAGATTGTAATGCTTTTACAGCTTCTTCAACTTTAGGACCAATGCAGTCATCTACGAATGCTACAGGCTTGTTGATAAGCTCGGATAAATGCTTAGCACATGGTGCCAAAGACATTTCTGGTTTGCGTTCTCCTTTAGGACGACCAAAGTGAGAAGCAAGGATAACCTTTGCCCCTTTTTCGATTAAGTAATTGATAGTAGGTAATGCACTACGAATACGAGTGTCATCAGTGATGACACCGTCTTTCATAGGAACATTAAAATCAACACGAACAAATACTGTTTTATTAGCTACTTGTAAACCTTCAATTGTTTGTTTCATCAAAGCCTCCTGATTATAAGCCTTTGCTTGCTACAAATGCGGCCATGTCGATAAGACGTTCGGAGTAACCCCATTCGTTGTCATACCAAGAAACAACTTTTACCATGTTGCCATCCATAACCATTGTCAAATCAGCATCAACAATGGAGCTACGAGAATCAGAGCTGAAATCACAGGATACCAATGGTACATCAGATACACCAAGAATACCTTTTAATTCACCAGCTGCTGCTTTGCGGAATGCTTCGTTGATTTCTTCTTTAGTAGCCGGTTTTTCAAGTTCGCAAACAAGATCTGTAGCAGATACGTCTGGAGTAGGAACGCGCAATGCAAAACCATCTAATTTACCTTTTAATTGAGGCAATACTTTAGCAACAGCTTTCGCTGCACCAGTTGTTGTAGGAATGATGGACATTGCTGCAGCACGAGCACGGCGAGGGTCTTTATGACGTGCATCAAGAATCTTTTGGTCATTTGTGTAGGAATGAATTGTAGTCATCATACCGCGTTTGATACCGAATTCATCACATAATACTTTAGCAAATGGAGCAAAGCAATTTGTTGTACAAGATGCATTGGAAATAATGTGATGTTTTGCAGGATCATACATATCTTGGTTAACGCCCATAACCATAGTTAAGTCTTCGTTTTTACCAGGTGCAGAGATTAATACTTTTTTTACAGTAGGTTGATTCAAATGAACCTTTGCTTCCTCTGCATCACGGTATTTACCAGTACATTCCATAACAATTTCTACGCCTTCTTCAGACCAAGGTAATTTAGAAGCGTCGCGGTCATGGAATACACGGATTTTTTTACCATCAACGTAGATATTTTCTTCATCAAATGTTACTTCATTAGGAATTGTACCGTGTACGGAATCGTATTTTAACAATAATGCAGTACCTTCATTATCACCAGTTGCATTAATTGCCACTACATCCACATCAGGATTATTAATCGCTGCGCGAACTACACATTTACCAATACGACCAAATCCGTTAATACCAACTTTTACTGCCATTGTTAGATCCTCCTAATAACAAAAATTCTAACCAAATTCAAACTAAAATTTATAACTACTAATTCGCCTATAAGGCAGAAATTTGTAACAATTGACGCATACCTTCGGCTGCTTGCTCATCAATGATAAGTATCCCTTTCTGGCAAGCTCGCATCACACCTATAATAGCATTCGCTTTTTCTTGTCCACCAGCTACAGCAATAACATTGGGGACCTTTACTACATCGGGAAGTGATAAACCAATATTATTGGTAGAATAAATTAACTTACCCTCAATGTCACAATATTGACCAAGTGCTTCACCTACCGCATGATTATCTACCAACTGCTTACGCACATCATCGGCAATATGGCGCTGATCCGCCATACGCATTGCAGTACCAATACCAAATAATAGTACGTCAGTCCTACTAATGAGGTCTCCAATTTCTTTAATTTGTGGTTCACAAGTCATGAGCATATGTAATGAGTCTTGTGAAAGTCCATCAGGTAAATGGAGCATCTTATAGGAACCACTTAGTCGTTCAGCAAGCACCGAAGCAATTACATTAGCTTGGTATTCCACTACTTCACCAACGCCACCACGGGCTGGTACCACAGTAGGATTGAAAGGTAAGATAGGCATTTCTTCAGCTATTGCTGCCATGGTGCTACCGCCACTGATGGCTACTACTGCATTAGGTTTCAATAGGTCTTGCAATAACTTTGCCGCTGTAAAACCTAACTTTTTAACCATCAAGGTTCCTTCTGTAGGTGTAATAACAACTCTATCGATATGAAGTGCTTCAGTCAATCGATGTTCTAGCTCGTTAATACGATCTAGCTCATTTAAAAAATTTCGTAACTTCGGAACAATTGCATGTCCCTCATCAGTGAGAAAAATCCCTGGTTTATAAATGTCTACAAGACCATTAGCACGCATTAACTCAATATGACTTCGTACGGTTCGCTCTGGAAGATCCGTTGCGGTAGCTAATGTTCTACGGCCTATAGGCTCTTCATAAACAAGGTGGTTTAGTATTTTGTATCGCTCCTTCAATACACTAACAATTTCAGGAACAATACGTTCACATATCATTAGAAATTCGTTCATCGGGTCCCTCCTTTACCCGTTGGGATTACATGAATCGTTTTTCGTCCCATGTGAACAAAATCCGTCCCACCTAAAATAAAAAAATACTTTTACACTTGTATTGTATACCTTATGTAATTTTTATTCAACCCTAAATAAGAGAAAACGACATATGCCTTAGATAATTTGTTATTATTTCAAATCTAATAATATGTCGTCATGACCCCTTATTATATTCTAATATGTCGTTTTATTGTATTTTATTTTGTACCGAAGATACGGTCACCTGCATCCCCTAAGCCAGGCAAGATGTAACCATGATCATTAAGCTTTTCATCAAGTGCTGCTACATAAATAGGAACATCAGGATGTTCTTTATTTACTGCTTCTACCCCTTCAGGAGCAGCTACTAAGCACATTAATTTAATATGTTTAGCACCTTTTTCTTTTAGCAATGTAATCGCTGCGGCTGCACTACCACCAGTAGCAAGCATTGGATCAGTTACGATGAAGTCGCGTTCCCCTACGTCAGATGGTAGTTTACAGTAGTATTCTACTGGTTTCAAAGTTTCAGGATCACGGTACAAACCAATATGACCAACTTTTGCAGTTGGAATTAAACTAAGCATACCATTTACCATACCTAGACCAGCGCGAAGAATTGGAATAATACCCAGTTTTTTACCTGCAATTCGTTTGCCAGTCATTTTAGTTAGTGGTGTTTCTACCTCCACATCCTCAAGTGGTAAGTTGCGTGTAATTTCATACCCCATCAACATAGTAATTTCATCAAGTAGTTCTCTGAAATCTTTAGAGCCTGTTTGTACGTCACGCATCAATGTAACTTTGTGTTGAATCAATGGATGTGTCATAACATTAACTTTCATGACTGTCCTCCTATAAAACAATATACATATCCCATTCTAGCGATTAACTATCATATTTACTCTATCACAGATTAGAAAATCATGCCATAAAAATATTGAAAGGGATGTGCCGATGGCACACCCCTTTTACACTACCTATAAACTTATAGGACTATAAATATATATTTAATATTAATACAATCGATTAGTACAATGGATACGCTTCACAAAGTGCAGCAACACGTTTACTAGCTTCTTCATGGACCGATTTATCCTCAGGATTTTTAAGAACCACTGCAATAATATCGGCAATTTCTTCCATATCTTTCACTTGCAAACCACGTGTTGTAAGAGCTGGCGTACCAAGACGAATACCGCTTGTTACAAATGGGCTAGCTGGATCAAATGGAATTGTATTTTTATTACATGTAATACCTACTTCATCAAGTAAGTATTCAGCTTCTTTACCAGTTAAACCAGTATTACGAACATCTACAAGCATAACATGAGTATCTGTACCGCCAGAAACAATTGTTAAGCCCTTTTCTTGTAATGCTGCAGCCAACGCTTTTGCATTGTCGATAACTTGTTGTGCATATACTTTGAACTCAGGTTGTAAAGCTTCACCAAATGCTACAGCTTTAGCAGCGATAACATGCATCAAAGGACCACCTTGGATGCCAGGGAAGATGGCTTTATCGATTGCTTTAGCATACTTTTCTTTGCAAAGAATCATACCACCACGAGGGCCACGCAATGTTTTATGAGTTGTTGTAGTAACGATATCTGCATATTCCACAGGGTTTGGATGTAAACCAGCTGCTACAAGTCCAGCAAAGTGAGCCATATCTACCATGAAAATAGCATCTACTTCGTGTGCCACTTCAGCCATTTTCTTAAAGTCGATTTGACGGCTATAAGCACTACCACCAGCGATAATCAACTTAGGTTTTGCTTCCAATACAATTTTACGGAGCTCATCGTAGTCGATTTGTTGTGTTTCAGCATCTACACCATAAGGTACTACATTGAAATATGTACCAGATACGTTAACTGGAGAACCATGAGTCAAATGACCGCCGTGGGACAAGTTCATACCCACAATAGTATCACCTGGTTGTAATAATGCGAAATACACGCCAAAGTTTGCTTGAGAACCAGAGTGAGGTTGTACATTAGCATGTTCTGCACCGAACAGGCGTTTTGCACGTTCGATAGCCAATGTTTCAATAACATCAACATTTTCACAACCGCCATAATAGCGTTTGCCAGGATACCCTTCTGCATATTTGTTAGTCAATACGCTACCTTGAGCTTCCATTACAGCTTGAGAAACAAAATTTTCAGAAGCAATCATTTCTAATTTATCGCGTTGGCGTGCTAACTCTTGGTTGATAACAGCTTGAATATTAGGGTCTTGTTTTTCTAAGAAACTCATGAGTATCCTCCTCATATAGAACAACTATCTATAAAGTAATGATGTATTATTTCTCTAATGCTTTTATTTTCTCTACACGACGTGCATGACGTCCACCTTCAAACTCAGTTTCCATAAAAATGGTTACAATATCGTTAGCAAGGCCTGGTCCAATAACGCGTTCACCCATAGTAAGGATGTTCGCATCATTATGTTCACGACATGCGTGAGCAGAAAATGTATCATGACAAAGAGCAGCGCGAATGCCCGCTATCTTATTTGCTGCAATACCGATACCGATACCAGTACCACAAATCAAAATACCGCGATCTGCTTGACCAGATACAACTGCATTTGCTACAGGTACTGCAATATCAGGATAGTCACAAGACTCAGCTGAATAACAACCAAAATCCTCTACTTCATGTCCCAATGCACTCAATACTTCTTTAACAGATTCCTTCAGATTTAATCCGCCATGATCACAACCGATTGCAACTTTCATAATTTCATCTCCTACGCCTTCTGAGGCACTGATGTAAGACCGGCCTCTACTAAGTGATAAATTTGTTCCGCACATTGATTATATACGGTTTGGTCAGATCCATATGGGTCCGTAACATCACCATCTAGACCACCCCACTCGGAAATTGTTTTAATTTTACCTTCCTCAAAGGGGAATTGGCGAAGTAGTACAGATTTGTGATCTTTCGTCATACCAAGAATAAGATCTGCTGCATTTACGAGTTCCATCGTTAAGGGTCTCGATTCATGGTTGGAAATATCTGCAATGGAACGGACAGCTACTACGGCTTGTTCAGTTGGTTTTGCTCCATAAGCGGCAAATAAACCAGCTGATACAGTTGTAACATCCTTATGTTTCTCCGCTGCAAGGGCCCGTGTAATACCTTCAGCCATAGGGCTGCGGCAAGTGTTACCGGTACATACAAATAAAATATTCATAATAACATCCTTACTCAATCACATTTTGTGATTACTTTATACATTATAGCAAATCTATCCAATATGTAAAGACATTTTTCTATTATCAGTGGACATCTTTAAGCTAGTAAATTTACTTATAAATGATATGATGACTCGATGCTTTTTCCATTCGATTCATAATGGCAACACCGAAACCATCATCATCAACACCTTCTGCTAGGATTAGCGTAACATGATTTTCATTAAAATGTAATAGACTTTTATAAAAGTCGTGCCCCAATGCTAACGCATCTCTATGATGGCCAAAACAATGGCACATAAATCGTCCATCCTCTTTAATCAAGTTATACGTTTCATGACTTACCAAACACCCTATGGGACCTTCTATGCCTTCTGAAAGCGCCTTAAACATAGATGCTATGTCCTCTGGATTACCTACAACAACCGTCATAGGTGCATCAGGCGCATAATGCGTATACTTCATGCCAGGAGCCTTTGGTGTAGTGGTTGCATTGACTAAAGCAGTATCATACTCAACAGTAGACACCACACGTTCAAGCTGTGCTTTTGTAATTCCACCAGGTCTTAATATAATGACCTTATCATCATGGACTTCTACAACAGTAGACTCTACACCAATCGTACATGGACCAGCATCTAATATATAGGAAATGCGACCATTCATATCATTATATACATCTTCTGCAGTAGTTGGACTTGGGCGCCCTGAAATATTGGCACTAGGTGCCGCTATAGGTATGCCTGCACGCTCTAATAATACTCGACATGCCTCATGATCAGGACACCGAAGCGCCACACGAGTTAACCCACCTGTTGCACGATCTGGCACTAAATCAGATTTAGGCAATGTAATCGTTAATGGCCCTGGCCAGAATGCATCCATTAAGGCTTGCGCCGTAGCAGAAATTTCTGTTACCAAAGGTTTTATGCTTTCACTATTAGGAACATGCAAAATGAGTGGATTATCAGAAGGCCGTCCTTTGGCAGCATAGATTTTATCCATCGCCTCTGGATCTAGACCATTTGCACCTAATCCATATACAGTTTCTGTAGGAATAGACACCAATTCACCATTGCGCAAAGCACGGGCTAAAGTATCTATATCTTGTTCTGATGGATTTGTAATGATTTTAGTATCCATATTAGCCCTCATATACAGCTGTCACTACCCGGTTATGACCACCGAGGTCAGCTATAAATTGAATATTCGAATATTGACCTGTTTCTTGCAATAAAGCACCTACCTCTTTTGCTTGGTCAAAGCCTACTTCAAACGCCACACGGCCATTAGCGTTTAAATAATTTCTACATTCTTTAGCTAAGATTCGATAGAATTCTAAACCATCTTCACCACCAAACAAGGCAATATGCGGCTCATTTAACACGTCTTGAGACAATAATTTAACATCTCCCGTACGAATATATGGTGGATTCGATACGATGAGGTCAAACTTTTCAGCGTTACCAGCCAAGGCAGAAAACATATCGGACTCTAAAAATTGAACACGATCATTTAAGTTGAATCTTTCACCGTTCTCCTCAGCCACTAACAAAGCATCGATAGATATTTCAAGACCTACACCACACGCATTCGGCAAATAGTGTAGTAAACTTAACAATATCGTACCAGGGCCTGTGCATACATCAAGAATACGCACATTACTATCTTTTGGATAAGTACCTAGTACATGCTCAATCAAGGTTTCCGTATCAGGTCGTGGAATCAATACCTTATCATTCACCTTAAAGGTCAACCCCATAAAGTCCTTTTCCCCAATGATAGCCGCTACACAATGCCCCTTAGCCCGTTGTTGAACGAGAGGCCTAAAGGCATCGAGCTCGTCTTGAATAAGCGGTTGGTCATAATGGGTATATAGATAAATCCGATCTTTACCTAAGACGTGAGAAAGCAGTACTTCCCCATCAAGTCGAGGTGTATCCATCTCCTTGCTTTGAAAGTACTGCTCTGTCCACTGGAGAATACGACCGATTGTCCAAATCTCCTTATGCATTTGTATTAGCCTCCTGCATTTTTGCCGCTTGGTCTGCAGCATTTAAGGCTTGAATAATTTCATCAAGATCGCCATTTAAAATAGCATCTAATTTATATAATGTTAAATTAATACGATGATCTGTGACGCGACCTTGTGGGTAGTTATAGGTGCGAATACGTTCACTACGATCACCTGTGCCGACTTGACTCTTACGATCTGCAGCCATACTAGAAATGGCCTCTTGTTCAGCTTGATCCTGTAACTTAGCACGCAATACACGCATAGCTTTTTCACGGTTTTGTAATTGAGATCGTTGATCTTGACACGCTACAACGATACCAGATGGTAAGTGTGTAATACGAACAGCAGACTCAGTTTTATTGATATGCTGACCACCGGCACCACTCGCACGATATGTATCAATTTTTAAATCTTTTTCATTAACTTCAATATCAACATCTTCCATCTCTGGCAATACGGCTACTGTAACTGTAGATGTATGTACACGGCCTTGTGTTTCTGTAGCCGGTACACGTTGTACACGATGTACACCCGATTCAAATTTCATCTTAGAGTATACATTTTCACCATCCACAGAGAAAATAACCTCTTTAAATCCACCAAGCTCTGGTTCATTAGCATCGATAATCTCACAACGCCAGCCTTGGCTTTCTGCATATTTTGTGTACATGCGGAACAAGTCGCCTGCAAATAATGCAGCTTCATCACCGCCAGCGCCCCCGCGAATCTCAATGATAATATTTTTATCATCATTAGGATCCTTAGGCAATAATAGAACTTGCAACTTTTCTTCCAATTCCTCTTTTTGAGGTTTTAAATCTTTCAATTCCTCTTGAGCCATTTCTCGGAATTCTTCGTCCATGGATTTATCTTCAATAACTTCCATAGCTTCATCAATACCAGATAAAACTTTTTTGTAAGTACGGAACGTTTCAACGGTTTCAGATAATTGGGCATGTTGACGGGTCAATTTACGCCATTCATCTTGGCGAGCAATGACCTCTGGGTCACTAATGCGCTGCTCAAGATCCATAAATTTATCTTCAATAACTTGTAATTTATCAACTAACATGTTTATTCCTCTTCATATGCGTCACTCTCAGGCGGACGGACCTCTTCTAAAGCTCGTATAGCAACTTCTATTTGATCATCTTCTGGTTCACGCGTTGTCATATATTGTAACGCAAGACCTGGTTTAATAAGAGCTTTCACAAAAGAATGATCGCTACGTCCAGCAAGACGAATCACCTCGTACGCAATACCAGCTACTACAGGCATAAGGAGTACTCGGCTCACGATACGTTCCAACAAATTGGGCCAACCCAAGAAAGCAAATACAAAGATACTAACTACCATAACAATAAGTAAGAAGTTTGTACCACATCGCGCATGCAAGCGACTTTGTTGGCGAACGTTTTCTACAGTTAAAGGCAAATCTAATTCATAAGTATGAATCGTTTTATGCTCTGCCCCATGATATTGGAAAACTCGTTGAATATCCTTCGTAAGACCAATCCCCCAAATATAAAGTAAGAAAAGTACTAAACGAATGACACCTTCAATGAGATTTAATACTATATGATTATCCTGTACACCAGGAATGAATTTTACGATAAATGTAGGCAATGCCAAAAACACAGCTATCGCAAACAGTGTAGAAATGACCATGGTAATGGCGATTTCACTATTAGACATTTCTTCCTCTTCATCGCCAGCAGCCTTAGCGGAGAAGGATAAAGCCTTCATGCCTATCACTAGAGATTCATAGAGAGCTACACAGCCACGAAGAAATGGTTTTTTCAATATTGGATATGTGTCAGCAATGGACTTTGTAGCCTCTTTTTGAACTACAATAGTTCCTGCAGGCTCACGTACGGCAGTTGCCGTATAGCCAGGGCCTCTCATCATGACACCTTCGATCACAGCCTGTCCTCCGACAAACTTTTTTATACGTTCTCTGTTCACAAGATCTCCTCTCATAAACAAATATAGGCAGAGCCAACAGCCCTGCCAATACATGTTACATTACAATACAAATTATTTGCCGTAACGTTTGTTAAATTGTTCAATACGACCACGAGCTTGAGCCGCACGTTGTTGACCAGTGAAGAACGGATGGCATTTGGAGCAAACGTCTACACGAAGGTCTTCTTTTACAGAGCCAGTTTTGAATGTGTTGCCACAACCGCAAGTTACTGTAGCTTCTTTATAGTCTGGATGAATACCTTGTTTCATTCTATACACCTCTTTCCAGCAATCAATATTATTCTTATAGATTATAGCATGACACCTGCACAAATGCAAGTAACCAATACTATTCCTTGGATGCTTGCTTTTCTTCAATAGCCTCAGCTAAAATAGCTTCCAAGTCGCTTTCGTTGAGGATGTCACGCAATGCAATAAGCTCCTCTAAAGAAAGGGTAATACCTTTTTTCATGCTTGTATATTCACTATCCCAAGCACGAAGATCAAACTTAGGATTGTATTTTCCCCAACTAGTACATGTTAATTGTTTTTTCCAACCATCTTTATCTTCAGATAAAGTACCAATAACCTTGAAGATTTCAAAATTAATAACTGCCATAGGTCCTCCTTTCTTACATATTCATATGCTATGTTTCGTATCTACTATATTTAGTAGTTTATATTTTTTAGGATACGATATATTTTAAACCAAAATTATATGATTTACAATTCTTTTTTATAGTCACTATAATCTTCAATATCAATAGAAGCTGTAGGTGGCATAACTTGTGCACCTAATGAATCTACGGTCTCTTTCCAACTCCTTGTAGCCTCCGTAACAGCCTTGATATATGCCTCGTCAGCAGCCTGTACAGATTCAATTAGTTGGGTCTCATCCTTTACATCTAATACGCGACGACGTACGCTACTAAGCATATAGCCAAAGGATTCATCTGTTTGAACGAGCATGGAAATTTCATGAATCAATGTTTGACCCGTAGTGCTGCAGAAATAGGCATACCACATATATACTAATTCAGCATCTGGGAACATCCAGTACATATCATCTACAGGCGCTTTTGTCGTAATATCTACATCAATATGATCAGTATGACGTTTAAAAGTAAGAAAATAAGCTCCACTTTCAATAAGAGCAGTGCGACCTAATTCAGATACACGGCTATCAATGCAATAAATACCATCTTGACCTAAGGCTACGTCCGTTTGACCGCCGGGCAACAAAATAGAACGCAAGGACAAGCCATAATTTAATACCGTAAATACTGGCAATTGCGCAAATACGCCATGAGGTAATGGAATATAATTAATTGTTTTCCACTCATCCCCTACACGTTCACGAAGACCAACACGCATTTTTTTTACATCGTATTTACCATATACGATTTCATAAGCCCCTAATGGAGTCCATTCTCGTATAGCTTCTACTCGTTTTTGGTTCAAGAAAAATTGCAACGCCATATTATTTAAGCCCAATTGATTTTGTGCCATTGTAGCAGGTAAGAATAATTGAGCAGTCCCTTCTGGAACCAAGTTATGTAATCCGTTAGCGACCTCTTCTACAATATCTTCAGAGGATTGGAACATACCAACTGTGCCTGTAAAGATATGGTCAAAATAGCTACGATGAGGCCATTGATTAATGATTTGAGCCATCGGATATAAACGTGTCAAAATGCTATAACACACGGGAGATGCCGTATACAGAACGACTTTTTTATCTTCATAAGATTGAAGAATCTCTTCAACCATGCCTGCATATTCTTCTACATAAGCATACAGAACCAATTCTCCCGTTTTACTATGAGCTTCGATACTTTCACGAACAGGAATTTCCCAAATAGTGCCTACATCTAGACCTTCTAAAATGCCTGTGTCACTAATAAAATCAAACAATTCCACTCTAAAGGATGGTCCATAAAGAGCTTGGAATGTATTCAAATCATATGGTACAGGACCAAAGGATTCTACTGTGGATTTTTCTGCTAACGCATATAAATCATCTGCCGTTACACCCCACTCACGGGAGCTAGCATTACTAGAAATCAATTGATCTAGCACTTTAAAACGCATTAACTCATTTACAATATCAATTCCCTCAATACCATGATTAGCACAAAGGGCAATAAATTCTTCGTTATTTACTTTCATATTAAACCTTTCCGGCTGAAGGACATAAATGATTTAAAAAACATTCATTACACAAAGGCTTACGAGCCTTACACACTCTACGGCCATGATAGATTAACCAGTGGTGTGCAGCAGCCCAGTCCTTTTTTGGAATTGCCTTTTGTAACTTTTGTTCCATCTCTTCTGGCGTCTTAGCAATACCTAATTTTAATCGGTTAGACACGCGAAATACATGTGTATCTACCGCAATGGCTGGTGTACCAAATAAAACGGATACCACAACATTTGCTGTTTTACGCCCCACACCAGGCAATTCAACGAGTTGATCAAACTCACGAGGCACCTCTCCATGATATCGGTCAACTAAAATTTGACAAGTAGCAATTAAGTTTTTTGCCTTGGACTTATAAAGACCGCAATCTTTAATGAGAGTCTCTAACTTAGCAACTCCGATTTCAAGCATCTTTGCAGGATGATTAAGTTCTGGGAACAGTCGTTTAGTAACAATATTAACCCGTTCATCCGTACATTGTGCTGACAAAACTACAGCAACTAATAATTCAAATTCATTTGTATACTCAAGGGCAGGTTTTGCATCAAAATAATGCTCTTGTAACAATTTCAACTGCTCTGCCTTTATCGCTTTTGTTACACGCATACAGTTCTCCTTTCTCACCTGTGAAAGTACAGACGCGTACAACTTATATCTTACCATACGTATTCATTAAGTTCTATGTTATAATAAAACATACTATTCTAATATAGAATACAGGAGGCGCATATGAGTAATATTAACGATACATTAAAACGAATAAATGAACTAGCTGCAAAGAAAAAATCTGGTCAAGAATTAACGCCAGAAGAGTTAGCAGAAAAAAAAGAACTATACGAAATCTACTTAAGCTTCATTCGTGGTCAAATTACAAGCACCTTGGACCGCGTTGAATTTATAGACCCAGAAACAGGTGAAAGAACCGCTCCTAAACGAGCGCTTGAAAACTTGGCAAAAGAAGCTGCTAAAGACATTAAAGAGCATAAAGATATTCACTAATGTAACAAATAAACAAAATTGATTACATTACTAATATCCTTTTATATTTATTCAATCAAATTTATATCTACATACTAAAAACCACTTGATACATGTATCAAGTGGTTTTTAGTATAATTTACTTATGTATTATAATTTACCAAGACGTTTCATGGCATTATAAATTTTTTCAGCTAGACCTGTCATTTGACATTTAGGAATACCACATGCTGCTATACGAATACCATTTGCTAATGCAATCACATAGATGTGCTCTTTTTTCAATTCTTCACAGATAGCATTCGCAGAGTCTGTAGGAATTGTAATAAAGAAGCCACCGCGGTAAGGTAACATAGGAAGTCCTACTTGTGCTGCTTCTTGTTTAAAGATATCAGCACGATCGCGAATTAATTGATAATAGCAATTGCGTTCAGCTTCATATTCCTTAAACTTAGCTGGATCAGCCACAATATTAGCCATTGTACGCATTGCGGGACGACAAATATTGGACCATGTGGCACGACTTGTAGATTTGTTAACTTCGAAAAACTCATCAGCTATTTCTTCATCATCAGAGATCCCAATCATCGCACCAACGCGCTGACCATACATAGTAAATCCTTTAGATAAGCTATAACACACACAGGTGAGAATTTCTTTTGGTAAATGACTAAATTTATTGAAGAACGCACGTACCTCATCTTTTTCACCAGAGTAATCAAGATATGCTACATCAATACCAATAATCACATTATTTCGACCAATAGCAACTAAATCCTTCAAGAAATTAAGGATAGAATCCCAATCTTTATCCTCAATAGAGTAGCCGGTTGGGTTATTACCTGGTGTGTTAAAGATAACAACCACATTTGTTTGTTTAGCCGCCAATTCGTTTACACGATTTTGGAATGCTTCATGATTAAAGTTATTATGTTCATCAAATAAGGAATACGTAACTAGTGTACGTCCAGTATCACTACAAATAACACGGTATGCACCCCAGTACCAATCCGCTGTTAATACTTCATCACCAGGCTCTGTATAGTTATGAATCAAATGATGAATGCCACCAGTGCCACCTGCGGTAGCAATGCTACGAATATGACCTTCTGGACGGAAATTACCAAAACATTCTTTTTCAGCAGCACACAAAAAATCTGGAATACCCGCAATTGGTGCATAACCAACATGTTCAGAATCCGAAAGACTCAAATATTCTTCTTTAACGGTCTTAAGAAAAACTAAGTTTCCCTCTTCATCATGAATAGCACCCAACGTACCATTCACAACATTCTCACGGCCATTTTCTTTAGCATCAGCTTGAGCTTGACCAGCAGTTACGAAGATTACGTCTTTTAATTTTTTTCCTTTTGCATGCTTTGCAGCAACACTTGTCATAACTTGCACCATCCTATCTGAAATGAATATTACACATTTATCATACCTAAACTGATTTAAATATACAACGTATATTCAGTAAATATATTGTATACATAGAAGATTTAACTAACTATTAGTAATTCAACACTTATTAAATATATATATAATAATTAAGTACCTTATTTAGGAAAAATAGTTAACAAATATACAATAAAACAGTAAATATATAAAAAAAGACCACTCAAAAGAGTGGTCCTTATCATCCTTAGAAGGAGTAGCCTACACCAGCGTGTAAACCTTTTGCAGTTTTATCATTGCTATCTACGCTATATTTATCATAGCCATAGTATACATTCAAATCTACATCAGGGCGTACTTCATATTGAGCACCTACTTGATAAGTTTGCTTAATATCATTACCCCAACCAGCCTTAGCAAAGCCGTTTACTTTATTAGTCAAAGGTACATGACCGATAACACCAGCTTGGAAACCAAGTTCAGTATCATTTGTACGAATCGCAGTACCTGCACCATATAGATTTACATTTGGATGTACCTTATAAACCAATGCTAATTGATGATCTTTAATATCGCCATTTTTTGCATTTAATTTATCGTAAGAGTATTGTAATGCAGCTTTATTGGAAAGGTCGTGTTGTAAAGAAACACCGAAACCATCATTGCTATTGCCACCACCGTTAGATACGTGTTGTTTAAAAGCATAATCAGCTTGTACCTTGGTGGATCCATCACTAATTTTTGTTACAGGAGCTGCAGCAAATGCACTGCCGGCTACAACTGTAGCTGCTAAAGTTAATAATACTAATTTCTTCATTTTTACCTCCTATACACATACCAATGGTATGTCTTAATAAGTTACTAATTGATAGGTATAATAATTATACAATCTATAAATTAGCGTTTCATGAATACAGGGATATCAGGGATACCACTGTTAGTATTTGTAGTGGATGCCGGACGGGATGTAGTTGTTGTTTTACCGAATTCAGGTACATTCTTAGTATTTGAATTAAAACCAGTTGCCACAACAGTAATTTGAACTGTATCGCCTAAGCTTTCATCGATAACAGAACCAAAAATAATATTTGCATCAGGATCCGCCGCTTCAGAAATAATTTCGGCAGCTTCATTAATTTCAAACAAGCTTAAGTTAGCACTACCGGAGATATTGAGTAAGATGCCTTTTGCACCATCGATAGATGTTTCCAACAATGGGCTATTAATAGCCATTTTAGCTGCGTCAGCAGCGCGGTTTTCACCTTCGCCAACGCCAATCCCCATCAATGCTTCGCCTTGTTCAGTCATGATAGTTTTAACATCTGCAAAGTCAAGATTGATCAAGCCAGGAACTTGAATCAAGTCTGAAATGCCCTTGATACCTTGGCGAAGTACATCATCAGCTGTACGGAATGCATCGCTTAAGGAACATTTTTTATCTACAACTTGCAACAATTTATCATTAGGAATAACGATAATAGTATCTACTTTTTGAGTCAAGAATTCAATGCCTTTTTCCGCTTGTGCACGACGGCGTTTACCTTCAAAAGCGAACGGTTTAGTAACGACGCCTACTGTCAAGGCACCGATTTCTTTAGCACATTCTGCAACGATAGGAGCAGCACCTGTACCAGTACCACCACCCATACCAGCAGTTACGAATACCATATCAGCACCTTCAAGAGCTTTTATAATTTCTTCGCGACTTTCTTGAGCAGCCTCTTCACCGATTTGTGGATTTGCGCCTGCACCAAGACCTTTTGTAACCTTCTCGCCAATTTGAATCGTTACATCCGCTTTAGATAATTCAAGCACTTGGCTTTCAGTATTAGCGGATAAAAATTGAACACCTTTAAGATCGCTATCTACCATGCGATTAACAGCGTTATTACCGCCGCCACCAACACCGATAACTTTAATATTTGCAAAATCAGACATTGAACTTCCTCCTCTTATCGTTATCTATCGTATCAATATACGTCCCAATGTATCGATTTATATACTGACAATCTTATAACAATTACATTTATTTTACACTAAAATTTAAAAACTTTCCACTATATAGAATGTGATTTATTAGAATCGCTTAGTCATAATAATCTTTCGTATAGCGCCTACATTAATAAATACATGCAATCCAAAGCCAATAAGAGCTACGTAATATAGGTTAATTCCTATAAGGTCACCTACATATACAAGAATAACAGCTAACACAACATTTGAAAAGAACCCAAGTACAAAATTACTAAGATCAAAGGTTCGTTCCAATGCAGCCCGGCTACCACCAAATACAGCATCTAGTGCAGCCAGAACAGCGACCGATGTGTAATTTGCATAACTTATAGGTATATGAAATGGTGAAAGCCACCCTAATGTAGTACCTACAATTAAACCAACAATGGCAAAGATATAAATATTCATTCTTTACCTCCTGTTTCATTAGGCTTTATATGCTCTTCTCTAAAGGTTCCTGTAAAAGCTGGAATAGCTATTTCATTTTCTTCCTTTATGGTTACCTTTATGCCCCAGTGTTTCAAGGAATCCACCACACCGCCTCGCATGGTGAGCGCAGAATTTAGTGTTTTTGGATCACCAATTGCCTTAACTGTAAAAGGAGCCCCAAAAACCTTACCATTCACAGTAATAGTCGGACCAGAGCATCGTATTTCAGAAGTCCCTATGAGACGTTGATCATTGATAGCTATCGCCTCAGCCCCACCAGCTCGCAATTCATTAACAATACGTAAAATATCTTCATCATGAATTACATATAAATTAGGATTTTCACCACTTTGAATTGGCTTTAAGCTATCCTCGATTAATACACTAACACCCGTACCTTTAACATTAGTTAAAGCAGCTTTCATCATCAACTGTTCGTCTGCTTTAACATTGCTAGTAGCACCAGACTGTTTAAGCTCTTCTATTTGTTTTAACAATGCATCACGTTCACTTTGGGCCTCTCGCAATTGTACAGCTAAATCACCAGCTCGTTGTAAACGGATATTTTCTTCTATATTATCTTGAGTCATCTTATATTGGGTGACAACCATGAAACCCAATATACAACTGACTAAGGCTATTGCCCACCGTTCGTGTCTCACGACAATCATCTACCTTTTATCTTCAACATGACCTTGCTTATCTTGTTTTTTATCATCCCTCTTAGTAGATGAATCTTCTGTATTCTTTGTTCCAGGCTGATGCTTTTTAACTTCCGGTATTACATCAGTTTTTATATATGGCGATGAAACATTAACATCTATATATTGCACATTGCTATGTGTTGTCTTAATATCTTGTAACATGGACTGAGTTAACTCGGCTTTTTTAGGTAAATCTTTACTATCCCCTAATCTAATTTGCACCCCCGATACGGTATAAGCCATTATTGCATCAGGATCTCCTATATTGACTTCTGCAATATTCTTGAAGGTGCTCTCATCAAGAGAGTTCAAGTATTCAAGAGCCGCCAAAATGGGCTTATCCACAACGGTATCACCTAACAAAATATTTCCCGCCTTAACGCCTGATATCATCGGTACCGACGTATCTTGTATTGCAGGCTCTGATGCAATCACTTGACCTTTGCTGTCAAGTGTTAAATAACCAAACTGAGCTGGTACAACTGCAACAGCCTTGCGTTCTATGACACGTACAACCATTGTAAATGGCAATTGATAACTAATTTGGGCCTCTTCAACCCGTAAGTCTTTCGCCAATCTAGTTTTTAATTTCTCTGTACTAATTTGCAATATATTTACAGGTTCATGAATATCCCCTGCTACCATTACATCTTGTACAGTTACCTTATCCGATCCTACAATTTTTAAGGATCCAAAAGGAATAGGTAGTGTAAACAATCCCACCAACACGAGAGTAACTGCACCACCGATTTTTAACACTCGTTTTCTAAATACAGCCCGTTCATCATGAACAGGTGTAGAAGACTGCATCTCCCCAGAGTTGGATGGATGGTATTGCTTATCATCCATAGATAACTCCTTATGTTCTATTCAGCCCTTAAAATTTCCCTATACTAGCTGTTAATAGAATCTTTTCACATAATGTTGGAAAGTCAATTCCCATTTCTTTAGCTGCCTTTGGTACTAAAGACGTTGCCGTCATACCTGGCACAGTATTGTATTCTAGAACATACATATTATCTGCATGATCTGTCATAATATCAACACGAATAACCCCACTGCCTTGTACTTCGCGATACACAAGTTCCCCTATGCGTTGCATTTCAGCAGTCATTTCTTCACTAATAGGCGCAGGTACTAAATATTCTGTAGCACCTACAGTATATTTACTGGTATAGTCATACTCCCCAGAATGTGGACGGATTTCAATTACTGACAATGCCTTTCCGTCAAGAACGGATACTGTAAATTCGCGACCATCAAGAAATTGCTCTACTACAAGAATCGGATCATATTTTAGCGCTTCTGTAACAGCAGCCTCCAATTGTGCCTCATCACGAACGATGGTAACGCCAATACTAGAGCCTTGAGTAGCAGATTTCACCACTACAGGAATCGTAAATTGTTTACGAATATGTCCTATAATAGCTTCTGCAGATTCTAAATTACCATTAAAGGATTCAGAAGTAGCTGTTGGAATATTAGCCCCTTTGAAAACATCTTTGCTTACTTTTTTATTCATTCCTACCGCATGAGCCATGATGCCCGATCCAGTATATGGAATTTCTGCCATTTCAAGTAAGCCTTGTAATGCACCATCTTCACCATAACGACCGTGAATTGCATTAAATACAATCTCTCCATCTAAGGATTCAATGTCTTTTAAAACAGTACGAGGATTAAGTTCTAATGTTTGGGCATTATACCCTTTACTTTCAAGTGCTTCCGCAATAGCAGCGCCAGTACGGCGAGATACTTCAGCCTCTTTGGAAGGGCCACCCATCAATACGATTATTTTTCTATCTTTCATTGTAAGCCTTCCTCCAATATAGCTAATAATTTAGGTCCATATTGATTAATAGAACCGGCACCCATTGTGATAACCAGATCGTTAGGTCGCACAATTTTTGCCAATACAGCCGGTATATCATCAACAGATGGTACATAATGTACAACCTTATTTGTAGCAGCTTCAACAGCGTCAGGAATAGTACGTCCATCGATACCTGCAATCGGATCTTCACCAGAACTGTAAATATCTGTCATATATATTTCATCAGCACTTGTAAAAGCAGTGGCAAATTCATCTTTCAACAAGCTTGTACGTGTATACCGATGCGGTTGAAACACACAAATAACGCGATGTTTTTCAAGTTCTTTTGCTGCTCTTAAGGTCGCTTTAATTTCTGTTGGATGATGTGCATAATCATCGACAACCCAGACGCCAGCAACATGACCTTTTGTTTCAAAACGTCGTTTTGCACCGATAAATTTACCTAACGCTTTTGTAATAAACCGATTCTCTACACCGCAACATTCATGAGCCACAATAAAGGCTGCCAATGAGTTTAATACATTATGTTCTCCAGGCACGCGCAAGCTGATACGGCTTATATTAATGCCTTTATGATATACATCATATACCAAGGAAGAGTCCACATAATGAATATTTTTTGCTACATAATCATTATTATCCTCTAAGCCATATGTAATAAAAGTACGTTTTACGCGGCTCATAACATAACGAATATTTTCATTATCACCACATACGATAGCCTTGCCCGCTTCTGGTAACGTTTCGACGAACTCACAGAAAGCGTTTAACAAGTTATCCATAGTCTTATAATGATCCATATGATCATCTTCAATATTAGTTATAACGATAGTATGTGGATGCAATTTTAAAAATGAACCATCGCTCTCATCCGCTTCCACAACTGAAAAATGGCCTTTCCCAAGGCAACTGCTACCCTTGAGATAATCTACTTCGCCACCGATAATTACCGTAGGGTCCGCATTAGCCTCCACTAAAATTTGTCCAATCATTGAAGTTGTAGATGTTTTACCATGCGCACCAGCTACTGCGATACCATCTGTTACATCTAATACAGCCTTTACAATATCAGAACGATGTAAAATGGTAATCCCTTGCTCTTTAGCGGCAACAATTTCAGGATTGTCTTCACGAATCGCTGTAGAACGAACTATGGCATCAACACCATTTACATATTCTTTATTATGACCGATATGCACCGTGGCACCCATATCTCTAAACTTAGAAATCACTGCAGATTCAGCAATATCTGAACCAGATACATCATAACCTTTTTGAATCAAAATATTCGCTATCGCACGCATACCAGATCCACCAATACCGATAAGGTGAATTTTGTGAATACCGTCTAACATAAAACCTCTCCTTGTTACTTTGCAATAGATAAAGCTAATTTTGCAATATCATGAGCCGCATTCGGTTTCCCCAATTGCAATGCTCGGTCTCCCATTTGTGCCAACAAATCACGGTTGGCCATAAACATCTCGATTTCCCCTATTAAATCGTGAGCACTCAACATTTTATCTACAATCATATGAGCCGCCCCTTCTTGTACAAAGATACGTGCATTATAGGTTTGATGATCTTCCGCTGCGTATGGATACGGTATCAATACGGATGGAATACCGCGAACTGCTAATTCTGCTAGACCTATAGCACCAGATCTAAATACTGCTAAATCGGCTGCTGCTAGTGCTTTTGGCATATCATGTAAATACGGCAAAATCAAAGATGAACTACCTAAACCATCCCCATCGGTAATACCCAATTGGGATAAAACAGATTCATATTCTCCGTTTCCCGTAATATGGATTAATTTAATACCTTTCACACCTTGGAAGTGTTTATGTACATCTATCATAGCATTGTTAATAGTTCTCGCCCCTCGAGAACCTCCAGCTATGAGTACTGTAAAAGTATCATCACTTAAGTTGAAATAGTTACGTCCCTCTGTTCTCGAATCAACTAGCACATCTGGACGAACAGGATTCCCTGTATAGACTACGCGCTTTGCTTTAGAAAACGATGCTTCTGCATCCTTATAGCCTAGGGCTACCACATCAACAAAACGGCTCAGAATTTTATTAGTAATACCTGCTATGACATTCTGTTCTTGAATTATAGTAGGAATATTATGTAATGCTGCAGCCAAGAGAACAGGCCCACATACATAACCACCAGTACCAATAACCACATCAGGTTTAAACTTACAAACTATGGCATTAGCTTTTACAATGCCTAAAGCAGTTTTACCTAATGTAACTAATGTACCTAACGATAATTGACGCTGCAAGCCTTGCACAGGAATCGTAGTAAACTCTATCCCCTCTTTAGGAACTAATGTAGCCTCGAGACCTTGCTTGGTACCAACATATAACACCTTTGCATCAGGATTTTGTTTCATAATTTCCTTATATATAGTTATTGCTGGATATATATGTCCACCAGTGCCACCACCTGAAATAATAACACGTTTCATTAATGGTGTCCTCCCTCTTGCAACATATGAACACAACGTTTAAAGTCATCTCCACGCTCTTCAAAACAGCTGTACCAATCAAAGCTTGAGCAAGCCGGAGATAATAGCACAATATCGCCAGTCTCTGCCAATTTATAGCCTTGTTCTACGGCTTCTTTCATGGATAAAGCACGATAAATCGGCTTCACACCAGCCTCTTTTGCAGCCGTCTCAAAACGATCTGCTGCTTCCCCCATGAAAATAACAGCTTTAGTCTTCTCCTTAACTAACTCCATGAAGTCTTCTAAAGGCGTCATTTTATCATGACCACCAGCTAATAGAATAACTTGTTGATCAAAGGATTCTAATGCTTTAACCACAGAATCTACATTAGTCGCTTTAGAATCATTATAAAATGTAATACCATCAATCGTCTTAACGCGTTCTAAACGATGTTCAACGCCATGGAACTCACTAATAATACGATGAATTGTTTCTACAGGTACGCCCAATGCATGAGATAAAGCAATAACGGTCAATATGTTTTCAATATTATGACTGCCTGGAATATGAATATCTTCATTTCCAATAACAAATTTTGCTACCCCATCTTTAGCAATATAACATTGCCCATCAGCATAATAAGCGCCATTCTCTACGGCTTTTTTTTGACTAATTTTTAGAATATGACTAGACGAACGATGTTCCATATCAGCTACAACGGGATCATCTATATTCAACACTAAATAATCTGTACTTAATTGATTTTCAAAGATGCGTTCCTTCGCAGCAATATAGTTTTCCATCGTCTTATGACGAGCTAAGTGATCTGGAGTAATATTGAGCATAATAGCCCCAATAGGCCTAAAATACTTGATTGTCTCTAATTGATAACTAGATAATTCAGCTACCAAAAAACCGCCTGCAGGCATAGAATACGCCACTTCACTAAGGGAATCCCCAATATTTCCACCGACGTGAACTGGTTTTCCAGAGCCTTCTAGTACTTTAGTTAATAAGGTTGTTGTCGTAGTCTTACCATTTGTACCAGTAACAGCTACGATAGGTGATTTAGATACTTCATAAGCTAATTCTACTTCACTGACCACGTCAATACCACGGGCATGTGCTGCTTTTACAATCGGAATGTCTAAAGAAATACCTGGAGAAATAACGATACGATCCACGCCATCTAGCAAGGATTCATCTTGACGTCCTGTAATAATATTTACCCCTGCCGCAACGAGTCGTTTCTCCTCAGCCGTAGGCAGTGTCATAGGCTTATAATCATTTAACACAACATGCGCACCCACTTGGGCTAATACCCAAGATGCACCTATACCGCTGGCTCCAGCTCCAAGAACAAGTATATGTTTATCTCCATATTCCATCTATATCACCTAAACTATTTATAAAATTAATGTATCCTATCTAATAAGCATACCATTATTTACAACTTCCGTTAAGTATTATCTTATAAAGTTATAGTCGCTAAAAGTACACCAATAATGGCTAAAACAGCTCCACCAAACCAGAAGCGATTAACAACTGTTTGTTCTGCCCATCCGGAAAGTTCAAAATGGTGATGAATAGGACTCATCTTAAAAACACGCACACCACGTGTTTTGAAAGAAATAACTTGAATAATAACCGATAATGCTTCCATAACAAAAATGCCACCAATCACCACAAGTAGCAATTCTGTTTTAGTTAAAATAGCCATTGCTGCAAAGGCACCACCTAATGCCAAAGAGCCTGTATCCCCCATGAATACTTTTGCAGGGTTCACATTATATACCAAAAAGCCAAGACATACAGCTGCTATTATAGCGCCGAAGTACGCAACACTTTCAGCACCAATAGAATTTGTCATCGATGCAGCCATCAGACCAATAACAGAGAATGCTATCGCCGCCACTGCTGATGTACCACCAGCAAGACCATCAAGACCATCGGTTAAATTTACTGCATTTGTAGCTCCTACAATAATCAAAAATGCCAATACATAATAACCCCATCCCAATTGTAATTGTGTATCTACAACAGGAATCCATAATGTGGTAGGAACAACCATAATCTCAGTAATGCAATAACAGAATACGGCAGCCAATATAAATTGTCCAAGTAATTTTTGCTTCGCTGTTAAACCAAGATTGCGTTTTTTTACAGCTTTTACAAAATCATCAAAAAAACCTAATAAACAATGACCCAGTGTTAAAAATAATAACATTCCTGTGCCCACATTCCATGGTGCAAACAATGCCACGCCAATAATAAGGGCCACCATCATGAAAGCACCACCCATTGTTGGCGTACCGGCTTTTGCTTGATGACTTTCAGGGCCTTCTTCACGAATACTTTGTTGTGCGTGCAAAGAACGCAACATAGGAATAGCAATTTTACCTAGCACTACCGTAATGATGAAAGTCGCTACGAAGGCTAATAGAATGTGATTTATCATATGAATCCTCTACTTATTAATAAATAGGACGGCTAGATATAACTAGCCGTTACCTATTATTCTCGATCCTTTAATTCTTCAACAACGCGCTCCATTCGTAAACCACGAGAACCTTTCACAAGGATAACATCCCCTTTTTCACGAATATCACTATATGCGTTGGCCATTTCTAAATGGCTGTTACAACGGAATGTAGTTAAACCCGCTTTTTTTGCTTCCTTTGCAATGAAGGCAGCAGCATCACCAAAGGTGAATACAACACTATACCCCTCTTCAGCAAGCAAATGGCCGATTTCACGATGTGCTTCTTCAGAGAAGTCGCCGAGCTCGAGCATATCGCCTAGCATCGCAATTTTACGCTTACCTTCTAATTGACCAAGTGCTTTAATAGCTTCTGCCATGGATGAAGGGTTTGCATTATAAGCATCATTTAAGATAACAATATCTTCAAATGGGACGATTTCTTGACGCATTGGAGTTCCACTAAATTCACTCAAACCTTTGCGAATTGTGTTAGATTTAATGCCTAGCACTCGACCTGCAACAATAGCCGCCAATGCATCATATACATTGTGTTCACCAATCATAGGCAAGAAGATATCAAAAACTTCATCATAACACTTACAAGTGAACTTAATACCGTCTTTTTTATAGCGCAGATGGCTACCAATACAAGTAGCATTCCGTTCAATACCATAGGTAATTGTTTTACCCTTAGCTAAACGATCCATAGCTTTTACATATGGATCATCTTCATTAAGGATAGCCACGCTGTTTTCAGGCAAGCAACGAATCAATTCACCTTTCGCTTCGGCAATGGCTTCTCGAGAACCTAAAAGCTCGATATGACTAGTACCAACATTAGTAATAATCCCCATCGTTGGTTCTGCAATCAAGGCCAGTTCTTCAATTTGTCCGAGCCCACGCATACCCATTTCAACAACACAGGCTTCATGCTCAGCGGTCAAACGTAACAAGGTTTTTGGCAAGCCAATTTCATTATTAAAATTTTTCTCAGTTTTTAATACATTAAATTCTGTGCCAAGTACGGCTGCCACCATTTCCTTTGTCGTAGTCTTACCAGAGGAACCAGTAATAGCAACTACAGGAATATCAAAGCGGCGACGATGATATCGTGCTAAGTTTTGATATGCTACCAAAGTATTGTCTACCTCGATGCAAGCAATACCTTCTACAGAACGTCCTTTTTCAACGATAGCCCCTGTAGCACCTTTTTCGATAGCCGCATTGATAAAATCATGGCCATCAAAGGTATCACCTTTTAAGGCTACAAATAAAAAGCCTGATTCAATAGTTCTTGTATCAGTAGACACATCTAAAAACTTAATATTATCGGTATGTGCACTCGTCCCCTTTGTGGCCTCCAGTACTTGAGACAATGTAAATTCTGCCATATTAGATCTCCTTGAGGGCTGCTCGCGCCTCTTCACGATCATCAAAATGGATCGTTTTATCCTTTAAGATTTGGTAATCCTCATGCCCCTTACCTGCAATGAGTACAATATCCCCAGATTTTGCATGTTGTATTGCATGTTGAATCGCTTCTCGACGATCAACGATAACTTCATAGTGAGTTCCTTCTCGAAGACCGTCTTTAACGCCTACTTCCACATCTTTAACAATTTGTACAGGATCCTCTGTACGCGGATTATCAGATGTAACATACACAACATCACCGTATTGTGCCGCAATGCGTCCCATAATAGGACGTTTGGTTGCATCTCGGTCACCGCCACAACCAAAGACTACAATAATACGATTTTCTTGAATAGCCTTTGCTGTTTGTAAAATATTTTCTAACCCATCTGGTGTATGTGCATAGTCTACAACAACAGCAAATGGTTGACCTTCTTCAATCAATTCAAAACGACCAGGTACAGCACTAAATGTTTTCAACGCTTTATCGATGTCTTCCATGGAAATACCTTCTAATAGGCAGGCACCAATAGCTGCTAATGTATTATACACATTAAACAAGCCAGTCGTATTCATTGCAACTGTATAGTCATGACCATCATAAGATACAGTATAACGGCTAGACTTTGGCGTCATATCAACGTCATGAGCATTCAATGTGCCGCTACCATCAATACTATAGGTAATGATAGGGGCTGTAGTTTTTTCAACAACCCGATGTCCATAGGCATCATCAATATTGATGACAGCACCCTTACCAGATTTTACTTGGTTTGGTTTGCTAACCTGTTCAAATAGTTTACATTTAGCTGCCAAGTAATTTTCAAATGTTTTGTGAAAGTCTAAATGATCTTGTGTAAGATTTGTAAATACAGCCGTATCATACTCAACACCAGATACGCGTCCTAAAGCCAACGCATGAGAAGATACTTCCATTACACAATGTGTAACACCCTCTTCTACCATTTGATGCAAAATATGTTGTAAATCTACTACGTCAGGAGTCGTATTATGAATCGGATATGATGTATCACCAATCATGATATGAACGGTGCCAATAACTCCTACTTTATGACCTTGTGCTTTCAAAATATGACGAATCATATGAGTTGTAGTCGTTTTACCATTAGTACCAGTGACACCAATCATGCGCATGGAATTGGCTGGATAATCAAAAAAGTATGGCACACAGGCCATCATAGCCGCACGTGTATCTTCAACAGTGATAACACAAACGTCACTACTTATCTCAACAGGTTTAGATACTAATACAGCTACTGCCCCAGCCTCAACAGCTTTATTAACATAATCATGTCCATCGACAGTAGCACCATCTAAAGCAATAAATAAACTACCTTCTTTTACAGCACGAGAATCAGCGGTAACATCTAAAATTTCAACAGCTGTATTACCTTCTACATGCGGTGCATGTAAGGTTTTTACTATATCTTGTAAGTGTTTCATATACAATCTCCTTTACACGCAAAGGAAAGCAGCCCAATACGAGCTGCTTCGCCTGCTAGTCTATAATTTGCTGTTTCTCTTGTACATTACGTTCAGTAACAGCGCTTTTTGTGCTATAAACAAAAGAATCAGGCAAAACCATTCCTAGTTGTTCTTCTGCGATTTGTTGGATACGTACAGGAGACTTCAAGGAAGCCACTTCAACGTCCAATGCATCGTTATCTTTTGTTAATTGTACTACAGCTTGCTGTGTTTTAACTACCTCATAGCCCAACTTTGTACTGTATGCATTCATAACCATCATAATAAGTAAGCATGCAACTAATGCAGCAATACCATATACAACTTGCCACATCATAGGGCTTAAATCTAAAGCTACGTTTGCACTACGTCTTCTCCCTTGTGCAATAACCAATATATCACCTTTTACTTGGCCCACAACAGCCTTTCTCGCTAACATAACACTTAACCCCTTCCAAATCTACAACTTTACTGCTACGCGCAATTTAGCGCTTCTAGCTCTCGGATTAACTTCAATCTCCCCTATACTTGGCTCTATAGCCTTATTCTTTGCCTTTACAACTGCCTTGTGATTACAAACACACACAGGCAATTGTGGAGGACATATACATGCAGTACTTAACTCTTTAAAAGTTTGCTTTGTAATTCGATCTTCCAAGGAGTGGAATGTAATAACTCCAATCTTTCCCTTTGGTTTTAACATCGATACAGCATCTACAAAACTATCATGCAAAATTGCTAATTCTCTATTTACTTCAATACGTATGGCCTGAAACGTCCGTTTTGCCGGATGAGGTCCATCTTGTCGCGCCTTTGCAGGTATTGCATTCTTAATAATTCTAACCAACTCACCAGTAGTAGTAATTCTTTTTTCTTGACGTGCTTCAACAATAAACTCGACAATTCGTTTAGCCCATCGTTCTTCCCCATAATCGCGGATAATTTGCAGTAATTGTTCACTGTCATATTCATTGACAATTTCCTCTGCCGTGAGAGGTGCATCTTTATCCATTCGCATATCAAGAGGTCCATCATTCATATATGAAAAACCTCGTTCAGGAGTATCTAGTTGATAGCTGGATACACCAAGATCAAATATAAAACCATCGACTTCATAAATGCCCGCATTTTGGAGAGCGTCTTTTAAGTTAGAAAAGTTTGTAGGTATCGTTAACACCTGACATTTCAAATCAGATAAACGCTGTCGAGCTACACTCAAAGCATCTTCATCTTGATCTAAACCTATAATCATGCCTTCTGGATCTAGTATCTCGCCCACTGCATGAGCATGTCCTGCCCCACCAAGGGTACAGTCCACATAAATGCCTTTTGGATTAGTTACGACGGAGTCCACCGTTTCACGTAAGAGTACGCTAGTATGATTAAATTCCATCATAGCCTCCTATAACATAATCCCTTCAAGCCCTTCAACTAATTCTTCCATACTTTCAGCCACTTGCTCATCATAGAAATCGTATTTTTCACGGCTCCAAATTTCAACGTGGTCTCCAGCACCTACAATAACAGCCTGTTTATCAAGGCTTGCATATTCACGTAATGGTACAGGAATGAGGACACGACCTTGTTTATCATATTCAAGTTCAGCAGCACTACCAAAAACAAAACGTTTTAAAGCACGCACGCTAGCTTTAGTGGAGGATTGTGATTGTAAAGCTGTAGAAATTTTTTTCCATGCCTCTTCGGTGTAAATAGCCAAGCAGTTATCTAGGCCTTTTGTAACGATGCACAAATCGCCTAGTTGTTCACGTATTTTAGCAGGTATAATCATCCGCCCTTTTGTATCAATGGTGTGATTATATTCGCCCATGAACATATGTATCACCGCCCTTTACTATTTCTTATCCACCACTATATGGTAAATTCTACCACAATTCCCCACCTTTCACAATAAAAAATCTATTTTTATCCCACTTTTTTATATTTTTCTTGTTTAATCTCTATTTTTCTCCTCTTTTCTACAATACATATGTTCGATTAAATATTCAAAAATAAACAATTTAAACCACTCTCCACCACAATTGCATAATACCAATCCTTAAATGGACATAAACCCCACTTTTAGATGTATTATGTTTAGGAACTCAATGTATTATGTTTAGTAACGCATAAACGTTATATATATTTAGGTCTATATTAAAAAAGCAAAAAACCTCATCAATGTACAACACATACATTGATGAGGTTTTCCTCTATTTATATGATTTTAATTATAGTATTAGAATTTAGATTCGATAGCCGCTTGAAGATCGCCTTTAGGCAAGAAACCAATTTTACGGTCTACTACTTCACCATCTTTTAGAATAACGAATGTAGGCAATACTTCAACTTGTAAGTTACGTGCTAATTCTGGTTCTTCATCAGCGTTTACTTTTACAAAGTTAGCTTTACCTTCAAGCTCACCTGCAATTTCTTCAATGATTGGCATCATACGTACGCAATAACCGCACCATGGAGCCCAGAAGTCAACAACAGTAACACCACCTTGGTTTACTAAATCTTGATATTCAGCAGTTTTTAAATCTTTTAATTCGCTCATTGTACCCTCCTACGGTAATTGAACTAATACACAATCTTGAATGACATGCAGATCTAAAGCATGTGCTTTTTCAACAACAGATGGTTTATCCGCCCCTGGTTGCAACCACACAACAGGAATGCCAAGTTCTTTGCATTCATCAAGTGCAGCTAACCCCGCTGCTTCTGGTACAACAAAATCTACCACAGCAGGCACAACGGGAAGTGCAGAAAGACTAGAGTAACAAGTGTCTCCATCTATTTCTGCAATATTAGGATTGACTGGATATACTTCATATCCGTGATCTTTAAGACATTTATAAATCTTATAACCGAACTTCTCGGTTTTATGGGTAGCTCCAATAACGGCCCATACTTTTTGATCTAAAGCTTGTTGAATTGTCATTTCGACCACCTCTTATATACTATTATAAATAAATATCGAATATTGTCAATATATTATATCGAATTATATAGTTAAAGAATTATTCTCTTTTAGCAAACATCCTATAACATAAATCAATACTATTTTACTACTCTATTCTTTAATTTGTATCTCAATCGTTTTCTGACTAAGACTAGGTACATTTAAATCAATCTCAATTAATTCAGATAAACTAATTTCTCTACGACTTAATGTATGAGCCTCAACTACCCCCCCTACAATAGCCAGCTCACCTAAAATTCTATTAGGAGACCATTGATTTTCACGTAATTCACGAATAGTAATACTCTTTTGTCGCTTAGATAATCTATGCCCTTCAGAATCAATTAATAATGGAGCATGCCCATAAGAAGGTAGTTGTATATTTTTAGATTTGAAACTGGTTTGTAATGTTCTATATAAATATATTTGCTGCCCTGTAGTCTCTAGTAAATCGTCTCCACGAATGACCTCTGTTATCCCCATAGCAATATCATCCAGTACAACAGCTAAATTATAGGCATACATACCGTCACCACGACGCAATACATAATCATCTAATTCACCTTCCAAATGAATATGTTGAAAGCCTTGCCAACGATCTACGAAATCTATATCACAGGAATTAACGGCTAAACGTAAAGATGGTTCCTTAGACATCATAAACTCTTTTATCAATTTATCCTCTAGATGGCGGCAATGACCATCATATCGATGTACTACCTCTCCTACATGGGGCGCCGAAGCAATAGAATGCAATCTTGTGCGATTACAAAAGCAAGGATAAATTAGTTTTTCTGATGCAAGATTTTCTAATACGTCTCCATAATATGTTTGTCGTTCACTTTGCCAATATGTTGCTTCTGGACCACCAACGCGAGGTCCTTCATCCCATTCAAATCCTAGCCACTCTAAATCATCTAATAGAGCTTCCCCTAACTCACGTTTAGAGCGTTGGATGTCTATATCCTCCATTCGCACAACATACTGCCCTTTTTGTTGCTTCGTAGAAATATAAGATAAGAGGGCTATCCATACATTTCCGAGATGGATATATCCTGTGGGGCTTGGAGCAAATCGTCCTTTCATGATGCTCTCCTACAGTACAAAACAAGTGGCATATCCCGTAAACTTACACAGAATATGCCACTATAAATGATATAAAACGATTATCCTAGAGAAATAATGTTATCGAATACCTTACCAGCGTCTTTAATTTTTTGTTCATTCCCCATTGTACAAATATGATTATCCTTCAATACTGGTTCTACCACATCTGCTAAAGCAACGATATCCTCTGGCTTACAAGCGATAACTTGTTTACGAAACTCTACCTTATCCTCTAGTTTAGCACCGCTAAAATACATTCCCATCGCACGTGGACCACGCAACGCAGGAGTCATAGGCAAGTCCAAGGAGCTCATAGTACCGATAATATATTTACGCATCTCACGATCAGTCAACGTAAACTCACGAAGGTATTGAGGTAATTCTTTATATACATTTAATGTTTCTACCAAGTTTGGATCGCGATAGCTACAGAAAATCATATTACCATCGTCATAGAAGTTTGCAAAGGCACCGTAAGCACCGCCTTGTACACGAATACGAATCCATAGATACTCATAGCGTAAAATCGTTTCCAATACACTCATTGGGCCTACGTGTTTATACCCATGGTCTATAAAGTTACCACCTTGAGCTACGTATTGAACTTTACCAGCTGTAACGATACCATCATTACCAGACAAACGCGTAATTTTTAATGTATCATTACTTAAGTCAGTAGTATCCCAGGTTTCAATCAATGGTTTCATGAGATGTTCAAAGGCTTCTAATTCGCCTTCTTCACCAACGAACATGATATCCACATTATTAGCACGGAAAATCTTACGAGCCACATCAGCTAATTTTTCAGGCAATAATGGTAATGCCGCAGGATTAGAAGCCAATTCGCTAATCTTTTGATAGTAACCAAAGTTACCATTATCTCTAAATTTACCAACTGCAGATACTTGTGCCATAACACGTTGACTTACAATGGAGTTGCCACGACGAAACGCTTCATTATCCCAAATAGCTTTGCTTTCTTGAACAAGTTCGGTCAAGCGTCTATGGTCACTATAATCTGCTTTTTGTACTACTTCGTTAATCAAACGGCATAAGTCAGGTAATTTAGAATGCAAGGCTTTAGCTCGAACAATCATGAGAGGCGTAAATTCATCACGCTTACCATCTTTGCTAATAGCCGTAATATCTGAGCTTAAACCACCAAGATTCATATTGATATCTTTCGCCAATGCTTCATAGCCACGTTCAGATGTGTTGATACGACCGATAATATCACTTAGAATATCGGCATAGAACAACTCATCTTCTGTAAGACAACTTAAATTAAAGTAAAGACCTACATAGTTGATGCCTTTTGTGAAAGTAGGTACAAAATGTACTGTAGTATTGCCAATTTTACTTTCACGACGTTCTACTTCTTCAATATTAGGATTTAAATCTGATAATTCAAGCAATGGAATCGACGCTAATGCTTCGTCACTATCTGGAGCCTCTTGACGAAGTTTAAGTCGTTTTGTTTGCTCTACAATTGCTTCGATTTCTTCTGGAGACATCTTAGCTTTTACAGCGGCTAAATGCTCTTTAACCTCTGCATCCTTGCGCTCTTGAAGACCACGTTCAGGATAAATAGAAACAAGCACTTTATGATTGTTATTTAAGATAGATTGACGAATCAAATCTTCAAAGTACGTACCAGATAAGCCCTTGCGAATATTCACTAATGCTTCTTCGTAGTGTAATAGCTCCAGTGGATCATTGTCATATAGCCAATTATCCATCATACGAATAACATAAGCTAAACCGATTGGGCGACCACCAAAGTCGCTTTCACGAAGAGCAAACTCAATACTATTCAAAGAAGCTTCTAATAATTCTTTATCTAAACCGTTATCACAAAGTTCTTGCAATGTAGATTCCACAATACGCTGCAAGTCAGCTTGTTTATCGAGATTGGAACCAGTTGCTTGCACGGTCCACATTGGTTGACGAATACTATCAAGATAATAACCACTTACATCAGAGCCGATACCTGCTTTCACCAAAGCCTGTTTAAGAGGAGCCGCAGGAGATGTCAACAAAGCATGTGTTAAAATCTCAAAAGCCAAGCTATGCTCAGGTGTTACATCAGGCAAAACATAGGCAAAAGAATGCAAAGTACGGTTATCTGTAGGTTCTTCAGAACCTACGCTGTATGGATAGCTCACCACTTTACCTTCCATAAATGGAGCTTGTAAGCCAACCTCAGTATCAACCTCAATAGCATCGAAATGACTTAAGTACTCATCATTCAAGAATGCTAATTGCTCTTCAATATTCATATCACCATAAAGGAAAATATAACTATTGGACGGATGATAATGAACGCGATAGAACTCTTGGAACTCTTCATAAGTTAAATCTGTAATATGATCAGGATCCCCACCAGAATCAACACCGTAAGTGGTATCTGGGAAAAGCTCACGCATCATTTGACGTTCTAAAACGGAATCCGGAGAGGAATAAACCCCCTTCATCTCATTGAATACAACACCTTTATAGGTAAGTTCATCTTCCGCATTATCTAGTTCATAATGCCAACCTTCTTGCATCACGATTTCTGCATCATCGCGAACGCGTGGATACAATACAGCATCAAGATATACGTCCATCAAATTGTGGAAGTCTTTATCGTTTTTGCTGGCTACTGGATACATCGTTTTATCAGGATATGTCATAGCGTTTAAGAACGTGTTTAAAGACCCCTTAACAAGCTCAACAAATGGCTCTTTTAAAGGAAATTTACGAGAACCACATAAAACGGAATGTTCCATAATATGTGCTACACCAGTACTATTATGTGGCGTTGTTCTAAAAGCGATATTGAATACTTTATTAGAATCTGGTGAATCAATATAAATTAAACGTGCACCAGACTTTTCGTGTTTCATTTCATAAGCGGTACCATTGATCTCATCAATGCGCTCAATGCGGTCAAGGCGAAAGCCAGAATAAACCTTATTTATTTCCATGCTGTCCCTTCTTTCTATACAAATATAATGATTTCTCTCTGAATAATTTATTATATCATATCGATGACTCTATATATAGATGTTAAGAATAATTATCGAATTACAAAACCCCATAGGCAAGTATACCCATGGGGTTCATATTATTTATTATGTTGCATCTGCCACTTTTGATTGCGACGTAAGGTTAATAAGCCTTCTAACACGGCTTCAAATTGTATAAAGCTCAATGTATATGGTTGATACATATCTGGTACAACCTTGTAAGTAATAGTAACCTCAGACTTATCGTAATCATAGAAGATACCATGTAAATTACTCATTGTTGTATAACCAGTTTGAGCTTGTTCCAATGTTGGAATAGGCTGATTTTTTAGATTTCCTAGTAGATCGCTAATGAAACCTTCCTTACGACCTTGGTCATTGAGCATTTCATCCATAAAACTACGTAGACTATCCATGAAGTAATTAACCTCGTTGATCTAATAATAAGCCATTATGAATTACACGAACGGCATCTTTTACGCGATCTTCAGCAACAAGACAAGAAATACTAATTTCAGAAGTAGAAATGATTTCAATATTGATACCTTCTTGGCTCAAGATATCAAACATTTGCGCAGCTACACCAGGTTGTCCTAACATACCTGCACCAATAATGGAAACTTTCGCCATTTTTTCATCGATATTAACAGCTTCAATATCTACTGCTTTTTGTAATTCTTCTAATACTTCTCGAGCTAGTACCACATCATCCATAGCTACTGTAAAGATAAGATCAGTTTTTGGTTCTCCCACAGAACGGATAGATTGAACAATCATATCTACGTCAACGTTTCTAGCAGCTAATGCTTTAAATACAGTCGCTGCAACGCCTGGTTTATTTTCAACGCCTACAAGGGCTACTTTTGCTGTATTTGTATCATCAGCTACGCCAGTAATTACGTGTTTATTTGCTTCCACAGTATAATCCTCCCGAATAATAGTACCTGGTTTATCACTAAATGTAGAACGTACATGAATAGGTACACCATAACGGAAACCCATTTCTACGGCACGCGGTTGCATTACACCTGCACCAAGGCGTGCCATTTCAAGCATTTCACCATACGTTACTTCTTCTAATTTGAAAGCTTCCTTCGCCACGCGAGGATCTGTAGAATATACGCCGTCTACATCCGTAAAAATCTCACATACATCAGCTTTCATAGCACCTGCCAATGCAACAGCTGTTGTATCAGAGCCCCCACGGCCTAATGTCACCATATCACCATATTCAGTTATACCTTGGAAACCAGCAACTACTACAATTTTACCTTCATCCAAAGCTTCAAACACACGATTAGGATCAACGCCCAAAATGCGACCTTTATTAAACGTATCACTACTTGTAATACCTGCTTGATCACCTGTTAAGGATACAGATTCCTGACCACGTTCGTTAAAAGCCATTGCCATCAATGCAATTGTTACTTGTTCACCTGTAGATAACAAACGATCCATTTCACGACCATACGGCTTGGATGTAACTTGTTTAGCTAAGGCCACCAAGTCATCAGTTGTATCACCCATAGCGGATACAACAAGAACGATTTTATCGTCAGCTTGCTTCTCACGAAGAACGCGATCAACAATATTAAATATTTTTTCTGGTGTAGCTACAGAACTACCACCAAATTTTTTAACGATTAAGGCCACAATAATCCCTCATTTAACTATGTTTACTAAATATCAATATGCATATACTTTACCACAAACAAATAGCACTGTAAAGGGATGTACAGCAATTAATCCACTGGAGTGATACAAAACTCCTTTTTATGCGGACACTAAAAATCAAATAATATGTTTATAATATTATGAATATGCATTAAATAATCCTAACATATATTAGCCATAATGCCATTAAATACCTACTATTGAAAGTTTAACTTTACCTCATTATTAAGCTATGTAAACACATAGATATACAAAAAGACCAGCCCTCGGGCTGGTCTTTATTAGTTGTAATAGTTAATTAAGCAACTACGATATCTTTTTCGGATTCCCACAAGCCATGGATATTGCAGTAGGAAACAGCGATCAATTTACCGGATTTTTTCAAAGCTACTGCTAAAGTACCTTCAGAAACTGCTGCTACAGGACCTTCGTTTGCAGTTGCACCGTCACCATGAACGTTGAACTCGATAGCGCCAACTTCGAATGGTAATTGAGTGCCTTCAGCTACGAAGTACAATTTAATCCAATCAATGTGATGTTCTACAGTGTTTGGATGTGCAATATCTTTACCTACGGATAAAGTAACGTGGAATGTTTCACCTGCTTTTACAGTATCAACTGTTTCGATAACAGGAACGTGTTTTTCAGTAGCGAAATCGCCAGATTTAATGTAATCATGTACAGCCATAGTTAACCTCCTGGTTAGTCTTATATACATACTTAATGTCAAGAATATTGAGCACCTCTGTGCTTATAACTATATTATACATTTTCGATATAGTTTTAGCAAGGTCTTTTTCGATTATTTTCGATTTTTTTGAATTAAATCAAAATTCTATTCCTTTAGCAGCTTTTATTCCCTTTTCATAAGCATGCTTTACTACCTTCATTTCTGTTACAGTATCCGCCATATCAATGATTTCAGGTTTAGCATAACGCCCCGTCAAAACAACATGAAGTCTTTTAGGCTTATTTTTTAGCATTTCCACTACAGAATTCACATCAATAAGCTCATAATTAATAGCATTATTTATTTCATCCATAACAATTAGATCCCATTTGTCGGAGTTTACTTCTTCTACCAATGTACGCCAAGCGGCTTGTGCTGCTTCTTTGTGGCGAGCAAGCTCAGCTTCCCCTACTTCATCCCGTTTATAGTAAATAAAGCCTTTTCCCATAGAGCGAATTTCAACTTGATCACCTAGTTTAGCGAGACCTGACAATTCACCATAGCCATTGCCGCTCTTAATAAATTGTAATATAAGAACCTTGAAACCTTGTCCGACAGCACGTAAAACAACGCCTAATGCAGCTGTTGTTTTACCTTTACCATTCCCTGTATTAACTAGAATTAACCCACGTTCTTCCATAATAGCTCCTTTAATACGAACTGTCCCGCAGAATGTAATTGTGATAACACTTAGTCATATAAACCTATTAAATACATTTATACATCTATTACTTTTGGGCTTTATAAACAGCACATGTATCAACAAAGTGTTGTGCCCCTTCATCAGAGCCAGCAAAGTTCAAATGTAAGTAAGAAGCTAATACATTTTCTGTTGCATAGCCGCCGTCATACGATTGAGGTTTACGGCCCCCTTCTAAATGAAAAGCCCATGGGAAGTCATCTATAGTTGGCTCCATTGTAGAGAAATGGAACTCATGACCATGAATGGCTGTATTCATAGCGCCTAGCAAAGTATCTCTCTTTGCAGTTGCTGTAACATAGCCCACCTTTTGAAGCTTTTGTTGCATCACACAATTGGCAGGTACAATACCTACAGTTTTATATATAGAACCTTCGAAGTCATGAATATTTTCACAAAGATACATGAGGCCACCACACTCGGCATATATAGGCATACCTTTTTCATTAGCTTGGCGGATAGATTCCTTCATAGACTCATTACTAGATAACTGGAATAAAAACATTTCTGGGAAGCCACCACCGAATACAAGTCCGTCTACATCAGGAATCACAGAGTCATTAAGGGGACTAAAGTAAACAAGCTCAGCCCCTTTTTCCTCTAACGCAGCAAGACTAGCTGGATAGTAAAAAGAGAACGCCTCATCATAAGCTACACCGATTTTCACACGTTTTTCAATGGTTTTAACATCTATAGAATCTGGTAGTTCGATAGTTGGTGCATTAGTAGCAATTTCCAATAGTGCATCGAGATTTACCATTTTCTCAACAGCTTCTCGAATCGTATTAATCGCCTCTGTTGGATCAATTTCAGTAACCGGTGTAAGTCCTAAATGACGTTCTGGAGAATGCATACGATCATCACGATAAATGGCACCAATAACGGGTACACCGATTTTATCCATTCCTTCACGAACCATACGCTCATGATTAGCAGAGCCTAAGCGGTTTAAGATAACACCACCAAAGTTTACCTCTGAGTCATAGTCACGGAAGCCTTTTGCAATAGCAGCTGCACTTTCACCCATAGCCTTGCAATCGATAACAAGCACCACTGGTGCATTTAACTGTTTAGCAATTTGAGCCGTAGAACTAACGCCTTCTCGACCACCATCGTAAAGGCCCATAACACCTTCAATAATGGCAAGGTCTACATCGTGCGCCATAGTAGCAAAGAAAGGAGTTAACTTGTGAGGTGGCACGAGCCACGTATCTAAATTATAGCTGTCACGGCCGGATGCAATTTTATGAAAGCCCGGATCGATATAATCCGGGCCCACTTTAAAAGATTGCACCGTACGTCCACCATTTGCATAAGCGGCCAATAAGCCCGCTACGATAGTTGTTTTACCAACACCAGAGTTGGTACCAGCAATGACAACACGTGGAATCTGTACTGTGTTCATAGATATTACCTCGTAATACGACGTGTTTGTTAACGATCCTTGCGTTTTGCAAGAATTGTTGATAAGTAGTTGAGTTTAGTATCTTTTGGTATATTATCTAAACCTATAAATACTTGCTCATCAGGCAAACCTACACGGCTAATCATAACCGCATCATCTGCCATATTATGTTTAATCAAGGTTTCTTGTACTTCATCAAAGTTTTTATATACCTTCATGATAACTGCATCATCTGCAACAGCCAATACAGCATCGATTTTTTCTTTAGGCGCTGTAGCTGGAACGATGGCCAATACTTCTTCCTTCTCTACGATTGGGTAGCCAAGGTGAGATCCGATTGCACAGAATGCAGTAACGCCAGGAATTGTTTCAATTTCATGACCTGTATTTTCAATCAAACGATATACATACATATATGTACTGTAGAACATAGGGTCACCCAATGTTAAGAATACAACACTTTTACCTTCATCTAAGTAAGACAAGATAACGCGTTTAGCCTCTTGCCAGCCTTCCTCTTGCGTAGAATCATCCAACACCATTGGGAATACTACGGGAACGATTTCTGTATGTTCTTGGATATATGGGGATGCGATATCAAGGGCTACGGAACCATCTTTTTTTTCTGTTTTAGGTGTGATGATAATATCTGCTTCACCTACGATGCGAGCAGCTTTCACAGTCATTAATTCAGAATCGCCAGGGCCTACGCCAATACCATATAATTTACCTTTCATGGGTATCTCCTATTCTTATAGTCACACTTCTATTTATAATTGCAATATCTTTTATTATAACCAATTTATACAATATATACAAAGATACTATTTAATATTTGGAATTGCAGGACGATGTGGGCTACGTTTGCCATACAAATCATCAATACAATCTTGCACATGTTGACGGAAAATATCATGAATCGCTTCATATTCACCTAGAGCACTATGAATTGGTTTAACCGCATATCCTGCTCCAGAAAGTTCATTAACAACACTATCCTCTTCGTCACCAAATAAATCATTTTGTGCATGATCCCCGAGTACCAATAATAAAGGATGTACATAAATTGTTTTTGGACGTTTACCATCAAGCCATTCCCAAGGCATTGCTACATCTGACACATATGGTGCGTTTTCAAGTACAGCAATACGCACATTCGTAAGTCCATTACGGATTAGCTTAAACTGTAAATTACCATATGAAGAATTGCCAGAACCAAGACCTCCATGACCGACCAATAACAAACCATCATCTTTGGAAATATTAAGAGATTTAATGAAACGGTCAATCAAGATTTGGTAATCATCTGGGTGCTCTTCTTGTCCCATATAGTATACGAGAGGTCTACCTACACGCAATACTTCGAGTTGACCTTCACCTTCATGAGCAAGGATATTATTTTTCAATTTATCGAACTCTTCACCACCGGTGAAATGAAGTGGCTGCACATATACATGTGTATAACCTTCTCGAATTAGTTTTTCTAACGCCCCTTGTTCAGTAGGAATCTCAATACCACGCTCACGTAAGCGCTTAACGATGATACGAGAGGAAAAAGCTAATTCTACAGTATAATCCGGATACGATTTACGAATATGTTCTACTACGGAATCGATATTATGTTCACGAGCACTGTCCACAGTGGATCCAAAGGCAACAACTAAGATAGCTTGTTTCATGAATGTCTCCTTATATTAACTAATAATGTATCTTAATCATACCATAGACCATTCTATAGGGGCATACCGTGGTACGTATAAAATAGAAATTATTCTTATCTTTCATGGTAAATGTAAAAATCCTCCTCATTGGATGTCCAACAAGGAGGATTTTTATTAATGTGAAAGAGTGGAGTGTTGTATGTCTAATTATGTAATAACAAATATCAAGAAATCAAACCTTGCGCTTCTAAGCGAGAATTTGTCATGACAGGTTTTACGGATTCTCTAGGCATGGGCCGTTTACGATCAGACATGCGGATAGCTTGACCTAAATGTTTCAAGAATAAATCTTGTACATGTGGATTTTCCCCAAGCCCTTCATTCCAGATATCAACATTGTAGCCTTCCTCAGCGAGTAAAGCATAAATGGAATCGGAGCGTTCACCGCCAAGATAGTCCATTAAATGTGTAGAACCTATGAGAGCCAATGGTACAACTAATAAATCTTTATGCCCCATACGATCCAAGAAAGTAAGAGCTTGTTTGAATGTAGGGAAACCATTTGTAGTAAATACTACTACGTTTGGCGCTGCTCCATACATAGCTTTTAATTGCAATGTACTGAACTCTAATTGATTTTGACCATTTGCCATGAGCACAACAGATTTATTAAGTGCTTTTGTATTAACGTGACGAACAATGCTTTCTAATGTTGCTTCATAATCATCGGCATAATTTTTTACACCTAAAGAGGTAAGCAATGGTTTACCAATATTTACCTGGCTAAAACCATATTCATTGCTATGTAAAAATTTTAATGCTTGTTTGCGCATTTGTTGGTAGCACTGATCTGCCACCAATGTAATAGGTTGAATGTACACCTCATCGATACCCATACGAGCGAAATCTTGCATAGCCTCTGTGAAAGAAGAAATCTTATCCTCGTACTTCTCATTCCACTTCTCTACTAATGCATCAGATAAGAATACACGGCGTACCTCCATATCGCTATACATGGAACGTACTTTTTTCTCTATACTGCCAATGGATTTCTCCACAGCATCTTGGTAAATTGATCCAAAGGATGCAATAATTATGCCTTTCATATGTGACCTCCATATTACTCATACATGAAACAACTTTCACAATTGAAAATTGTTATCAACTACTATGTAATAATAGTACAAGATTAATCTATAGAAGTCAATGAGAAAAAATATCAAAATTAATATTTATAACGATTGATTTAATTGTAGTAATATTATGGGGCCCCATCAAAATAATCCTAAATAAAATTACTTATATATTCACATATTCATATCCTTATAACCAATAAGAATATAATTATAAAATGTACTATCATACTTTATTCATCACATTAATTTATTAAAAACTTTTTAATTTCTCTATACTTCTAGGGGTATAGGGTTTATTGACACCTGTTTTCCGCTTTGTTACGATTGAAATAAGGTTATATATATGCGATGAATCCATAGTTTTCATATAATAGAACTATGTAAATGATTGCATATTAGTGTAGTTATAGTTATAGATAGGAGTATAGAAATGAAAAAACAATTAGCTTTAGCATCCGCTATTCTAGGTCTTGCAGTATCCTTTGGTGCACCAGTTGTATCTAATGCTGCATATCAATTAAATGAGGAAGTAAAAGATCCTACACCAGCATTGAAAGAAGCCGCTGCAATTGGTGTTCGTACACATAATACAGAAGCTTTACAAAACTTGCCAAACAAAGATGCTATGGTTGTTATGAGCTTTGGTACAACTTATAAAGATACTCGTGTGAAAACAATCGATGCTACTGTAGATGCTATTAAGGCAGCTCACCCAAATACTAAAGTGATAACTGCTTTCACAAGCCATATTATTCGTGATCGTATCCAACAAAAAGAAGGTATAACATACCCTACGCCTGAAGAAGCTTTAGCTGAACTTAAAAAAGATGGTTACACTCGCGTTGCATTGGCATCTCTAGATGTAATTCCTGGTATGGAATATAACTACGATGCAGCAGTATATAATTTATACAAAAATGATTTCAAAAAAATGACACTCGGTACTTCTCTTATGTACTGGATGGGTCAAGAAAACCAAACTGACCAAGTTATTGAAACATTAAAAGCTGTTCAATCCCAATTCCCTAAATTAGGTAAAGAAGATGGTCTTCTTATCATGGCTCATGGTACTCCAGATCCTTCCAATGCATACTATTCTGTAATTCAAGACCGTATCCATACTCTTGGCATGAAAAATGTATTCATCTACACAGTAGAAGGTACACCAAATCTTGAACAAGTTATCCCTCAATTGAAATTACATGGTATTAAACATGTTACATTGATGCCTTTCATGATGGTTGCTGGTGACCATGCAAACAACGACATGGCTGGTAACGAACCAGATTCCCACAAATCCATTCTTGAAAAAGAAGGCTTCAAAGTTGACACTTACATCCATGGTTTAGGTGAAAACCAAAACATCCGTAACTTATTCGTTGAACGTGCTAACGAAGCTTGGGATGCATTAGAAAAATAATCAATATAACTAAGATCGTTATTGCATATATAACATTCATAGGAGTACATCATGAAAAAACTACTACTCGGTAGTATCGCTTTGGTTATGATTGTACTAGCACTAGCTGGGTGTGGTAAAACCACATCCAGCTCTTCTGCTACTACGAAGGAGTTGACCTTTAATGGTCAAACCTATACTGTACCAAAGGATCCACAAAAAATTGCTGTATTATCTAATTCTGTTTTATCTATGCTTTATGCTGTCGATGGTAAAGCCATTAGCCGTGCCAATACAACGGATAAATTAGCCCCAGAATTAGAAGCTCTACCCGCTCTTGGTCAAACTGCAAATATCAACATGGAACAACTATTAGGCTTGAAGCCAGATGTAGTATTGGGTTTAGTAAATCAACATAAAAAATATGAATCCCAATTACAAGCTAATAATATTCCAACCGTACTTTTTGATTACGATGGTATTAAAGATAATGTACCAATGTTAACATTCCTTGGCGAGTTAACCAACCATCAAGATAAGGCTAAATCTGTTATTAATACCTATGAAAGCAATATTACCAAGGTAAAAGATGCTGTTAAGAATCAACAGCCTGCACGTGTTGCCGTATTACGTGCCACAGGAAAAGGTGTAACTGCCGAAACTGATGAAGCAGTTACTGCATCTATGGTAAAAGAACTAGGCATGACAAACGTTGTTGCCTCCCACTTAGAAGGCACAACTAAGGATAAAACTGTCCCTTACTCTCTTGAAACATTGACTGCAGATAACCCTGATATTATCTTTGTTGTTACAATGGGTAAAGAAGAAGAAATTACAAAAGCTATGAAACAAGCTATGACAGATAATCCTGCATGGGCTAATTTAAAAGCCGTACAAAATAACCGCGTAATATACTTACCATCTAAACTATTCCTATTAAACCCAGGACTACAAACACCTGAAGCTATGGCACGTTTAGTTAAAGAAGCATACGGTATTAATGTTACATTCTAACATATTGTATCATGCGAAAGAGGGCATCCCCCAAATAGGGAATGCCCTCTTTTTCTATTAGTATCAAGCTACTCAACTAATCCTTTTACGCGCACATATTTTTTATTATCAAATGTATCAAGTTGTACATCTACAGAGAATACATCTCTAAACAACTCATCCGATATAATTTTACTTGTCTCTCCTGATACTACTAAATGGCCTTCTTTTATAACAGCCATATAATGTGAATATTGAACCGCCTGTGTTAGTTCGTGAAGTACCATGAGAACGGTTAAATCTTGTTCCTTATTTAATCGTTTCAATAACTCCATAATTTCTAATTGGTGATTAATATCTAAATATGTTGTTGGTTCGTCTAAGACTAATAATTTTGGTTGCTGTGCTAGCGCCATAGCAATCCAAACGCGTTGCCGTTCACCACCAGATAGGAATGGGATTAATTGTTCTCGCAAATGATTCGTTTTCGTGATATGTAACGCATAGTCAACAATCTCACGATCTTCTTTAGCCGTGTTTTTCCACCACGTTTGGTATGGATACCGTCCACAATATACCAATTCTTCTACAGTCATATCCTTTGGCATATTCGGTACTTGTGGCAAAAATGCCATTTGCCTTGCCAGATTGTTTTGAGAATATGATTGTAACGGTTTATCAAATATGGTAATACATTCATGAGGACTATGAATATATCCGATCATAGATCGTAAAAGCGTACTTTTACCACAACCATTAGGCCCAATTAATGTCGTAATTTTACCGATAGGAACCGATACATTAATGTCATGTAGAATATGACGATTACCAAGAGTTACGGATAACTGTTTTACATCAATAGCGGTATTCATTAGTTATCCCTCCTCAACAGATACAAGAAGAACGGCGCTCCAAAAAATGCCATAATAATGCCCACTGGTACCTCTATAGGGCTCCACATAACACGTCCTATTGTATCACTGACAACAAGAACTAGTGCGCCTAATAATGCGGATCCAGGCAGTAAATATGCATAGTCGTTACCGATTATAAGACGTAACATATGGGGAATAACCAAACCTACAAATCCGATAAGCCCAGCTATACTTACAGCACCAGCCGCTAAAAGAGCAGCCACTGCAGTCATAATAAACCGTGTTTGTTCTACCTTAAGGCCTAATCCCTTTGCAGTTTCATCACCTAAACTTAAAATGGTAAGTCGTTTAGCTCCTAAACAGGCAAAAATAAGACCAATTATAGCATATGGAAACAGCACTTCTACCTGAGGCCAACTGCGTGCAGCGAGTCCCCCTACCATCCAAAGCAATGCCCCTTGTACACGATCACCAAAGAATACAAGTAGTGCTGAAATACCTGAGCCTAAAAAGGCTGCGACCGCAACACCAGCTAAGATAATACGACTAGGTCGCACTCCATTTTTCCATGCTAATGCATACACCATGAGTGCTGCAGCCATAGCACCTAAAAAGGCCACTAAAGGAACTATATGATCATACCCAGGAAATAAAATAAATATGATAACACCAGCTAATCCGGCACCAGAGGATACCCCTACAATCTGTGGATCTGCTAGGGGATTTTTCATAACTGCTTGCAAAATTGCACCAGATACAGCTAGACAAGCCCCCACTAACGCAGCTACAATATTGCGAGGCAATCGAATATTCCAAATAATTTGTGAAGATGTATCAGTTAGCTCACTAGACCATAATGTATGCCAAATCTCAGCTAATGATACGGGTGTTGATCCCCAAATAAGAGATATAATCATGCTCATAATAACGGCGATGATTAAGATACAAATCACTGATACACGAAATAATTTTCGTTCATTACTTGATGCCATATGAACCCCCTCTCAAAATTAACTACATTATAAGAAATCTAATACATTATATCTGACTATGTTTAGCAATTATTCTGAAAAATATATACAGTAAAACCCGAATCGCAAAACTACTAAAACACGATTCGGGTTTTATATTATTTAGATTCTTTACCTTCCACAAAGAGCATGTCATTACGTTTTACGTCTGTGTAAAGTAATGCATTACATACGGAGGCAGCGATTGGGCTACCGCCTTTGTTGCCTTTTACAGTGATGTAAGGAACTGGGGATACTTCCATCAAATAGTCTTTGGATTCTGCAGCACCTACAAAGCCTACAGGGATACCAATAATAAGAGCTGGTTTAATGCCTTCTTCAAGAGCAAGGCGCAACACTTCATACAATGCAGTTGGTGCATTACCGATAGCAACGATTTGTCCTTCTAGTTGTTTACCAAAGGTACGCATAGCCGCAATGGAACGAGTTACACCTAATTCTTTAGCCATTTTAGCTACATTTTCGTCTTTAATTAAGCAGTGCACTTCATTGCCGCGAATTTTAAGAGCTGGCTTAGAAATACCTGTGCGAACCATTTCTACATCTGTATAAATGTCTGCACCATTATCCAATGCTTCAATACCTTTTTGAACAGCATCAGGGCTCATTTTTACGAGTTGAGCATATTCGACATCACCAGACGCATGTACTGTACGAGATACAACGCGCACTTCATCATCTGTTAAGCCTAAATCCTTTACATAATCATAAATGATTTCCATGCTTTTATCTTCAATAGCTTTAGGATTTTTAACGTAATCCATTAGTGTCCTCCCATAATTTAAAGAATTCATCATTTGATGATACCACGTGACTTTCAAGTTTAACACGTGGACGATCGATAACAATAACATGGATACCAAGATCCATAGCAGCTTGTAATTTTGTATCAGCACCACCTACAAGGCCAGAGTTTTTCATAACTACAACGCTTGCCTGTGTATCGTGGAACATGATGCGGTTCATATCATAAGAAAATGGACCTTGAACAGCAACAATGCGCTTAGGACTCACGTTGAGGTCTTCCATCATTTGTAACACCTCTGCAGTCGGCAAAATACGTGTCCATACTTCACAATCTTGTAAAGCCTCAGATTTAGCAAAGATGTGCATTGTCTTACTACCTGTGGTCAAATACACATGTTTGTTATTCTCCTTTGCCAATTTGCCAGCTAAATTTGCGGCCTCTACCTCATCCACTACGATATGTAATTTATCATAATCTGGTAATGGTACCTCTTTACGTTCAAAGCGAACAAAAGGAATACCTTTAGCTTTTGCTGCATCTTGAGCCGTAGCTGTAACAATAGCAGCATACGGATGGCTCGCATCGATTAATAAGCGTATGTTGTGTTCCTTAATCAAATTTTGCATAGCCTCTTGGTCAAGGCGGCCCGTATGAACGGTAATTCCCTTATGGGCAGCAAGTTCTGCCCCATACTGACTCACAACAGTAACGAGAACCTCTTCACCTGTCCGTTCTTGAATATCTACCGCTAAGGTACGACCATCTAAGGTACCAGCGATGACCCAAATCATAATTTGTAGCCTCGAGGTGTAATCATGCGGCCATTTTCAACATAGGTTTGGCTATTACCGATAATAACAAGTGTTTGCATATCCACTTCTTCTTTTGTAAAGTTTTCAAGGTCAGAAATTACCATATGTTGACCTGGGCGTCCTGCTTTTTGCACGATGCCAACAGGTGTTTTTGGGTCGCGGTATTTAAGAACGATTTCACGAACTTCATCTAAGTGAGTAACACGTTTTTTACTGCGCGGATTGTACAAGGAGATAACCATGTCACCTTGTGCACAAAGGTCAGCACGTTTTTTAATTAAATCCCATGGAGTCATCAAGTCACTAAGAGAAATAACTGCAAAGTCATGCATCAACGGAGCGCCTAAAACAGAAGCCGCTACGTTTACAGCACTAAGGCCAGGTACGATATCTACGGAAGGACGTTTTTCTGCTGGTACCTTATTAGCAAGTTCCAACACAAGACCTGCCATGCCGTATACGCCAGAGTCACCAGAGGATACTACAACTACTTGATGACCTTCTACCGCTAAATCAACGGCTTGTTGGCAACGATCTACTTCTTGCATCATGGCAGTGCCTACAGTTTCTTTACCTTCAATAAGGTCTTTAATCAAGTCAAGATAAGTCAAATAACCTACAACACGATCAGCCGCTAAGATGGCTTCGCGTGCTTGCGGTGTCATAAACTCTTCATCGCCAGGGCCTATGCCGATTACTTTGATGTTACCTGTGCAATGGCTACCGTTGTTTTGGGATAAATTGTTTTGTGCTGTATTAATGTTCGGCTCTTGGCCGCTAGTAATGCTGTTGTCTCGCATACGTTTCCTACTCCTATAGTTCCTTTTACAAAATTAGATTCTTTTAATTTTTCTTCTTCAATAAGTGGTGCCATCTCGTCCTGTGTATAGAACACGATAGGCCACCCCATAATTTCCATAGCCTCCAAGAGGCCTACTTCATCTTGTTTAACAATTACCGATGCTGCCGTTACAAGGCTCTTTGGTGAAAGCTGATGTGCAGTCAAAGATTGTTGTATAGCATCAAGGATTAATTCCTTTGGCGTATCACGACGACAGCCAATCCCCATCGTATAGGTACGAGGGCGTAAAATCAATTGATGACCATACTCGGTCATTACTTTGTCCGTAATGACAACGCGAGAAGCACCCTCTTCAGCGCTTTCATTTTTACATGGAATAGAATCTAGTTGTTCCAAAGAAACAACGTGAACTATGCCATGTTCACCAATATAAGCTTTTGTAGCTTCCTCTAAATGATCAGCATTCTCTAAGCTTGCATCGATATAATAATCAACGCGCTCTCCCCCAACGATGGCAGAGTTCACATTAATTAAGGTTTGAAAATCATCTACTAACAGATGCTCATGGCGCGCCAAGACGTCAGGCGCTGGCAATCCGTTTACATCCGTTGCCGTTGTAATGACCGGGTCCGCATCGATGGCCAGCGAAATGGACTGCGTCCATTCGTTAGCGCCCCCAAGGTGACCAGATAATAAGCTAATCACATGGTGTCCTACTTCGTCCATTACGACTACCGCAGGATCCTTGGATTTATGTTCAATATATGGTGCAATCATACGCACTACGATGCCAAGCGCCATAATACATAGTACTTGGTCATACTCCTTGAAAATCTGTCCAATATGGTTTTTGAGGGAATCAAAATAAATAGCCTCACTACCAGAGGGACGGTTTTCTTTTTCAAAGCAATCCGCATGAGGTGCCACCAAAGACTTGATGCGTTGACCCAGCTTTGCTCCTCGTTCAGAAACGGAGAGAATAGCCGTTCTATTCTTCTTTGCTCCCGTCATAGGCGCACCAGTTTCTAGTTCTTTCATCATACTAGTCCTTAGCACTGCGGTACATGTGAGCGAAGCCTTTGTCATAGAGTTTAGATAATTCGTATTCGCTATCTAATACATGGCTTACTACAATCATAGCTTGGCGCAATACGCCTTCTTTAGCTACAATATCCGCAATAGTTTCCAATGTGCCACGAATAATGTGTTGGTCTGGCCAAGAAGCTTTTACCACGATAGCCACTGGAGTTGTTTTGTCATAACCACCCTCGATGAGTTCAGCTACAACCTTATCTAACATTTGAACGCTAAGGAAAATACACATTGTCGCTTCATGAGATGCTAACATGCGCAATTTTTCCTTTGGAGGCATCGGCGTACGTCCTTCCATACGCGTAATAATAACTGTTTGAGATACATTTGGCAATGTATATTCTTGTTTCAAAGCCGCTGCTGTAGCAAGGAAAGAGCTTACACCTGGCACGACTTCATAAGAAATACCCATGCCAGCCAATGCATCCATTTGCTCTTGAATAGCACCGTAAATAGCAGGGTCACCTGTGTGAAGGCGAACTACACGTTTACCAGCCTCAACGGCAGCTTTCATAACAGCCAAAACCTCATCAAGGTTCATCGTAGCACTGTTATGGATTTCACAGCCTGGTTTACAAGCCTCTAAAATAGCAGGGTTTACCAAGGAGCCAGCGTAAATAACAACGTCTGCCTCTTGCACTAAACGATATCCTTTGCGAGTAATTAACTCAGGATCCCCAGGGCCTGCACCTACGATATGTACGTCAACCATATTACTCTCCTTCTGCGATACGCGTTGCAGATACAATGAAAATTGGACTCAATGGGTCTAACAAATGATAGGGACCAGCCTTGCGGTAACGGCTGATGGACATTTGGTAACCTTCATACGTGAAAGGACGACCTTTCAACTCTTTCAAGATTGTATAACCTGTCTCCATCGTTACAGCAGTTACAACTAAACGGCCGCCAATTTTTAATAGACGTTGCGCCTCGTCCATGATGCCTGTCATACCACCAGCGCTACCTCCGATGATAACCGCATCAAGCTCAGGCAGTTCTTCCATGCCTTCAGGAGCTTTGGATTTGATTACGGTCATATTATTTACATTGAATTTCTTTATATTCTCATTGATAAGGTCGATGCCTTTATCAAAGCGCTCAATTGCATATACATGCCCTTTAGGAGCTGCCAAGGCTGCTTCAATAGAAATAGAGCCCGTACCAGCACCTACGTCAAGGACGATGCTATCCTCCTCGATGCGTGCCTCATTCATAACGGCTTTGCGAATTTCGCATTTCGTCATCGGCACATCGCCGCGGATAAACTCCTCATCAGGAATTCCGAAAAAATGTCTCATCCTAGTACCACCATTACAGAATGACCAAAGCCCTCGAGCTCAGTTAACACCTCTAGCGTAGAGTCTACGATTTTTTCATTATCATAACTCAAGCGCTCAAGGGCTGCCGCTCTCGTTTCTTTTGGCCAACCTGCATCTATTAAAATACGCGCAATATGCGCTGGATTATATTCAGGATCCGTTAAGAATCCCATCTTTTTACCTGCTTCATATACGAGTTTCTCTGGTGCCGGTTGGCGACCGTGAAAGCTCATTAAATCCGCATCATGCCACACCTCATTGAGTCGAGCAAAGGCAAAGGTCATAGAACTAATACCTGGTACCACCTCAATAGGATTAGCAGGGAATTTTTTCTTTAAATATGGCAATAAGCTATAATAGCCTGTATCGCCACTAACCATAACTACAACGTCATGGTTGATGAGCTCACGCTCAATTTGCTCCGCTAATACGCTGAGCTTACCCGTTACAGGATATGTAATTTGGCCAGGCTCTTGAAAGTCCTCTAAGGACCGTTCACTGCCTACCAATACTGTAGCATGTTTAATTAAATTAAGGCCTCTAGGCACCACATAATCAGGATTACCCGGACCAATGCCTACGATATACAAGGTATGTGCCAATGTTCAAGTTCTCCTATCTCTTTTGCATGCTTATCCATTGCCAAGATTTCGCCCTTTAAGGTCGTAATAATGATGCCCACCTCTGCTTCGTTAGCAATATAGCGCTCACTACGTAGAGATGCACGATCTACAACACGTTGGTACACACCAGTCAATCCTTCTCGCTCCAAGATAGGGAATGTAGACTCTGTGGTTTGGCAATTAAATAACTCTTCACACACCTCTTGGGATGCTCCTTCTAAGGCAGCATAGGCCACGATGCTTTCCATACGTCCATCACTCATGCGATTATGAGTATGGAAGCTACCGCTAGCTAGTTTGATTAATTTACCGATATGACCGATGATTAAGATTCGCTTGAATCCAATCTGTACAGCCTTTTCTAGCATAAATCCGATAAAGTTACTTGTTTCTGCCATTTGGTTCTTATGGATACCCAATACTTGCTCTGCAAGATCTTGACCAATACGCCCCGGTACGAGAACAGCTGTTTCACATCCGTTAGCCTTCATAACTTTCAACTGTGGCACTAACGAGTTCTTAAACCCTTCTTCACTCATAGGCTTAACAATACCGGTAGTACCAATAATGGAAATGCCACCTTCGATACCAAGTGTATGATTTAATGTTTTCTTAGCTAATACCTTACCATTAGGAACACTAACGGTTACCGTTACACCTTGACCATGGACACAATGTTCTTCAAAAACTATTTTCATCATTGTCCGGGGCCCTGGATTGATAGCCGGTTCTCCTGGTGGCATAGCAAGGCCTGGTTTCGTTACAGTACCTACACCAAAGCCAGCTCGGAATCGCAGTTCACCAGTATCATCAAGGGTCACTGTCGTTTCCACATCATTGCCATGAGTTACATCAGGATCGTCGCCGCCGTCTTTCATGACGGTCACCTTCGCCTCTGTATCGGATATAATCTCTACCGCTTTAATAGGAACCTCAATGTACTGCCCTTGAGGGTTCTCAATGACCACTTGATCCACAATATTCTTATCTAAGAGGGCCAATAAACCAGCTTTCATACCTGCCGTAGCACATGAACCTGTGGTATATCCACCCTTCATGTCCTCCACTTTCATAAGGCCTCCTACACTGATAGTATTAGAGACTCAAACGAGTCTAACTAACCTATCCTATGGACATATAGTATTAAGAACGGAAGTTAACGAATTGCAGTTCTACAGGGATATCCAATTGTTTTAACATTTGGATTACTGCTTGCAAATCATCTTTGTCCTTACCAGATACGCGCACTTGATCCTCTTGGATAGATGCTTGTACCTTAATTTTCATGTTTTTAATTGCTTTTACTACTTCTTTAGCATTTTCTTTAGTAATGCCTTTTTTAATAGTAATGATTTGGCGAACTGTTGCACCTGCTGCTGGTTCAACTTTGCCGTAGTCAAGATTTTTAATCGCTACGTTACGTTTAACCATCTTGCCTTTTAAAACATCGATAATGGCATTCAATTTATATTCATCATCACCGATGATTTTAATAGTGTCACCTTCAAGACTAATTTCCGCTTTAGAACCACGGAAATCATAGCGCGTACCAATCTCTTTTTTCGCTTGGTTTACCGCATTATCCACTTCCTGCATATCCACTTCGGACACAACGTCAAAGGAACAATCTTTAGCCATTTTATACCTCCTACACCTGAACCTATTGGGCATAAGGTTCATAGCATTACTTTCATCATCCTCATATTCCAAGTAAAAATGTAAAACTACACCAAATCGGAATACATCTCTCTAATTATACCTTAAAATACGCTTATTTTCTAGGTAAATCGATTTTCTTAATTATAATTATTAGCTATATATTAATGAAGCTTTTATAAGTATAGTGAAAGTTCTCTAATACGGTTATGCAACGCAATCCACAAGACAAATAATATAAAAAACTAGCAACATACATAATATATGTACATTGCTAGTTCTATATAACGCTATTCTGTTGTATTTAGTCTATAGCTAAAAACTATAACTAAAAAATACTAATTAAGCCAGAACTAAAGGCAATATAAATTCAAAGGAATTCTAAAACCAATTATATTATAAAACGTTTACCGCATCATATGTAGGTTGTACAAGCCATTCACCTTTGGAGTTCATGATTCCCCATTTGCCTTTAGACTTAACAGAGCTGAAACCATGGTTAAAGGACTTAGCGTCTTCAATAAGTTTGTTTGTATCTCTAAATAAAATATGACCATTATTATCTATGATTGTATAGCCCTCTTTACCAGTATGAACCCATGTTACAGTATCATTGTTGAACGGTTCAATAGTTGCTTCTGTTTGAGCAGAATACAAGGATTTACCACTATTCATATCGATAAGGTTTTTAACATGATCTTTCACAACTACTAAACGATCAGTCCCTGCAAAGGAAATAGAATCATATTTGAAGGTTACTACTTGCTTACCTGTTGATACATCGAAAATGCCCCATTTCTCAGTCTTATTGTCTCTTAACGCTAATAGACCATTTAATTTATCCATTTCACCTGCATCGTAATCGCCTGGTTGAATAACAACTTCACCTTTACGATTCACAAAGTATAAATTACCAGCATCTTTGATTACCGTACCATAAGCTGTGATAGGCCATACTTTATCTTTTTTGCTGTCGATTACAATATTACCAAAACGATCAATATAGCCACGTTTTGCACCATCATAGGCAAAACCACCTACGTGATAATGTTGACCACCTAAAAGCGCACCTCCAAGGATACCGCCCACGATGAAGCCACCTACAAGGCCACCTAAATTAAAGCCACTCACAGAGCGACGGTATTCAGCAAGACCATTACGGTATCTATATACCTCTTTAGATGGAGCATTAAATAATTCTTTACCAGTACCATCAATCGCTACGATTTTACCTTTAGCATTTTTAACAAAAGCACGGTCTTCGCTAAATCCAGTCACGATTTGACGGAATTGTGGAGCAATCACTACTTTATCATCAGTAGTTTTAAAGCCATATTTACCTTTTTCTTTAAACTCTACATAAGAATCACTTGCATACTCTTGAGTTGCTTCTTGTTTTACACGTTCTTTTAAAGCTTCCTCTTCAGAGATTTCTACACCCTTAGGCGTAACCCAAGTGTCTGTTTTCTTATCTACTTGAGCTAACACATTGCCCGTTTTATAATCAACATCTTTAATTTCTTTATACTTAGGCTCAATGGCAACGGTACCGTCTGGACGGATAACACCCCATTTACCACCTTGTTTCATAGCTGCTAATACACCATGTTCAAGGACTTCGTCATTTTTGAAAGTAGTGCCTTTACCAGATTTTAAAGATTTAGGTGCATTGCGATAAGGATTTAATGCACTCGCCACATCAGCTGCTATATAGCCAGAAAGTGCACTACGCTCTTCAATTTTTTGAGGAGTCATAACACCTACACTAGCTTTTGTGCTTTTAGTGGAGCTAGAGCTCTCTGTACGCACAGTAGAAGTTGATGTAGTCGTTGTATGTTGCTCACGAGTTACACGTGTACTAGTAGATGTTGGTGTATCGTGATTTGTTACCGTTGTGCTACTAGTAGATGTTGTAGTAGATGCCGCAAAAGTTGTTGTAGACATAGCCGCTAACACACATGCGACTAATACAGATTTCTTGTTAATATTCATAAACCTCTCCTTTTATAGAATAAGCTATAACCATACAGTCATTAACATACATATATAGTTCATAAAATATACTGTTATAACTAAACACACGGTTTTACAGTAAAAAAAGTTCACACATAAATAATGTATAAAATTTAATAATTCAAATTATACTATATGGACCTTCATAAAAACAACGAATTATGAAAAATTCTTCATTTTTATTTTATTTGTTATAATAATACGTATGAAAACAGCAACAATAATCGACTTAATTGTAGATTCTGATGTACACACACAATCTATAAATCATATTATAAAACAACAGCATATCTCCCAGCGCATGAGACGACGTTTACGAAGTGATGGCATCATAACAATTAATGGTAAACCTGCTACCTGGAATACGCTCATTCACGGTGGCGATCATCTCATTATGAAGTTAACACCAGAGCAAGAGTTTAGTTTAAGCCCTATGGAACTAGATATCATATATGAGGACGAATATATTTTAGTCATTAATAAGGCGGCTGGTATTCTTATGCACCCTACTTCTACCGTACGAGATCATACGCTAGCAAATGGTGTACTTCATTACTACCAAGAAACAAATCAGCATTATGATTTCCATCCCGTACACCGATTAGATAAGGATACCTCAGGTATTGTCATCATTGCTAAAACATCAGTGGTCCAACATGCTTTTGATAAAAAACACACCTATTTTTACAAAAGCTACGACGCCATTGTAGAAGGACATCTCCCGTCTGTGCCTATAAGCATTAACTGGCCTATAGGTCGTAAACCAGGCAGTATCATTGAGCGTTGTTGTACAGACCAAGGAAAGCCGGCTCGCACAGATATAACAGTGATTAGTAAAAATACAAGCAAAATTAACTATAGTAAAAACAACTCTGATAATTTGATTAATAATAGTAATATATGTCCAACTGACAACTCTCTAATAGATCATAATCACTTTACTCATGTGCAATGCTTATTACACACAGGGCGCACTCATCAGATTCGAGTTCATTTATCTCAACTAGGGTATCCACTAGCTGGTGATGACTTATACGGTGGTCATCTAGAATTTATTCAACGCCAAGCACTGCATGCATCGCACGTAAGCTTTTACCATCCCATAACAAATGAATGGATCGAACTGCATGCAGAGATGCCAGAGGATATGAATGTATTGCTGAACGATTGAGCTGATATAACACCACTAAATAAATGCTAACACACAGAAATAACCCACATGGGTCACAAAATAAGACGAAATTTATGCATAAGTTATACAAAAAATATTGGCCCTTTATAGTGTTTCTTGATATACTTAACTTGAATTGATATATGATTGCAATAACAGAAATGCATCTAGTTCTTACAAACTAGAAATATTAGCAGTCACGGTATTAATAACATGATATAACAGGCCCTATGGCCAAGGAGGACAACATGCCATTAGTTACTACTACAGAAATGTTCAAAAAAGCCTATGAAGGCGGCTATGCTGTTGGCGCTTTCAATGTAAACAACATGGAAATCGTACAAGGTATTGTAGATGCAGCAAAAGAGGAACAATCTCCTCTTATCTTGCAAGTATCTGCAGGCGCACGTAAATATGCTAAACATATTTACCTTGTAAAACTTGTGGAAGCCGCTCTTGAAGACAGCAATCTACCAATCGCTCTTCACCTTGACCACGGCGATTCCTTCGAAATTTGTAAAGACTGTGTAGATGGTGGTTTTACATCTGTTATGATTGATGCATCTCATCATGATTTCGATGAAAACGTAAAAATCACAAAACAAGTTGTTGAATATGCTCACGCTCACGGCGTTGTAGTAGAAGCAGAATTGGGCCGTTTAGCAGGCGTTGAAGATGATGTAAATGTATCTGATGCAGATGCTCGCTTCACTGATCCTGAACAAGCTGCTGAATTTGTCCATCTCACAGGTGTAGACTCCTTAGCAATCGCTATTGGTACTAGCCACGGTGCATACAAATTCAAAGGCAACCCTTACCTGGATTTCGATCGTTTGAAAAAAGTGGGCGAATTATTGCCTAACTTCCCAATCGTATTGCATGGGGCATCCTCCGTATTGCCTGAATTCGTAGCAAAATGTAATGAATTTGGTGGCAACATTCCTGGTGCACAAGGCGTACCTGAAGAAATGCTTCGCAAAGCAGCTCAAATGGCGGTTTGCAAAATCAACATCGATACAGACCTTCGCCTCGCTATGACTGCATCTGTACGCGAATACTTGGCTCAAAACCCATCTGAGTTTGACCCACGTAAATATTTAGGACCTGCTCGTGATGCTATTAAAGGCATGGTAGCTCACAAAATCAAAAATGTATTAGGTTCTTCTAACAAACTATAATCAATGGCTAGTGGATTTTTAAAAGGAACCTTAATTTTAACAATTGCCGGTTTCGTAGTGAAAGCCATCGGTAGTATCAACTGGATTCTTCTATCTCGCATCTTAGGTGGTGAAGGCATCGGTATCTATCAGATGGCCTTTCCTATCTATTTGTTACTATTACAAATTTCGAGCGCAGGTGTGCCGATTGCCATCTCTATTTTGACGGCAGAACGATTAGCCTTACACGACTTTGGTGGTGCTAAGAGAGTATTCAATATTTCTTTTACAATGTTGACTATAACAGGTTTTATCGCCAGTCTTGCCATGTACTTTGGTGCAGATTGGTTAATCTCTAGTGGTCTCATTGCTGAAAGCCGTGCCTACTACTCTATCATCGCGCTCGCTCCGGCAGTATTCTTTGTAACATGGATTTCCTGTTTCCGCGGGTATATTCAAGGCTATGAAATGATGACGCCCACGGCGATTAGCCAAATTGTAGAACAATTACTACGGGTTATCGTTATGCTTGGTGCTGCTGCTATTTTATTGCCTTATGGCTTACCAGCCGCAGCAGGTGGTGCTAGTTTGGGTGCTGGTGTAGGTGCTTTTGGGGCCTTCCTGGTGCTGTTGTATTACTACTACAAATTACCTAAGGCTAGTAGTACTGGTGAAAGCTACGATGGTCCTCGTGAATCAGCTAAAGAAATTTTGTCACGACTCTTAACATTGTCTATACCAATTTCCTTAGCAAGTATCATGTTACCGTTGACGGCGAATCTCGACTTACTTATCGTACCACGTCGCTTATTAGATGCTGGGTTCCCGATGAACGAAGTAACAGAACTATTCGGTTACCTTACTGGGATGGCGGTGCCACTCATTAACTTGGCTACCATCATTACCGCAGCCCTTGCGACAAGCATTGTACCTGCTATCTCTCATGCCTTTGCAAAACGCGATCATCAAGGTATCTATGATCGCACTGCAGGCTCTATGCGACTAACATTTATGGCAACCGTACCATTTACAGTGCTATTATATGTACTTGCTGCCCCAACCGTTACACTGATTTACAATGCGCCTAAGGCAGAACTAGCAACGCAAATCACGGCGTTCTCTATATTCTTCCTAGGTGTACATCAAGTAACAACAGGTATCCTACAAGGTCTCAACAGGCCACGTATTCCAGTCATAAATATGGGGATTTCTCTCATAATCAAGGTCATCCTTAACTGGACACTGACCGCTATTCCTTGGCTGGGCATCGGCGGTGCCGCTTGGGCAACCGTTGCTGATATTGGCTTTGCGGCATTACTTAACTTGATTTATATCAAAAAATACACAGGCTACTTCCTTGATATTTCCCTTCTTTGGAAAAACGTGGTCAGTGCTGGTGTTATGGGTATACTCATCTTCTTGAGTTACCACTATTTAACAGATATCTTACCAATGTGGGCTAACTTTATACTCACTGGTATCGAAGGCTTATTGCTCTACGTTATTATCATGGTCCTTTTAAAAGGCCTCAATAAAAACGATGGTGCTAGCATGCCACTCGTTGGTAGATTCTTTAGATAAGCTATATATACTTACATAAAAATAGGTTCCTAATAGTCACCTATATGACCATTAGGAACCTATTTTTTATTTACTTATTTTAATCTTCTTCTTATTTTAAGCCTGTATACCTATCATTGTTAAAATTTCCATTATAATTGGAATTACTACAACAAATAGTATGGTACTAATCATGACTAAACCTGTAGCAAATGGCAAATCAGCTTTTGATTCATTAGCTACAATCGGCAATACTGCAATAACAGGTCCTGCTGATTGTACAACAAAGGTGATGATTGCAATTGGTTCTTGAACTATACCTGCTCCATATTGTAAAACCATAATCAAACAGAACATGATAATCGGGGAAATAACAAATCGTCCTACAATCCCACCGATGGAATCTTTATTTAAACGCATGCTCTTTAAACCCGTATCATGAAGTACAATACCAATATAAATCAAGGATAATGGGGTTACCATATCACCTAAGTAATTCAAGGTAGTATGCAAAATTGGAAGTAAAGGAATTTCAAAGAACAAGAAAATTAATGCCACAAAAAAACCTATCAAAGGTGGTGGTAATAACTTCTTCCAATCAAATTTATGCTTCTTGCTTTTACCTTCAATAGATACTGAACTATTATGTATACTATCAATCTTATGGGATCCATTATTAAAATCTACTTTAGGATTTGGCAGTGGATCTAGTTCTATAAGAAATACCCCTACCATCCATACGGAAATAGTGTTACCGATGTAATATAACAGGAAATACGGTAGCGCATCTTGCCCAAAGAGTGCAATTTGCACTGGTAACCCAATAAACAAGCAGTTATCATTTACTACCATATTGATAAAAATACCACGTCGTCCTTTAGGAACTTTCAGCATTTTCATCATAATGAACGCTACAATATATGCAATAACATATGTTAGGACAACCACTAACATGCCATATCGTAAATTCCATATATCTGAAGTATGTAGGTGATGTAATACGGATATAAATACTCCCGCTGGTAATGCAACCGACATGATAAATCGCGATAAATTACCACTAAAGGTAGGGTTAAACATGCCCTGTCCTTTTAATATATATCCTAACAAAATAAGTAGCACAATAGGTATGATACTTTGCAAAGATGTTAGAAAAACCATAGTAAACCTCCCGTACAGTTCATTCGTAGTTTATCATATCATGTTTCGCAATAAACTTATACAACTATATCTTGAAAGAAAATATAGTAAAATGTATCAACTTTAACATATTTTCTCTATTATAAGTCTTATAATTATATCTATTAGTAGTGTTTTTATCCATAAAAATCTGATACACTAACATCAGGTTGTACAGATTTTTACACATATGAGGTGATATTATGACGAAACCATTTATTGGCATATCTGGCAATATCTTACGAGATAATGGTGGTCCTTACGTAGATTTATTGCGTTCTTACGTAAACCAAGACTATCCTCGTTCTATTGAGGAAACTGGTGGCATTCCTGTTATAATTCCATTTACCGAAAATCTTGATGTAGCTCGCGAAACGGTAGCAAAGCTTGACGGCTTGTTATTATCCGGCGGTCATGATGTATATCCTCTTCACTATGGAGAAGAACCTTTGCAAGGTCTTGGCGATGTATTTCCGGAGCGCGATCGATTCGACTTTGCTTTAATCAAAGCAGCAGAAGAAAAACAAATTCCTATCTTTTGTATCTGTCGTGGCTTACAAATCTTAAATGTATATCGTGGCGGCTCTTTATTCCAAGATTTAAAATATGATCAAAACTGTACAATAAAACACTCTCAGAATCAAACACCTTCTCTTGGCACCCATACTGTAGAAATTGATTCCAAATCAAAACTAGCTGGTGCTATAGGTTGCAATACTTGGATTACGAACTCCCATCATCACCAAACAGTTAAAAATGTCGGTAAAGGATTACAAGTTGTAGCAAGAGCTAAGGATGGTACTGTAGAAGGTTTAGAGGATCCAGCCTATCCTTGGTTAGTAGCCTGTCAGTTCCACCCAGAAATGATGTCTACAAATGATGAAAATGCAAAACGTTTATTTACTGCATTCGTAAAAGCAACTCAAGAAAATATAACTAAATAGTAGGAAGATTGTATCATGAAAGAAACAGGAAAATTTGGCTTTTGGAGTATTGTACTCCTTGGCATCAATGGTATTGTAGGAACAGGTATTTTCCTACTACCTAATAAAGCATATTCCATAATTGGTTCCGCTAGTTTAGGTGTACTCTTATTTGACGCCGTTATCGCTGGCTGCATCGCCCTTTGCTTTGCAGAAGCAGCCAGTTTATTTACACGCAATGGTGGTCCTTATCTATATGCAAAACATGCTTTAGGTGACTTCTGGGCATTTGAAGTGGGTGTTCTTAAATGGATTGTTACCGTCATTGCTTGGGCGGCTATGGCCGTTGGTTTTGCTACAGCATTAGGTGCTGCAGTACCAGCTTTAAGTGGTGATTTTGCAAAGGATGTCATTTCATTTATCTTAATTGTAGGCCTTACGATTGTAAATATATTTGGTGTTAACGTATCCAAATTTGTTAACAACTTAATCACTATATCTAAGCTAGTTCCTCTTGCCCTATTTATTGCAATTGGTATTTTCTTTATAAATGGAGCTAACTTTACGCCAGTCTTCCCTCAAGACATCTATGTAGATGGATCATTTGCTCAAGCTGCGGTTCTTCTATTCTTTGCCTATACAGGGTTTGAAGTCATTGCCATTGCTGCAGAAGATATGAAAAATCCTAAAAAGAACTTACCACGTGCTATTATCATGTGTATGCTTCTTGTATCGGTTCTATATATGGCGATCCTCGCCGTATCTATTGGTGTACTTGGTACAGATTTAGCAAATACTAAGGCTCCAGTACAAGATGCATTCAATGTGATTGTTGGACCTATTGGCATGTATATCGTATTAATAGGCACCTTAATCTCTATGGGTGGTATCAACTTTGCTGAAGCTTACTATGCGCCTCGTGTAGCTACATCCATGGCGGAAGATGGTATGCTACCAAGTGCGTTGGCAAAACGCAATCGTTACAACGCACCATATGTAGCAGCCATCGTTACTGCCATTGCCAGTGTTTTACTTGCCTGGTCCGGCTCCTTTACTACACTAGCAGCCATCAGTGCAGTATCTCGCTTTACACAATATCTACCAACGTGTTTGGCTGTTATTATCTTCCGTCGCAAATGGGCAGACAAAGCTCGTTCCTACACAATCCCTGGTGGCTACTTAATCCCAGTCATCGCTATCGGCACATCCCTATGGATGCTTGCCCAAGCTCAAACTAACCAATTATTATGGGGTCTAGGCGGCTGTATCGTAATCTTGCCATTCTACTACTCCTACTGGAAAAAGAAAAAAGCTGGTCTCATTAAAGACCATGACGAAATGTAAATAATACAAAAAACTACCAGTTATTCACAATATCTAGTGACTTATCCTTTCATAGTAGAAGGTCTGTTTAAAAGATATATGTTTAACTGGTAGTTTTTATTTTATCTATTAATCGTAATTAAATTAGCTCTATCAAAAGAGTCGTATCGACTAATATAGATTCTCTTCTATAATAGTGTCCTTCGTTAAGTCCTCTTCGATATAACCAACTTCATCGGTAGCTTCGTCTTCGTCACGTGTATCGATATAGATACTAATAAGGGCTAATGCGCCTTCTTCATTGAGGGTTGCAATGGTACTCATAGGCCCATAGGTTAAAATAAGACCATCTTCTTCATCGCGAATGATATGAGGCACCGCATCAAAGTGTTGGTTCATTAATTGATCAAAGTAATCCTCTACATCTAGGCCGCTTTCAAGGGTTATAGATTCAGCATCGCCTTTTTGGAATACAACGCGTGTGTCTTCATCGATATATTGATAGAAATCGTCTACATCAACATTCGCGGTTTCAAGCCATATACTAAGGGCTGTAGTCCAGTCTTTCACAGTAGTAGGCGCAGAAATAAAGGCATATTCGCTTTCATCAGTGCCAAAACGAAGATCATCATACTCGATACTATAATTTTCTTGGCTTGAAACGATACGATCTACAAGTCCTTCATCATTTACGTCTACAAAAATCATGTACACGTAATTATCGTTACTTTCATAGGAAATGGTTAAACCATGACGCCCCTCGTGAAATAACGCATCCTCCTCATACACATCAGTAATATGCATGACCTTGCAAGTAACAGGTACATTATCAGCCTTGATGGACTCAGTCATAGAGGACAAAAACTCAACAGTTTCATTGCGGTTTCGTCCAATGATGCCACGGCCTGTAGACAGATACTCACAATCTTCACTTAACATATGTTCAATACCGTGAATATCTGCGGATTCAAGAATAGATTTTATCAATAAAAGAGCTTGTATTTCAGTCATACTACGCCTCCTATACACTGTACTTATTACTTCTATTATTGTAACACAATTATAATAACTAATAGGTCTATTCTCTTGATTTTCTACATATTTATCATATACTTAAAAAGTACATATTGATTTAAAATCGGAGGCCCCTATGAAATATACTACTATCGTTTTTGATTGCGACGGCACATTGCTCAATACAGCTACAGATTTAGCCAACGCCGTAAATCATGTACTACGTACACATAACTTCCCTGAAAAATCGCTAACAGAGGTAAAAGTAGCTCTGGGTAATGCAGTAACCTATTTGATGCGTCAATGTTTACCAAGTACAGTAGCTGATCATGAATTAGATCCATACATTGAGGAGTTCAAAGCTTACTATGGTGAGCATTTAAAAGACACAACAGCTCCTTACCCAGGCATCCTAGATATGCTTGATATACTGCGTAAACAAGGTTATAAATTAGCCATCGTATCCAACAAAATCCAAGAAGGTGTAACGCCACTCAATAAAGAGTACTTTGGTGATCGTTTACCTGTTGCCATTGGTGAAAGACCAGGATTACAACGTAAACCAGCACCAGATATGGTACTACAAGCCTTAAAAGAACTAAACTCTACACCGAACGAATCTATTTATGTAGGTGACTCTGAAGTTGACGTAGCTACTGCAGAAAACTCCGGCCTACTTTGCATCGGTGTTACATGGGGCTTTAGAGAGGAATCTCTCCATCAAGAACTAGGCGTCACACATATTGCCCGAAAAGCAGACGATATTGTAAGCATTGTTGAAAGCTTAAATAAATAATAATTTCCTTTAGGTAAAAGCATATTATAATAGTTTGAAAACTATATAAACTCTTGCACAACAAAAGAGGTTCCTAATGGTCACAAGTTGACTCATAGGAACCTCTTTTTAATTTACTTTTACTATACCCGTTCAGCTAAATATTACAGACTGACTAAATACATTAGGATACACAAATATGGAAGTCTGATCAAAAACACCTTATTTATAACTAAACTGCGCATCCATAATCATTTTGCGCAACTGCTCAATGCGAACACCATTTGGTAGCTGGTCTCTATAAAACTGCAACTTATAATAGTAACGAGTATCTTCATAATCAGTAACTAATACCATGTCCGTCCTATTATGTAATGGCCAGCCATACATAAATTCAGCTAGTAAACTGCGCACACCATCATTATCGACCTCTGTTACATCATGCTTAACAGGCAATACCATCTTTGCAGTAGGTTCAGGAACCGTTCTATCTTTAACAATTTTTTCAATCTCTTTATCTAAAGAGATACTTGTATTATCGATAGATCTAGCCTTCACATGCATAAAAACACCATCAGAGGTTCTAAAGGCTCTGCCATCTATATCTTTAGTTTCCCCTTTAGTCTCTACAGCATCCTTCAATACACGGAACTGATACGGTCCATAAAACTTGGTTGCTGTAATAGCATCTAATTCTTCATCATATTGGCCATTATGTACATTCGTAACATGTATGATAGGTCTTATATCCACTGCTTGTGAAAGCATTGGTGCTACAAAACATAAACCTAAAGTCAATAGCATAATATAACGTTTCATATGAGTTTCCCTCTCCCTAAAAACTATTATCTTATTTGTATTGTAACATAATTTATCTATCCTATAATAATAATTACAAAGCGAAAAAGGTTCCTATTGGTCACCTAGGTGACTATTAGGAACCTCTAATCTATTTACTTTTATTATCCACAACACTATATTGAACTTGAGGCCTCTAAATGGGGCCAGCCTTTGCTAATCTTCTAGAGATTGGCGGTGATCAATATGAGTACATTCAAAGTGTTATCATTAATGATTTCCTTTGGCATACTTGTGGCGACCATTATCATGGCAGCTAAATGAATTGACATCTAGCAAAAGTTAGCTTTTCACAGAATTAGGCTATGAAAAAAGGCCCGACTGTGAAGTCAGACCGTTTCTTCAACATTAAATTCTAGAAGCGAAGTCTGGCGACCAAACCATTTATGCCTCACTTTGATATAAATTATATCATATCTAAACAAGGAAAGAAATCCAAAGATTTCTTTCCTTGTTTTCAATTATAAATCATCATAATGCATACGATAGTGACTTAGATCACCGACAAGATGTCCTTTCAATTGCTATATTTGTAATATATTCCTACTGGGCTGACGGATACGTAGAATTGACTACATGCACAGTAGCACACATCGTGTGATAGCCGACCGTCTGGGCAAGCTTTTGTTCAGATGGTCTTTTTTATTGCCTTCTCGTAACAAATGCTTCTTTATCTATATCTGAGTATCTCACCTATATGAAAGGAGTTTTCTTATGAGAAATCGTTGGTTTATTGCATTAGCAGCCATTGGTTTGCACATATCCATTGGTAGCGTATATGCATGGAGTGTACTCACACGTCCTATTATGGCAGATATGGGTTTTACTTTATCGCAAACAACATGGACATTCTCGTTAGCCATTTTAATGCTCGGACTATCTGCGGGCTTTCTTGGCTCCTTTGCAGAAAAAATTGGCCCTAAGAAAAGTGGACTTCTCGCTATGTTATTCTGGGTAACCGGATTATTGGGTACGGCCTATGCACTTAGCATACACAATCTTACCTTACTCTATCTCTTCTACGGCATCATCGGTGGCATTGGACTAGGCATTGGTTATATAACACCAGTTTCTACGCTCGTGAAATACTTTCCAAATCGCCCAGGATTTGCTACTGGTTTAGCTATTATGGGTTTTGGATTTGCTTCTCTCATTGCAGGGCCTCTTATGCAATTCCTCGTAGCTCAATTTGGATTGGTAAATAACTTCATTATCCTCGGTGTAATCTATCTAGTGATTATGGGTGCCTCTTCGCTCTATTTGAAAGCACCTCAACAAAAACACTCAACTCGAACTACGAAAGATAAATCTACCATGTACGTTCATACCCATGGCATGCTAGCCAATGATGCCATGAAAACTTGGCAATTCGGTGCCCTTTGGTGGGTATTCTTTATTAATATTACCTGTGGTATAGGTCTACTATCCTTAGCATCACCTATGGCGCAAGAAGCCATTGGTATGACACCTACAGCAGCTGCATCACTGGTTGGTATCATCGGTATCTTCAATGGCGGGGGTCGCATTGCATGGTCTACGATCTCCGATTACCTTGGACGAGCAAAAACTTACATACTTTTCTTTATTATAGAAATCGTCGCATTCTATTTACTCGCCCAAACCAATAGCGCCCTAACATTCCAAATTTTAATTCTTCTCATTATCACCTGCTATGGTGGCGGGTTCTCCTGTATGCCAGCATATCTTGCAGATCTCTACGGTATACGCCAACTTTCTACCATTCATGGTCGTATTCTAACTGCTTGGGGATTAGCGGGCATCACAGGCCCTATGCTCGTATCATACTTTCACGAAGCAGGATATGGCTATACTACTGCTTTAGAATGTTTTGCCGCTCTATTTGTGTTAAATACAATTATTGCTATAGTCCTAAAAATATACGGAAAACGAGAATTACACAACTAATAACTCCATTTAAGCATGGAGAAACGGCCTGACATGATGTCAGACCGTTTTTTCAATTATAAATACTAGAAGCGAAGTCTGGCGACCAAACCATTTATGCCTCACTTGGATATAAACTATATCATATCTGGACAAGGAAAGGAGTCTAAGGATTTCTTTCCTTGTTTTCTTTTATAAACCTTTATTGTACATATAAATTCTTTATAGAAACATCTATAGTAACCTATGCCTTATAATCTAGTAATCTACTATAGTCATTGCAATTTATTCGCTTAAAAATCCTCTAAAGTATATATAGGCAAGTACCTTTGGGCAAATGCAAGATTTTTATTGAGTTCAGCCCATTTCGGAGCATCACCAATAACATAGATATACTCCCTTGCTCTTGTAAAGGCTACATTTACATTGTTAGCGTTAACCCATTTAATAGCCCCATTAGCCGTGCCATCGCTTTGACAGCCTAACATATAAATAACGACTTTAGCCTCTTTACCTTGGAAGGTATGTACAGTCCCTATATTATCATCTAACCAATCTTTCTTATTATCCTCCTTGGTCCAATTCACAATATCATTACTAAGGGATCCCATATACTTTTTAAACCCATATGCAACACTAGTAAATGGTGTAATGATAAAAATATCTTTAAACTCCACATTTCTTGCTCGTAACTTTTGAATCAGTTCAAAAGCAATTTGGCCTTGTACTTGTATATATCGATCTTTACCCATAGTAGATTCAATATTACTTGTATCATATGTTATCCAACAGCTCTCTTTGCATGGCTCAATAGACTCTTTAGGCTCCATGGTCTTATTAATCATAAAGCCACCATAAGATAACTCATTAGCTACTGTAAACATAGGATTCTTACAGCGTCTATGAATAACGAGCGGGCAACCGACCCAAGATTCGGAACCATCAAGATTTTTGATAATGCCTGCAAATGGATTTTGTGCATCAGCTAAGCTTTGTACAGATAGCTCTTTACTCCGATATTTACCAATACCTTCGCCACCAATTTTTTCTACAAACAAATCCTGTACAGTTTGTACAGGTTCAATCTGTTTAGGATCACCAACTACTACGGCCTTCTGCGCACGGAACAATGCCCCTACAAGCATATGAGGTGACGCCTGCCCTGCCTCATCAATAATAATGGTACCTAACGAGCTTTCAGATTTACAATTAATCAAAAATCTCTCCACAGCAGCAAAGGTGGAGGAAATAACTGGTACTGCAATCATCAAGGAATTAAGTAATGCAGGGAATATGGCATCAAGGTCAAAATTTTTCTGTAAATTTTTCCTATCATTTAATGAGCCCCAATACTGACTAAGTAATTGCATATTTTTTCTGAAAGCATCACTCATAACAACAGTCTTTTGTACTTGTAAGGCATTGTATAACAAACGTTCTCTACATTCATTTAAGTAGTTACACACATATAAGAACGCTGTATGGGCCTCTGCTCGGTCCTCATCAGGTGACATTAACTTTGATGCTATATCATCAAAACAATGTATCGTGTCTTTATTATCAGTTTTTAATATACCTAAAATATCTTGCTGTGTATGTTCTGCATTTTGGACAGTACCATCAAGTTCTTTAATATCAGATAATAGACCATCTTTCGTATTGATTATAAATTCACGCTCATTAACCAATTTGTGTAATGCATCTAATTCACTTTTAACATTTTGAAGTTTTGTAGTCTCGTCTTCAATAACTGATAACAATGCAGCATTACTCATGGCTTCTAAAATAGACCAGCTAGTAGCACTCCAAATCTTATCAATAATAGAACGTTTGCTGTTCAACTCTATTAATTTAGACTCAATACTATTTTTACGCTCTATCAACTTCAACAAATTATCATCTAAATCATAATACTTACTTAATTGTTCATTGATTACAAGAACTTCCTCTTTTAATTTATCGATTTTACCCTTTAATTCTTGAATCAAATGAATATTCTCTTCATAGGCTGTTACATAAGTAAATAATGCTTTTACAAGATTATGTTGAGCCTGAAACTGTTTCTTGGCACTTTCAAAAGCATCTTGAGCACTAGGCATACGCATAATAGAGGACATATCTGAGGATAATACATCTAATACTGGCATAAATGTGTTTATATTAGACTTCTTACCAAGTCTCGCAGAAATTAAGCCCCATTGTTCATTACTCTCTGCTAAACGATCTGCTAAAAAGGTAAAATATACCTCATTAGATTTAACAAATTGATACTTCTTATCCTTAGCAAAATAAGATAAATCAACCTGTTGATTGGAGGAATCTGGATGAAATAATGTAGACCCATCAGTCCCCTCTTCCACAGAGGAAATATTTGGCAATTCTAATGTAATATTTTCAACGGCCTTATTATTTGATGAAAGCACCAGCATGCCATATAATGCAATATCACTAGGTATATCATAGTAAAAAGAGATCCCATCTCGGCCCACAACCTTTTTGAAGATATCATTTACATGATTACTTTCACAAAACTTAGCAGCACGTTCAACAATATTACTAGCAATGATATCCTTCAATAACGTAGTTTTTCCTGTACCAGGAGGCCCATTAACAGAAAAGACGTCTTTAGGATTCTCCTTAGCAATATTAACAGCAATTTGCTGCATAAAGGATAAGTTAAACTTTGAAGGCCATCTACCATATGGTAATACCTTCGGATTATACCATTTACGCATCTGCTTAGTATCTTTCAACAAATCATAATGCTCAATATCCTGATTAAGACTATTGATATAAGACAATACCTTATTATTATCCTTTAATGTATCGATGCGCTGTAAGACCAACTGTAAATCATCAAGGAAAAAGCTAGATTTTAAAACATTTACAGGCATTGTATCAGCTTTAACAAGCTGAATCTCCTCGACCGTAAAGCCACAATAGCCATAAACATCGCCAGCACGGAACATGGTAACGCCCATAGGCTCCAAGATATGCTTTTGTATATACACATTGATCACATGTGCAGCCTCATCAAGGGATATCTTTTCTTCAGGAAGATTAAAACCATCCTCAATTTCTTTAACAACTTCATCCCAGCCATCTAACTTAATATCTTTAAACTCCACATCAGGCTGAAACATCATTTGATAAATTACCCAAATAAAAGGAGCAATTTGTAGACTGCCCTCTTTATAGTATCCCTCCGCATCAACGATAAATGATGCACTATACACATTTCCTAAATATGGTTTTTCAGGATATTCAATTTCTAATTTATCAATGAAAGCCTCTAATATTTCAGTCCCTTTAACTACACATAACAGAACAGCATGTTCATCGTCTAAAACATATTCCTTTTCATCCTTAAAATATTTAATCTCATCAATAATAGAGTAATTATAAGGATCATTTGGTAAGGGTACTACATACGTAGAAACACGTGAATTAGTTCTTTTCCAATAAGATTTTATTACAGACTGTTGATAAATAGTAGTTGTATCATTCTCAGTAGTAAATACAAGCTCATTAACATACTTCTTAGAAATTGCTTTATACTTAGGAACCTCTTTCGGTTGCAAACATTCAAGTGAATACCAATACTTTATAATTTGCTTTGCAGTATCTTTCATCTATACCTACCCTCTCATTAGACTAATGAAACTATTATATAAGTAAAATAAAGAGATTTCATGAAAATAAAATAAAAACAGTCCACCCGTAAAGCCAGACTGTTTCTTAAAGATGTTACAACATTAATAATACTTAATGTTTCTCATAAATTTTTAAAGGTACTATATTATTTAGTTGCTATGGTTCTAAATGCACTATTATTTTTCTTTTATCTAATTTAAATTCACCAACTAAACTACAATCATGTAACCTATTTAATAAGAATAGCCAAAATAGAGTTAAATAATATTGAAACTATTTTGAAATCTACATATTCCCTATTTTTTTTAAATATTTAATATAAATATCCTTTAAGCGAACTATATTCTCTAAAGTATCGTGCATCAAATCGTCATAATTACTATCATCATCAAAATTTAATCCCGGTATCTCTAAAATAACTTCTGATTGTTTTAAACTATCAATGTTTTTCCATATTAAGGGATACATTACATCTTTTTCAATATCATCCTTAAATTTTTCAAGTAACTGATATAGATTTTTATTATCACGAATACATAGGGCTATTCTAATACAATGTGCTTTATCAGTAAGTTTTATCTCCATACGAACATTACTTACACCAAGAGATATAGACATTCTATCCTTAGTATTTGCTTTTCTATTTTTTAATATTAAAGATTGAGTAGAACTATATTCTATAAAACGAGACCAAAAGTCATATCGAGCAGCTTGTGAACGATTTAATGTTTTATTTCTAGATTTCATATTTCCATTTTTAATAAAATCATTTGGCATTTGTACAATTTCAAATTTAGGAGCTGGCAAAGAGTCCCCGATTCGATAAGCCTTTAATTCAATTAAAAAGAAATTAATATCATTCTCAGTATTATTATTTAACCATTCAATAGCACTCTTATGTTCTGAACGTGCATTTGTAACAATCCAAATAATTTTTGAAGCATCTAATCCTGATGCATAAGTTATAATTTTTCCTAAATGATCATGGTTAGAACTTTCTAGTTGATTTTCAATAATAACAATTTTACCTTCATTATTATCATCCTTAGCTACAATATCACATCTATATGAGCCTACAAACTGTTCAGTTTCTATACCAGTAAAGGCTATCCCCAAATCTTCTCCTAAAATTGATAGATTTTCTTCTTTTGCAAGCCATGATGAAAAATCATATTGCTCATGAGCCCATAAATCCCGCACAGGAACAGCTTCCAGTTTCCCTATATTCATAAATCTCCCCTTAAATAACTACCACTCAATTGAACTTATAACAAGTCAATCTCTAATGCTTTTCTTAGTAAAGATACTAATTCTTCATATAATACTGTAGCTTCATCCAAATTACTTTGAATATCTTGGATTAAATTATGATTATCATAACTTAATCCTCTAATTTCATCCAATAGTGTTTCTTTATAAATTAATATACTATTTAATTTAAGGGTAAACTCAAATAAAGCTTTGAAATCTTCTTCCTTTATATATAGTCGAACATATAGCAAGTGTTTTTTCAATTTATTAATTGAATTATAAGCACTTAAACATTTGCTGCGATTATACCAATACACTACCTCTTTTAATGCTCTAGTCTTATTTAGTTCCCATTGATTTATTATATAAATTTTATCATTTTCATCTAATGAGATTTTATCTAAATAGTCAGAAATTTCCTGTTTAGTGTATCTAGAAAAATCAGGATGTTCTTGAATCGGTGAAGCAATATTACTCACAAAACTATAAGCTTGTACCATACATTGATTAACTTTTATGATTCGCTTATGTTTTAGTTCTATATAAATACGATAACTAGTTAAATTATGTTCAAAAGAGTATTTTAATTTTTCAAGTTCAGAATTCCACTTCTTTTGTTTTTTAAATTTATAGATAGTAAAAATTATTGTACATATAGAAAATAAAATAGATGCGTTATATGATATATCTGAAATAACACCAACAGCTTCCATGGCCCCTCCTAACATATAAAAATTATCAGTTCTATAATACCAAATAAAAAAACTATCTTATTAAAATATTCCTAAAACGCTTTTATAAAAGTAGTACATTTTTTATAGATAATGATAAAAATCTTTTGGCTTATATTTATTTATTTCACGTAAATAAGTGTCAAGAATACCAATATCAATTTTACAGTTTTGAAGTTTATCTAAACAATCGATGTTATCATTGAATAATGCTGCTGACAATCTAGGGGCAATAACAATATTCTTTCCACATGGTAATAACCGTTCGTATGTAAGCACATCAATAATTGGAACCGGAATACTACCAGGACCTAGTTCTAAAAATCCACTATAGGTTTCTTCTGTTTTTACATGATACTTACCATTGACTATTGACATAGAAGAACTTTCATCACCATTTATTAAATAAAATGGAAGTTGTTCAGCATCTAACCAAATAATAGAGTTATAGTCTGATGGAGAAGCAAATAACCATATCCCCTTTAGCCTAAATTCAATAATATTACTTTGTGATACTTGAATTTGAATGATATTATCTGATTTCTTATATCTAATCCCTATCAGCTCTTGATCCCAATAACCTGTACTAAACCAAATGTTATTCTGCTTTTTATATTGATCTTTAATAAATATATCTATCATTTGAATAATTCTATCAATATAATCAGAGCTATCAACATAAACTATCTTATTGTCAGCATGTGGATAACATCTACGTATTAATACAGTATATTCTTGATTTAAATCAATCGCTTTTTCAGCAAACTTTATACGTTCTTCATTTAATTTATATTCTTTATAATCTTGATCTATTGTATTTATTAAAGCTTCTAACTCCTCAATAGAATTAGGTCTCTCTTGTGGATCATATGCTAAGAAAGCATGTAATAATGGTTTAATTCTGTGATTTTTGTAATCCTTTATTGTAATCGTTCCTTCATATGTATGTTTCTCTAAAATCCAAAATAAAATTTGTCCAATAGCATACATATCCGAGGCTATACTACTTGATGCCTCAGGTTCTTTTTGTTCAGGAGCAGAAAACCTATAATTTGCCATTCGATCATGGTCTTTAGTTAGCTCACTATCTATAAATTTAGCAATACCAAAATCAGCTAAATAAAAACGCTCTTTTTCATCTATTAATATATTTTCAGGTTTTAAATCTCGATGAGTAATTTGATATCTATAAAGTGGTCTTAATGCATTCATAAAGAAACCTAAGATTTGCTCAAAAAGATTTTCCCTATCACCAGTATAATGGTCCATATAAGATTTAAGAGTTTCTTTATAATGTTTCATAATATAAAAGTAAAATTTATGCTCATTAAACTCAATACATTCAAAATTAATATAGGTAGCAATACCCATCTTTTCATGATTTTCTAAATACTGTATCTTAAAATATTCATTTTTAAATCTAATTTCATCTCTACTTTCTAGCTCCTTATTAAAAAATTTAATTACTACATCAAAATCTTTATATTTACCAGAATAAACTAATCCACTTCCACCTTGTCCTAATTGATTCAAGTCAGTGATTGTGCCCCAATTCAAATTTAATCTTTTATTATTAGCTTTAATAAATTCACTAATCTCTTTTGAATAATTATGTTTTAATGTCATCTTAATACCTTTACATTTATAATATTTATAAAAAATAGTATTAGACACAATATGGTGTCTAATACTATTTTTTAACTTTCCTGACCATATATGGACAAAACTACTAATATTTTATTATTTAACCAATGTTAATTAAACTCTATTATTTCAACTCATCTCTCAATGGAATAACTTCTTCAAACAAACACACTTTCCATGCTTCTATCATATGTTGAGGGTATGAAAATGGATCGGAATCAGGGTGTTGTTGTACATATACGGGATAGTCAGCACTACCTACTATACGATTTTTGTTATATATATCCTCACCAGCTGTAGATTGATTTACAGATACCATGAGTTCATCTACATCAACACACCACATTGAAGCAAAGTCTTCAACAATAGAATCATATGCCTTAGTAAAGTATTCTCGTTTAATTTTCAATAAATTACTATCTTTATCTATTACATGTGTATCAATATCATCAAGAGATTTATAAGCTTTAACAACTGTCGATTCCAATAATTTATCGGATAAATATTTATAGAATATTAATCCCAAGAGATAATCCTTATATTGATCAGCACTCATCTTACCGCATAAACTATCAGCAGCACTAAATAATTTTTGATTTAATTCGGCACCCATAATATCTCCTAACTTTTCATGATTTATTCATAGTAATTAATTTTATTCTACTACAAAAAATGCCACATATAAACACTTTACTAGAGTAATAGTATTTATATGTGGTAAAACTTACATATATATTTTCATAAATTAAATTTAGAATCAAGTCAAGATTATATGTGAGGTTTACTATTTTCCCCTTATTTTACAGATGAGTTTTCATATATACCTTTAGGCATAGCTCCCATTCCAGCTTGGCTTTTAGCGTATTTATCTTTGTCATTTGCATTGTCTACATATTGAACTATATCGCGTAAGTCTTTTGATGGTGTTTTATACTCTAAATCGGCCATTATAAAGTGAGTATATAAATATTTATCATCATATAGTGATTGAATGTACATTCTAGATGCAGATCGTTCAACTTCCATATACATAGCAGGAGTAGCATCATTCCAAACTGTTGCGTATTGAATTGGCTTAAAATCAGAATATGGCTTATACATAATGAAGAATCGTATCAATTTATAATTAATTTGATGATGATTAGCCAACTCTTCCGGTTTTAATTCTCTCACCATGATACCTTCACGATATTTTTTACCATCATAGATATAAATTGCATCATTATCAGGGCCATGATACACTAAATCACTTGATTTTAACGTTTGGAACGTGAATCCATTAATAGTTATTGGTTTTGTTTTTGAAAGTATTTGTTTTGCTGGTTCAATTGAAGGTAGTACATAATTAACTAATGGTGACATTAGCTCTTTATACACGTACTCCTGATCATGTGTCTTTAATAGTTCTAGTTCCTTTTTCTTAATCAAATCATAACTAATATAATAAGACAGCGAAGAATCAGATTTCACACCAAAGTTAATAGCCCCTTCTAAAGCTCCACTTTTAGTCTGCCCAATCTCCCATGTAGCATTTCTAACAGTAGGATACGAGAACGAATTTTCCTTAGCTTGGCTTTCACCACTCTTACGAATAGTATAATGTAGGTTGCCCTCAATTAAACGAAAATTCCCTTTTTTAATATCTGTAGTTAATGGATCCCCTTTTATAGTTTTACCGAACTGGCTACTCTCTGGCAAAGTAAATTTGATATTTGCCCCATTATCCTTAAGAATAAAAACAGAAGAAGACTGTTTTGTAGAATGATACAATTCTTTTGTAAAGTATAGCAACTCATCTAGTGTCCATTTTTTAGACATATTATTAGCATATTCATCTCGTATCTGATTAGCTATAATATTTTCAGTCTTTTGGACTTCATTACCAGTCTTACGATAATTCTGATATGCATCCTTCGATATTGTAGGATCCGCACCTGGTATATTAATATCAATTGCTTGGCTACCTAATGTCACAAAACTAAAACATAGTGCAGCCATTAATGCACGTTTCATCATAAACTCTCATCCTTTCACATAATGTCTCCCCAATATTATATATATAGAATATCATATTTTATTTGACTCATAGTAGTATAATATAAATATAGGAACAAGGAGGTAATTACTATGAAATTTACAAAACGTATACTCATCATGACTGCTTTAGCCGTAACCGCTGTTGTATCTACTGGATTTGCTTACGATTATGTATGCAATAACTCTCAGTACAATTGCAACACTAACACACAATACAACTCCGATAACAATACGAACAATACTAACTATGCACCAGGCACCAATAACAACCAAAATTATTGCGGTCCAAACTCTAATACTAGAGGATGCGGCGGATTTAGAAGATAATATGGTAAATACGATAAAGGCCTATAGTACTAAAAATGTACTATAGGCTTTTGTCGTATATTACAAGAATACTATTTAATTCATCAAAATACAGTTAGGATCAATATAGCAACATACTTTTATCAGGAGTTCATTCTGTTAAAGTATTCAATGGCTTTTGGTGTAAAACCAATATAGGTATTACCAGCTGCGTACGGTCCTAGTTCATATGGTTGGTAAACTAGATCAATGTTCCCCTTACCACGTAAGCAATAGTTATCGGTTACATATTTTACACTCCATCCACTTGGAATATAGCTCTTTATATGATTACCTGTATAATAACTTAATACATGGGATCGTAAACCGTTATCCAATTGTGCTGCATTCGCAATTTTTATATAGTTATATAATGGAATGCGTTGACCTGTTACTTTATTATATACAAGACCTCTTGTATTATACATACCATGAGCAGCTCCGGCGTAGTAATAATAGGTAGTTAGTAGGATTGAAACAACTTGACTATCCTCATAGGTAACCTTATAGTTTTGAGAAACTTGATAAATATGTTGGTTGTAATACATATCCTTTGCTTCGAGTACATAATTTGCAATATCTGTATTAATAACTCTTTGAGCATAAGCATGTTCTGTATAAACTAAAGGATACTTTAAATCTAAATTTACATCTGATTGACTGCCTGTAACAACAGTTGCATACGTTGGTACAGTTAACATAACACCTAACATAGAGGTCATACATAGCTTTTTAAAGATTCCCATAATAATGCCTCCTTTTACAAGCACCTTAAATAGGTTTATTACTATGTTAGTTCTACAAGCTATAATAAAACTCCTCTTTTATATTTTACTTTTTTGATAGTTTATTTCACTTTATAAAACAGCCAAAACGATTTAGTATTTTACACTAAAATATAAATGTAGCTATATCATACTTTTACCATACAAAAAGGACCCTCCAAAGAGAGTCCTTAATCTGTATTATTATGCTATTAAGCGTTTTTAGCTACTTCCATAAACTCATTTATCTTATTTCTTATGAAGAGTCATATTTTCAAAAGCTGTACCATAAGCTTCTTTAAAGATATAATTACCTACAACATATTTAGGATCACGCAAAGCTACATCAACGTATTGTTCTGGAATATTACCGAAATTCCCCAAGGCTACACCTTCATAATTAAAATCTTCCACACTATTTATCGTTAATTTCATACCAGAGCTAGCTTGTTTAGCATATATGAGGAGTGAATAGTCTTGTGCATACTGTGGAGTACGTAATACGCTGGCTACAGAATGGTTTATATCATAACGATAAGTAACTAAAACCTTGTGAATATATGAGTTAGTTCTACGACTATTATTATTTTCAACCTCATATACAACTGCCTGTGCTTTATAAATAAACTGGTTCTCTTCTATTCTTTTAATGGAACTCTTATCTACAAAATACGTAATGGCATTTTTCCCTGTAAGAATAGGAATATTATTCTTATCATTTTTAATAGCTTCCATCGATATGGCTTGGATCTGTAATGGTATTACTATACATGCTAACAATAACATAGAAAATAACTTTTTCATTATTTCAATTCCCCTCTTTCAATATTTATCACACACATTCTATGTATAGGATATCATATTATAAAAATATTGATAATCTATTACTTTCACCACATAAAAAAGGACCCTCTAAAGAGAGTCCTCAGTGTGTATTGTTAAGCTATTAAGCGTTTTTAGCTACTTCAACAAGCTTAGCGAATGCTGCTGCATCGTTAACTGCCAAGTCAGCCAACATTTTACGGTTTACTTCAACGCCTGCTTTAGCTAAACCAGCGATGAAACGGCTGTAAGTTGTACCGTTGATGCGAGCCGCTGCGTTGATACGAGCGATCCACAATTGACGGAATTCGCGTTTTTTCGCACGACGGTCACGACGAGCGTAGTACAACGCTTTCATTACTGTTTCGTTAGCTTTTTTGAACAAACGGGAACGTGTACCACGGTAACCTTTAGCTAATTTTAAAATCTTTTTATGACGTGCATGAGCTGTAACGCCCTTTTTCACTCTTGCCATTGTATATTCCTCCTAAATTACGATGTATCGATCTAATAGTTAACGATTAAGCGTATGGTAAGCATTTAGCTACGCGTTTATGGTCAGCTTTTGCAACCAATGTAGCTTTACGTAAATTACGTTTACGAGCTGGAGATTTTTTCTCAAGAATGTGGCTTTTGAAAGCTTTCGCACGCTTGAATTCACCAGTACCAGTTACTGCGAAACGTTTAGCCGCTGCGCGACGAGTTTTAATTTTTGGCATAATATAATCCTCCCAATACCTTATTTACTTACTAAAATCATGGTCATGTTACGACCTTCTAACTTAGCTGCTTTTTCAATAGACGCCGTTTCTTTGAGTTCATCAGCAAAACGTGTCAATACCGCCATGCCGAGTTCAGGGTGTGAAAGTTCACGACCGCGGAACATGATGGTTACTTTTACCTTATTGCCTTCCGCCAAGAATTTGGATGCATTTTTCATTTTTACGTAAAAGTCATGGTCTTCAATATGTGGACGTAATTTGACTTCTTTCAAAGTTACGATTTTTTGTTTTTTCTTTGCTTCTTTCTCGCGTTTTTGTTGTTCATAACGATATTTACCGTAGTTCATAATGCGAGCTACTGGTGGTTTAGCGTTAGGCGCAATCTCCACAAGATCAAGATGCTGTTCTTCAGCCAATGCCAAAGCCTCACGGCCAGACATAATACCGATTTGTTCGTTTTCAGGACCTACGACACGAAGTTCACGAGCACGAATCTCTTCATTAATGCGTGGTGTATCCTTGCTAATAGCGTTCACCTCCAAGAGAATAAAAAAAACGGACGGCAAACACCATCCGAATAGAATTCTCTATATTAACCTCATACTTCTTGGTATTAGGTGAGTGGCGGATGGCCTCTGCTTCATAAATCACTTAATTATAATAACAAATTAGATAATGAAAGTCAACAACAATCTTAAGTTGCTCTCAGCAATTTATTATTACAACTCTTACAGTATAACAGAGATTATAAGTTCTGTATATAGGTATACTTACTGACACCTATCCCCCTTTATGTATACAATATTTCTATAATATAATTATTAATTCTATAGAAAAAATACGATACAATAATATATATAATATATTCTACCTAAATAGGTATTATCTAAATAGGTATTATCTAACTAGATATTATTTAACTAAACATTATCTAACTAAACATTATCTAACTAGGTATTATACAGTAATAGGTATTACACAAACTGAAAGGGGTTTTATCATGAGTGTAACAACTAGTTCGCCTCCGCAAAAGGCTCGTACAACAGTTCAAAATATTGGCCTTATTCTCGCCTTTATTGTTCTAGGTAGTATTTTATTATTGCCTACGCCAGAAACATTATCTACCGGTGGTCATCGCATGATTGGTGTCCTCGCCTTTGCTATCATCTTGTGGATGACATCGGCTGTATCCTATCCGGTAAGTGCGACCATGATTACGGCACTCACTGCCTTATTACTAGGCTTCTCTCCAAATCCAGAAGCGCTAGCGAAAACTATGGGCACAGCCAATGCCTTGAAACTAATTATTTCAGGTTATTCTTCTCCTGCGATGATTCTCGTGGGTGCCGCTATGTTTATTTCCGTAGCCATGCGCAAAATAGGACTCGATCGTCGCATTGCTATGCTCGTATTATCTAGTGTAGGTACAAAGGTAAGCCGTATCTATTTAGGTGTTATTATTACAGGTCTTATTCTCGCCTTCTTTGTACCAAGTGCAACGGCTCGTATCGCTTGTTTGGCTCCAATTATTATCGGTATCGTCGAAAACTTAGGTATTGAACGTAAAAGCCGTGTAGCAGCCCTGCTCATGGTAGGTGCCGTACAAGCAGATACATTTTGGAATATTATGATTCAAACAGCTGCCGCTCAAAACCTTGTAGCTGTTGGGTTTATGCAAACACAGATGAATACATCTGTAAGTTGGATTGATTGGCTCACAGCAGCTGCACCGTTCTCCATAATTATGGCTATCATTACCTACTTTGTAACGCAAGCTTTTATCAAACCAGAGTTTAAAGAGCTCGTTGGCGGTGATGTACAACTCGCTAAAATGCGTAAAGAAATCGGTCCAATGACATTTGATGAAAAGAAACTATTATGCATCTCCATTGGTTTATTAGCATTGTGGGCCACAGGAGGTAAACTACACTCTATCGATACTACAACAACTACGATTATAGCAATTGCCTTATTCTTCTTCCCTAAAATTGGTATTATGGACTGGAAGTTTGCACAGCCAAATATCGACTGGGGATCGATTGTTATGTTTGGAGCTGGTATAGGACTTGGTTCCGTATTACTTAAAACAAAAGCTGCTACTTGGCTCGCACAGGTATTTGTAAATGCCTTCTCCCTTGAAACGGCAAGTGTGTTCCTTTTGATTGCTATTATGGCTGCCTTTCTGATTTTAATCCATCTTGGATTTGCATCAGCTACAGCTCTCTCGTCTGCCATGATTCCTATCGTAATATCCATCGTTATGGGACATTCCGCAGAAGGACTTAATCCACTTGGCGTAACAATGCTCATGCAATATGCAATCTGCTTCGGTTTAGTATTACCAGTAAACTCACCACAAGGCATGGTAGCTTACGGAACAGATACATTCGACGTAAAAACATTTATGACTACAGGCATTCCATTAACCATCATCGGCTATGTCATGATGCTCGTATTTGCACTGACATACTGGCATTGGATTGGAATTGCGTAAGTCTAAATATTCTAAATAGACCAAACACTCTAAATAATTCTAATATTTTAAATTAAACATACTATAAAAGGCTCTGTCTTATGACAGAGCCTCTTGATTTTTATATAAGTTTCAATATAAAACGTCTATATTCTTTTCAATGTAAAGCTTTTACAAACAATTATCTATTCTAGTTCCTTACCTTTTAGTTCAGGAATTAAGAATACGGTTGCCAATATATCGATTACATAGATAATCGCCAAGAATGCAATTGCCACTTGGTACGAATACATTGAGATAATCATACCTACTACCATTGGGCTAAAGCCACCTACGGCGCGACCGATGTTAAATAATACATTTTGAGCCGTTGCGCGAGCACTTGTTGGATAAGCTTCTGCCATTAAGGCACCGTAGCCACCCATCATGCCATTTACAGAGGCTCCTAGAATAGCACCGGCAAATAGCATAGCTGTTGGATCAGATAGTTGAGAGTAAATCAAGATAGATGCTACAGCACATACTTGGAACAAGATAAATGTTGGTTTACGACCAATTTTATCAGCCAATCGTCCGAATAACCAAATGCCAAGCATCATGCCACATACAGTTACGGCAGTCCACAGACCCGATTTTGTAAGGGAAAACCCTAATTGCTTACTCAAGAAGTTAGGCAACCAAATCATAATACCGTAGTAACCAAAATTTTGAACAGATGTTAAAATAGCAACACCTATAGAGGTCTTTGTAGTTCTTACATCTTTTACTAATAACTTGAATGAATTTGTATGGGAATGTTCCTTAGTTTCTTTACTTTGAACAAAGATTTCTGGTTCATGTAATTTCGCACGGAAGAACCAGGCTACAAAGGCAGGGATAATGCCAACCATAAACATTCCTCGCCATCCAATATAAGGAAGTAATACGGGGGTTAACAGTGCTGCGGCCAATACGCCTAACTGCCAGCCGATGGCAACATAGCTCGTCGCTTTTGCACGGTGTTGTGCAGGCCATGCTTCAGCTGCTAAGGCCATACCAATACCAAATTCACCGCCTAAGCCGATGCCGGCAATTGTACGATATATGAGAAGATCCCAATACCCTTGTGCAAAAGCACATAGACCAGTGAATACAGCAAATAACACAATAGTCCATGTCAACACACGAACACGACCAAACTTATCTGACAAAGTACCAAAGATAAAACCACCGATTACGGCACCTACCAATGTCCACGTCACAAGTGAACCTGCTTGACCAGTAGTCAAGCCTAAGTCCCCTGAAATCAAGGTTAGCATAAAGCCAAGAATCAAGAGATCAAACCCATCCATGGCATAACCTATAGATGAACCAATAACAGCTTTCCAACCGTATGAATTTACTTCTTTCATAGTCATTTCCTTTCGCTACTCACAGGTAACAATTAAAGAGAATATAATAATAAAATCCCCCTCATATAATCTCACCACTAATAAATTATACAGACTAATTATAATTGTGCAAGATGTGAGGGGGATTTTTATCAATATAAACAATAGATATTTAATTAATTACGTTCTTTAATTTCAATCTTAATAGAATTAAAGAATTCTTCGAATGGTACAGAACCTAATTCATCACCGCCGTGTTTACGAACGTTAACTGTGCCTTCTTCAACCTCTTTATCACCCACAACAAGCATGTAAGGAACTTTTGCCATTTGCGCTTGGCGGATTTTATAGCCGATTTTTTCACTGCGATCGTCTACTTCTACGCGTACATAGTCGCGGTGCATTTGTTTTGCCAATTCTTTAGCATATTCAACGTGTTTTTCAGAGATAGGCAAGATTTTAACTTGTACAGGAGCCATCCATGTTGGGAATGCGCCTGCATAATGTTCAGTTAAGATACCGATGAAACGTTCCATAGAGCCAAAGCATGCACGGTGAATCATGATAGGACGATGTTTTTGACCATCTTCACCAATGTATTCAATTTGGAAACGTTCAGGCAAGTTCATATCCAATTGGATAGTACCACATTGCCATGTACGACCTAAGGAGTCTTCGATATGGTAGTCAAGTTTAGGTCCGTAGAATGCGCCGTCACCAGGGTTGATTACGTATGGAATACCTTTCGCTTCGATAGCATTACGCAATGCTTCTGTCGCTGCTTCCCAAATTGCGTCATCACCCATTGCATTATCAGGTTTAGTGGACAATTCTACATGATATTTCAAGCCGAATTGGCTATAGATACGGTCGAACAATTCGATAACTTTCATCAACTCAGTTTGCATTTGATCTGGCAACATGAATACATGAGCATCGTCTTGTGTGAACGCACGTACACGGAATAAGCCGTGTAATGCACCGGACAATTCATGACGGTGAACTAGACCGAGTTCAGCGTAACGCAATGGGAAGTCACGATAGGAATGCATTTCGTTTTGGTAAACCAAGATACCACCTGGGCAGTTCATAGGTTTAATTGCATATTCTTCATCGTCGATGATTGTAGTGTACATATTTTCGCGGTAATGATCCCAGTGACCAGAAGTTTCCCACAAATGTTTACTCAAGATGATAGGTGTACGAATTTCTTCATAGTCAAAATCATGGTGAACTTCACGCCAGAAGTTTTCTAATTCGTTGCGAAGAGCCATACCTTTTGGTAAGAAGAATGGGAAACCAGGACCTTCTTCTTTGATAACAAACAAGCCAAGTTCTTTACCAAGTTTACGGTGGTCACGTTTAGCCGCTTCTTCAAGCAAGTGAAGGTATGCATCAAGTTCTTCTTTCTTTTCAAATGCAGTACCGTAAATACGTTGCAACATTTTGTTCTTTTCATCGCCGCGCCAGTATGCACCTGCAATGCTTTGTAATTTGAAAGCTTTTACCTTACCAGTGGATGCCACGTGAGGTCCTGCGCAAAGATCGATGAAATCGCCTTGAGAGTAGCAGGAGATTACAGCATCTTCAGGAAGGTCTTGAATCAATTCTACCTTGTAATCTTCGTTTTTAGCTTTGAAAAATTCGATAGCTTCTTGACGAGGCATAACGGATTTAGTAATCGGTAAATTTTCTTTTACAATACGGCTCATTTCCTTTTCGATTTTACCCAAATCTTCAGGAGTCAAAGTATGTTCCATATCGATATCATAGTAGAAACCTTTGTCGATAGCGGGTCCAATAGCCAATTTAGCTTCAGGCCATAACCGTTTAACAGCTTGAGCCAAGATATGAGAAGCTGTGTGGCGCAATGTATGTTTACCACCATCTTCTTCGAATGTTAAGAACGCTACTTCAGAACCATCTACAAGTTCTTCGCGAAGGTCTGTTAATTCGCCATTTACGTTAGCAGCTAGTACTTTTTTAGCCAAGCTGTTAGATAGTTGTTTTACTGCTTCCCCAAGAGTAGTGCCAGCAGCGTATTCCTTTGCACTACCATCAGGTAAAATGATTTTTACATCTGCCATTTTTCTTTCCTCCAATTTATAAACTAGGATAGCTTTGATTTTATACTTTCACCAATAGACCTACTTACCACACAATACATAAGCATTGTGTAAATAGCTTGTAGAAATTGGGTAATAAAAAAAGACCTTCTATCCCTACAAACAAGGGACGAAGATCATTCGCGGTTCCACCCTAGTTAACTACCTATACGAATATATGTGTATAGTTAATTCACTTCATTAAGCCCGATAACGGTGGCGGCCGTACTTGCCTACTTAGGTTCGACAAATCAGTTTAAAGGGGGTAACTCTAATATATGTGTAAGGCATTTCCAGCATCTGCCTCTCTCTGGTACACAGGGATAAAAGAATCATGTCCTTTGCATCACTTTTACTAGATTATAGTATCATAGAGAATTAAAAAATTCAATACAGTTTAACTGGAAATTCTATAAATTCTATACATTAAAAATAACGGCCCGAATGTATCGAGCCGTTTTGTAAGATCTATTAACCTTTGAAAATTTTGCTAGCTCTATTAGCGTTTGAAGTTTGTAGACAACATAGCGCCAATTACTTTTTCCAATTTGCTAGTGGAAAGATCTGGACCTTTATAGAGTGTTAAGAGCACGTCATTAGAGTTATCTTGTTTAGATACCATCATAACGCCACTACCGCGAGCCCCATTATCATCATAATCTTTCGCTACGATAACAAGGTTCAAATAATGGTCCTTCATGTATGTGTACACCTTGCTTGTACGCGCAGAGGAACCGATCATTTTTGCCATATTCATACCACGGTTGAATACGATTGCATTTGCATTATGAGGATTTGCCGCTAATTGTTGCTTCTCTTCTTCATTTAGAGGCATGAGGTTTACCATGAGGGAATCACCCATTTTACCGCGGAACATGGCTGGCATCGTTTCGCGTACATCATCAGGAATACCTGTGTCAGCAGTCAATTTCAATTCCTTAGGAACGGTCATGTATAAAACGCCCTTACTATTGCGTCCCACCTCTGTCGTACTGAGGTCTACAGCACTAAGCATAATGGAATCTTTAATGGTCGCAACTTGATTAGCCAACGGTTTTTCAGGAACGCCACGGCTCGCCAATTGTACATCGCCAGATTTAGTTTTCTTCAATGTTTCCACATTCCAACTTGCACCTTTTTTGTCTGCATCGCTAGCTTCTGTGAAAGCATTCGCCCCATCCTTTGTACCTACATATACATAGGTTTGACCTGGGATGATGGTATCTGGTGCACCAGATTTATTGAATGCCGCACCATATACTACATTAGGAATCACAGTAGAGCCAATTTGTAAATTGTTGTTAGTTTGGCTTTCCACATCAAAATTGATATTCCCTGTGAAAGTCATATCAGGACCGTGGTTGATAACAACCACATCTCCTGCTTGAGGAATGATTACAGGACCAACAGGACCCGCCATAGCTACACCTGCCATCGATACTCCAAGGCAAGCTGTTAATAATGCGCGTTTCAAAATAGATTGTTTCATAGATATACTCTCATTTCTCTATAATTTGTATACATTTAATGTAATTGTAAATCTAGTATAGTCATAAAATTCCCTCATACGATTTACAATAAAAATTATACTTAACCTTCTATAGTGACATAGTCGGATAAGCTACTTAATACTTCAAGCGCCAAGGGCCTTGTAGATGGTGTGCAACGCAACATGCAGCGCCCACTTGCATCTACAGAGGTCATAACACCTAAATATTCATAGCCTTCAATGATGCGATTGATGAAATTCGTATGCTTAGGATCAATGTGAAAGTACACATACGCTTCTTCTCCAGAGGTTGCTAAATCGGGTACATCTGGAAATGCACCGATTGATTTACTCGGCTCTAAGGCTGCACCACTCATAAACTATTCATCCTCTTTAGGTTTGCACTCACGGCGCATCATGGAGTAAGGTTCAAGAGGTGTATCCATATAAATGCGTACTTTCATTTGTGCATGCGGTGCTACATCGATAGGATTACCATCTTCATCTGTCATTTTTTCGATAACAGTTTCAACGAGTTCCCCTTTTGGTTGACAGAATTCTACCTTATCACCCACCTTGAAGTTATTACGTTGTTCAAGATCAACGTATTTTTCTTCTTCGTTGTAGCCCATAACTAAACCGATGAAGTCATGACTTTGAGTATTCGTAGATTTACCATAGTTTTGCGCCGTTTCATCAGGACGACCTTCAGCAAAGCCGTCTGTATAAGGGCGATGGGAAATCTTTTCTAATTCTGCAATCCATTCTGGACGAACGTACCAATCTTTACCTTCTTTAAGGTATGTATCAATCGCTGTGCGATATACTTTTGCCACTGTGGCACAGTAGTGAACAGATTTCATGCGACCTTCGATTTTAAGGCTATCAATACCAGCTTCATATAGATCTGGAATGCGGTGAATTAAGCACAAGTCTTTAGAGTTAAAGATATACGTGCCATGTTCATCTTCTTCGATTGGGTAATATTCACCAGGTCGATTAGATTCCACAAGAGAATATTTCCATCGACAAGATTGAGAACATTGACCACGGTTCGCATCGCGATTACCTGTCATATAGTTAGACAATAAGCAGCGACCAGAGTAAGAAATACACATAGAACCATGTACGAAGGACTCAATTTCAATATCTACATGATCCTTCATTTCTTTAAGGTCTGCTAAGGATACTTCGCGAGCCGCTACAACACGTGTGGCACCAAGTTCTTTCCACATCTGAACTGTATGCCAATTCGTAGTAGAAGCTTGTGTACTTACGTGAAGCTCTAAACCTGGAGCCACGCGCTTAGCAAGGCTAAAAATCCCCATGTCTGCAACGATGATAGCATCAACACCGATGCTTTCAAGAAATTTCAAATACTCCTCTAAACCTTCAAAGTCCTCATTGTGAGGAATGATATTACATGTAACATGAATCTTTTTGCCATGTGCATGTACAAATTCTACAGCTTCCTTTAATTCCTCATCGGAGAAATTAGAGTTTCCTGCGCGCAAGCCAAAACGTTTGCCTGCGCAATATACGGCATCCGCCCCATAGCGGATAGCCATTTTAAGCTTGTCCATATTACCTGCAGGACAAAGCAATTCCATAAAATGTTCTGCCATTATTTGTTGTGCCCTTTCCACACACTCACACTCATGCCATCACCCATTGGGTAAATGGTAGTGTTAAACAATTCTTTATTTTCAACATATGTTAAGTATTCTTGTAACCGTTTTACGATGGTTTTGAACCGTTTTGGTGGTTCCTTATCGCCCCTTACATAGCCTCTAAAGAGCACATTATCTGCAAGAATGACGCCCCCTTCTTTCACATGTGGCAGAATAAGTTCAAGTTGTTTTAAATATTGCCCCTTTGGACCATCTAAAAACACTAGATCATATTCGCCTGTGAGTTCCGTTAAGACTTGAGATGCATCGCCTTTCAGCAATGTAATGTTATCGGCATAATCGGATTGGTTAATATAGTATTTCGCCATTTCGTGACGCACATCATCCAGTTCAATGGATGTAATATGCCCCTCTTCCTCGTCGAGTAGCGGAGCCATCAACAAAGCGGAGTAACCAATGGCGGTGCCCACCTCTAACACAGAGGTGGGCCGGTACAAACCTATTAATTCTTCAAATAGATGAACCTCAGATTCTCGTAAAATCGGCACATCATTAATCATCGCGTAAATACGCTGTTCATTTAAAATATCATTTAATGTCATGAAAGTAGATTAAATCTCCTACATTATCTATTGTTAGTACCACTAGGAACTACCAACGTAGAGCGTTCAGCAGGATTTGCAGATTCTACCTGAATTTGTGGTACTTGTTGTGCATTAGGAATCACATTTTGCATCGATTCAGGTACAGGTGTCGTCGTTGGTACATACGTATTGTTATTTGTATTATTTCCATAGGATGGAGCAGCCGGCGTGACTTGCGTCGATGATTGATTTTGTGTTGAACCTGGTACAGGATCTGGAATCTCAGCTGCTGAAACTGTAGTCGGTGTGTATTTATAACTAGGTTCTACGTCAACATATTGAGAATCTGCTTCCACCGCTTCTGCAGAACTATAATTATAATTAGGCTCTGTAGTCGCTACTGCTACGTCATAGTTAGGACCAGCTTGTGCAGCTACTTCCGTATTAGCAGAAGAATTTTTTACCGTATCAGCACCATAAATTTTATTAACCGCTGCTAAATGTTCTTCGTAAGATTTAGAGAAGTGATTATGCCCCTCTTTATCTGCTACGAAGTATAAATAATCTGTATTTTCAGAATGTAATACTGCATCTAGAGCTTTTTTACCAGGATTTGCAATTGGTCCTGGTGGTAAACCTTTAGATACATATGTATTATATGGGCTTTGCAATTGTGTATCACCAATCGTTACATTTTCTTTCGCATAGCCAAGTACATAGGAAATAGTCGCATCAGATTGCAATGGAATACCATGAGCTAGACGCTTTTTGAATACCCCTGCAATAGTTGGGCGGTCTGCATCAAATAAAGACTCTCGTTCAACGATAGATGCCAAGGTTACAAAATCATGGATACTCATATGTTGGGCTTGAATTTGTTTCTTCACAGCTGGGGTAAGGTAACGATTCATTTCGTCAGCCATCATTTGAATAACATCACGAGGCGTAGCACCTACGGGGATTTCATATGTGCTTGGGAACAAGAAGCCTTCTACAGGATATGTAGCAGGTTTTGTGCCTTTCATATATGGGTATGGTACATAGGTCTTAGCTTCAGCTAAGAAGTCCTTCGCCTTCATGATTTGATTCTTTTCAAGAACGATAGCAATATCACCAACTGTATATCCTTCTGGAATTGTAACACGAATAGATTCTACATGACCTTCTTGTAACAAAGAAATGAGTTCGCGCACAGTTACCTTATTAGGTATTTGATAATGTCCAGTTTGAAGCTTATCATTGGTACCGCTCAAGTATAACCAGAGCTTAAAGCCCTGAGTTGAGCGAATAAGCCCTCTTTCAAAAAGCATATCTGCAATTTCAGTACCCGTTTGACCTTTTTCAATAACGACTACTTGTGTTCCATCATCTTGAGCAAAGGTATTCGGTACAAAGTACAATGCACCAAGGCCTCCACCAATAATTAATATACCTACAATAACTAGGATCAAAATATATCTTAAGGCTTTTCTCACGTTGTTGAGTTCCTTTCTGTAACATAACAGTATATCAATTCATTATACCATAAACTCTATATTTCCCCTATATAAAAGGGCAATGATTCCGCTTATTCCATTTTATGCAATATATTAATTTTATGTATTTGTTATGCCCTTAGCATGAATGAAGTCTCTGCTTTTTACAACAATGATAATGTATAACAAAATAAAAATAGCGCATTGTCCACTGACAACACGCTAAATTTATGCTAAAAACGATTATTCGTCTTCATCCATGTCTTCATACAGTTTTACTAGAGTTTCAAAGTTTTCATCTTCTTCATCCAAAGGTACGTATTCTTCTACGCCTTCTTCATTTGTTTCGATGCGAGCCAAGATCATGTACGTGTCATCTTGACCTTCATGGTCGGCATCTTCATCTTGTACATGTACAAGAACGGCATACTCTTGACCTTCATGGCTCAAGATAACATCTTCTGTGAAGTATTGTTTATTACCATGTTCGTCTTCGAATTCCAAATAATACACTTCACCTTCAAAATTTTGGTCAACCATTGGAAACCCTCCTTAAGGAAAAATACTTATTTATTAAACTGCAAGCGATCTAGATATCCTTGCAAAATTACAACCGCTGCCATTTTATCGATAACGGATTTACGCTTTTTACGGCTCACGTCAGCTGCGATGAGTTGACGTTCAGCCATAACAGTAGATAACCGCTCATCCCAATATGTAACAGGTAAATCGATGACTTCCTTCATTTTTGCAACGAATTCTTCAGTCTTTTCAGCCCGTTCACCTTTTGTACCATTCATATTTTTCGGCATACCTACCACAAGTTCATGTACTTCATATTCAGAAATGAGTTCTTGTAAGCGATTAAAGTCTTTTTCCAGAGATGTTCTACGAATGGTTTCAATACCTTGTGCAGTCATGAGCAGTGCATCGCTACAGGCAATACCAATAGTACGGCTGCCTACATCTAATGACATAATTCTCATTATAATTGTTTAGCCTTTGCGTATTCTTTCAACAATTCTTCAATCAAGTCATCACGCTCTAAACGGCGGATATCGGAACGCGCATTATTATAACTTGTTATATACGCAGGATCTCCAGAGATTAGATACCCTAAGATTTGATTAATTGGATTGTAACCTTTTTCTTGAATAGATTGATAAACACGCGTAAGCACCTCTTCAGCGGTCATCGGTTCATCGTCTACTTTACGGAATAACATGGTTTCATCTGAAACGTTCATCGTATCCCTCCTTTTTATTACATCGGCAGATTTCACTATACAAGTGAAATCTCACCTACTATTATACTTGAATTAAAGCTACAAAGTCAGTAACTTTTTATGCATTATAAAAAATTTCTATAACAGATACAAGTATAATTATAAAATTATATGCCTATTGTAACATAGATTTTAAGGCTTCACCACCAGCTTTTAATGCTTCCATTAATTTAGCTGGCTCTTTGCCACCTGCTTGTGCCATGTCCGGACGGCCACCGCCATTACCTCCAGCTACTTGAGCTGCTGCTTTAACAATATTACCTGCTTTTGCACCTTTAGCAACGACATCTTTAGACACTTTACATACAAAGTTTACCTTATCATCACCCATAGCAGCGCCTACAAGAACCACACCAGAGCCATTCAATTTATCAAGGCCCAAATCAGCTAAATCACGCAATTCATCAATGGAGGACGCCTTTACAGCTGCGGCAACAAATTCAACATCACCTATCACAACTTTACCAGCAACGATGTCAGCTGCACCCGCTGCCGAAACTTCTTTACGAATTTGTTCTAATTCCTTAGCAGTTTCTTTTGCTTCTGCTAATACTTGGTGTAAGCGATCTTCTATTTGAGGTGCTTTAGTTTTAAGCTCGCTTGCCATGCGTTCAATAGTCAAACGATCTTGTTTTGCTGCATCGAGAGCTGCACGACCTGTAATCGCTTCAATACGACGTACACCAGAACCGATACCAGCTTCAGATGTTAAACGGAAGGAACTAATGAAAGCTGTGTTGCCTACATGAGAACCACCACATAATTCAACGGAGAAGCCAGGAACCTCTACAACGCGAACTACATCGCCATATTTATCTCCAAAGAGTGCCATCGCACCTTTCGCTTTTGCTTCGTCCATGGACATTTCAGCGATAGCTAGGTCCGTAGCTTTTAAAATTTCTTCATTTACAAGTGCTTCGATTTGATCAAGTTCCTCTTGTGTTACAGGGGAGAAATGAGTGAAGTCAAAACGCAAGTAATCAGGAGTTACTAGAGAACCAGCTTGGTTAACATGCTCGCCAAGAACCTTTTTCAATGCTGCATGTAACAAGTGTGTTGCTGTATGGTTGCGGGCCATTGCTGCGCGACGATTTGTATCCACTTCAAGCGTTACATCGTCACCTTCAGAGATAGAACCTTCTATAACAGTACCGATATGATATACAGTGCCTTCTGGTAAACGTTTTGTATTATGAACCTCTACCTTACCCATTGGACCCACGATAAAGCCTGTATCACCTAATTGACCGCCCCCTTCAGCATGGAAAGGAGTAGTGCGTACGATAACAGTAATTTCATCGCCGTCAGCTGCTGTTTGCAAGCGTTCAGAACCTTTACCAAGCATCAATACGGAGGATGCAGTTTCTGCTTCATCTTCAACAAGTTCTTCATCTTTCAAGAATGTAATGTCTGGTGTTGCTACCTTCGCAGCTTCTTTTACACGAGCTTCACGAGCGCGTTCGCGTTGTTCTTTCATAGCAGCTTCAAAACCTTCATGGTCGATTGTAAAGCCGCGTTCAGAAGCTATTTCCTCTGTTAATTCCCAAGGGAATCCATATGTATCATATAGTTTAAATACTTCTGTACCAGGAACAACAGTTGCTTTTTCAGCTGCAAGTGTATCAATCAAGGAGTTTAATAACTCAAGACCTTGTTCCAATGTTTGGTTGAAGCGTTCTTCTTCATTTTGTACAACACGCTTAACGAAGTCTTGTTTTTCAGCGATGGATTTAATACCAGGGCCAAGAATGTCTACGACTACATCAATAAGTGGTGTTAAGAAGATACCTTCAATACCAAGTAAACGGCCATGACGTACAGCACGGCGTAAAATACGACGCAATACGTAGCCGCGACCTTCGTTGGATGGCAATACGCCATCGGAGATCAATGCAGTGACAGCACGAGCATGGTCAGCAATAACCTTCAAAGAAACATCTGTATTTGGATCTTCGTTATATTTCACACCGGCCCGTTTTGCAGTGGCTTCAATAATTGGGAAAATCAAATCGGTTTCAAAATTTGTTTTACAACCTTGTAATACGGAAGCCAATCGTTCAAGACCGGCGCCTGTATCAATATTTTTGTGTTGTAATGGTTCATAAGACCCATCTGGCATTTTATTGAATTGTGTAAATACTAAGTTCCAGATTTCAAGATAGCGATCACAGTCACAACCTGGTGCGCAATTAGGGTCATCACAACCATGTTCAGGACCTTGGTCGAAGAAAATTTCACTGTCAGGACCACATGGGCCTTCACCAATTTCCCAGAAGTTATCTTCAAGGCGTGTAATATGGCTTTCCTCTACACCACAATCATTATGCCATGTATCATACGCTTCTTGGTCATCTGGATATACAGTGACATATAGTCTATTTTTATCGAGTTTAATAACTTCAGTTAAGAACTCCCATGCCCAGTGAATAGCTTCTTTTTTGAAGTAATCACCGAAGGAGAAGTTACCAAGCATTTCAAAGAATGTATGGTGACGAGCTGTGCGGCCTACATTTTCAAGGTCACCAGTACGCATACATTTTTGGCTTGTTGTAATGCGATGACAAGGAGGTACCAACTTACCTGTAAAGAACGGCTTCAATGGCGCCATACCTGCCCCAATCAATAACAAAGACGGATCGTTTTCTGGTATAAGAGAAAAACTATCTAATTTTAAATGTCCTTTACTTTCAAAAAACTGCAAGTATGCTTGACGCAGTTCATTACCCTTCATGTGTATATTCCTCCTAAAATTATTTACTCTTCATTATAACTCAAAAACGATATAAAATCTATTAAAAACATTGAGATTATGCGGAATTTACGCACTTTCACACCAATTCAAGTAAACCGTAAAAAATATAATTTTAAATCCATATTTTTTACAATAAAAGTAAAGGTCAAATTTGGTCAATGCTAGTTAAATCATAAATAATAAACATAAAAAGAGGTTATACAAATCAACAAAACAAAATTGATTCGTATAGCCTCTTTTATATCTAGTTATTAAATTAGCGTACAACGCGTTTTGCGCCGATGTAACGTTCACCCCAATAGCCAGTATCAAGATCTGCTACTGCAACACCACGACTGGAAGTGGCGCTGATGAACTTGCCATCACCAATATAAATACCGGAGTGAGATGGACCTGGTTCATAGGTTTCGAAGAATACCAAATCCCCCGCTTTCAAGTTCGCACGAGAAACTTCAACACCTACGTTATACTGTTCATCTGCCAAACGCGGTAAAGAAATACCTTGTTTTTCAAATACATATTTAACATAACCGGAGCAGTCAAAGCCACTTGGAGTTGTACCGCCAAATACATATGGTACACCACGGTATTTGTCAGCTTCTGCCAAGATTGCGTGAATGCTGCTAGGTGTTTCATTTTTCGTAATATTGTTTAATTTAACGTTCTTGCCATTAATGGAATGACCAGCGATACGACGGGATGTCGCATTACTGTTTGTAAAAGCGGATTTCGTTGCTACTGCTTTAGTCGCTGCATTTTGGGTCAATACTGCCTTCGTAGAACGAGGCGCGCCCATCAATGCATTATACGTAGCAGGGCCTACGATACCATCCACTGGAAGGCCACGATCTTGTTGGAACAGACGAACTGCCCACTTCGTTTCCTTACCATATACACCATTTTTATCTGTAGCATTATAGCCGTGTTTAATTAGTTGTTGTTGAACCGCTGTAACACTTTTGCCCTTATCACCATATTGTAATGTTGTTGCGCCAACCATGGCTGTTGTGGCACACACAAAAGTTAATGTTAATGCCGTTATTTTAACCTTACTATATTTTGACTTCATATGCTTCCTTTCCAAAAAACTTTTAAAGTAAGTTATTTATTCAAAATATACTAACCGTCTATTTATTTGCATTCACAAATACAGCTAGTCTTCTTTGCTTTTGTTAGTATAAGCCTCTGGTGCCATAAAAACATCTGCACTGCTTGGCCCGAGTAACGGAGCCTCCTCATGCTCTTCAAAATTTATAGCTGACTTAACCCAATACAAAGGCCGTTGCTTCACCTCTTCAAAAATACGACCTACATACTCGCCAATGATTCCCAGTCCGACGAGTTGAATTCCACCAATAAACAAAATTGATACGCCCAAGGTTGTCCACCCATTCAAAGCTTGCCCCGTAAGATATACATACAAAAGATGTAAAATGAGCAAAAAGCTCATTCCACCGCAAAGTACTCCTACATACAAGGCGGCCCGTAAAGGTACCCTTGAAAAAGCGGTTACACCATCGAGAGCAAATCGAATCATTTTACGCACACTAAACTTTGAGACACCTGCAAATCGAGGTGGTGCCACAAAGTGCAACTCTGCTTGTCGGTACCCTAAGGCACCGACAATACCGCGCAAAAATCGACCATGTTCTCTGAATCGTTTCAACGTGCCCAATGCTTTACTATTCATGAGGCGGAAATCGGACCCGCCTTCAACAATAGGAACATCGGCCATTTTGTTCATCAGTTTGTAATAATACTTAGATGTGAAAGATTTAGCCCAACTAGCGTCATCAGTTGAATCGCGTATGGTACGCACCACATCATACCCTGATTCCCATAATCGAACTAGTTCAGGAATCAATGCAGGTGGATGCTGCATATCACCGTCCATTGTAATGACTGCATCGCCATGAGCATAATCAAGTCCACATGTAAGTGCCGTCTGATGCCCAAAGTTACGAGCCAACAATAACACTTTGACATGTTTATCATTGAATGCAATTTCACGCAGTATCATAGCTGACGAATCACTAGATCCATCATCCACGAAGATTAATTCATAATCATACGTGAGACCTGACATAACATCAGTTACAGCTTTATAAAAGTTCGCTATATTTTCCTCTTCGTTATATACAGGCACTACAATAGATAGTAACATAAATCCTCCAAAGTATTTTACTCACATATTTTATGTTAATTAGTAAATTAAGGCAAATGCCAAAGGTTAACAATAGGCCTAATAATGTTTATAAAGCCAGTAAATAAGCTATTTCTCTGTAAAACACCAATAAAACACTTCATTTATCCTTTATATAAGCTAAACGAATTAATTTTATATAAATTTATTTGTAAAACTACTTAATAAAGTAATTTATAAAAATTATTTATTTTAATTATACATAAATAAATATGATTATTTCTGGCTTTATCAACTATTAATCAAAAATTTATATGAATTATTATCATAAAATTATCAAAAATACCTAATTTCATCTATTTTTCATGAAAAAGAGACCCGTTAAGGGTCTCCTTTACTATAATCCAGCAGCATCAATCCAAGATTGTAAATCTTCCTCCGCCAGTTCCATATCTTCTATATAAGCACCAGCTACAACTGGATATTTAGCGACCTCTACTGTATGTAAAATGGAATCATCGCGACCATTTTTATAAGTCCCAATCCAGATTCCAGAAAATTGTGATTCATACCATTCTACAGGTTGATCAGTTTCATTAAAGTTAATCGTAATATGACCGCGTCCAAGTGTTTCTAATACTTCAACTTGTTCTTCCTCTGTTAAACCTGTTTTTTCAATATAAATCGAATATATCTCACCATTTTTACGCAAATTCTTTAGAGCCAAACGCAACTCATTTAAAACGGCGCGAACATTACCATAATTTTCAATCATAAATACTCCTATACAGAAACGATCTTTACATTCTATAAGCTATCTATACATTATATGAAATTTCCACTTTATGCTTTAGGCTCAACTGTTACGCCCCATTCTCGTAGGACATGCAAAATACGTTTTTTAACCTCAGGCAAGGCACATTGTACCGGCCCGCTAGGCTCAAAACCAATTTCCAATGATTCCGGTTCTACACCGATAACCACTGCATCTTCTAATGGATCTTCTTGAATAGCACGGATGCGTAAAATATCTTGCATTCCTACTTCATGTACAGAAATATGTTCCGTAAAATATTGTTCCAATTCCTTATGAGGAAATTCATATATAGTTCCTGGAGCATCTCCACCATTAATAGCGTCTACAAGAAGAATTTTCTTCATACCACGCATATACGTGAGTAATTCCATCCCCATAGTGCCACCATCAATAATGGAAATTGCAGGTGTAAATGTGAAAGATTCTTTCAATTCTTTTACTACATGAACACCTAATCCCTCATCGGTAAGCAAAATATTACCGACTCCAAGTAGGACAATTTCATTATCTCCATCATCATAAAGGCTGTTTAAATCAATACGCGGACCCTCTGAGTCCGCGTATTGTTTCAAGCCACTGATGATATCAGTACTTGTATTAGTCATTTTCTTGTAATTCTCTTTCTCTAGGATCATTAGGATCACTTGGACGATATGTAGTACCAGATGGTTTATCAATACGTTCCCCACGACGACGTTTACCATTGAGGTCTTCAATATCAATTGGGTCATGAGCGTAATATTTCATACCTGAAACCATAGCAGATACTTCACCGGATTCCTCCATAACATCTTCTCGGAATGCCATATACACGTGAACAATAGTAAAGAACAAGAATCCCCACGCAATGTAATGATGAATAACATGGACCTTGTATTCACCACCAAATAATGTAACCACTGGTGCAAATAAAGTTCCTAGAATACCATTAGGGTTAACCATCGAATACATTGCAAAACCCGTTAAGATTTCAAAGAAGAACATAATGTATACCATCATATACGCAGTTCTAGCTAAGGAATTACGAAGCCAATGATGTTCATGTTTTTGAGGAATCATTAAATAGTGCAATGTTGTTTCTTTAAGACCGTACCAATACCGTTTTTGACGGAATTTAGGTAACAATCTATCCCCTCGGTTCCAAAGAGCACCTGCAAAACGGAAGATGAAGGAGAACGTTAAGATAACACCTGCAATGAAATGGATACGACGCATAGTTTCCATAGAGAACCAGCCATCAATAGCAAAGGTTGGTTCAGGGTTACCCGTAATCGCAGCAAAGCCTGGATCACCGATATATAGACCAGTCCAGAACAATGCAGTTACACTGAGTACCATAGTCCAGTGGAATATGCGCAACCATAGACTAAATACGACATACGCCTTTTTGTCAGTATGTATTAACATAAGTCCACCACCCTTTATTTACACAATGCATCTGTATTGACGGAAACAATTTTTTCGCCTTTTTTATTGTATAAATGGGTTGCACATGCTAAGCATGGATCAAAGGAGTGAATTACCTTCAAAATTTCAAGTGGTTTATCCGCAATTTTTACATGTGTATCAATCATAGAATCTTCATAGGCACCATGTTCATTAGCTGCAGTTTTAGGGCACGCATTCCATGTAGATGGTACGATACATTGATAGTTTGCAGAGCGTCCATCTTTAATATGTATCCAGTGACCCAAACCACCACGAGGCGCATCTACAAGGCCAACACCTTTAGCATCTTTATCCCATGTATTTGGCTCAAATTTAGTCATATCCGCTACTGTAGTATCACCATTTTTAATATTAGATACAAGCTTGTTAAAGAAGTATTGGCTAATATTTGCCGCTACCTGTGCATCAAGGCCACGACATGCTGTACGTCCTACCATAGTAGTCATCCATACATGAGCTGGTACACCCAATACTTGTGATACTGTATCAATTTGACGAACAATCATAGATTCAGCCCAAGTTGGGTCTTTGATTATGCCTTGTTTTACCTTTGTATACACAACAATATATTTTGCTAATGGACCAACCTCTGCAGCTTTCCCTTTGAAAGTTGGAGATTTAATCCAAGAATATTTTTTATCTTCATCAAGGAATTCCCATTTTTCTTTTGTACCAGATTTAGGACCTGTAAATTTAGGATCAGTAACACCTTCAATAGGATGAAGTGTTTTTGTTCCATCTGGATATGTAAACCAGGAATGATCAACCTCTTCACTAAGATATTGAGGATCCATGAAATCTTTACCTTCTAATGGGATGAATGTTGCTTTATCTACACCTAATGCAAAGTTCTCAACAACACCATTGGAACGAACAATACATTTCTTATGATAGTCACCATTAGAAATACCGGTGTACGTATCATCAGGATAATCGCCATAGGACATAACGCGTTTCTTCGCAAGGCCACCACCATCGATCATACCTTTTTCTACATATATTTTACCGATAGCTAATAGATCTGGCACGTAGAAATTATCAACTAAGTCTTTAGTCAATGCAATAGATTGCTCTACAGCAGCAAGGCGTTGCGTATTAATAGGGGCATTCATATCATTCATAGAAATAGAGCATGGCATGCCACCTACAATGTAATGAGGATGAGGGTTTTTGCCACCAAATACAACATGAGGAATTACAATATCCCGTTGACGATCAAGAATGTTCAAATAATGAGATACGGCCATCAAATGAACTTCTGGAGGTAACAAGTTATAATCAGGATGATCCCACCATTGAGCGGAGAAAATCCCCAATTGGCCTGATTCAACTATTTTCTTAACCTTTTGTTGTACAGCCGTAAAGTATGCTGTAGTAGCCTTAGGAAACTCTTTAGGATAGGCTGAGTCTTTTGATGCCGTTTCCGCAGGTGCTAAACCGCTCACATTATAAGTTGCTAATACATCATTTTGTAATTGAGCGGTTTTAGCAGGATCTGCACTAAGAGCTGCTACCGGACTAACCCAATCAAGCGCATGTAAGTGATAGAAATGCACGATATGATCATGCACATCTAGACTACTATGCATGATATTACGTATATAGTTTGCATTTTTAGGAATTGTAATTCCAATTGCATCCTCTACCGCACGTAATGCTGCCAACGCATGTGTTGTAGTACATACACCACAAATCCGTTGTACGAACGCCCAAAGGTCACGAGGATCGCGATCTTTAGCAACAAGTTCGATACCGCGCCAAGCAGTACCAGAAGACAATGCGTCCTCTACTTTACCACTCGCTTCATCAACTTTTATTTCAACCCGTAAATGACCTTCAATACGGGAAATCGGATCTACTACTACGCGTTTCATTAGTGACCTCCTCCATTATTATGTTTCTTTTCATCCCATAAGCCTTGTTCTTTTAAGCGTTTTTCTTCTTTCATATCAAGAATTTTATTACGCGTAAGAGTTGCTGCACCATGAACGATAACCGCTGCAGTGGCACCAACGGCAGCTACTGTACCGATTGTATCAGCAGTTGTGATAGTATTAGCCAATGGAATATCTGGTAATCGTTTGTAGAACACATCATTATCCCAGAAGCCCTTTTCAGAGCAACCAATACAACCGTGACCGGATTGAATTGGATAGGATAAACCATTCCACCAACGTAGATTACCACAAGAATTATATGTTTGAGGTCCACGACAACCTACCTTGTATAGGCACCAACCAGATTTAGATGCATCATCGTCAAATTTTTCAACGAAGAGACCAGAGTCAAAGAAGGCACGACGGTAGCATGTGTCGTGAATACGATTGCCATAAAATTGTTTAGGACGGCCTTGAGAATCAAGAGGTGGAATTTGACCAAATAATGCATAATGCATAATTACACCAGTCATAACCTCCGGAATTGGAGGGCAGCCAGGAACCTTGATAATAGGCTTACCAGATACAACGGAAGATACAGAAACTGTATTTGTTGGATTTGGTTTTGCCGCCTGTATACCGCCCCAAGAAGCACAAGAACCATATTCTATGATTGCTGCAGCTCCTTTAGCTGCTTCTAATAGGGATTCTTTAAATGTACGTCCACCTACTGTGCAATAAACACCATCTTCATCAAGTGGTACGCCACCTTCAACAGCCAAGATATATTTACCGGCTTTTTCTTTGATGATTTTTTCTAAATGTTCCTCTAATGGTGCACCAGACGCTGCCGCCAAAGTATCATCATATTCAAGAGAAATCATGTTCAAAATAACATCAGAAGTAAAGGGAGAGGATGAACGGATAAAAGATTCACTACAACCAGTACATTCATGACCATGCAACCAAATCACCGTAGGTAATTCAGTTGTTTCGGCAGCCTTAACAACGGTGTCTAACATCGTTGGAGGTAGACCTAAAATAGCAGTGAGTGCTACACAGGATTTCATAAATGTGCGTCGACTCAAACGGCGTTCTTGGAAGAGTGTCCACAAACTATTTATACGATTCTTCATGGAATATAGCCTCCTTACAACAACTTTGCGCAATATAATTATATTACTTAATAAACTACAACGTTTATGACAGAAATCATTTTTATGAGCTCACTCTATCAGTTTGACGAAGTTCAACCAGCATGATGACAATCATATTTTTACTATTTTATTATATCACTTAACATTTTTGAAAACTATAAAATTTAACAAAAAAGCTGTATATAAGAAATTAACTTTTCTTATATACAGCCTCATGTTATTTATTTTCTACGAATTCCTAGTTATTAATTAATTAGATAACTTCCTTTATTAGAGACTCAAGCATATCTGCTTTTTTATAACCCACAAGGGAATCAAGCATTTTACCATCTCGGAAGAATACTAAGGATGGAATACCATCAACATCTTCTTTTAACAAAATACCACGAAGATTTTTATCTTCTGCATTAACACTAAAGAATTCTACTTGACCTTTTAAACGCTCTGCTACGTCTTCAATCTCTGGACGCATAACGGTGCAAGGTTCGCACCAACCAGCCCAAAAATCAACAATAGCTAAACCTTTAGCGCCAAGCACTTTCTCATCAAATTCTTGTACACTAGTAATTGCTGTAATTGCCATGAAGTTCTCCTAACAAAGATCTACAATCTTATATACTATCAATTATATGTTAAATATAGAAGCAAGCAATCAATAAGCCGAGTTCTGTTCCACTTGCGCGGTGACGATTATCTTTCTAGGCGTACAGTCGCCTGCACGCTCGAGCGACACAACCCGGAAGGTAGGCGGGACCACCCTTAACCCTTCCCTATTCGGTCTTGCTCCGGATGGGGTTTACCGAGCCAGCCTGTTACCAGACTGCTGGTGAGCTCTTACCTCACCTTTCCACCCTTACCACTTACGTGGCGGTTTCCTTTTCTATGGCACTTTCCCTAAGGTTACCCTCGCCAGACGTTATCTGGCATCCTGCCCTATGGAGCTCGGACTTTCCTCGAGTCTTATAGACTCGCAATCGTCTTTCATACTTGCTTCAATTCAGTTTATCATAGCTAACAATTTGTTGCAAGAAAATGCATCATTACACAAAGAAGAAATCATTTTGTTCTGTAAAAGCTTTCACAGGAACAGTAAATCCTACAGAGATTAAATAGTCACACAAACCACGCGCCACTATAGACTCAGTTCCAAAATGACCCGCATCAACTACGAGTAAACCTAACTCCTTAGCCATTTGCGCCTCATGATACTTCACATCACCTGTGATATAGGCATCTACATGTAATCGAGCAGCATATTTAATAAATTCAGCACCTGCTCCGGAGCATAGCGCAATGGATTGAATTGTTTCTGGCGCAACACCGGCAAAGCGAATGTTAGCATCAGGCAAAGCATCTTGTACCCATTCACGGAAAGAATCTAAGTTTAATGCATTAGGCAAGCGACCTACCCGGCCTAGATATTGAGTTGAACTAGTAGGCTCAACTATATTCAAAACCTCATAAGCCACCTCTTCATACGGATGAGCTGCTTTCATAGCCGCTACGACTTCGCTTAAATGTGTCCCATCAACTATAGCATTTACTTGTATCTCAGGAGCCACTGTCAAAGCACCAGCTGACCCAATGACAGGATGAGAATCTTCATTACCAACAAAGCGCCCTTCACCATGGATACTGAAACTACAATACTCATAATTACCAATTCGACCTGCCCCTGCATCGCCCATCGCCATACGAACCGCATCAGCCGAGCTTTCAGGTACAAAGGTGGTCACCTTATAGAGCGCCTCTTCACCAGTTTTAATAAAGCCCTTAACATCTGTAAGCCCCAATTGCTTTGCCAACATATCATTGAGACCGCCTGATGCAATATCAAGATTTGTATGTGCACTGTATACGGCAATTTTATATTGAATCAGCTTATTGATTGTACGCCCTTGAGCAGTATCACATGATATCTGTTTCAATCCTTTAAAGATCAATGGGTGATGGCTAACAATTAAATTACAATTTTGTTCAATAGCATATTCTACGGCCTCTTCTGTTACGTCTAACGTAGTCACAACACCTGTAACAACTGCATTCCGATCGCCCACCATGAGTCCTACATTATCCCAAGACTCTGCATAGGAGCGGGGTGCTAGTTGTTCCATTACAGTAATAATTTGTTGAACCGTCGTCATAAAATCACTTCCTCTCTATTCTATAAAAGATTACGAAGAAAATTAACTTCCTGCTCTAAATCCTGATATTTATCAGTATAACTTAATTTCTCTGTCATATCATCTAATGCACATTGTCGTTGATATATTAAATACTCTATATATTTCATCCAAAGTGGTGGTCTATCTTGTTCCAATAAAGCCCCTACAGACCACAACAAGGAGTCTTCCGGTAACGCTTGATAAATATCTACATATTCAGTCATACCTGTATAAGCTTCCACGCAGTCATTGCGCACTGCTAAAAATGCTGTATAGAGCTTACCAGCATCTTCTACGATGATTTCTAGAACGATAACATATCCCTTTTGAACCATATATTGACGTAATTCTTTTTGTCCATTCTGCGGTTGGAGTACATAGAACTCTAATTGTTCCGGGCCTGCATCTACAATATCCCGCATTAAAAAACCGCCCATACCACAACAAATGGCGCCGTTCAACTCGCCCTTTCCTGTCACTTTAAGACCATCGCCTAAACGACAATCTACTTTATCGGCTAGTCCACAAGACTCAACATATGATCTTGCAGATTCTAACGGACCTTTATGTACATCACCGGCAATGACATATTCAGCGCGTTGACGGTTGATGAGCTCTACCGCTAAATAGCCATGATCGGTGCCGATATCGGCAATGGATTGCGCCTTTGGTACGATTGAGAATACCGCTTCTAGGCGGTCCATCATAGGTCTAGGTTCCATAACTTCCTCTACTATTACTAATTATATATTACTAACTATTCATTCTTAATTCTTAATTATTTATTCTTGATTATTTTTTGCTTATTTATTTGCTTATTTATTCTCGTTTATTTATTTCTAAACATAATACTATTCAAAAATAAGCTTTGTTAAGTTACAAAAATAAATGAGTTACATATAAAAATAACCGTCCTTGAAATCTCAAGGACGGTAGATATCAACATAATGGTGGGCCCACCTGGGTTCGAACCAGGGACCGACCGGTTATGAGCCGGTTGCTCTACCCCTGAGCTATAGGCCCTCAGTTAGTTTCTAGCTTATTAATTATACCGAATAGACTATCATTTAGTCAAGGCAACTCAAACGCTAAGACTATTTCATTAGCATAAAACGGTGAATCATATGATCTTCGTTAAATACGCCTTTAGTAGTTAGTGTAGTCGTTTGGCTATCTGTAGATTTAATGCCTCGTGCACTCATGCAGCTGTGAGACGATGTAATGTGCACAATAACATCATCAGACCCTGTCGCTAAAGAAATTACTTCCGCAATATCTTCACCAATTTTTTCTTGCAATTGTAAACGCTTGCAGCACATTTCAGCTATGCGGGGAATCTTAGATAAACCTATGACACGACCTTTTGGGATGTACCCAATACTGATACTCATATCATACATCAATGCCATATGATGTTCACAATGAGAGAAGCAAGTAATATCCTTTACTACTACCATTTGATTTGTATCTACAGCAAAGGTCTTACCATACATTTCTGCAATCTCAGCATTTGTATACTGAATGCCTTCATATACCTCTTCCATCATTTGAGCCACCCGTTTCGGTGTTTCTAACAAACCGTCCCGATTAGGATCCTCACCTAATGCTTCTAACAACTGATATATAAGCGATTCTATTTTTTTTGTATCCATATTTACCCCTTTATATCAAGATTTCATCAGACCTCATATCATACCATAGAAAAGATACTGATACTACACAGCCTAACAATACTATACACCCTTTGCATCTGGATCCCAGACAAATTTATGGATTTGCAGTTGGAATCGTACATTCTGCAAATTATATGTTTTCATATAATCAATAATCGATGCCGCCTCAATCTGTCCCCATACAGGCGATACATATATTTGAGCCACTGTAGGATATTTACTAATTATGCGACGCATACAATCCAAATCTTCTGGAGAACCAACGACAAACTTAATCAAATCACGTTCTGTAGCCACCTTGAATATATCTATATTCATAGACTCTTCGGCTAAAGAGGACGGCGTTTTATAATCGTAGGTAAACCACACATTATCTCTATGAAAGCTCGGTACAATCGTGCCATTTGTTTCAATATTGAAATCATAAGGACTATTATTAGGCCTCTCTCGTTTATCTACATCTTTATCTACATCATTAATACGAGTTAAATCACTTTGACTTGATGGACTGTCTTGTATCTTTAAAGCCTTCCGACGATTTAATTCATCAATTAACTCTACAACAGCAGCTTCTTGTAATAGAGGCTCCCCACCAGTAATAGTAATGCGATGATTGCCTAAGCATTCAATAACATCAGCCACCTCAGCTACAGTCATCTCTTTGAAAACACTATCAATGCCGTAGCTATAAGTCGTGTCACAATAGGAACAGCGAATATTGCAATCATGGAGGCGTAAAAATGTAGTCAGCAAACCTTGCCGACTACCTTCCCCATCAATAGAGGCAAAAATCTCAATCACGTTCATAAATAGCTGTGTTCCCTTCAGATTCTTGAACCTCTACTTTAAAGCATTTTGGGCCCAATTCATCAGCGATCCATTTTGCCATATTCTCCGCAGTAGGATTTATATCGCCTAGTACATCGTTGATATGGCGATGGTCCAATCGACCATGAATTTTTTCTTTAATAATCGTAAAGTCGATGACCATCCCATTATGATCTAACTCTTCAGAACGTGCATGAACTGTAATAATCCAATTATGCCCATGAAGATTTTGACATTTACTCGGATAATCTAGTTTTAATTGATGAGATGCACTCACCTCTAACCGTTTAGTAACTGTAAACATTATATCTCCTATCTATTACATAAGCGTTTAACTTATATCTATTACATAAAACTTATCGCTATTACATGAAACGCTTGTCTATTACGTAAGTCTTATCATAAATTACTTTTTATTGTAAGATATTACCATTTTTTATTATAACACAAAAGGGTTGTAATACAGTGCTATACAACACTGCATTACAACCCTTAAGAGATTCAAAATCTTATAAGAAATCTTTGATTTTATCACGTTTACCGCGGTTGCGCAATTTAGTAAGCGCTTTACCTTCAATCTGACGAATACGTTCACGTGTAACATTGAAATGTTGACCAACTTCTTCCAATGTACGAGGCTTACCATCCTTCAAACCAAAACGTAAAATCAATACTTGTTGCTCACGATCAGTCAAGCATGTAAATACATCTTCAATTTGCTCTTGCAATAAAATGTAGCTAGCTGCATCATCTGGAGCAATTGCATCTTGGTCCTCGATGAAGTCCCCTAAATGGGAATCTTCCTCTTCACCAATCGGAGTTTCCAAGGATACTGGCTCTTGAGCGATCTTTTGAATTTCACGTACCCGCTCTACAGTAATTCCCATACCTTCAGCAATTTCTTCTGGCAATGGCTCACGACCCTTGTCTTGCAACAATTGTCTAGAAATACGAATCAATTTATTAATTGTTTCTACCATATGTACAGGAATACGAATCGTACGAGCTTGGTCTGCAATAGCACGCGTAATCGCTTGACGAATCCACCATGTAGCATACGTTGAAAATTTATAACCTTTAGTATAATCGAATTTATCTACCGCTTTAATCAGACCTAGGTTACCTTCTTGAATTAAATCCAAGAACAACATACCGCGACCTACATAACGTTTCGCGATACTTACAACTAGCCGCAAATTAGCATCTACCAATTTTTTCTTAGCCTTTTTGCTAAGTTGAATATCTTTATATGTAGCATCCTCTTGTGCACCAGCTTCGATTTGCTTAGCTAATACGATTTCTTCGTCAGCTGAAAGCAATGGTACGCGACCAATCTCTTTTAGGTACATTCGTACAGGGTCATCAATATTAACACCAGAATCAACACTTAAATCGATAGAAATTTTCTTCTCGCTAGAAACTTCGTCTTCATCTTCATCCGTTTCAATTGTATGACTATCTGTATCATCAGCATCAATATCTGCCACAATCTCAACATTCAATTTACCCAAAGTCGTATAAATATCATCTAATTGTTCCGCAGTAATTTCCGTCTGCTCATGAAGAGCATCTGAAATCTCGGATTGTGTCAACACACCGCTCTTACGGCCTTTTTCAAGAAGTTGCTCAACAATCTCCTCTATTTGACTTTTTTGTACTTTCTTAGCCACAGCGCTCTCCTTTTTAACCATTAATGATTTACTTAGACCATTCTCTAATTAAATTCTGTATTTCCTGACACTTATGTAATTCGCTAATAAACGTCGAATCTCCTGCTCGTTTTAATTGATCCGCCATAATTGAATGCGCTTTATACTGTTCACGCAATGAATGGAGCCTTATCTTGCGGATTAATGCAGGCACTTGTACCTTATATTCATCGTCACTCATGACGACCAACCTAGAGTAAATATCGTATTCTTGAGAAGATAAAACAGATTGAATTGCAGTTTCATCTAGACGACCTTCGGACTTATACAAGGTGAATAGCTTTTCTATTATACCTCGATATTCAATTTTTTCAAAGTCCTCTAATGGCAAATAGCTCATCATATGTTGTAATACTTCGCCATCTGTGAAAGCTAAGGACAATAATTTTTCCGCATCCCCCTTTGGTAAATCCTGTGTTGGCAAAGGTGTTGATGCAGTATCCACTAATTCAATTTGTCCTTTTTTCACATAATCTCTAAAGTATCTAAAAATAGTACTATTATCAAGCCATAATGGCAATGCCAATGTTTTTAAAGCATCATCTCTCTGTGTTTGACTATCTATATTTGCAATATATGGGAAAACATCTGCCATAACAGCCTGCTTCCCTTCTGTATCATTTGTATCGTGTTTAATCAAAGACTCACTTAATAGATAATCAAGAGGTTTAACAGCTTTAGCAACTAACTCCTTAAATGCCTGTCCCCCATGATTACGCACATAATCATCTGGATCTTTACCGTCTGGCATGGCAAGGACACGCACCTTAAAATCCGTATTTTGCAATAATTCAATAGCCCTAGCAGCCGCTTGACGACCAGCACCATCCATATCATAAGCTAACACGATTTCTTCAGCTTGCCTCATCAAGATATGCCCATGATCTCTTGTATAAGCAGTCCCCAATGATGCGACTACATTAGTAACACCATGATTATGAGCGGATATAACATCCATATAGCCTTCTACAAGAATAGCTTGTTTTTCCTCACGAATAGATTTATAAGCCTTATCAAAGGCAAATAAGAGTTTACCTTTTTCAAAGATTGATGACTCTGGAGAGTTTAAATATTTTGGTGTACTATCATCCATAACGCGTCCACCAAAAGCAACTACTCGCCCTTTACCATCCATAATAGGGAACATAATTCTATTTCTGAAGAAGTCATAAAATTGACCCTTTTGGTTCTTTCGGACAAGATTCAACTCTAAAAGAATGGAATCATCAATGCCACGCTCATGAAAGGCACGATATAACTTATCCCAACCATCAGGAGCAAAACCAAGCTTAAATGTTTCTATGGTCTCTTGTGTGAGCCCTCGCTTTTTCAAATAATCTAATCCCACTTTACCAATAGACGTTTGAGTGAGACAGTTATGGAAAAAGGTAGACGCTAAATCAGAAGCTTCATACAGTTTTTTGCGCCTTTCATCTCTAGCTCTTTGTTCAGGTGAAAGTTTCGCCTCTGGCAATGGAATATTAGCTCGATTAGCTAGCCGCTCTAGGGCTTCTACAAAAGTTAAATGCTCTAATTCCATAAGAAATTTAATAGCATTTCCTGATGCATGGCACCCAAAGCAATAATAAAAACCCTTTTCAGGGGCTACACTAAAGGATGGCGTTTTTTCATTATGAAATGGACAACAACCCCAATAGTTCTTGCCGCGTTTCTTTAAGGCTACATGCTCGGATACAACTGACACGATATCATTAGCATCTTTGATTTGTTCAATCAACTCATTTTCAAAATATCGGCTCATAGCCAACGCCTCCTTCCCCATATATATATTAATTCTATATACAAATAAAAAATCCTCTATTTGTAAAGCATTTTAATCAATTAAATTATTAAAAAAGTATAAATAACTTGATACGAATCATAGGAATCATCATCTACAACGCAATGTAAATGATGATTCCTATACGCCGTATATAGCAATATATAATTACCGAAACTTTGATAACAATAGGCTGCAATGAAAACATTGCAGCCTATACTTATCGCTTATAGCATATTATTTTGCGTAATCCACAACGCGAGTTTCACGAATAATTACGACCTTAATTTGGCCTGGATATTCAAGTTCTGACTCGATGCGTTTTACGATATTCCGAACAAGTAATGTAGACTCAGCTTCATCAATCTTATCCGGTTTTACTACAACGCGAATCTCACGACCGGCTTGAATAGCAAAACATTTTTCAACGCCTTCGAAGGATTCAGCGATTTCTTCCAATTTAGATAAACGTTTTAAGTAGTTTTCTAATGTTTCTCGACGTGCTCCTGGACGGGCAGCGGAGATAGCATCAGCGGCAGCTACTAATACAGCTTCTACGGTTTGGAACTCTTCATCACCATGATGAGCACCAATACAGTTAATTACTGCTGCACTTTCACGATATTTACGAGCCACATCAACACCGATTTGAACATGAGAACCTTCAAGTTCACGGTCTAATGCTTTACCAATATCATGAATCAAACCACCTCGTTTAGCCAAAGTTACATCACAGCCTAGTTCAGCTGCCATTAAACCTGCTAAATGAGATACTTCAATGGAATGTTTCAATACGTTTTGACCATAACTAGTACGATATTTCAAACGGCCCAAAATCTTAACAATTTCAGGATGTAAGCCATGAACATCAGCTTCAAATGTCGCTTGTTCACCAGCCTCTTTAATAGTTTGGTCCACCTCTTTACGAGCTTTACCAACCATTTCTTCAATACGAGCTGGATGGATACGACCATCTACAATCAATTTTTCCAGCGCAATACGAGCCACTTCACGACGAATTGGATCGAAGCCGGAAAGAATAACTGCTTCTGGTGTGTCATCGATAATCAAATCAATACCTGTTAATGTTTCGAGTGCACGAATGTTACGGCCCTCACGACCGATAATGCGCCCCTTCATTTCATCATTAGGCAATGCCACTACGGATACGGTAGTTTCCGCTACATGGTCAGCTGCACAACGTTGGATAGCAGAGGAGATAATTTCTTTCGCTTTTTTCTCCGCTTCATCCTTAGCTTGCTGCTCCATTTCCTTAACCATAATCGCCGTTTCATGACGGATTTCTTGTTCCACATTCGTTAACAAGATATTTTTTGCTTCTTCGAACGTCATGCCAGAAATACGTTCCAATTCTGCCATTTGTTTTTCATACAAAGCTTCTACCTTTTCACGGCTTTGGGCTAAGTCAGCTTCTTTGCGATGTAAAGCTTCCTCTTTGTGCTCAATATTGTCTAATTTTTTATCCAAAGATTCTTCTTTTTGAAGAATACGACGTTCCATACGTTGAAGTTCAGAACGACGATCTTTATTTTCTCGTTCTACATCAGAACGGAGCTTATGAATTTCTTCTTTCGCTTCTAATAAAGCTTCTTTCTTTTTAGACTCAGCTGTGCGTTCACCATTTGCAATGATGCGAGCAGCCTCTTGTTCAGCTTGATTCAGTTTTCCTTCAGCAATATTTTTTCTTAAAAAATAGCCTACCCCTAGTCCAATCAGTACCATTACCACTGCAATTAGACTATACTCTAAAATTTCTTTCACCTCCTTTTTATTTCTCAAAATTGAGCTTTCATGCTCCTTTTTATGCCCTTTATGCATTAAATTATCAATTAGCCATATCATCATATAAATAAATAAGGCTATTATTAATTTTAGACTTCAAAGCCCTTTCTGTCAAGATTTTACAAGCCTACCAAGGCCTCTCAAAAAGCAGAATTTATTCATAAAAATCATTGCATACAACTTGAATTGTGCTTGTTGAGAACCCCCTGTATTTGAGAAAACTAAAAACTTTTACCCGAGGAGTCTTCTCTTCATTGAGAATAGATCCAAATTTTTTCTCTACCACCCGATAAGCAGCTTTTACCTCATCATAAGCAGAAATTTCTTGAGGAATCGCAAGTCCTCGAAGTTTCATTTTTTGCTTAATCATATAAGCACCGTATTTTTGTTCTTTCATCAAATAGGTTAATACTTGCTCCGATAAACGTTCATCATTGATGTAATCATAATCTCTAAGGCGCTCAAGGACCCTCTCAATGATAGGGTCCTCGAATTGTTTACGTCTCATTTTTTGTGTCAGTTCATAAGAACTAAGAAAGCGTTGAGCTAAGAAGCGATACGCTTGATCCATAGCAGCTTGCATCGTTTCGTCACTCATGATTATACTTCTTCAGTTACTTCTTCACCGATTACATCGATTTCTTCAGTACCAACAGCTAATGTATCACGAATAATGCGATCGATTTCATCAGCTATTTGTGGATTGTCTAGCAAGTATTGTTTAGCCGCTTCTTTACCTTGGCCCATACGTTCCCCATTATAAGAATACCAAGCACCAGATTTATTAATAATTTCCATATTTGTACCAATATCAATAAGTGTGCCAGTTTTAGAAATACCTTCGCCATACATCAAATCAAATTCAGCGGTCTTAAATGGAGGTGCCACCTTATTTTTAACAACTTTGACTTTTGTGCGAGCACCAACATTTTCATTATTTGCTTTGATCAATTCCCCTTTACGAACATCAAGACGCACAGAAGAATAGAATTTCAACGCACGACCACCAGTTGTTGTTTCAGGATTACCAAACATAACACCTACTTTTTCACGCAATTGGTTGATGAAGATAACAACTGTTTTGGATTTACTGATGATACCAGTCAATTTACGCAAGGCTTTACTCATCAAACGAGCTTGTAAACCTACATGAGCGTCACCCATTTCACCATCAATTTCCGCTTTAGGTACCAATGCTGCTACGGAGTCAACTACAACAATATCTACTGCACCACTGCGAACAAGGGCTTCTGTAATTTCAAGAGCTTGTTCTCCATTATCTGGTTGAGAAATCAACAAATTATTGATATCTACACCCAAATTGCGAGCATATACAGGATCCATCGCATGCTCCGCATCAATAAATGCTGCAATGCCACCTTGTTTTTGAGCTTCTGCTACCGCGTGAAGAGCTACTGTTGTTTTACCAGAAGATTCTGGACCATAGATTTCAATTACACGACCACGAGGGAAACCACCTACACCAACAGCAATATCGATAGCTAGAGAACCAGAGGAAATCACCTCTACATTCATGCGATCTGCCGCCTCACCAAGACGCATAATAGCACCTTTACCAAAATCTTTTTCAATTTGTTTTAATGCGTTATCCAACGCTGCTTGTCTACCATCTACAGCCATTATTTTATTTCCCCTTTTCTGTTATATAAGTATAAACATAGTAAAGTGCTAGCTCTGCTGCACTTTGTCTAATATCTTCTCGATTGCCAATTAAATTAGCTTTATGGGCTACCGTACCATGTGGACCAGTAACACCAAACCAAACAAGACCAACAGGCTTTTCTAGCGTACCGCCTCCAGGACCAGCTATGCCTGTCGTAGAAACAGCATATGTTGTTTGACCAACAATTCGTGCCCCCTCTGCCATAGCCTTAGCCACTTGCTCACTAACAGCACCATACGCATCTAGCATATCTTGTGGTACACCTAAAACACGATGTTTCACATCATTACTATACGAGATGACACCGCCCATATAGTACTCACTACTACCACTGACATTAGTAAGAAGCTTGCCAACCAATCCTGATGTACAAGATTCAGCAGTACTAATAGTGCTGTGTTCCTCTAGCAAGGTACGACCTAGTGTTTCCTCCATAGAAATTGTTAAGTCGCGTCCTATGCGAGAACCTAAACGCTCTCGTATGATAGCATCCCAAGGATTTAATAGTTCTTGCGCCGCTTCTAATGTTTCAGCCTTAGCAGTGATACGAACCTCAATGTAGCCCTTTTTAATAAGCAAAGCGATCGTCGGATTAGATTGCTTCTTAATGAGATCCATCAAGGTGCTTTCTAAATCAATTTCACGAATATCATATACGCCATAACGATAGGATGTAACAACACCTTGAGAACCAAATCGGCCATTTAAATAAGGAACTACGCTCTCTTGGAACATGTCCTTCATTTCTCCAGGAGGTCCAGGTAAAAGTATGTACGTAGTGTCACCATCTTCAACGACGACACCTGGAGCAACTCCAACAGGGTTATATAATACTTTCGCCCCTTCTGGTAATTGTGCTTCTCGCCGACTCGCATCGGGTATAGTACGGTTTACACTTTTAAAAAACCTTTCAAGCTCATTCATGGCCTCTTGATTAAACACAATAGGTCTGCCAATTGAATCGGCAAGTACATTACGTGTAATGTCGCCCTGCGTAGGTCCTAGCCCACCAGTACTAATAACGATATCAGCCCTTGTACTAGCGAGCTGAAAAACTTCAGCCATCCGTTTCGGATTATCACCTACCACCGATTGATGGGCAATGGTATATCCTAATTTATTTAACTCTTGTGCTAGCCATGATACATTCGTATTTACTGTATCACCTAGCAATAATTCTGAACCTGTAGAAATAAGTTCTACAATCATCAGATCACCTCCACAATCGAATGTATCGAACTGTGTATTATTCTACAACCGTAGCTACTACATCATAAGCAAAGCCTTGCTCTACTTGTACCTTAAGAATATCACCAGGTTGAATGTCTTCACCACAGTCTTCAATGTACATATTACCATCTACATCAGGTGCTTGAGATTTCAATCGACCTTTTGCAAGCAAGGTGTTATTCTCGCCTTCTTCGATTTCCTCTACCATCGCATAATCAATGGTACCTTCTAAATTGCGATTATTCTCTTCAGAGATAGCAGCTTGGATGGACATAAGAACGTGATAACGCTCTTCTTTGACCTCTTCTGGTATTTGGTCTTCACGAGCACCAGCTGGTGTACCATCTTCTTGAGAATACGTAAATACGCCCATATTATCGAATTTGATTTCTTTTACAAAGTCACAAAGTTCCTCAAATTGTTCATCTGTTTCACCAGGAAATCCAACGATGATAGAGGTGCGCAATGTAATATGAGTCGGTGCATTTCTAATCTTCTTAAGCAAGCGCTCAATATCATTGCGATCGTCTCGGCGATTCATTTGTTTCAAAATATCGTTATTAACATGTTGCAATGGAATATCTACATATTTACAAAGCTTTGGCTCATTAACAATAATATCTAACAATTCATCAGAGAAAAATGTCGGATATAGGTATAGCATGCGAATCCATTCTATGCCTTCTACAGTTGTTAATTCTTTTAACAATGTCGTCAATAATGGTTTACCAGCATTAAGGTCGATACCATAGCTCGTTGTATCTTGAGCGATAAGGACAACTTCCTTAACCCCGGTCGCAGCCAATCGTTCCACTTCAGCCTTAATAGACTCGATAGTACGACTGCGGAATGCACCGCGTACCTTAGGAATAATACAGAATGTACACCCGTTATTACAGCCTTCTGCAATTTTTACATATGCACTATAACGAGGTGTTGTTTGAATACGAGGCATGCGCTCATCATAGATATTCGTAATATTTTCCATGATACAACTGCGATTGCCGTGCTCAATAGCATCAACGGCTACCATAACTTGATCCCATGCACCGGTACCGATTAATGCATCAATTTCAGGAATTTCTTGGAATAATTCATCCTGATATTGTTGGCTAAGACAACCTGCTACGATAAGGCCCTTACAAGTACCATCCTCTTTATATTGGGCAACCTCAAGGATAGTATTTATAGACTCAGCCTTAGCTTTTTCAATAAAAGTACAGGTATTTACAACGATAAGATCTGCTTCGCTTAAGTCTTCTGTAATCGAATAGCCATTATCTCTCAATAAGCCTAACATTACCTCTGTATCTACTAAATTTTTAGCACAACCTAGGCTAACATATCCTAATTTTTTCCCCATTCTATATCCTTTCGTCACTAGATTCTTATTTATTTATTTCTTGGATTTATACAACTGACTTAGTCCTTACGGAATCGTACTTGACTAACCCAATGATTTAATAGTAACTTTTTACCTTCTAGAGTATAGCCACCATTCACAGGCCATAATACTAAATCATGCCCCATAGAATCTTTTGGCTCATCCATCTCAGGATTAGTAAATATATAAGTAAAATTCTTTTCTACCATATATTTTGCCGTTTTAGAAGATAGTAACCAATTAATAAACTCTACACTATCTGCTTTATGTTTTGAATTTTTTAAAACGGCAGCACCAGTCACATAATAAGACGTACCATCTTTAGGATAAATGATCTTAATTGGATACCCATGATGACTATATTGCGCCGCATCAGACAAGTTACCAATACCAATATTTGTCTCCCCTAGCGCAGTTAGGCGTATTGGAGTAGACAAAAATTTAGCATGTTGAACCACATGGGGCTTCAAACTATATAAGTATTCAAGAGCCTCTGGTTCCCCTTTATACTCTACCATATTATATAGCAAATTGGCCGCATTCTGAGATGCTACAAAATCGGTCATAACGATAGACCAATCACCTTGTTTTCCCAATGTATCCCATGTAGTAATATATTTACCAATGCCATTATGGAAGGTATCATTCTGAACAAATACGATGGGATCATACCAAATACCAACCCAATAGCCATTTGGATCCTTTAGATTATCACGTACCTCGTCAATACGTTCATTGACGATGGGCATATATTTACCTGCATTGGCACCAATTACGAGATTATCTTCAGAAGTTAGCACCAAATCACCAGAAGTATCAGCCACTGTAGAAGCCGACCGTTGTGACATTTGTTCCTCTGTAAGAGGCATTACAGTGACTTTTACCTTTTGTTCCTCTTCATAACGCTCAGCAAGCATAGCTGTCAAAGTATTAGGTAAGTCCGTATAGACTATAATTTCACCACGAATAGGCTCTTTGGCCTGTTCTATTTGTTCTTGTTGGTAAAAGTTTATGCCATAGATCAACATTCCTACCACAAATAATGCTAAGATGCTCGGAGCAATCCATCGTTTCATATATGCCTCCCATAAGACATAAAGTATCTTAAAATGAGAGTAGCTAGAGCTACTCCCTACATGTAACGACCACCAAAACTTTTATTAGATGTACGAACTTTAGTCACATCTCTACTACGCCTTTTTCCAGTCTGGCATCGATTCCTAGATTCGCAACCTCGTTTGCCATTACGAGATTTACTAGATTGGCTAATACGCTTAGAATTTCCACCAATTGGTCGGGGTGGAATTAAACATTCTGGGCCAAAGCCAATTAAATCACGTCGATTGGCTTCTATGAGAGCCTCTTTAACAAGGTCATAGTTTTCAATATTTTTAAACTGCATCAATGCGCGCTGTTTTGCTTTATCTCTACCCTTTTTAGCAACATAAACAGGTTTTCCATCTAGTGGATTAATGCCCGTATAATACATACAAGTAGAAAGGCTACCCGGCGTAGGAATAAAATCCTGTACTTGCTCTGGGTACATATGGTGATCTCGTAAAAATTCCGCTAATTCAATAGCATCCTCTAGGGCACAACCGGGATGAGAGCTCATAAAGTACGGCACTAAGTATTGTTTCTTACCAAGCTTTTTATTTGCCTCTTCAAACCAAGACTTAAAGGTTAGGAATTCTTCTTTACCAGCTTTCCCCATCATATTGGTAACCCGTTTAGATACATGTTCTGGAGCTACCTTTAGCTGCCCACTTACGTGAAACTCGCAAAGTTCCCGCACAAAATCTTTATTGTTATCGGCTAGTACATAGTCATAACGCAAACCAGAACGAACAAATACCTTTTTTACACCTTTTAGTTTACGTAATTTACGCAGTAAAGCAATATAGTCATCATGATTTGTATTCAAGTTTTCACAAGGTTCTGGAGCCGCACAAGTACGACCTTTACACGCACCATAGACAGCTTGTTTATCGCAAGCTAGATGGCGGAAATTTGCCGTAGGGCCCCCTACATCATGAATATACCCTTTAAAATTGTCCATCTTGATCATCATGTGAGCTTCTTCAATCAAAGACTCATGACTACGATTCTGAATGATACGCCCTTGGTGATTAGTAATAGCACAGAAAGAACAACTGCCAAAGCAACCTCGTTGGCTCACAAGGCTAAATTGAACTTCGCTTAATGCTGGCACACCACCCTTATCATCGTATTTAGGATGCCACTTTCGAGTATATGGCAAGTTATAGACACCATCCATTTCCTCCTGTGTCAATGGCAAGGCAGGCGTGTTCTGAATGAGATATCTATCACCATGCTTTTGGACTACAATACGTCCATAGAACGGATCTTGTTCATCGTATTGAATGCGGAATGCATCGGCAAAATCCATCTTATCCGCCTTAATAGCTTCATACGATGGGCACTCTACATAGTCAATGGTTGGAATTTCCTTTGCCATGTAGCAAATGCCACGTATAGATGGCAAAGACTCTTTAAATCGACCCTGATCTAAGGCATCAGCTAGTTCAACGATTTGAAGTTCTCCCATGCCATAGACGAGTACATCGGCCTTAGAATCTACTAAGATGGATCGACGCACCGTATCTGACCAATAGTCATAATGACCAAAGCGACGCAAAGACGCTTCTATACCACCAATGATAAGAGGTACATCACTGTAAGCCTCCTTCATACGGTTAGCATATACCAAGGTAGCACGATCTGGACGATGACCTGACTCACCACCTGGAGAATAATCATCTTTACGGCGAACTTTCTTTGCTGCCGTAAATTTATTAAGCATTGAATCTAAATTCCCTGCCGTAACAAGGGATGCTAGACGTGGTTTACCTAGTTTTTTGAAAGCCTCTACATCATTCCAATCTGGTTGATCTATAATGCCTACACGATAACCTTTGGATTCCAAGTATCTACCGATAACTGCAGGCGCAAAGGATGGATGGTCCACATAAGCGTCCCCACTGATGAGAACGAAATCTAATTCAGCCCAACCACGTTCCTTCATATCCGAAGGTTCTGTTACTAAAAATCTATCCATTGATTGTGTAAATGCCTTTCTATCATGCCTAATCAGATACTAGAACAGGAATAACCATAGTAAAAATAATGCCATACAAACTAAAATAATCCCTAAAATAATGCGTTCTTGTACAATAGAGCGTTGACGTTTTCGTTGACGCGTTTCTAAGGACATACGCTTTTTAGATGTTTGGTATTCAACAAACTCACTTTGTACCAAATTAGGAGTTGCTTGAGCCTTCCGTCTTGTAACAGAACGTAAAGAAAAGGTATCTATGTCCCCTACTTGGCCCTGATATACTTTTACCAAGCGATCCCCATCAAGATCTAAGTAGTTACCATAGTTTCGAATAAAACCTTTTACGTAAACTTGACCAGGAATGATATCATAGTTGCCATCTTCGATAGCCTCTAAATAGGTTGTTTTAATGTGCAGCACTTGCTCCACATCTTTAAAGGTTAGATTACGTCTTACCCGTTCACGTCGTAATTCTTCGCCTAATTCAGCCATTTTCGTTCCTTTCTAAATCTACGTAATATTCATATAGTAATTAGCTAATTATTGCTCATCATTGGAATCGGAGAAATATCTAGCCTTAGCTTGTTCAGGGCTCATTAAAATTTCTCGCGCCTTACTGCCCATGCTAGGACCAACGATTTTAAGGTCTTCCATTGTATCTACAAGACGTGCCGCACGGGTATAACCTATACGGAAACGACGTTGCAACATCGATACGGAAGCTTGACCAGATTCCATAACGAGATTGACAGCTCGCTCTAATAATTCATCGCGGTAAACATCATTAGCATCAGAAGATTCTTTTTCAGCTTCCTTTTCCACTTCTTGAGTTACCGTATTATCATATTCTGGTTCTCGTTGAGCTTTCACAAACTCTACAAGTTTTTCTACCTCATCATCAGAAATGAAGGCTCCTTGTACACGAATAGGTTTATTTGCACCAATCGGAGCAAATAACATATCCCCTTTACCCAATAGTTTCTCTGCTCCTGCCATATCAAGAATGGTACGGGAGTCAATTTGAGAGCCTACAGCAAAGGAAATACGGCTTGGTACATTAGCCTTAATAGAACCGGTAATAACGTTAACAGATGGCCGTTGTGTCGCAAGAACCATATGAATACCTGCGGCACGAGCCATTTGTGCTAAACGACTAATAGATTCTTCAATATCATCAGGAGCCGTCATCATAAGGTCAGCTAACTCGTCGATAATCAACACGATTAGCGGCATTGCAGCCTTAGGATGAGCCTCATTATAGCTCTTAATATCACGTTTACCAGATGCAGCAAACGCCTTATAACGAGCCTCCATTTCACGAACGGCCCAACGCAATACAGCTGCTGCTTTTTTCATATCCGTTACAACTGGAGCCATCAAGTGCGGAATCCCATTGTAAATAGACAATTCAACCATCTTAGGGTCGATTAATAATAACTTAACCTCTTCCGGTTTGCGGCTAAAGAGAATACTAGAAATTAATGTATTTACACATACGGATTTACCAGAGCCAGTTGTACCAGCTACGAGCAAGTGAGGCATCTTCGCAAGGTCTGTAATAACAGGCTTCCCTGCAATATCCTTACCAAGACCGACAGGAATACCTCCACGAGCATCTTTAAAGTCACTGCAATCAAGTACATCGCGTAAATGAACGGCTTCTGTCGTTTTATTAGGGACCTCAATACCGATGGCAGATTTCCCTGGAATCGGAGCCTCCATACGAATATGTTGCGCTGCCAAATTGAGGGCAATATCGTCTGTTAAATTAACGATACGACTCACTTTCACGCCTGGTGCAGGTTCAATTTCATAACGTGTAACAGTTGGCCCTTGTGTAGCATTAACAACCTTTGCAGTAATACCAAAGTCACTCAATACATGTTCAAGCATCATCGCATTTTGTGCTACTTCTTCACCATTGTTTTGACTCCCCTTCCCTTTCGCCAAAATATCTAGGCTTGGGAAATGGTAAGGTCTATCATAGGACCGATGAATCTGTCCATCTTTAGATACAGCTACTTGCGCCGTATCTTCTGTAGTACTAATAATGGACGGTACTTGTAAACCCATACCTGCCATACCAGCTCCAGCACTTACAGAGCTTGCAGCTGCACCCGTTCCTGGCACAGCGGAGGCAATAGCACCGTGATTCGTTTCTAATGGGCCTATTGTTGTATTTTGATAAGAGAATTTTGGTTCTTCATCATCAGAATTTTCTACAGTTTCAACCTCATCTGAATACTCTTCATCTGGCGTATATGAATAGTCCTCATCTGGAACATATACATAATCATCACTCGTAGATCTATGCGTATCAGAGAATTGTTCAAAATCATCAGCTTCATAAGACTTCGTATCACCAGATGCTCCAGATATATTAGCCAATTGCTCAGCCGCACGATTACGTGCTTCTATCTCAGCCAATTCCTTCCAAGATGTAGGAGTTTTTTGTGACTCCATAGTAGTAACTGTATCTTCAATAGGATCAACATCTACAGCTGTAGTAGAGTCAAAAAGGTCTCTTCCTGTAGCAATGCCTTGTTTTTCCAATGCATCTAATGCTTGATCTGCCGCATCAGCAAAGCGTGTATCTTTTTCCCTGTTATAAGCTTTACGCTGTTCTGCCGCTTCTTTACGTTGTTCATTCCAATCTTCAAAGACTTCTTTTGCAACAGCAACCTTCTCAGCAGCTACCTCTTTTGCAACATCAAGGCCAACCTGTGTTTTGTCCGCGGCCTTCTGTAATCCACTGCGCAAAGACAAACGTGTCACCAGTAATCCAAAAGCTATGAGTAAGAATACATCAAGAATAATAGCCCCTAGGTTACCTAACAGGGTACGAAGGAATGTAGCAATTGCACCACCTACGAAACCACCTTGATTAGCTAGTTGTGTAGTAATGAGTTCCTGCCCCTCAGGAACGCGCCACAAGGGAACAAGAGCTAACAAAAATAGGAAAAACAAGGTCATTACAACCCCTCGTTTTGTAATGGAAATAAATGTATCCTTATATAATAATCTCCAACCTAACCAGAAAACGCATAAACAAGGAATAATACCCCCTAGGCCAAAGCCATAACGGAATATACCTGTTAAAATCTGTCCTACGAGGCCGAGTTCAAAGCCGAAAAATCCGAGAAAGGAAATCACAGCAAAGGCAATGACAATAAGGCCTTTCACTTCGCTGCGCAAAGAAAAGCTTTGCGACTTTGATTGCTGTTTTGTACTTGTTCGCTTACGGCGTGTGTTGCGTCTTTTGGTGGAAGTATTTTCTTCTGCCATAAATCTATACAAACCCCTTACTTATATAACATTACAGTAAATTAACTTATCATTATATTATAGCATATATCGTAATATTAAGTTAATTTTTACAACGTTTCTCCCAGTCGTGAAGTAACTGTTCCTCAGTCCCTCTCTTTATGCCCTTATAGTAGGTTGCATCAACTAGAGGCGTTGGTAAATACTGCTGTTTTACAAATCCATTAGGATAGTTGTGGGCATACTTATAAGCTTTCCCATGGCCTAATTTACTAGCCCCGCTATAGTGACTATCTTTCAAATGATCCGGTACTTGTCCACAATCCTTATGTCGCACATCAGATATCGCGGCATCAATAGCTACATAAGCAGAATTACTTTTAGGTGCGAGAGCAACATAGCACGCAGCCTCAGATAATATAATGCGCGCCTCCGGAAAACCTACCATATGAGCCGCTTGAGCTGCTGCATTTGCGAGTATGAGAGCTTGTGGATCCGCAAGACCTACATCCTCTGCTGCACAAATAACAATACGACGAGCAATGAAGTTAGGATCCTCTCCGGCTTCAATCATACGCGCTAAATAATGTACTGTTGCCTGCACATCGGAGCCACGCATACTTTTAATAAAAGCTGAAATTGTATCGTAATGACTATCACCTTTTTTATCGTATGTATATATGCGACGACCTACGACCTTTTCGAGAACTTCAATAGTAATCATCCCCTCATCAGGAACCATAGCTGCTGCTTGTTCAAGAATATTAAGGGCCATGCGACCATCACCATTGACGAAAATTCCCACATCTTCCAGAACTTCATCCGTTACCTGTAGATAGCGTTTGCCTAATCCCACTTCTTCATCGGTAATGGCGCGACGTAAAATTTGACCGATAGCCTTTGGTGTAAGTGCTTCTAATGTAATAAGACGCAAACGAGATAAAAGTGGTCTATTAACTTCAAAGAACGGATTCTCTGTAGTAGCGCCAATAAGAATGATAGTACCATCCTCTACACAGGGTAACAACACATCTTGTTGGCTTTTATTAAAGCGATGAATTTCATCGAGGAATAGAATTGTTCGTTGCTGTAAAGAACGAACCCGTTTTCGCGCGTCTTCAATGATAGTACGCAACTCACCAATACCAACGTTAGTAGCATTCAGATTTACAAAATAACTATTGCTCACCTTAGCTATGATTCCGGCTAATGTAGTCTTACCCGTTCCACAAGGCCCATAAAAAAGCATAGATGGTATTGTATCCTTCTCTACCATAGCTCTCAAGAAAGTCCCCTTACCTACGGCCTTCTCTTGACCATATAAATGATCTAGTTTAGTAGGACGCATTCGTACAGGAAGCGGCTCGTATGTATTTGTAGGTGTCATATCAAACAAACTATCCATTCTATCACCTCAATTCTCACTCAGTTTAACTGTCGTATTTTCATATCTATAACTATTCAATCAAAAAACAATTACTTCCCCGTCATAAAAGCCTAATAACATCAGTAACTCGGTAACACTGATAATATTGGCAAGACATTTATAACGTTTATGACATTTAGGACTCTTAAGATTTTAAAAAATTTAAATTCTTACCAAAGATATATTTATAGTATATGATATTTAAGTCTATTTTTACACGCAAAAAAGCCCCACCATGCCGTAATGTACCGCGTTTTGATCCTGCAAGGGCAGGTGGGTGTCCTCCTCATCCTGCAGTTGTCCCGTACGGGCGTAACGTTCAGACGAGAGTTCAGACTCCCAAAGTAAATGTGTTGGCTCAAAACTGCGATATCACACGCACATGGCAGGGATATCTTATACTTAAATAGTATCAGAAAGATTAGCAATTAACAAGTCTTGACATTTCGATTTTAATCAATTCTTGCCTATGTTTTTACACTAAAGATTGCTCTTGTTCTTCTTCTACATCTGGTTTAATATGCAACTCTTTTAATTGCTTTGGTTCTACTTCAGATGGAGCTTGGCTCATGATATCAGAAGCAGATTGAGTTTTAGGGAATGCGATTACGTCGCGGATAGATTGACGTTTTGCCATCAACATAACAAGACGATCTAAGCCAAATGCACAACCTGCATGAGGAGGTGCACCATATTGGAATGCATCAAGCATGAAGCCGAATTTAGATCTTGCTTCTTCAATGGACAAACCAATTGCTTTGAATACTTTTTCTTGTACGTCAGCTTGGTAGATACGCAAGGAACCGCCACCGATTTCTACGCCATTCAATACCATATCGTAAGCAATCGCTTTTACACTGCCAGGATCGGATTCTAATTTATCAAGATCCGCATGGCGTGGCATTGTGAACGGATGGTGCATTGCAACATAACGTTTTTCATCTTCGTTATATTCGAACATAGGGAAATCAGTTACCCATGTGAATGCCAATTTATCTTGGTCAATCATATTCATACGACGTGCCATTTCAAGGCGTAGTTCACCTAATGCACGTGCCACAGTTGCAGGTTTATCAGCAATCATCAATACGAGGTCGCCACCTTTAGCGCCCATTTTTTCACCGATATTGCGAATTGTATCTTCACCTAAGAACTTCATAATTTGAGACTTGATGGAACCATCTTCGTTGAAGCAAGCCCATGCAAGGCCTTTAGCGCCGTAACGATTTACATATTCAACAAGATCATCAAGTTCACGGCGAGGAATGCCAGCGTCACCAGGTACAACGATACCTTTAACTACGCCACCATTGTCGATAACAGAACGGAATACTTTGAATTCTGTATCTTTTACAAGATCAGTTACATCAGTAAAGGCCATATCAAAACGAAGATCTGGTTTATCAGAGCCGTATTTATCCATGGCTTCGTCCCATGTAATACGAGGCATAGGCAAAGAAATTTCTTTACCTAATGCAGTTTTAAATACATGAGCGATCATCTCTTCAAGCAATGCATAAATATCTTCTTCATCTACGAAGGACATTTCTAAGTCAAGTTGAGTGAACTCAGGTTGACGGTCTGCGCGCAAATCTTCATCGCGGAAGCAACGAACGATTTGGAAATATTTTTCATAACCAGCAACCATCAAGATTTGTTTGAAAATTTGTGGAGATTGTGGCAACGCATAGAATGTACCAGCATTTACACGGGAAGGCACTAGATAGTCACGAGCGCCTTCTGGTGTAGATTTAGTAAGCATTGGCGTTTCAATTTCCAAGAAATCGCGGCTATCGAAGAAGTCGCGCATTGCTTTAGTTACTTTGTGACGCAAAATCAAGTTGCGTTGCATTTCTGGACGACGTAAGTCAAGGTAACGATATTTCAAGCGAATATTTTCATCTACATCGATATCATCTTGGATATAGAAAGGAGGAGTTTTAGCAGAGTTCAATACGCGCAACTCTTCACAGAACATTTCGTATGCACCTGTAGGAAGATTTGGATTAATAGCAGCCTCATCACGCTTTGTAATCTTACCACGTACACAAAGCACATATTCATTACGAACATCCTCTGCTTTGTGGAACGATTCTACGTTATGATCTGGGGATGCCACTACTTGTACTACACCAGAACGATCGCGTAAATCCAAGAAAATCAAACCACCATGGTCACGACGGCGTTCAACCCATCCACATAATACGACCTCTTTACCTACCTCTTGTTCAGAGATGGTGCCACAACCGTGCGTACGGTGTAAGCCTTGCATTGTTTCCATTCTAATTGTCATCCTTTCCAGTCATAACATTACTAATTCGTATACTAGGAAATCTCTTCATTATATCTTTATATTCTTGTGTAAATTTTTCATCATTAATTTTAGCCTTAATATCTTCAGCTACTATATTTAGAGAAACAGTCTCTTGTTCACTAGTATCCATGAATCGAATTATGGCTTCTTTACGAGCCAATTCATCATCACCCAATATAATAACATATTTCGCATTAATTTTGTTAGCGTATTTTAATTGTGCCTTCATACTTTTGCCCTGCCCGTCCATTTCAACAGGAATATCAAGACTGCGAAGTTTTTGGCAAATTTTGAAAGCCTCTACCTTAGCCGCATCACCAAGAGCTACTACGAATGCAGATGGTTCTACAGTTGGTTCAGGCAATAGGTTTTGTTTTTCAAGAGCTAATAATAAGCGCTCCATGCCCATAGCAAAACCGATAGCTGGGGTATGCGGTCCATCGAGCTCTTCTACGAGACCATCGTAACGACCACCACCGGCTACGGCACTTTGAGCACCTAAAGGAGTATATTGTACCTCAAAGGCTGTTTTTGTATAGTAATCAAGGCCACGTACGAGACGAGGATTTAAAGTATATTGCACATTAGCAGCTGTTAAATAAGTCTTTAATTCTTCAAAGTGATCATGACACTCTTCACATAAATGTTCGTGAATTTCAGGAGCACCTATGGACAAGGATTTACATGTTTCATTTTTACAATCCAGTATACGCAAAGGGTTTTTGTACAAACGTTCTTGGCAGTCGCTACATAATTGTTCCTTTTTAGGTTCAAAGAAAGCGATTAATTTTTCACGATATACAGGACGACATATCGGACAACCTACAGAATTTACCTCTACATTGAGATCTTTAAGTCCAAAATCTTTTAACAACTGCACAACCATGCAGATAACTTCGCTATCCACTACTGGAGATTGAGAGCCTAATACCTCAGCACCAAATTGGTGAAATTGACGATAACGGCCTGCTTGCGGTTTATCATGACGGAACATAGGGCCCATATAATACCATTTGGTGAGACCTTCTTTACCATATACTTTATTTTCTAAATATGCGCGCACAGCAGACGCCGTATTTTCAGGGCGTAAGGTAAAGCTAGAACCACCGTCATCTCCGGTGGTAAAGGTGTACATCTCTTTTTGTACTACATCTGTAGTTTCACCGATACCTCGCAAAAATAATTTAGTTTCTTCAAAGGCAGGTGTGCGAATTTCATTGAAGCCGTATATTTTACAAATTTCGCGCATACGTTGTTCAATATAGTGCCAATTTATCATCTGTTCTGGCAAAAAGTCTTGTGTACCTCTTGGTTTTCTTATAGCCATTACACAACCTCCCAAAATCTTTCACAAATTTTATGTCGTTTCTCTAAAAGTGCATCTATCGTTACGTGATAAACATCTACGTCTTTTGGCATATGCTGTTTAAGCTGACGATATTCAGGGGCTCGCATCCACTTAGACGAGCTACCGGGCCCCATGGATAGAATACTTTGGCGTTCTTCCATGATTTGAATATTGTATTCGCATGCTTTGCCAGGCAAGGTATAGCCGATATTCTCTAACTGCCCTCTCATATATTGTTGGCGATATAAATAATATGGCACATAACCAGCCGCTTCAAGACGCTCTTTACCATATTGTACCATTTCCGCTACGAGATTTTCTTCAGGAATATCATCTTCCATATGTAAATCGTACAACGGGCTACCACGTTTTAATGCTAACGTATGAATTGTAACATTTTCCGGCAGATTTTGACATACATAATCCATATTCTCTATCATGTTTGACATCGTTTGGTTAGGCAAGCCTGCGATAAAATCCATATTTACGGCTAATGATGTATTGTTTTTTACATATTGTAAAAGCTCATCAATATCCCATGCACTATGACCGCGTCCAATGCGCCGCAAAATATCATCTTGCATCGTTTGTGGGTTAATGCTGATACGATTTACACCTAGCTCTAACATAGATTGTAGTTTTACAGGATTCACAGAATCTGGCCGCCCCGCTTCTACGGTAAACTCATGTCCTTCTGGCACAAGTATAGACAACAGTTTTAGGACTTGGTGAAAGTCTTCATCCTCTAGCACTGTTGGAGTGCCGCCGCCCATATAGAGAGTATCTACTGTTAGATTATAGGAATCAACAATAGATTTCATATCTTCTATATCACGGTTTAAAGCCCTTAGAAATTGACTTTTACCAGCATAATCCTGGTAGAGACCATATGGAAACGAGCAATATACGCAACGCGTATCGCAGAAAGGAATACCACAATAGAGACTTACCTTTTTATCATCTGTATCAGATAAAAACGGACGTTGATATTCGCCAATGGACCCCAAAGTAGCAAGCTTTTCCATAGACACAGAAAACTCGTCCCTAATGTGACGAGTTGCTGCGTGGACAGAGCCATATGTATCTATATATTTATGTAGTAGCTTTGTAGGGCGCACACCTACCATGGTTCCCCATGGAGCCTCAGCAGGTAATCCTTGATATTCACGCAAATAGCGCAACAAGGCTTGTCCAATTTGACGACGCCCCATAGAGGAAACAGGGCCTTCAAAAATCTTAATTGTATCACCAATAGTAACAGTTAATGTATATATTCCTTCCACTTCATGCGCTTCAAGGATAACCTCTGGATGTACCTTATCAGAAAAGAGTCCTGCCGCGCCACAGTTATGAGCTACTACGGAGCCAAGTGGTAATGGACCCGTATATAGATATCCATTAACCATGATGGGACATACGCTCAAGCTTTTCTAATTCTGCTTCAGTCATATGATTTTGGCAATCACTACAGTAACCATATACTTTCAATTGATGATCAATGGTACGGAAGTTTAATTTCTTAGCGATGATAGACTCCAATGTTTCAAGCATGTCATCTTCAAACTCGGATACTTTACCACATTTTACGCAGATCAAATGGTGATGGAAATGAGCGAACTCTTCGTCATTTAATTCATAACGATTACGGCCATCACCAAAATCAAGACGTTTTAACAAATCAAGTTCTGTGAAGAGATCAAGAGTTCTGTAAATTGTTGCCAACCCGATATCAGGTGCTACCTCTTTTACAAGAACATATACATCTTCAGCACTCAAATGATTTTCTTCAGCATCGATAAATGCTTGCAAGATTGTTTGACGTTGTGTGGTCAATTTGTACTTTTTGTCTTTAATGCGTTCTTTTAATTTTTCTAATGTTGTGTTCATGATAAATTTCCCCTCGACTGTAAAAAATAATTCGTTTAAACCTACTGACCAACGAATGGGTTGTATTGTTTTTCATACCCTATATTTGTTTCCGGTCCATGACCAGGATAAACCATTGTATTATCAGGCAATGTATAAAGCTGAGTCTTAATAGATGATATCAGAGTCTCATAAGAGCCATTTGGAAAATCTGTACGGCCTACGGAATCTCTAAATAAAGTATCCCCTACAAACACAAGACCTTCCATGTAATAACACACACCTCCTGGCGTATGACCTGGTGTTTCAAGCACCTCAAGATCAATATCACCACATGTAATGTGATCACCTTGTTTAACCTCGATGATTTCCGCTTTTACCATAATTGGCGTTGGATTGCTATAAGCACTAAGATTAAGTTCAGGATCAGATAAATACGGTACATCGCCCTTATGAATATATACAGGTACGTGATAAGTATTCACAATCTCTTGAATACCACCAATATGATCTCCATGACCATGTGTCAGTACAACCGCCTTAGGCTTTAAGTCATGTTTTTTTAGCGCATCTAGTACTTCAGCTGTTGCAGGATCGATAATGAAAGCTTCACCTATCGCTTTATCACCGATAACATAGCAATTTGTTCCTAATGGACCTAAAGGCATGCGCATAAGTACTAATTGTTGTTCGCTCATTAAGCCCCTCCTTTACTACGTTGAACAGTATAAACTTCACGAATACGACGCAATTTAGTCATTACGAAATCTAGTTGTGAAATATCGCGGATATCAACCACCAAATTGATGCTTACATTTTTTGTATCCTCTTGAACCTTAGCATTGATGTTAGTAATGGTGATTTTCAATTCTGAAAGCACCGCCATAACTTCCATGAGAATACCAGCTCGATCATAAGCCTGAATATCAATACCTACGTGGAAAGATTCGCCAGAAGAACCGTCCCAAGAGACTTCTATCATCCGCTCTAAGTCTTCAGGAGAATGGCCCATGCTAGGGCAATCACAGCGATGAATAGAAACGCCACGACCACGGGTTATGTAACCTATAATATCATCACCAGGTACAGGATTACAGCATTTTGCCATACGCACCATCACACCAGCTTCACCTTTTACGAGAACACCAGTGCCATTTTTAGTTTTCTTTTGTCCTTGAGATTTTAATTTCTCGATAATTTGCTCTGTGCTGCGCTTAGATTCCTCTACCTCTTTAGACTTTTTATAAAGTTCAATTAAACGCAAAAGAACAGTGCTTACAGGAATGCCGCCATAGCCACAGGCTGCAAACATTTCCTCTTCTGTACCGGCTTTAAGTTGTTTCGTTACATGTTGTAAACGGTTGTCTGCACATAATTCTTTCCAATTATGATTCAATCGTTTCGCTTCTTTTTCAAGAGCTTCTAAGCCTTTTTCAATATTTTCAGCTTTATTTTCACGCTTGAACCAATTGCGAATTTTACTCTTACTTTCAGAAGAACCTACGATATTCAACCAGTCGAGGCTAGGACGACCTGTTTTGGATGTGATAATATCAACAATATCACCATTTTGCAAGGTATAATCCAGCGGTACAATTTTGCCGTTTACCTTAGCGCCTACACAATGATGACCTACATCGGTATGAACTCGATAGGCAAAGTCAAGCGGTACAGAGCCTATTGGCAACTTAACAACGTCACCCTTTGGCGTGAATACAAATACCTCACCAGAGAAAACGTCTAATTTCAAAGCATTAACGAGTTCCGTTGGATTACTAGTATCTTGCCATTCAAGAACCTGGCGTAGCCATGCAACCTTTTGATCAAATTCTTTATCGCCGTTTTTATTTCCTTCTTTATATCGCCAGTGAGCAGCCACACCATATTCAGATACGCGGTGCATTTCCCAAGTACGAATTTGAATCTCTACCGGTTGCCCCATCGTGCCGATAACGGTTGTATGCAAAGATTGATACATATTAGACTTCGGCATGGAAATATAATCTTTGAAGCGATAAGGCAATGGCTTCCACAAGCTATGAGCAATGCCAAGCACCGCATAACAATCAGGGATGCTATCAACGATTACACGAACGGCAAGCAAATCATAAATTTGGGATAAATCGCGATTGTCCTTTTTCATCTTCTTATAAATACTGTAGAAGTGTTTTGGACGACCTTTGATATCCGCCTTGATATGAGCTTCGCTTAAGGCCTTTGTAAGTTGCCTCATCGTATCATTAACGATGTCTTCCCGAACTTGGCGTTTTTGTTTCATTTGATCGACTAGATCATAGTATTTTTCCGGCTCTAAATAACGGAAGGATAAATCTTCCAACTCCCATTTCACATTGAAGATACCGAGACGATGTGCCAAAGGTGCAAAGATTTCTAGGGTTTCCTTAGCAATACGTTTTTGTTTGTCACTACGCATATGCTTTAATGTGCGCATGTTGTGTAAGCGGTCACCCAATTTAATAACTACGACACGTACATCCTTCGCCATGGCTAAAATCATCTTTCGATAGTTTTCCATTTGACGATCTTCTTTTGTTTCATACTGGAATTGGTTTAATTTTGTTACCCCATCAACGAGGAATGCTACTTCAGAACCAAACATCTCCTCTAGGTCTTCCTTCGAGTAAGATGTATCTTCGACCACATCATGCATAAGAGCTGCCATGAGTGTAATATGGTCGATTTGTAAATGTGCCAAAATATCAGCTACAGCCAGCGGATGCATGATATATGGTTCACCGGAAGCTCTAAACTGCCCTTCGTGAGCCTTGTCAGCAAGCTCAAAAGCTTTCAATACTTGATCACACTCATCATCTGTTAAATAAGTATGGATATACTCCATAAACTCAGCTAAGGCTTTACCTTTATCAAAAGTAGTTTGTTCCACCAAAGCTTTGCCTTCTTCATTTACAGTTGTCATGATGTCACCTCCTATACACTATGAGTAAGGAATGTTACGGATGTGACAAGATCTAATTTTCCTTCAATGGCATTCCATCTAAGCATTAATTGACCATCATCACTTGTATATTCTTCAACAATGCCCAATTCTTTAAATACATCGATAGATGTTAGAGCACTGCGATTATTCTGATCTGCCGGCTTGCGACGCAATATATCTTGTTCAACATTATAAACCGACTGACTGCGACCTCGCATGGACTGTTTTATTATGACATACATTTGTCTAAGTCCTTCTGTAGAAAGCTTAATCGGCTCTTCAGTCAACGGTTCAATAGCTTGAATCATAAGCTGCGGAGAAACCAGACCTTGCCATTCATTCTTTTGCAAAGAAAATGCCACTTTTACCACAGTTCCCACGAAGATAGATCTAAATAAATCTGGACGATTCCAAGCTATAGCATCTAATGTACCATTCGAAGTTGCAAAAATTACCTTACAGTGATTTTTTAATTGGCCCATGAGCATAATATCTTGCACAGTAGCTTCCATAATGGCAAAGACTGGCGTACTATTGGCCATCCCATAAGGCTCAAGGTCTGATACGCGGTCAATGATATCGACATCGATATCATCAACAGGTAGTTCCGCATCAATAGCCACAACGGGAATATATTCCTCAGCAGTAACAACTTCTTTACAATACTTGGTTAACCGTTCTCGTAACTCATCAATGCGATTTGCATCGATGCTAAAGCCTGCCGCTGCAGAGTGTCCGCCAAACTGTAGCAAGATATCCTCACAAGATTTTAATGCATCATATATGTTAAAGCCATCTATACTACGGCACGAGCCTTTACCAACGCCATCATGAATACTGATAACTAAGGTTGGTTTGTAAAACTCCTCTACTAGACGAGAAGCAACAATACCAATGACACCGGGATGCCACTCTTCGCCGGCCACAATAGTTACATAATCAGCTTTATGTCCTTGATTAGCTACATCTATACGAGCCAACTCGTGAATATTTCGTTCTAGCTCTTGTCGTTCACGATTCGTTTCGTTTAATTCCTCTGCAATTGCCTCTGCTATATCTGCATCATCGGTCACGAGTAGTTCAACAGCACGCGTTGCATGCGTTACGCGACCAGCTGCATTAAGGCGAGGTGCTAAAGTATAGCCAATATGTCCAGAGGTGATAGTTCGTTCATGAAGCCCCGATACATCAATTAGCTTATTAATCCCCAAATTAGGATAGCTATTCATCTTCTCAAGGCCCGATTTCACAATGATGCGGTTCTCACCGACCAAAGGTACTACATCAGCTACCGTGCCAAGTGCGACGATATCTAAATCATCTAAGTACCATTCTCCGTGCTTTGTAAGCCACAAGGCTTGGCATAATTTGAAGGCAACCCCTACGCCAGATAAGTTTTTATCCTTATAAGGACAGTCCTTTTGCTTATGATTTATGACGGCCTTCGCTCGTGGAATCACATCTGGAGCCGTATGGTGATCCGTAATAATCATATTGATGCGGTCCCGTACAGCCTCTACAATATCGTAAGAGCTAATGCCGCAGTCTACGGTAATTACCAAATCCGTTCCCCGTTCAATAAGGTGCTTTAAAGCCTCTAAATTGAGACCATACCCTTCGCTTTGACGTTCTGGTATGTAATATGTAACATCAGCACCTAATTTCTTTAAAAATCGATAGAGTACAGATGTTGCAGTAATACCATCCACATCATAATCACCATAAATAACGATTGGTTTGTGACTTTCAATTGTCTCCAGAACTAGCGAAACAGCCACGTCCATATCTTTCAAAGTGAATGGGTCTAACAAATCTGACAAAGTACCTTGCAAAAATCGACGACCTTCGTCAACATCAATATGACGATTCACCATTAATTTAGCCACAATAGGGTTCACACCAAGTTCACGGATTAAGATAGACTCTTTCTCCCTGTCACCTTCACAAAGGCGCCAACGTTTTTTCTTAATCATCATATCCCTCAGTAGTTTATAATCAATATTATTCTAGAATTCAACGTATTATCATTATCATTTTTATTTATTATACCTTAAAACGCAAATAAAATAAACCATTTTATATATTTTATTCTCATTTAAACTTTGCTATTTTCTCAACAAGAAAGAGCCTCCCATTATCAATAGGAGGCTCCATATCAGTGAATTCCTTAGAACCGGAAGTCCCGTTCGCCGTCTTTCATCTGTGCAATATAAGCTTTAGCTTTTTCTTTAACTAAATCATTTTTAATATTTTCTAACTGTTGTTCGATGACCTTAGCACCATGAGCCTTAGTCTTTTCATCACCGTAATCCATGATATATTCGTTCAATGTCATCAACGCATTTGGTTGACAACAGTTGTGAATTTGACCGGATTTTGCAAGAGCCATAAAGCGATCCCCAGTTCTACCTGCACGATAACAAGCAGTGCAGAAGCTTGGAACATACCCAAGATCTAGCAACCAGTTAACGATTTCATCTAATGTACGCGTATCACTACGATCGAATTGTGCCGTATTATCTTCTGGCTTTTCTTCTTCTTTGTAACCACCTACGCTAGTACGAGATCCACCACTAATTTGGGAGATACCTAATGCCAAGCCACGTTCACGCATGGACTGACTTTCACGAGTGGACATAATCATACCTGTATACGGTGTGGAGACGCGGATAAGAGCAACAATTTTTTCAAATACATCATCAGGCACAGCATTACTGAAATCATCTACATCGATATCATCAGCTGGACAAATACGAGGTACAGAAATAGTATGTGGACCTACCCCATACACAGCCTCTAAATGTTCAGCGTGCATCAACAATCCAACGAAATCATATTTATAATGTTCCAAACCATAAAGAACACCGATGCCTACATCATCAATACCACCTTGCATAGCGCGGTCCATCGCCTCTGTATGGTAGGCGTAGTCGCTCTTAGGGCCTGTAGGATGTAAAGCTTCATAGTTTTCTTTGTTATATGTTTCTTGGAATAATGTATATGTGCCAATACCAGCTTCATGTAATTTTTTGTAGTCCTCAACGGAACAAGCTGCAATATTTACGTTTACACGGCGGATTTCACCATTTTTATTTTTGATACCGTAAATCGTCTTGATGGATTCCAAAATATATTCAAGAGGATTATTTAATGGATCCTCACCAGACTCAATTACAATACGCTTATGGCCCATCGCTTCTAACGCAATAACCTCTTCTCTGATTTGGTCTTGCGTTAATTTTTTACGTTTAATATCGCGGTTTTTGGAGTGGTACGGACAATACACACATCCATTGATACAATAGTTAGACAAGTATAACGGTGCAAATAGAACAATACGATCGCCGTAGATAGCCTTCTTGATTTCCTTTGCTAAAGCAAAAAGCTTTTCCTTATATTCAGGTAACGGACATTCTAAGAGAACTGCTGCTTCTCGGTGGTTTAATCCCTTAAATGTAGCAGCTTTCGCTAAAATAGCATCTAACAACTCCCGATTTTCCTTGTTTTCCTCTGCATAGGCAAGTGTGTCAAGGATTTCCTGATGGGAAATAAATTCCTCCGCCTTTGGAGATTTTACATCATACATAGTACTTACCTCAAATCTTTCTAGTGGCAACGCCACCCCTCTTTAGGTTTATGAAAGTATATGACAACCAGTCTTCTGGTATTTCACTGATACTGTACATAGTATACCACTATTCCTACTAAAAAGCACAGGAATTTGATACATGCAAAAAGGTTGCCGCCTCATAAGAGGAAACAACCTTTATATCATGGGAATTTCTAATCTATATCGATTATCTATATCGAATATGACTAAAATGTATGTATCTAAATTTTTAAACAATTTAAATAATTATATATCAACGCTTACAATCTATTGCTAAATTTATGACACATACTTAGTCAGCCCTATTTTCCCCACGTATCATACAGCTCTTTCATAGCTCGCTCTTTTGCTATAATGCCATGAGCCATCCATAATGTGCTATCCACTTGCAATACATGATCTGCTTTTACAGCAGGCAAGTTTTTCCATAACTCATCTTTTTTAAGATTTGCCAATCGTTGATCTGCGATACCTTGATTATTCGATGTAGAAGCACCATAACCAGATGTAACAATGAGATACTTTGCATCAAGATCAGGTAACCGTTCTAAAGAAATCGCACTATTCGTTGGGTTGAGCTCTGTTTCTAATGCCATATCAGGCGGTTTAATATTTAATAAATCAGCCATGAAATTATTTATATCATTTTTCATATATGGATAGAGACGAATTTCCTTATTCATAATTCGTAAGAATCCTACAGTCTCACCATTTAAGTTTTTACCTAAAGCAATACGAGTTTTCTTTGCATTATTGTAGTATTCTTTTAAACGAGCTTCACCTATTTCAGGCACACCTAGAGCCGTAGCAATACCCAAGAGGGCTACCTCTTCCTTATTAACATTAAACGTAATAGTCGGTGCGATTTTAGACAAGGCTTCATAAGCCGCTTTACCATAAGAGTCTCGCATAATAATCAAATCTGGTTTTAACGCTTGAATTTGTTCGTAGTTAATGGTTCTAGTTTCATCATTAATACTGAAGTTTTGAATATTACGTTCTTTTAGCTCATTATATAAATAGCTATTTTCGTTATAGTTGGCTGCAATAAATGGCTCATCCAACGCAATCATAGGATCTTCTGCACGAATCACTACAATACGCTTATGTTCTTTAGGCATTACAGTTTTACCGAGCTTATGAGTGACAATAATCTTATCTCCTTCAACAGTAACAATTTTATCTGCTGCCTTTTGGATAGCCGTTAATCGCTTCTTAAACTCTTTATCAATGTCTTTCGGATCATTTGACCGTTCAAGGGCTGTTTTTACCTTATCATCAAGATTAGCATAGATAGCTTCATGAGTCATACCATTTTCCTGTGGACCACATCCTGCAATTCCCATGAGCATACAAGCCCCCAAAAGACCAGAAATTAACAAACGCTTCATACTACACCTCACGTGCCGTATGGCCATAATTTTTCATAGAATAAGGAATACAGAACGGACGATCTGTCTTAGGGTCATTCATGATTGTAGAATCTACACCAAATACCTCCTTCAACATTTCATTATGGAAGATAGTATGAGGCGTACCTTCGTATTGAATTTTTCCATCCTTCATGGCAACTAAATTATCGGCAAAACGAGCGGCTTCATTAAGTTCGTGAATAACCATAACAATCGTTTTGTTATAAGCTTTATTCAAATGCTCTACTAAATGTAATACATCCATTTGGTGAGATACATCAAGGAAGCTTGTAGGCTCGTCAAGGAATAGAATGTCTGTATTTTGAGCGATAGCCATGGCAATCCATGCGCGTTGCCGTTGCCCCCCAGACATATTTGTAATGCCACGATCTGCAAACTGAAGTAATTCAGTCTCCTTCAAAGCCCACTCTACAATTTCTTTATCCTCTTTTGTAGTACGGGCAAATAAGCTGCCTTGATGCGGTGCACGACCGTACATAACAAGTTCACGAACTGTAATTTCACCAGGTGCCGTTGGATTTTGAGGCAAAATAGCAACCTTTTTTGCTAGTTCTCTACTACCATAAGAACCAATAGATTTACCATCCAGTAAAACATCGCCATCCATTGGTCGAATAATACGACAAATAGTTTTTAGTAAAGTAGATTTACCACAACCATTAGCACCAATTAATGCTGTTACTTTGCCTTCTGGAATCGTAAGATTTAAGTTCTCTATAATTTTTGTATCACCGTAACCAGTAGTTAGGTTTTTAACTTCTAATTTCATTTATATCTCCCCTTTTATGCTTTTGTTTTCGCTAAAATATACAAGAAGTATGGTGCCCCGATCAAGGCTACAATAATCCCTAAGAGGATTTCATCAGGCGCAATAATGGCTCGGCCAATCCAATCGGCAGTGACCACTAAAATAGCTCCAATTAGACCGGTTAACGGCAAGAAATATCCATGGTCGGCACCAACTAAACGACGTGCAATGTGAGGGGAAATAAGCCCTACAAAACCAATACTCCCGCCGATAGCTACACAGAACCCAGACAAAAGAACTGCAATAATAAGGTATACAAATCTAGAGCGATTTATATGTACACCAAGCCCAATCGCTGTTTCATCAGCTAGGCTCAATAAATTTAGCTCCATATAACGGGCATAGAGAATGAGTGATAATACAATGACAACTGGCGCAAGCACCCATACATGCTCCCAAGTATTACCCGAAATAGTGCCGATGGTCCAAGTATTAACTAAATAAAATTTATTAGGGTCCAAACGCGTTACGAGTAAGACTTGCAATGCATGGAATCCTGCACTCATAGAAATACCTGTTAAGATTAAACGATATGGCGAAATAATATCTCTACCGCGACAAGATAAGAGATAAATTAAAAGCGCTGCCACAACAGCACCAGCTACCGCAACAGTTGGTAATGTCCAAATCCCCCACGCCGTTGTAGAACCTGCAAAATACACCAAAAGAACTACACCTAAGCCAGCACCAGCATTTACGCCTAACAGGCTTGGGCTAGCCAATTCATTACGAGATATAGTTTGGAAAATCGCACCAGACATAGCAAGGCCCATACCAATAAATACAGCCAAGATGGTGCGAACTAAACGGAAATCAAAAACAGTAAGGTTTTCTACATCATTACCACCGCCAAAGAGAATTCGAATAAGATCAGATGTAGACATATCGCTAAATCCTGTATGAAGATGTCCATACATAGCACCCAATAACATAAGTGTCATAACGAAAGAGTAGGCAAAAAAGCGTTGTTTCATCTTATCTTCCTCCCTTACGATTTGCTAAATAAATAAAGAATGGAACACCTACGAGCGCAGTAATGGCACCTAATGGTGTTTCAAATGGAGGATTTACGATACGAGCCACAATGTCTGCAATCATAACAAGAACCGCACCAAAAAGTGCAGAGAATGGAATTACTAGTCGATAATCGATGCCTACGAGTTTACGTGTTATATGTGGAATAACGAGACCTACAAAACCGATAGGACCGGCTAGAGCAACAGCAGAACCACTTAAAATAAGCACTGTCAAACCAGATAACACACGGACACGATTTAAATTACTACCTAGACCAATAGCGACCTCTTCACCAAAACTTAAAAGTGTGACAGATTTAGATACGTACATAGCAATAAGAATACCAACAATAGTCCAAGGCAATACGAGTAATACTTGCTCCATGCGAATACCACTTATACCACCGGCAGTCCAGAAACTTAACTCTTGTGCTACTTGGAAGTACACAACAAGCATATGTGTAACAGCCACAAATACTGCACTAATAGCTGTACCTGCAAGTGCAAGATATACAGGGGTAGCTTTACCACCTACGCGCTTAGCAAGAGCTAAAATGAATAGTGTTGCCAACGCAGCCCCACCGAAGGAAAACAAAATACTTCCATTTAAGGTTAAATAAGGGAATAAAATCATTCCAACAGCTAGACCAAAACTAGCACCTGCGTTAATCCCCAAAATAGAAGGACTTGCCATAGGATTATTGGTAACACCTTGCATCAGTGCACCTGATACGGCAAAGCTAATACCTACAACGATACCTGCTATCATACGTGGTAAGCGCAATGTTTGAACGATCATCTGTCCTATACTATTAGGATCATAGTTAGTAAAGGATAGAGTAATATCATCTAGGCTGATATAGCGTATCCCAATGAAGAGTGAACCAAGAGATGTGGCAATTAATATAGCTAAGGCTAATATACCTAGTAGCGTAGTTTTAGCTGCGCGCCCTCCCCTTGTTTCTACGTCATAATTGCTCATAAAAACTCCTTACAATACAAAATACTATAGAATTTACTGATATATTATATCAACAACGCTCTATTTATTTCAATAATAACTCTCAATATCATTTATAGCAATAATGCAACATTAACAACAATATAAGTAAACCTTTATAACTATACAGAATTTATCCAACAATTTATCTACCTATAAGTATATAAAGATATTTCTTAATATATAAAAAAGAGTAGTAACCTTAAGGTCACTACTCTAATTATTGAGTAAATATTCTAATTTGATGTGCTATAAAATATATTTAAATCACTAAATTTACCTATTTAATTGATTTTTATTATTAAAAAATGTTCTATACGCTAATTGACAAGTAATAAAGCAAGCAATCGATATGGTAGATAAACTCATAAATGTCACAATCATTTGATATTTTACAGCTTCAAGTGGAGGCATCCCCGCTAAGATAAGACCTGTCATCATTCCTGGTAAAGCCACGATTCCTAAAGTCTTAGCGCTATCTACAGTAGGTTGCAATCCAGTCTTTATAACATCTCGCACGATGGCTTTTGACGCTTGCTTAGGTGTACTTCCTAACGCTAGTTTAATTTCCACCTCTTGTTGGCGTAACTCAAAGTTTGATAGCATTTGTCGATAACAAAGGCCAATTGCCACCATAGCTCCACTAATAACCATCCCTCCAACAGGAATCACCTGATAAGCAGTAAAGTTAAGCACACCTGTTAGAAGCAAAATCGATAATGTAATGCTTGCACCTACGGTTATGGCAAACCAAGAAATACACAATGCATATGGTATTCCCTTGCCACGTTTAGAAGAATTATAAGCTGCATTAATAGCCATAAATCCTAATAAACCAATTATAAATATAGGACTTTCAGTACTAAAAATATAAGCTAAAATAAAACCTATAACAAATAATTGGATGGTAGCCCGCAAAGCACTTATAAAAATATCTTTCTCTAACTTCAACTCCTGCCGATAGGACATAAACATACTTATAATAACTAATATAGATGCAAGGCATAATGACATGGCTGAAATAGCATGAAATTGACTCACCGTAATACCTCCTCTTTAGCTAATGATCCATCTACAATTGTAATGCGGCGATTAGCCTTACGTAAGCTTTGTTCCTCACTATGTGTAATTGCTATGATGGTCATTCCATTTTTATGGAGCTCATCGATTACCTGTTCTACAATAGCTGTGTTGACAGCGTCTAATGCAGAGGTTACCTCATCTAAAAGCAATACTTTAGGTTCAAAGATAAGGCTTCGAATGAGACAAATCCGTTGCATTTCTCCACCAGATAATTCATCATTACGGCGTTCAAGATATTCAATAGGCATATGAAGTAAATCGAAAAGATATTTGATACGAATCATATCAGGTTCCATCCCTCGAATATCATAAGGGAACAAAATATTACGACGTACGGTTTTTGCAAATAAGTAAGGTCTTTGAAAGCAATAGCCAACCTCTTTACGATAACTTTCTGGATCTATAGTGGCTAAATCACGTCCATTATAAGTAATAACCCCTGAGGTAGGGCTAATTAAATCACTGCATAATTTTAAAAGTGTACTTTTACCACTACCAGAAGGGCCTACAATAGTGAGATACTCTCCGTCATGTACAGATAGAGACACATCACGGATAATAGACTTTTCTTTTACAACATAGGATATATTAGATAACTCTAATAGTGCCATAATGCCTCCGATCATATTTCAAGACTCTATGATATATTTAATAATCACTTTAAGCTATATTATATTATACCAATACAACTTACACCATAATAAACAAAAATAAGCAACAAAAAATCCCTAGTGGAAACCACTAGGGATTAATAGTCATGTAAAATTAAGCTTCTACAGGGTATACGCTAACTTTACGGTTATAACGACCAGCACGTTCAAATGCTACTTTACCAGGCACAAGTGCGAATAAAGTGTCATCTTTACCGATACCTACGTTAGTACCAGGGTGGAAGTGAGTACCACGTTGACGAACGATGATGTTACCGCTCTTTACGATGGAACCATCATGGCATTTAACACCAAGACGTTTAGATTCACTGTCACGACCGTTACGAGTACTGGACACACCTTTTTTATGTGCGAACAATTGCAAATCAAAAGTAAACATTAAGTTCACCTCCTATATTTCGTGAATTTGGACAAACTCTGGATATTGACGGCTAATTTCCTCCAAACCGAGAAGCATAGTCCCCAGAATATCCTGTCCACTCTGATTAATCGTACCAGAGAGAACTATATCACATTGACCTTCGCTATTCGTATACTCCCCTTCTTGTCGAGCAATTTGGGTGAGTCCTAACATTGCCGTTGCCGACAAGGCGGACACTGCGGCACATACGATATCGAAGCCATGTTCATCATATCCTGCATGACCGGACATATGACAACCAACTACTTGACCATCACTATTCCGCTGGATTCCAATAGAAACCATAATTAAGCTTGGATAGATTCAATACGAACTTTTGTGAACGGTTGACGATGGCCTTGACGACGACGGTAGTTGGATTTAGCTTTGTATTTGAATACTAAGATTTTTTTACCTTTACCATGCTCAAGAACTGTACCTGTAACTTTTGCACCGTTTACAAGAGGAGCGCCAACTTTAACGTCGCCGTCATTCACTACAGTCAAAACTTCTTCGAATGTAACGGACTCGTCAGCAGCTGCTTCCAATTTTTCGATAGTAATTACATCGCCTTCAGCAACGCGATATTGTTTACCACCAGTTTTAATAATTGCGTACATGAGAACACCTCCTTGTTATCGAACTCGCTGAATTCGGTATCCCGACCCGAACTTCGGTCGGGCGTTTAAACCTGCTTCACGCGGATTGCAAAGTTCAGTAAACCGAACTAATACTGATATAGTATATCCTATTTACACAGTCATGTCAAACAAAAATGAACAGAATCCGCTCAGTTTCTGACACTTTCATATATATAAGCCTTAAAATTCTCCAATAATCCCAAGATGTTGTAAAAGTATCTTTGTACCGATGAGGATTAATACACCGCCACCTACTATATCTGCATATTTTCCAACAAATCGTCCCATAAATTTACCTAAGTAAACACCCACTAAAGATATACCAAAGGTAATAACACCAATCATCGTAGATGCTTCCCATACATTGATAGGTAAGAATGCAAAGGTCAGTCCTACAGCCATTGCATCAAGACTAGTCGCTACGGAGAGCATCATCATTTCCCAGACACCCAAGAATTGCTTATCATCATCGTCATCTTCATCATCATCATCGCTAAGTCCCTCTCTGATCATAGCGATACCTAAATAACCAAGAAGGCCAAAGATAATCCAGTGATCCCAATCAGCAATCACATCGATAAATTGACGACCGATGAGCCAACCAATAAGAGGCATAAGAAACTGGAACAAACCAAAAAGAAATGCCAAGGTTACCTTGCGACCATTCTCACCTACAGGCATTGTCAGCCCCTTACCGATAGATACACCAAAGGCATCCATCGCTAGGCCTATACTAATTAATATAATTTCAAATATAGACACTATACTCACCTATAAACAAACTACTTACTTATTCAGCTATAGCCATCAAGGAATACCCTTCTCGACTAATTTGTGGATTTACCACAATAGAAATCTTGCGACCTATGGACTCACCTAAATCCTCGAGAACAGCCTTTGTTAAATACTGAGCCACCTCCGGATGAACTTCGATTTCTAGATTCGTTTTAATACGTCCCGACTTAAATAACTCGCGGATACGACGCACAATCTGCATATACACGGTGCGGCCTGACAACATATAGCCCGTACCACCGCATTGAGGGCATGTATCAAACATCAAGGTTTGTAAACCTTGGCGAGCTCGCTTTCGGGTCATCTCTACGAGGCCAAGCGAACTAATGCCGCATACAACAGTTTTCATTTTATCTAACTTAGCTTGTACCCCCAACAATTTTAACAATTCTTGTTGATGCTCTTTATCTTTCATATCGATAAAATCGACCACAATAATACCGCCAATATCGCGCAAACGCAATTGACGACAGATTTCTTTTGCCGCCTCTTTATTGACTGTGAAAGCTAAATCTTCCAGCTTATTAGACTTGCCAGTATAATGAGCAGAGTTCACATCAAACACGGTAAGAGCTTCAGTATGATCAATACGGATTGAACCACCAGAAGGAAGATTAATATCGCGAGAGATAAGATCTTCCAATTGAGGTTCAATGTGATTTGCTTTAAAAATCGGTGTGCTATCACGATGACGTGTTACTTTAATTTGTTGTGACGTAGGTCCATGCCCTAAGAGGTCCAGCAATCGGGATTCTCCCATATCGGAATCGACGATAATTTCCTCTACATTGCGATGCGCATAGTCCCGTACAAGGCGGAACCAGAAATCCGCGTCACTATATAAATCAGTACCGCTCTTCGCCACCTTAAAGCGCTTCAACACATGTTGCCAGGTCCGCCACAGATACTCCATATCGCGACCGATTTCATCGGCACTGGCCTTAGCTGCTGCAGTACGAATGATAAAACCGCAACCTTCTTGTACATAAGGAGTTGCCAATTCTTGTAGTTTACTGCGCATGGTTTCGTCTGTAATTTTCTTAGAAATATGCATGCCTTCAGAATATGGTAATAGTACCATATAACGACCAGCCAAACTGACGTCTGCAGTCACGCGGGCACCTTTACCGAGCATTTCTTCTTTCACTACTTGAACGAGAATTTGTTGCCCCACAGATAGGCGTGGCAAAATTTTCTGTTCCTTCCCTTGTTGAAGGTTCAAATACGCATTTTGAGAGCCCCCAATATCAACAAAGGCCGCTTGCATACCATTTAATACGTTCTTTACTGTGCCTTTGTACATATGATTTGCCATATGAGACTCATCGGTACGCTCCAAGACAAAGTCCACTAGCTGGCCTTCTTCGTCGATAACAGCCATACGAATTTCTTCACGCATAACATTGACCAAAATTTTATGCATCCTATCCCTCCCTTCTTTGTCATCTAAATTATAATTAGTAATTAATCTCTAAAGGCGTATAGCGGCCTTTTTCGTTTTCTACCATAATTGCTTTACGATGAATTTCGTAGCTAGTTGTAATAGGCCAATTATACTGATCCTTCCCTAGATTCCATACTTCGCTAGGTTTAATCGTGCCTTGCGGATAAATGCCGATACCCATTGTAAGGGTCACCATACCATCCTTAACGGAAGCTACAATCGGTTCTTTTACAAACTCTTTTACATCAATGGTACGAGTTTTCTTAGGTGTTACCTTTTCATAAGAAATTTCCGTTGCTTCATTAAAAGGTTTGAGTAACGCATCCCAATCAGTATTTTCATCTGTCACAGGTCCTGTTACCTCATAGATAGCAAAGTTACAGATGGCCATCATCTTTTTCACCTTTTCAGGCATTTCTTTACCATCTAGAACCTCAAGACCAGGAGGCGCTACACGGTTTAAACGGTCCATAATGGACTCTAAACTATCCTTTTCAAGCACATCCATATCGATATATTCAGCCGCTGCGGTTACGCCTAAGGCGAGTGCAGAGGAGAAGCTAATTTTCATGTGAGGGTTAAACCCTTCAGAATACGCCATTTTAATTTCTGCTCGACGTATCATCCGCTCTACAGCTTGAGCATAATCAAGGTGTGACAGGAATCGTAATTCTTCGCCCTTATTTAAGGCCAAACGTAACTTTTTCAACTCTGCCACCCTCCTTATAGTCAATAATAGCTGTATTAAGCTCTGGACATACATTACAGCCCTTACATGGAGCTCGACGACAATCGCCTGTAAGGTTCGCTTCTACTGCTTGTTCCCACTCGCGTTTTAAGAAGGCTTTACTTACAGTACAATCTAAATGATCCCAAGGCAATGGCTCATCGAAATCACGAGTACGACGTGCATAGTACGCAGGATCCAATCCACAGTCAGCAAATGCTTTCAACCAAGTTTCATAGTTAAAGAACTCGGTCCAACCATCAAATTTACAACCTGCCTTCCAAGCCTCTACGAGAACTTTTGACAATCTGCGGTCTCCACGAGCAAAAGCGGCTTCCATGTAGCCAGTATATCCATCATGGTAGTGGTAGGAAATGTTACGATTATTGATGAGGGACTTCAAGTAACGTTGTTTGCGATGAATTTCCTCTACATCTTGTTGACCATACCATTGATATGGAGAATGTGTTTTTGGCACGAAGAAGGATACGCTGACCGTTACAGAACCATTTCGCTTCCCTGTAATTTCACGGTGTAAATCAAGCACCTTGTACGCAAGATCCGCAATACCAGCCAAATCTTCATCGGTTTCTGTAGGAAGGCCCATCATAAAATATAATTTAACTGTATTCCAGCCAGATTTGAAAGCATTAGTACAGGCCGCCAATAAGTCTTCTTCACTAACGCCTTTATTGATAACGTCACGCATTCGTTGCGTACCTGCTTCAGGAGCAAAGGTAAGACCGCTCTTGCGCACTTGCTGTACCTTTTTCGCAATATCGATAGAGAAACTGTCGATACGCAAGGACGGTAAGCTAACGCTAACTTGTTTATCTTTAAACTCTTCCATGAGCATATCTACAAGCTCAGGTAATTTGGAGTAGTCTGCAGAGCTTAAACTCATCAAGGATATTTCATTATACCCAGTATTGGCAATCGTATCTTTAGCAATTTGCAACAAACGTTCTGGTGTCTTTTCACGAACCGGACGATAGAGCATACCTGCCTGACAGAAACGACAACCACGCGTACAGCCACGGAATAACTCCAATACAGCGCGGTCATGCACTATATCAAGGAACGGTACAACAGGCTTTGTTGGATAGAATACATTCTCTACATCCTCTATAATACGTTTCTCAACGGTTGCAGGTACGTCTTCGAAACGCGGCGTAATCGATTTAAAATTGCCTTGTTCGGTGTATTCTACATCGTATAAAGCCGGGCAATATGTGCCAGGAATTTGGGCTACTTTACGCAAAAAGCCTTCTTTGCCACCTGGGAAGCCTTTGGCTTTTTCTGCTTTAAATAAGTCGATGAATTCATCGCCCCACTCTTCGGATTCACCGAGGGATACGATATCAAAGAAATCAGCAATAGGCTCTACATTATACGCACAAGGGCCACCGCATACAAGCAGTGGAAAATCTAAATCACGCTCCTTAGCATACATAGGAATGCCTGCTAAATCGAGCATATTTAAAATGTTAGTAAAGCTCATTTCATATTGAAGCGTAAATGCTAACACATCAAAGTCTTTAATAGGCGTACGTGTTTCTAAGGAAAATAATGGAATATTACGCTTGCGCATTTCCTCTTCCATATCGTGCCACGGTGCAAATACGCGCTCGGCTACCGCATCTTCACGACGGTTTACGAGACCATACAAAATCTTGATGCCCAAATGACTCATGGCCACTTCGTACACATCGGGAAAACCTAAAGCCATAGTTACATCAACAGTACTGTGATCTTTCACGATACTATTGTATTCGCCGCCCGTGTAGCGAGCAGGCTTTTGGACATGTTGTAACCATGACGTATCTAATTGAATCATACATCCTCCGTCTTTAATGAAAGACTTCTTTCACAATTAATCCTATGAAAGGATATTAAAATATATATTTTGTTCGCTGTCTAGCAATATTTAATAAAATGCCAATGCTCAGCATATTAGTTGTTAGCGCACTAACACCATAGCTAAGGAATGGCAACGGAATCCCCGTTACAGGCATGATACCAATCGTCATGCCTACGTTTACGAGCACTTCAAAGGCAAACATCGTACCAATACCCGTTGCTAATAACATACCGAAATTATCATTGCAGGTATATGCTACTTGAATGCTGCGATAAATAAGCATAAACAATAATAGCAATACTACAATGCATCCTACAAAGCCAAATTCTTCGCCGATTACAGAAAAGATAAAGTCCGTATGATTTTCTGGTAAAAAGTTCAACTGACTTTGAGTACCATTAAAGATACCTTTACCAAAAATCATACCCGACCCGATGGCAATCTTAGATTGAATAATATGATAGCCAGAACCGAAGGGATCAATATCTGGATTTAAAAATACTAGAATACGTTGCTTTTGGTATTCTTTCAGTACAAACCAGCCCAAAGGCATCAAGAGTAAAGCCACGCTCGCAATGATTTTTATAAGCTTAGTTTTGATACCAGATATAAAGAGCATCCCTACAAATATAGCAATATATACGAGGGATGTCCCCAAGTCAGGTTGTAAGAATACGAGAAGGATAGGAATCCCTACATATAACACTGGCATCAATAGGGATTTAAAAGTATCTAACTTGCCAATGCGCGGTTCTAACATTTTAGCCATACAGATAATCATCAATAGTTTAGAAAACTCTGAAGGCTGGATAGTAATTGGCCCCAGTTGAATCCAACGCTGTGCACCTAGTGCGGAGGTACCAACTACCATAACTGCAATTAACATAAGCATGGTAATCACATAAATCATATTCCCCCACCCTTTAAGGCGATGGTAATCTAGAAATTGCATGCCTATAACGACGGCTATATTTGCTAAAAAGAATACGAGTTGTTTTACCACTAAACTACCAAAACCGATAGCCTCATGATTCACATGGGTAGCACTACCAATAGCTGTAAGACCAATTCCAACAAGTAATATAGTACATATGATGATAGTCCAATCACTATCTGTCCATATTTTACGCCACATCATATCACCTATTTCAACTTGCTACGGCGCCACAAGCTTTGTTTCCCTTGCACCAATAAGCGCTGCGTGGTCCAACCACCACGATTAATGTAATGAACATTGTTAGAATCCTCAAAAATAGACTCACCTACTGTCGCAAGACTTGGTGTGCTATCTTGCTCCTTCGATGCTTTTTTCTTAGTTACATAAGCATCGAAGTGCTTTTGTACATCGTAGTCTTCCCAACAATCACCGGTAGTTACATAATCAACAAGAGGTGCTAACATAGCTTTTAGTTCGCTAGAAACAAATTCTAACAAACGACCATCTTGTGTATAGGTCAAAATATCCTCATCATAAGGGATTATAGCCCCTACATATTCAGCGCGAAGGACTTCTAACATATCATATAAATTGATATTCTCTCCATCGATAGGTACTGCATTAAAAGCAATAGCATAATCACGAATATTATGTTCTTGACATACTTGAATCATGCGCGCCCCATTACGTAAGGACACCCATAGAGGATGCGTCACCACGATGCAGCGATTTACTAATTCTAAAATAGACTCTATGCCCTTACCGATACCAGCAGGAGCATCGATTAAAATATAGTCATATGTCTCAGAGAGGCGACGGACTAATTTTTTATATTTTTTACGACCTATATCTTCCCAACGAGCACTTTGGCTAGCTGGTAGGAAATCTAAGTTTTCAGCAATTGATACAATGGCATCATCCATATAGTCTTTATCTTCGCTCGCATCTAATGCGTCGTAAATAATTTCATTTGCCACTCCTAACACAAGGTCTAAATCGCGCAATCCAAAATCTCCATCACAGAGCAATACGCGATGCCCTGCATTGCTTAAGGCTGAACCCAAGCAAGCGGTAATCGTAGTCTTACCTACGCCCCCCTTACCGGATACAACGCCGATTATCTCGCCCATACTAATCCTTTCTTGGTTGTCCACTAGTTACCGCATTCTGAGGTTTTTGCCCTTTATTAATACTTGTCCCCGTAGCAGTTTCCTTATTGCCCTTACTATTTGTATCATTAGATTTCTTATTCACTGGTACATTGAAGTACGCAGCCAATATATCTCTTACGATAGGCCCTGCAGAGCCCGCACCAAAGCTACCTTGCTCAACAAGTGCAACCACTACAATTTGTGGCTTATCATATGGTGCATAGGCTACAAACCAGCCGTGATCTCTGCCATGTGCATTCTCTGAAGTACCTGTTTTACCAGCTACATCAATAGGGAATCCTTTAAACAACTCCCCTGCTGTACCACCTTCATTAGTAACGTCACGCAAGCCTTCGCGAACAAGATCCATAATATTTTTTGGTACAGGTAAGATACCGAGCTTGTCTGGGCCAAAGATTTCTTTTGGCGTGCCATCCTTATTATCAATACGGCTCACCACATATGGGCGGTATTTAATGCCACCATTTGCTACTTCACTGAGCATAACAGCCATTTGTAATGGTGTCACCAAAGTAAAAGACTGACCTATGGCCGCATCAAAGGTTTCACCTAAATACCAATCTTCATCATACACTTTGCGTTTATAAGCAGGACTTGCCATATTACCAGAGGCCTCACCAGCAAGATTGATGCCTGTCTTTTCACCAATACCAAAATAGCCAGCATATTTTACAAGGCCTTCTATACCAACGCGATTGCCCATTTCATAGAAGTAAACATTATCTGATTTTGCAAGAGCTTTATTAAAGTTAAGCCACCCTAATGCTTCACCTTCTGCATTTCGTTTATCGATAAGCCAATGTTTACCACTATCAAAAATCATTTCTTCAGGGGTAACCTTTTTAAGATCTAAAGCCGCCGTACCTGTAATAATCTTGAACGGAGAACCTGGTGGATATTCACCAGAAATAACCTTATTATCAAATGGATGATTCTTATCGTTATTCAATTGATTCCACTGTGCCGTTGTAATCCCTTTCGCAAACCAGTTAGGATTAAACTCAGGGGCGCTGACCATGGCCAAAATGGCACCCGTATTTGGATCCATTGCTACTACAGCAGCTCCTTGAGCTGGAATGCCTTGGGCACGCAACTGTTCTAATTGGTTCTTAACAGCTTCTTCAGCAGCCTTTTGTAGATTTGCATCTATTGTCAAATGGATATTAGATCCAGGCACTGTATGCTTTCTATCTACCTCCGCAACCGGTCGGCCTGTAGCATCAACCTCTACCTGTTTACCACCATCAGTGCCACGCAAGATGGAATCATATAGTTTTTCAAGACCAGAACGGCCTAAAATAGTACCACCACTAATAAGGGTATTTGGATCTTGCTGTTTTAGCTCTTCTAATTCTTCTTCGCTCACTTCACCCACATACCCAAAGAGCTGAGAAGCCATCGTTTCATATGGATAATAGCGAAGTGGTTCTACATCTATGGTAACACCTGGTAATTCATGACGATGCTCTTCGATGCTTGTAACTACATCCATAGAAATATCATTAGCAATACGAATTGGCTCATAACCATATTTATGATCATTTACCTTTTTTGTAATATCTTCTGGTTTAATTTTCAGCAAAGTTGCCAACTTAGCAACTTCACCTTCGTCTAGAGCCTTCCCCGTAGGCAAAATGGAGATAGTGTATGCCGGTCTAGAACCTACTAAGATCTGACCATTTCGATCGTACATAATACCACGAGCAGCTGTCATGGATACCATGCGCAAACGGTTGCCTTCTGCCTTAGCTTGGTAATAACCACCAGACAAGATTTGCAACGTCATCAGGCGTAATGCCAAGACTATAAATATGCCGGCTACAATGTAAAAGAGTACATCAAAGCGATTCGTTTTTCTTCGTTTATAGAGGCCTTCAAGCACTCTTTCACCCCCTTAATCCTTACCAAATATAACCTTGTTGTTCATCATCTTTACGCCATAACAAACCATGCACAATAGCGCCTAACAAGCCATTCCAGAACATCACGGGTAATACCATATGCCACAAGTATAGTCCAAAGTGCAAATCGCCACCACTAGCTAATATCATAAAGCTACGAATAACGCCATCTAGCAGCGTACAAATAGCTACTATACCACTAGACCAATACCAGCGTTCTTCATAGATACGATGCTTTACGGCAGATAGTAGGTATACCACAATTACGTAAGGGAATAGATGGAGCCCAAAAAAGTTAGATATCAATACATCATGTACGATACCCCCAACAACAGCGGATATCAGCCCCATACGACGACCTTTAAATAAAGTAATCATAACAATTATCGTCAAAATTAAGTTTGGTAACCAATTTGTATGGAAAATAGTAGGCAATAATTGCGCTTGTATAAAATATATTAAAAATCCAGAGAGAGCTAAAGCTAGACGCATCATTGTTTAACGGCCCCCTTTGCACCCTCTACTTGATCTCGTTGTGTTTGAGGCACAAGTTTAGGCTCAAGTTCTGGTTTTTGTGGTGCGCTTAGAGAAGACGAGGTAAGCACAAAAACTTCTTCTAAACGATGAAAATCTACACTCGGTGTGACTACCGCATTTTTAACAAATCCTTCCGAATCATTTTCGATAGATTGCACGTTGCCAACAGGTAGACCTTTCGGATAAATGCCTCCATATCCAGAGGTAATCAACTTATCACCTACCAATACATCACCATCGCGAGCAATATTTACCATAGATGGTGTACGAGGTGTATTGCCATTACCTTTTACAACGCCAGACAAACGAGATTCAGGTCGTTGTACAAGGATACCTATTGCGCTACGCGGATCAAGAATGGTTTGAACGCGAGCAGAATGCGGATATACATCTGTAATAAAACCAACGACACCACTAGGTACAACAACAGCCATATTAACTGCCATACCTTCTTCACTCCCTTTATCAATGGTGAAAGTATTTGTCCAAGTACCGTAATCCTTTGTAATGATACCTGCTAAGGTCATGGAGAATTCTGGATGGCTACTCTTATAGTTTAAAAGCTGACGAAGGCGAATATTCTCTGCCACTACTTCATCGTAGTTAACTACCTTTTGTTCCAATGTAGCTTTACGAGATGCTTCCTCTTCGCGTTCGATAGTAGAGAAAATAGCATTATTAAGTACTGTAAAGCTAGTTTGAACACCCTCTAATAAACGGGCTGACCCATAAGCGAAAGGCGTTGTAATTCCTTCGAGGGTAACCGTAACAAAGGGAATACTAGTCCGTTGCTTCCACGCAAAGCCGAGCAATGCCATTAGGATACAACCAATGACAACGATGATAATTAACTTTTTATCTGACTGTATCATGCTAATCTCGGCCCTTTCTATTCTTAGAATTTACAATAAAACGCGATAAGCTCACTAAATCAGATGAGGCCCCATTAAGGCCTACCACAACTTTTGTTTCAGGTGCTTCAGGAACGTGAACAGGTACCCCTAATTCAGTACCAATCCGGTCCGCTAAACCAGATAGTCTTGCTGTACCGCCAGTAAGCCATATGCCATGTTGCATAATATCAGCCACGATTTCTGGTGCAGTAGCACGAATCATTTGCTTAACCTCATCCAAGAGACCAATCAAACATTCATTTATAACTTGGTACACTTCAGATTGGTGAATTACACAACGTCTACCTAAGCCGTTCATCATATCGCGCCCTTGAAAGGCATACTCTGCATCCTCTAAAGGAGCGACAGCTGTTCCTAATGTATGCTTAATATCTATTATAGTTTCATCAGATACAATAATGCCAAAACACTCACGCACATAGCGCAATAAGGCATTATTAATATCAGAACCACCAAAACGAATTGTTTTGCTATCCACGATACCACCTAAAGAAACAATCCCCATATCAATAGTGCCACCGCCGATATCAATGACCATAGATCCTTGCGCTTCAAAGATAGGCACACCACAACCAATAGCAGCCGCCACAGGTCGTTCGATAAGAAATACCTCTCTAGCACCAGCTTGAATAACAGCATCCATCATGGCTCGTTGCTCAACATCGGTCATCCCACAAGGAACCCCTACGACAACGCGAGCTCGACGCAATGCATTAGAAACCTTATTAAGAAAGTAGCTAAGCATAGTATGCATAACGCGATAGTCAACTATAAATCCATCCTTTAAAGGCGTTAACGGACGCCACATATCGGGCATGCGCAATACGAGGCGCGCCGCTTCATCACCAACGGCTACTACTTTTTCTTGTTTTGTATCAGTTGCTATAATCGATGGTTCGCTTATAACAGTCCCTCGCGTCCCCCCCATGAGGCGCGTTTGTATGGAACCAATATCTATACTTACATCTTTTCCTAGAGTAGGTAAAATGGAACTCATAGTAATTTCTCCTTCATTACATCATCATTCCATTTTACCATATATAACGCGACTTTTTCCATTGATATCAGTACCTTTCATTTTGTTAAAAGCACTGATAATGCATAATTCCTGTACTCATAAGTCATACATAAAAATTACATAACTTCATACATAAAATCTCATATACAATAAGGAAAAGCACTCATTTATAGGAACTTACCCATGCATCAAAATTAGGTATAGTTCAAAATGAGTGCTTTTAATAATCTTATTTGGCTTTGTTCAGTTTATTTAGGCTCAGCTCAATTTACCAATTTCGCTGAGGCTCGTAAATTCATTATCCCCTATAACGATATGATCGAGTACAGGAATCCCCATAAATTGACCAGCACTAACAAACATTTTCGTTAGCCGTATATCTTCATCACTTGGTCTACTATCGCCTGACGGGTGGTTATGGATTAGAATAATAGCCGCCGCATTACATGCTATAGCTTTTTTAAATACTGCTCTTTGCTCTACAAGACTTGATACTAATCCACCATTAGAGATATGTTCCAACTGAATAAGCTTATTTCGAGATGTTAGCATGGCAGCCCACACATGTTCCACATCTTCGTGACGCAGTCGCTCCATCACATATTGAGCTATTACAAAAGGTTGCGAAAAATCTTCATAAGTCTCTTTAATCTTTAACTCCCCTAATCGCCTACCCATTTCAAGTGCTGCACATAGCGTCACTGCTTTATCTCTACCAATACCCTTGATTTTGATCAGATTATCTACGGTCATTCGGTTAAGACCATAAACACCATCATCAAAGGATTGTACAATATCACTTGCCAAAGAAATCGCAGATTGCCCCTTTCCCCCTGTACGTAATAAAATAGCCAACAACTCCTCCATCGCCATATGTGATGGACCTAAGGCGAGAAATTTTTCTCGAGGTCGCTGGAATGGTAACATATCTTTTACACTTACTGTTGGTACTTCCATAGAATCTCTCCATTCAAATAGATAACACCATTTGTAAATCAAACAATAAACACATCTACTCTCTTAAAAATTATTTAGCACAGCACAGCACAGCACAGCACAGCACAGCACAGCACAGCACAGCACAGCACAGCACAGCACAGCACAGCACAGCACAGCACAGCACAGCACAGCACAGCCAATTATATCACTATCTGTCTAATACGCTAGTACTATTTTGCCCCTAACGCCTTGCACAGTTCCTCGTATACATGTTCAACTGGTAACCCTACCACATTAGTATAAGAGCCCTCTATTTTATCTACCCATAATGCACCTTTTCCTTGGATGCCATAAGCTCCAGCCTTATCCATCGGTTCCCCACTAGCAATATAAGACTCAATTTCAAAGGGTGCTAATTGTTTAAAATATACTTTTGTTTCATTGTGAAAAACTATCTCCTCCCCTTTGATGAGTAACGCGACTCCAGTGATTACAGAATGTGCTCTACCCGATAAATGCTCCAACATATGGCGTGCATCGGATTCATCATGTGGCTTTCCTAATACTTTATTATCAAGGACAACAATAGTATCTGCGCCTAACACAATACTTCCGTCTGGAACACCTACAGCACAACGAGCCTTACCTAATGCTTGGGCTTTCACCATTTCAATAGGGTTGTCGTAACCCTCATTAGATTCCTCATAAGTACTGGATACAACAGTATGATCAATCCCAACCTGTGTTAATAATTCAGTTCTACGTGGTGATTGACTCGCCAAATATAATCCAGCCATATACGCTCCTTCGTATTAAAAAACTTGTACATAAAATTCTTGGTATAACTAAACTATCCTGCCTATCCCCCAGAACTTACCATCCCTTACATAGTTGTTCCTTTATCTTCTTTTGAAGAAATTAATCTTCCATAATATTCTTGTACATCTTCCCCATGTTTTACCGCATCAGCTCGCACCGCTGCATAAAATACAATATCCGCTTGAGGCACACGAATACGGCCAGGCACATGCTCTTCTAATATTTCAAAGAATCTATCGTCGGCTTTCAACAGCAAACGACCATTTTTAACTTTATTTCCATCTACAATAGAATACACAAGAGACCAAATCGGGCGCGGGTCAGAGGTAGAACATTTTCTATATTTATAGCGGTATTTAATATTTGTCAACAACTCACGTTCAAACTTGAACACCCCATCAATCATGTTATAATCTACTTCAAAATGACGATTTCTAAAGATAGAGTTCTCTTCAATCACAAGCTTTGTATCTGTCAAAATATATGTATATCGACTAACAGCCTGTTTAACCATAACAATGATGGCCATGATTTCAATAAAATACTCAGCTAATAAAACCGTATGTAATTGAATACTGCGATACGTTGTATAAGCTGCTGCACACAACAATAAAATCACAAAAAATACTACCAATAACTCTGCACTTCTGGTGCGCTGAGATTTTTCTTCATATAATACTGTCATGCTTTACCCCTTTTAAAGAAATCACTAATTAATAACTATACATCCTATTATAAGATATTCTATGCATAAAAACTACAAAAACCCCGTCTATATCCAAGATATAGACGGGGTTTTATGACTCTATTAGTCACTCAGTTCAGATGCGAACTATATTATTTTTTCAACGCTGCTGTAATACGTTGAGTATCACGAGCAATCATGATTTCTTCGTTTGTAGGAATTACGAAGATTTTAACCTTAGAGCCTTCAACACTAATTTCTTGTTCTTTACCACGAACATTATTGCGTTCAGAATCAATACGAGTACCTAAATATTCCAAACCGTTACAGATTGCATCACGGTTACCAATACCGTTTTCACCAATACCAGCAGTAAAGATGATAGCATCTACACCGCCCATAACAGCAGCAAAGGCACCTATTACACGGCGAACTTTGTAATGGAACATATTCAATGCCAATTGTGCGCGTTTATTGCCATTAGCAGCAGCTTCTTCAATCACACGGAAGTCATTGGATACACCAGAAATCCCTAAAACACCGGATTCTTTATTCATAACTCTATCAATTTCTTCATAGGTCATACCTGTTTTTTCCATCAAGAATGGAACGATAGCAGGGTCAATATCACCTGTACGAGTACCCATAATCAAGCCGGACAATGGAGTGAAGCCCATTGTAGTATCGATGGAGCGACCACCTTTAATAGCAGCCACAGAGGAACCATTACCCAAGTGGCATGTGATAATACGAAGATCAGTCATATGTTTACCCATTAATTCTGCACAACGTTGCGCTACATATTTATGGGATGTACCATGGAAGCCGTAACGACGAATACCATAATCTTCATAATAAGAGTAAGGAAGCGCATACATATATGCTTCTTTTGGCATAGTTTGATGGAATGCAGTATCAAATACAGCAACTTGAGGTACATTTGGCATAATAGCTTCACAAGCTTCAATACCTTGAATGTTTGGTGGGTTATGCAATGGTGCAAGAGAAGCACATTCTTCCAATGCTTCCATAACTGCTGGAGTAATCAATACGGAATCAGCAAATTTTTCACCGCCGTGTACTACACGGTGACCTACAGCATCGATTTCATCCATGGAAGAAATAACACCAAATTCAGCATCAACTAAAATATCTAGCAAAATGCGAAGCGCTTCTTTATGGTTCAAAATTGGTTCAATGCGTTCTAATTTATCTGCATTAGGACGTTTGTGAGTGAAGATAGCATCTTGATCACCAATCTTTTCAAAAAGACCTTTTGCCAATTCTGTTTCAGTTGTCATATCAAGTAATTGATATTTCAAAGAAGAACTACCGCAGTTAACTACTAATACGTTCATCGATTAACCCTCTTTCTGTTGTGTAACTTGAATCTTGTTTTGAATTTCTTTGCTGATATCAGCACCTACCTGATCCTTTTCAGGATATTGGTAGACTATATTCCACAATACGCCATGATCTAAGAATACGTATTGAGAAATTCTAAATATTTGTCCTTGCGATGTAACAGTAACATCAAGCTTTTTAGCAGATGCACCTTCTAATGCTACGGACTCTTCTTTGATGGTCGCGCCTACTTTAGCAAATTCAGACTTACTGTGATTAATATACTCATCTACCGTAGGTAACGGTTTATTTTCACCAGGCCGTAAAGCCTCAACCTCAATTACCATATGTTCTGTAACAGATCCATAAATATCGATTGGATACCCCTTATCAGACATATTTTTTGTACTTTTACCCATTTCATAAGGCAAAGCAATGGTAATTTCAGATTGACCAGCACGGATAACTTGATGGCCAAAACTATATGTATCCATTACATTTGTAGAGCCACATCCCGCCATTGCTAGCAGCACAGCACCGAGCAGAGCCCCTTGTAATGTACGTTTCCAATTTTGTTTCATCATATACCTCACATCAATTCAGCATTTACAGTTAATTATAGCCTATAGTGTCAAGAAAATCTATACTAAACTTAATATTTGCACATAACATCATTTCTATAACCAGACCTTTTATATGGATATCATGAAATGTTATTTACAGCATTTCTTCGCTTTGTTACACTAACAATAATGAAAGGAGTCACTATGAAAACAATCGGTATCATCTGTGAATATAATCCATTTCACAATGGACATGCGCATCAATTACATACCTTAGCACAAGAGCATCCTGAAGCGCTGCGCATTTGTATCATGAGTGGTTCCTTTGTACAACGAGGAGAACCTGCTATTTTTTCTAAATTTGACCGTGCTCGTTGGGCTATTCTCGGTGGTGCAGACATCGTTATCGAGCTACCTACACTCTATTCTTTGGGTAGTGCACAACTGTTTGGAACAGGTGCTATTCGCATGGTAAAAGCTTTACATATCGATGCACTCTCCTTTGGTTCTGAAACGGCTGATCTAGATACACTCGTTGATATAACTAAACGTATGGATTGTGAAAGTACTCAAACAGTATTACGGACCTATATTAACGAAGGTATGTCCTATGGCTCTGCCTTCCGTAAAGCCCTTAATACAGAGATGCTCAACACCCCTAATGCACTGTTAGGACTTGAATATATTCGGGCAGGACTTACCTATTATCCTTCCTTAAAATATATACCAATCTTACGCACATCAGATCATCACGACGCGAATATTACAAAAGATTTTCCTTCTGGTACAGCATTGCGTAAACTTATAACAAATATGGCTACAGGTAGTAACAATTGTAATAAAAATAGTATCTACACTTCTACAGATATAGATACAACGACCAGTGCAAGTACAAATACAAATACAAATACAACTTCAAATTCAAATTCAACTGCAACTACATTAACAAAATTAAATACACTAAATAGTAAAATAGAGTTACAACTTCAGTCAATCATTCCTAAGACTATTGCAGACGATATGACTAATATAATTTCTAATGGTGCTTATGTAAACTATAACCGCTACTATGATATGGTCCATACCTTAAGTCGTCGTACTTCAACTAAGGAGCTAGAAAGCTTTGGAGAGTTCAGTGAAGGCATTGAACACTTATGGTCCAAAGCGGCCCAACAACCTACGTGGGACCTGGTTATGAAGCAAATAAAATCAAAGCGCTATACCTATGCCCGTTTACAACGAATGGGAGCCTATCTCACCTTAGGAATACAAAAAGATTTACTACAAAGTGCTATACAGGAATCGCCACAATATGCTCGTTTACTGGCCTTCAACGATAGAGGTCGTCAATGGCTTCGAAATGATTTTGAAATACCACTTATTCAAAAATGGGCCAAAGCACCTAATGAATTAAATACGTTGGGACAAACGATGCATCAAATTGATACATTAGCTACAGATATACAAGCCTTATGCTTACATAATGAAGTTAAACGAATGGGTCATATGGACTACACCTATACGCCACAATACATAAAATAAGCAGAACTACAATCTGGTAGAAACATTCTGCACATAAATATAAGAGTCAAATAATTTAATTTTATTAAGTTAATCATCTTATTATATAGTAATACTCAAAAAGAAGAAGGGGTTACAATACAGATTATTCCTGTATTGTAACCCCTTCTTCACCATCCAGATCAGCGACGGCAACGCGTACACTTTCAAGATGTGATGTAGGAATATTTTTACCTACATAGTCCGCTCGTATAGGCAATTCACGATGACCACGATCGACGAGGACGGCCAATTGAATAGATCTTGGTCTGCCAGCCGTCATTAATGCATTTAAAGCAGCACGAATAGTACGGCCCGTATACAAAACATCATCTACAAGGATAATTGTCTTTTCCGTTGTATCAATCGTACACGGTTCCCCCTCTTTAGGACGAGCATCACGATCATCACGATACACTGCAACATTCAAAGACTCACAATCAATATGAATACCTTCTATACGCTCAATTTCCGCTTGTAAACGTTTTGCCAAAATGACACCACGCCGTTCAATACCTACAATTAACGCATTAGATAAACCTTTATTGCGTTCTAAAATTTCATGACTAATACGACGAATCGCACGCATTATAGCGTCTTGATCCATTAATAAGCGTTTCTTTTCCATATATACGCCCTTACAGCATAGGATTGTTCTATGCCCCTATATCCAAATAAGTAGTAAAAATAAGTACTTAAACAATCAATGTAAAGATTTAGACTATTTTCGTTTATCTTCACGGTAGGTCTTAGCAAATTCTAAGCACGCCTCAAAATCAGCTGGTACCGGTGCTTCAAAGTGCATTTCTTCACCTGTAATAGGGTGTTTAACATCTAACGATTTAGAATGTAATGCTTGCCCTTCTATAGGAAAATCCATACGTCTATATCCATAAAATGGGTCATTAACAACAGGATGTCCAATATGAGCAAAGTGAACACGAATTTGATGGGTTCTGCCAGTCTCCAAATTACATTCAACCAATGTTTGATGACCATAACGCTCCAATACTTTAAAATGTGTTACTGCATCTTTACTGTTTTCAAAGACAACAGCCATTTTCATACGGTCCTTAGGATGGCGTCCAATAGGCGCCTTTATAGTCCCCTTTTCTTCTACAATATTGCCTTGTACTAGCGCCCAGTACGTACGTCTTGCAGAATGTGCTTTTACTTGTTCTGCTAAACCAATATGCGCTGCATCATTTTTTGCCACCATCATAACGCCAGACGTATCTTTATCTAAGCGATGCACAATACCTGGCCTAATTTCACCATTAATGCCTGATAGGTCCTTACAATGGAATAATAGAGCATTTACAAGGGTTCCAGAATAATTTCCTACTGCAGGGTGCACCACCATGCCACGAGGTTTATTAACAATAACAATATCGTGATCTTCGTATAAATAATCTAAAGGGATATCCTCAGGTTTAACCTCAATCGATTCAGGCTCTGGGATTTCTACATGAATTACGGTATCAGGTGTAAGCCGAAGATTAGCCTTCCCTACTTTATCACCTACTGTAACATGACCACCTTTAATTAAACTTTGAATATAGCTACGAGATCCTTCCATCTGTTCAGTTAAAAATACATCTAGTCTCATGCCTTCTTGCTCAGCACTTACAATATATTCATTCATCCTCTATTCCTCTTTGAGTCAAGTATAAGATATATATTTATTGACGAATCAAGTCAATGATTTATAAAGGGTCCTAATGATGAAAGTTATTCATGGTCCTCTTTCAATGAAAACAAATAAAATACAACAAAAGCTACACCTATACAAATACCAATATCTGCCACATTAAAAATAGGCCATACACGAAAATCAAAAAAGTCCACTACCCCATGAATCATGTATCGGTCAATGCCATTACCAATTGCACCTGCGACTAATAAGGCGGATCCGATTTGCAAAGTCCAATGGCCCTTAGCTAATCGCTTCCAATAAAAAGCACAAACAGCTAATAGAATAAAAGCTACTAGTAAAAAAAACCATCGTTGATTCGCTAACATGCCAAAGGCTGCACCGCGATTGATAATATAGGTAAGATGAAATACATTAGGAATAACAGGTAAAGATTCACCTAACAAAAAATGATTCATTACATAATATTTAGTTAATTGGTCCAATAATAACCAAATGATAAGTACTGTATAAAACAAGATTAACTCCCTTACTATAATATAATTCTTAATAGTCCTATTATACTAAGTTACGCAAATTTAGGCAAAATAAAAAGCCCCTCAATGAGGGGCGTGTTTTATTTGTGATTACTCAGCGGAAATTACAGAAACTGGGCAAACGGATTCGCAAGAACCACAATCGATGCAAGCATCGCCAATTTCGTATTTAGTTTCGCCTTCAGTAATGCAGGAAACTGGGCAAACAGATGCGCAAGAACCACATTTAATGCAACCATCAGCAATAACTCTCATAATTAGGACCTCCATCAAAATATAGATCAGAACTTTTTATTATCATTTAGAAAGGCACTTGCCTCAACTTATGTTCTCATTATCACACAGTTCAAATTGAAAGTCAAATGAAAATGATAAAAAATTATATAATATTTTGCATAATAATTGTTCCTTTTTATCATAAAAAGCCTATATTTATATATATTTTGATATTTCTTTTCATTTATGTAATTGAGTTTAATAATCAATAATTGAGAATACACTAATTATCATTTCAATTAAAATACGTACTACTATACTAGGAATTCAATTATCAATATTTATTATCATAAAAACTATTTTTTTATTACAACAGATTTAACGCTTATCTATATTTTAATCTAACATATAAACTTCACTCTAAAAAAGGCCGAATCATACGATTCGACCTCATTTATATTTATAAAGTAAAGTAATATCTTTACTATTATTCACTATATAACAATAATACTATTTTTTTCTTATAGCACTTAGAAAGATGTTAAGAATGTTAGTGTACCTAAAATAACGCCTGCAAGGTTTGGTACGATTAAAATATAATCACGTTTAGGTGATTTTGTCCAACCATATAATACCCAGATCAAACAGGATACTGCTGCAAATAATGGTTGCCATGGTTGACTAGGTTGACCATGAAGATTAGCAATTATTTGTGGGATATAGGCTAAAAATACAAATACACCAATAAATGCACCAATAGAACCAACTAACATGTTAAATCTTTCTTTTGTCATAGATGACCTCCTTATTCAACATTACATTATTATATCTTACACAATATACTATATCATATTTTTTCGATGTAGTCAATTGTGTAAAATTAATCATGCAAATTAGTTTAATTCATATTGCTTTTGATTACACTTATATGTAATCTATATTAAAATCATATAGACTAAAATCATAAAAAACGAGGCCGAATCTTAGGATTCGACCTCGTGTGTGCTTGTATAGTAGAGTAACCTATTCCCTATTATTTACCAGGGAAGAATGGCCATACCATTGGAATGATAATTAAGCTTACTACGAAGCAAACTAAAATCAATGGAACGCCGGCTTTTACATAATCTGTAAATTTGTATTGGCCAGGACCAAGTACTAGTGTATTTGGAGGTGTACCTACAGGTGTACCGAATGCACAAGATGCAGCAACGCCGATAGCCATCAATACTGCATGAGGGTCAGCGCCCATACCTTGAGCAATGGAGATACCGATAGGTGCCAATAATGCACAAGATGCAGTGTTAGACATGAATTGAGTCATGATACAAGACAATGCAAATAATACTGCTGTTGCAAAGTAAGGGCTAGGATCAGACCCCATAACACCGATTACTGCATCAGCAATCATTTTACCTGCACCAGATTGATCAAGTGCAGTTGCCACTGGCATCATACCAGCGAATAAGAAGATTGTTACCCAGTCAATAGATGTGTAAGCTTGTTTTTCGTTCAAGCAACCAGTTAATACGCAAAGCATTGCGCCAATAACTGCAACCATGCTCAATGGTAAATTAATACCAAAATATGTTTTTAGAGGATCCCCTAAAATCATAGCAATGATTACACCTAAAAGAATAAGACCAGAGTATAATTGTTTCTTAGGATCGTTAGAAATATCTTCAGCAGCTACTTCTTGTTCAACATCACCAGCATCAGTAATTTCATGTTTAGGTAATAGATGTTTACCAACGAGCATCATGAATACGATAGTAGCGATAGTCAAAGGAATACCAATCCAAGCAAATTCAAAGAAACCAAATGGTTCAATGCCAAATTTAGATAATGTACCACTTACAATGATATTAGGTGGTGTACCAACCATTGTAATGATACCACCGATACCTGCAGCAAATGCTAAAGGCATTAATTGGCGAGATGCAGGAATCTTAGCAACAGCACAGATACCAACAACCACAGGAAGTAACGCAGCTGTTGTACCAGTATTAGATAAGAATGCGGACATGGTAGCTGTTACGAGCATAATCGCAAGCATCAAGCCATTTTCGCTAGTCCCTGCATGAGATACTACGGTTTCCCCAATTTTTTGAGCCAAACCAGTGTAGAATAATGCAGCACCAACAACGAACATGCCTGCAAACAACACAACTGTACTATCAGATAAACCAGAGAATACAACCTTAGGAGTAATAATACCCATAAGGCCTAATGTAATTGCGCCGCCTAAAGAAGTAATAGCTAGAGGAATAATTTCCGTAACGAATAAAACAGCCATGACTGCAAGGACGATTAAGGTTTGTTCTGCAGTACCCATACATCATCATCTCCCTTCAGAGAAATGCACTGATATAGTTATAATAGGTATAAAATATAACCTACGATACCAATGGCAGAAGCCATCAAAAAAGTAATCCCATATCCCTCTCTTGTTTTAGGATACCCAAATAATAAAGTTTCACCTAAAAATCCTCGACGATTAAACCAAGAATATTTTGTTCTTTGTTGAAACCACTTAGCTTTGCCTTTATTACCGATAATCAGCGCTGTAATAAAAAAAACAATAAATGCCCATATAAAACAAATCAGTATTTTTAATTCAATTGATAACAAGTGACCACCTCTACTATATATAAAGCACTAGAAGGTTATTCTGTGAAATCTTGCTAATCACCTAATGACCGATCTGAAAAGCATTTATTGCAAATATTCCCTTTTTATGTATGATTACATAATGACCAAGGGCTTTTTGATTCACCAATAGGTGTACCTATTTAGGTACACCTGGGTGAATAATTATTAAATTATTAGTGGTTAGACAACATAGCAAGCATTGTACCTGCAGCTACTGCTGTACCGATAACGCCAGCTACGTTAGGACCCATAGCATGCATGAGCAAGAAGTTAGCTGGGTTAGCTTTCGCACCTACTACTTGAGATACGCGAGCCGCCATTGGAACCGCGGATACACCGGCAGAACCAATAAGTGGATTTGTTTTACCACCATCTACTAAGCTCATCAATTTACCAAATAATACGCCACCAGCAGTACCACCGATAAATGCAACTAAGCCTAAGCAGATAATAAGAATTGTTTGTACGCTTAAGAAATGTTCCGCACTCATTGTTAAACCAGTACCAGTTGCCAAGAAGATTGTAACAGTATTGATTAACGCATTTTGAGAAGTATCGGACAAACGTTCAGTTACGCCAGATTCACGGAACAAGTTACCTAACATCAACATACCTAAAAGGGATGTAATGGAAGGAAGCAATAAGGAAATGAAGATCGTTGCAACAATTGGGAACACGATTTTTTCAAAACGTGTAACTTCACGCAATTGCTCCATAACAATTTCGCGTTCTTTTTGCGTAGTGAATAATTTCATTACAGGCGGTTGAATCAACGGTACCAAGGACATATAGGAATATGCGGCAACCGCGATAGCACCTAATAAATGAGGAGCTAGTTTAGTAGCTAAGTAAATGGATGTAGGGCCGTCAGCACCACCGATGATACCGATAGCAGCTGCTTCTTGAGCTGTGAAGCCAAGCATCATTGCGCCACCTAAAGCAACGAATACGCCGATTTGAGCGGCAGCGCCTAAAAGCAATGTTTTAGGATTAGCAATGAGTGGACCAAAGTCAGTCATTGCACCTACACCTAGGAAAATTAAAGGTGGGAAGATTTCTTGGGAGATACCTGCGCTAATAAGTGCCATAACGCCTTCTTCGAAACCATTACGAGGAATATTGGCAAGTATACAACCAAACGCAATCGGACCCAACAATAAAGGTTCAAACTCTTTAGCAAATGCCAAATACAATAGGATCAAACCTACAAGAATCATAATAGCATTGCCTGTTGTAAATGCGAGGAACCCGCTATCTGTAATAACGGATTGAATCGCAACAGCAAAAGCCTCCATATGCGTTCCCCTTTCACAAATATAAAATTGTTAGATGACGTGGCGCAGCCACGTCATACAACACTTGGTATTAGCCAAGAACAACCATGTCGTCACCAGTGGATACAGTTTGGTTAGCAGATACGCGAACTTCGGAAACTACAGCATCATGTGGAGCTGCGATTTCATTTTGCATTTTCATAGCTTCAAGGATCAACAAAGTTTCGCCTTTTTTAACTGCTTGACCAGCAGATACTGCTACAGATAAGATTTTACCAGGCATTGGAGCTTTTACAGTTTCAGCACCTGCTGGAACTGGAGCTGCTGCTGCAGCAGGAGCTGGTGCAGGAGCTGCTTTAGGAGCTGGAGCTGCTGCTGGAGCTGCTTTAGGAGCTGCTGCAGGAGCCGCTGCTTTCACTTCATTAACTTCTACATCATATGCTGTACCATTTACTGTAACGTTGAATTTTTTCATCTTAAATTCCTCCAAAATGTGTAGTTTCTACACAAAACTTATAAATATTTTTACACATATAAATTGAATAATCCCATGGATTATCAAATTAGCCAATTATCTTATCGATTACCACGCAAACGGCCTTCCATTTTCCAATTGTAGCTTACGATTGGACGGATATGCGCGATTTGATCAGCGGAATAACCCATTGCCGCTAATGCACCAACGATTACTGCTACTACATCTTGAGATGGAGCTTTACCGTTAGTTGTTGTAGCATTGCTCATTACAAATGCCTCCTAAAAATATTTTAACCTCTACCGCTTAAGCGACCTTCCAAGCGCCATTTAGCACTGGTTGCTGTAGGTCGAATAGATGCAATTTGTTCAGATGAGTACCCCATCGCCACAATGGCACCTACGATAGCTGCTACTACTTCACCTTCATTTTGAGCAGATGCATTTGGTGCAGCCACCGGTGTAGCTGCGGGAGCCGCAACAGGTGCACTTGGTGGTACGTCTTTTTTCTTCTTAGTAGGGTCAATCAAATGAACGATTGTCATCAAAATACCTAAAAGAATCAACACAACAAATACAACTGTCATATTAATGGCCATGATTAACCAAGGATTGGTAGTAACTGCTTGTCCTTCCATAATCATTCCCCTTTCTAAAAAAGTAGTAAAGAAAGGTATCTCCCAAATTCGATGATATGTTTACCGAATCGAATTATAATGGAATATTACCATGTTTCTTTGGAGCACGGTTTTCGCGTTTGCTTGCAAGCATAGCCAAAGCGTTGATAACTGCTGGACGAGTTTGTTTAGGTTCGATTACAACATCTACGAAGCCACGTTCTGCAGCTTTGTAAGGAGTCGCAAACTCTTCTACATATTTAGCTGTTTTAGCATCTTTATCTTCGTCTTTCTTGAAGATAATATTAGCTGCACCAGCAGGACCCATTACAGCGATTTCGGATGTAGGCCAAGCATATACTTGGTCTGCGCCTAAATCTTGGGAACACATAGCGAGGTAGGAACCGCCATATGCTTTACGAGTGATGACAGTAATTTTTGGTACTGTAGCTTCAGAGTAAGCATATAACATTTTAGCACCATGACGAATGATACCGCCCCATTCTTGATTTGTGCCAGGCAAGAAACCAGGAACGTCAACAAAGTTAACGATTGGAATATTAAAAGCATCACAGAAACGGATGAAACGGGAAGATTTGTCAGAAGCGTTAATGTCTAAGCAACCAGCCATTACTTTTGGTTGGTTAGCAATGATACCAACGGATTGACCATCAAAACGAGCGAAGCAAGTAATGATATTAGTAGCATAGAATGGTTGTACTTCATAGTATTCGCCATTATCTACAGTAGCTGCGATAACATCTTTCATGTCGTAAGGCATGTTACTGTTATCTGGCAACAAGCTATTCAAGCTTTCATCCTCACGAGTTGGATCGTCACCAGTATCTACCAATGGAGCATCTTCCATATTGTTGGATGGCAAGAAGCCTAATAAGTAACGAATTTGAGCGATACAATCATCTTCATTTTCAGCTGCAAAGTGAGCAACACCAGACACGGAGTTGTGAGCCATTGCACCACCAAGATCTTCAGCGGTTACTTCTTCACCAGTTACAGATTTGATTACTGCAGGACCAGTGATGAACATTTGAGAAGTATTTTTAACCATGTAGATGAAGTCAGTCAATGCTGGAGAATATACAGCACCGCCCGCACATGGGCCCATGATTACGGAAATTTGTGGAATAACACCAGATGCATTTGTATTTTCAAAGAAAATTTTACCGTAACCAGCAAGGGCATCTACTGCTTCTTGAATACGAGCACCGCCGGAATCGTTGATACCAACAATAGGAGCACCCATTTTCATTGCTAAACGTTGTACTTTAACGATTTTAGCAGCATGCATTTCACCAAGAGAACCACCTTCTACAGTGAAATCTTGTGCGAATGCATATACTAAACGACCGTCGATAGTACCATAACCTGTTACTACACCTTCGCCTGGTAATTCTTTCTTTTCTTGACCGAAGTTAACACAACGATGTTTAACGAATTGATCAAGTTCAACGAAGGAATTATCATCGAACAATTTAGCCAAGCGTTCGCGAGCAGTCATTTTACCTTGAGCATGTTGTTTCTCAACGCGTTTTTCGCCGCCACCAGCTTTAACTTTAGCTAGCTTTTCGTGCAATAACTCGATTTTTTCCTGCACTGTTGCCATTATAGCACCTCCAAATAAAACTTGTTACAGTATCATTTTATTTCATAAATGAATAAAGTTCAAGAAGCATACATATTTAATATATAACGTAGAATTATATGTATATGTATATCTACAACTCATATATAGTGATGTGAATTGGATACTGTATTATTTCATACGTTGACATAATTCAAGCAATACACCACCAGTTGCTTTTGGATGTAAGAAAGCAATTGAGGAACCGCCTGCACCATAACGAGGTTTTTCGTCAATCATACGAACGCCTTTAGCCATCAAATCAGCAATAGCATTTTCAATATTGTCAACGCGCAATGCAACGTGTTGGATACCATCACGACCACCATTTTTTTCGATAAATTTACCGATAGGGCCATCTGGAGTTGTAGTTTCTAAGAATTCAAGTTCAGCATCACCACAAGGGAAGAAGGATACTTTTACCTTTTGTTCTTCTACGATTTCGTCTTCAGGAAGATGTTCAATGCCTAATGCATTTTTATAGAATTCTTTAGTTGCTGCTAAATCATTAACACCAATACCGATGTGATCCACTTGTAATACTTTAAAAGCCATTTTGATTATCTCCTTTTCAAGGCTAAATCTCTAATGCTATGTAGTCGCCGTCTACTTTAGCACGCTTGTCATTACGCCATTAACAACTGTATATGGATCGCTTTCGCGTTCATTAACAGCTGCCACTTGGCTATTAAATTCGTCGCTTGTAACAATTTTATCAGCTACATAACGACCAATTTGTTCATTAATCATTGCGATGATTTCATCACGAGTACGTTCTGCCCGACGAGATTCCAATTCACCAGAATCTTCAAGATACTCAAAATGTTCATCTAAAGCGTCGATAAGTTCATCTACGCCTTGGTCTTTACTAGCAATTGTGCGCTTAATTGGTGGGCGCCATTTTACTTCACGAGAATCTAGGTCAAGCATCATTTCAATTTCTACATTCAAACGATCGCAACCATCTCGGTCAGCTTTGTTGATAGCAAATACATCGCCAATTTCAAGAATACCCGCCTTGATAGCTTGGATATCATCACCGAGACCAGGAACCAGTACAACCAATGTAGTATCAGCATTTTTTACAATATCTACTTCAGATTGACCTACGCCTACAGTTTCAATAATTACTAAATCCATGCCAAAGGCATCCATGAGTTTTACAACGTCTGCAGTCTTTTTAGATAATCCACCAAGACTACCACGCGTGCCCATGCTTCGAATGAATACATTTTCATTTAATGTTAAATCATTCATTCGAATACGGTCCCCCAAGATAGCACCTCCAGAGAATGGGCTAGTTGGGTCGATGGCAACGATGCCGATTTTTTTACCTTGATCTAAATAATGTTTAACTACCTTATCGGTCAAAGTACTTTTACCAGCACCAGGGGCCCCTGTAATACCGAGAATACGTGCGTTCCCCGTTTTAGGGTAAATTGCCTTCATAATATCGATGGCATTATCATACTCGTTTTCTACAGCTGTTATGGACCGTGCTAAGGCTAGTCTAGAACCTTCAAAAAGGCCTTTAACTAAATCCATTCGCCTCACCACCTATCTTCGAATATGGGAATAGAGGGGAGCCAACTATTCGAGTTGCACCCCTCTTTGCCCAAGCAATTATTTTACGTTTTCTTTAATAAAGTTAACGATATCGCTAGTTGGTGTGCCAGGTGTGAATACTGCCGCTACGCCAGCTTTTTTCAAGCCAGGGATATCAGCGTCAGGAATAACGCCACCACCGATTACAAGAACATCCCCCATGCCTTTTTCTTTCAAAAGTTCAACAATTTTAGGGAACAATGTATTATGAGCACCAGAAAGAAGAGATAATGCAACTACATTAACGTCTTCAGAAAGCGCTGCTTCAACAATTTGTTCTGGTGTTTGACGAAGACCAGTATAGATTACTTCGAAACCAGCATCGCGAAGTGCGCGTGCTACTACTTTTGCACCACGGTCATGACCATCAAGACCTGGTTTTGCTACAATTACTCTAATACGTTTTTCTGCCATGATATATTACCTCCGAAATCAGCCGATATTATAATGTGGAATGAGCTTCGTATTCACCGAATACTTCGCGCAATACATTACAAATTTCACCCAAAGTAGCATATGTTTTAACTGCTGCAAGAATTAATGGCATCAAGTTAACAGATTCGTCAGCTGCGCCAGCTTTCAAATCAGCTAAGGCTTTATCAACTGCGGCTTGATCGCGGTTAGCACGAACTGCTTGAGTTTTCTTAGATTGGTTAGCACCTACGGAAGCGTCTACGCGAAGCAAGTCTTTTGGCGCTTCTTCTTCAACTTGGAATTTGTTTACGCCAACGATTGTGCGCAAGCCAGATTCAACTTCCATTTGCCATTTGTAAGCGGATTCTTGAATTTCTTTTTGGATGTAGCCTTTTTCGATTGCTACTACAGCGCCGCCCATTTCATCAATTTTCTTGATGTATGCCATAGCTTCGTCATAGATAGCGTTAGTCATAGCTTCAACATAGTAGGAACCGCCCAATGGGTCAACTACGTCAGCCAAACCAGATTCGTAAGCCACGATTTGTTGAGTACGAAGAGCTACTTGTACAGATGCTTCTGTAGGAAGAGCCAAAGCTTCGTCACGAGAGTTTGTATGTAAAGATTGAGTACCACCCATTACAGCTGCTGCAGTTTGAAGAGCAACACGAACGATGTTGTTATCAACTTGTTGCGCAGTCAACATGGAACCAGCTGTTTGAGTATGTACACGAAGCATCATGGATTTTGGTTTTTTAGCACCAAAACGTTCTTTCATGATTGTTGCCCATAAGCGACGAGATGCGCGGAATTTAGCAACTTCTTCAAGTACATTATTATGAGCATTCCAGAAGAAGGAAAGACGACCAGCAAATGTATCAACATCAAGACCAGCTTTCAAAGCTGCTTCTACGTATGCGATACCATCAGCAATTGTAAATGCGATTTCTTGTGCTGCTGTGGAACCTGCTTCACGGATGTGGTAACCGGAAATAGAAATTGTATTCCATTTTGGAACGTATTGAGAACAATATTCGAAGATATTAGTGATCAAACGCATAGATGGTTTTGGAGGGAAAATGTAAGTACCACGAGCTGCATATTCTTTCAAAATATCATTTTGAATAGTACCTTTCAATTCTGTGGAAGGTATACCTTGTTTTTCAGCTACTGCGATATACATTGCCAACAAAACGGATGCTGGAGCGTTGATTGTCATGGAAGTGGATACTTTGCCAAGGTCGATGCCATCGAACAAGATTTCCATATCTGCCAAAGAGTCAATCGCTACACCTACTTTACCAACTTCGCCTTCAGCCATAACATCATCAGAGTCATAACCGATTTGAGTTGGCAAGTCGAACGCACAGGAAAGACCTGTTGCACCAGATTCGATTAGGTAGCGGTAACGTTTGTTAGATTCTTCAGCTGTAGCGAAGCCTGCATACATACGCATTGTCCAGAAACGACCACGGTACATAGTAGGTTGTACGCCACGAGTATAAGGGAATTCGCCAGGCATTCCCAAATCGCGTTCATAATCAAAGCCTTCAATATCAACTGGTGTATACACACGGTTGTATTTTAAGTTTTGACGTTCTGGAGTTTTTGCGCATTTTTCGTCACAAAGTTTGTTGTACTCAGCAATTTGGGCTTTTAAGTTTTCGTAAGCCATGTTTTCATCATCCTCCTAAAAAAACAGGTTATTTTTTCATGCTTCCAGTTTCTGTGAAGCGTTTATGCCAAGAAAGAGCTTCATCAAGCAACATTGGTGTATGGGCATTCTTTGTTGCAGCTAATGCTTTTTCTAGGTATTCAGTTAACATAGGTTTGTAGTCTGGGTGAGCACATTTTTCAATAATCAAACGAGCTCTTTCCACTGGGCTCAAACCACGACAGTCAGCAACACCTTGTTCTGTACAGAAAATCATAGTGTCATGTTCTGGATGATCCACATGGGATACATATGGAACGATAGAACTGATGTCGCCATTTTTAGCAACGGAATTGGTACAGAAGATAGTGAGATATGCACTACGTGCAAAGTCACCAGAACCACCAACACCATTCATCATTTTGCTACCCATAATATGAGTAGAGTTTACATTGCCAAAAATATCAAATTCGATAGCGGTATTCATGGCAATGACACCAATACGACGAGCAATACCAGGGTTATTGGAGATTTCTTGCGGACGAAGAATAATTTTTTTACGATATTCATCAATATTCGCATAGAAACGTTTCAATCCATCTGGAGAAGGACTCAATGCAGTACCGGAACATACAGTTACTTTACCAGCATCGATCAAGTCAAACATACCGTCTTGAATTACTTCTGTATAAATAGATAAATCTGTGAAAGGCCCTTGAGCCAAGCCACTAATTACCGCATTTGCTACAGAACCTACGCCGGATTGCAATGGAAGCAAGTTTTTAGGCAAACGACCTTCTGCAATTTCTTGTTCAAAGAATTTGATAAGATGTTGACTCATTGCCTTTGCATCATCATCAATAGCAGCTAAAGGTCTTGTTGTATCAGGTACATCACTTGGAACCACAGCAATAATTTTGCTAGGATCACAAGGTATTGCTTCTGTACCGATGCGATCGCCGGCCTGTTCCAACGGAATTGGTTTACGATGTGGCGGATCCAACGGTTCATAGATATCATGCATACCAACTAAGGATAATGGTTGAGATACATTTACCTCTACGATAACCTTTTTAGCTTGACTAACAAATGTTGGAGAATTGCCAACAGAGGTAGTCGGTACTAAAGAACCATCTTCGTTGATTTGACATACTTCAATAATTGCTACATCTAAATCTCCGAAAAATCCATAACGAATATTTTGTGCCATTGTGCTTAAATGCATATCGATGTATTTAACATCTCCACTATTTAAAGCCTTTCTCATATCTTTATTGGTTTGATATGGAAAGCGGCGATTAATACCATTAGCACGAGTTAACGCACCATCAGCTTCATCACCTACGGAAGCACCTGTCCACAAATCGATTTTGAATGGTTCTTTTTCCATTCGTTCTGCCAATGCCAATGGCACAACTTTTGCATAACCCGATGGTGTAAAGCCGGAAATACCAACTTTATCATTAGGGTTAATCAACTGAGCTGCATCATAAGCAGTGACAATTTTACCTTGCAGGTCCACATTTTTTACGCGGTCTTTGATGTCTATCACCATAACCATCTCCTTTAAGAGTAACATTGTTAAACGACAATTGAATCTCTTTGGTCTAATACGTTCCTTAAACCGACTTCATCGTAGTCCACATCCAATGTATTGTCAACTTATATGACTAAAATGTATTTTTTATCACACTCCGACTGTGCATTATGACCAAAACGCATAGGTTTTTACATTTTCACATAAGTTTTATTCACACCGATATAACTCACAGGAATTATCAATTTAATAGTATATATTGTTGTTTTTTATGTATATCGAACTATCTCAATACAACATATAGAGCCTTATCAATATAATAAAAAAATAATATATACAGAAACTGACCGCTACACCTCCTATAAAAATATAGATATACAAAAAACCGGTTTTCAAATGCAAGCAATAATGTTCAATTATTCTAACATTAGAAAACCGGTTAAATATACTTAAGCTTACCCTGCTAAGGTATGTATAAATTATACCATACTATGAAATTGTATCGCTACCATAAAACTTACTAATTATACAAAATATACCTTTTACATATGGGCCTTTGTGGAAAGTTGTACTTTCACAAAGGCCCCAACCCAACCAAGGAGTTGCCAAAAAACAATAGTAACTTGATGGCTATAGAGCTCAAAATCAGACAATCCACTAAAAAGAACTCCGATAGCTAAAGCCCCTATACCTATCTGTGCAGCTTGTCGGAACATATCCCCTTTCAAACGAACAGATGTAATAACATGACCGACGATAACTGCTAGGAATGATAGCAAGCCAGGAATACCTGTTTCAGCCAATATATTTAAATATAAATTATGGGCATGATACATCAACACATTAGGACCTTGAATGTAATAGTTATACTCTGGATAAACTAAGTAGAATGTATTCCACCCAATACCAAAGATTGGATTTTCTCGTACGATATACATTGTGCTATCCCATAGAGCCCAGCGAAGATCTGATGACGTATCATGACCTTGGAATATAGACCAAAGTCGTGAAGCAACTTCCCCTTCATAGAAGTATAGAATTAACGGTACCACTAACAAGGATAAGAATAGTCTTCGTTCTACGAAAATAGCCCAATACAGAATCATGGCCGCAAAACTAATCCAAATACCACGCGAATAGGTTAATAACATCGTTAAAAATAGTACAACACCAATGATCAGCATTGTAACAACTTCACGAGTACGATTCTCTTTCATATAAACAAGAATATAGCTAATACATACACTTAGTACCATCAACAGATAAGCCCCTAGCAAATTAGGATTTTGCAATGTAGACGCCATTCGACGCATCAATTTAGGGAATTGTGCTGCATCTACCCATTCTTTTATATGTATATTAGGAACAAATATATACTGATAGGCCCCAATAATGCATACAAGAACGGCTGTACCTAAAAAGGCACGAAGAAAATAGTTCCACTGTTTAGGTGTTCGAATATAGGTACGAACTAAATAGTACATGCCCCCACCCGCTACAATTTGGTAGAACCAGCTCTGAATAGACCAATCCCAGTTTGGGGACATTAACGACGATATACCTGTCCAGATAACAAAGATCATAACAGTCCAAGATAAATAACCTGTCGGCAAACTCAATGATTTACTAGAAATTAAATCATATAATGCCAAACCTATAGCCAACCAGAGAAGTACATCTCCTACCATTGGTTGAAGAGGCATCGCAATAACGACACCATAGATTAATCGTTCAATATAAAAGGTAAGTCGTTTCTGATTAGGAATGAGTGAGAGTTCCATATTCTCACCTCAATGACTCATCTCATGGAAAAACCACTGACGAGCATCCCCTAGAATATATAAAGAACCACATACAGCAATGATATCACCAGTCTTTGTATGTTTGTATGCCAATGCTAATGCAGCCTCAACAGATTCTGCAGTTTGAGCCGTCACCTTAGGTACAGTACGGCGAATCACTTCAACCAAGTTTTCAGGTACCTCTGTTCTATCTGTTGGTGCAGGTACAACGAGGACTGTGTCGCCAGATTTAACCACTTCACGAATAATAGCCTCTTGGTCTTTATCTTTAAGGATAGCCATTACCACCGTTTTCGGTGTGTCCTTAAATAGTTCATTGTACGTCATGGCAAAAGACTCAGCCCCTGCCGCATTGTGAGCACCGTCAAATATAAAGGTACGATCTAAGCCTCGTTTAACTTCAAAGCGCCCCGCCCACGTAGTGCGGGCAAATCCTTCACGCATCGTTTCTTCACTGATGTTCGTATCCTCTTTCATCAACAGGCGTACGGCCATCAATGCACAAGCGAGATTTACAGATTGATGAATGCCAGCCATCGTCGTAAACAACATAGCAGGTGCAGCATCGTTAGAACTAATCGTAATCATTTGACCACCCGTTACAGCGCTACGGCTATCGATACCAAAATCTTTATTAAAAACATAAAGCTTAGCATGTTGTTTTTTAGCTACGTCCTCAATAACATTAAGAGGTGTATCTTGTGCAGCTGTCACTACAGGCACTTTAGATTTGATAATCCCCGCTTTATGGCGTGCAATTTCCTCGACAGTATCACCACAATATGCTTGATGATCTATTGTTACATTAGTAATAACAGATACTTTTGGAGTCACGATATTAGTAGAATCTAGTAAGCCACCTAAACCAACTTCTACTACAGCATAGTCGACACCTTGATCCTTAAAGAATAAAAATGCGGCAGCTGTTAATATTTCAAATTGTGTTGGCGCTTCTATTCCATTACTAATAATAGTATCTACTGCAATCTTTACGCGACTAATTAATTTTCCAAAGGCTTCCTCTGTTATATTTCCATCATTAATTTGAATACGCTCCGTATAGGATTGAAGGTGAGGCGATGTAAATCGCCCCACCCGTAATCCACTTGTAAACAGTGCGTAGGAAATATATGAGGTAACCGAGCCCTTACCATTTGTACCTGTAACATGAACAATTTTATAATCTTCTTGTGGATTCCCTAACACATCCATAAGAGCCGTAATTCGTTCAAGGCCAGGTTTAATACCAAATGAAGATGCCTGCTCCAAATAGGCTAAGGCCTCCTGATATGTCATATAAACCTCCTATTATAAGGTTTCAAGGAACGCTTCACGTTCCAATAACGCTTGTTGTTTTTGTTTATATTCTTCTAACTTTTCTTTTTCTTTTGCTACTACAGCTTCAGGCGCTTTTGCTAAGAAGCCTTGGTTAGACAATTTACCTTCCAAACGAGAAATTTCTTTTTCCATTTGGATTTTTTCCTTTGCAATACGCTCTCTTTCTTTTTCACCGTCAATCAAGTCTTTAAGTAAGAGATATACTTCCATACCATTGACAACGGTTACAGTCGCATTTTCTGGTTTTGGATCATCGGTACTAAGAATTGTTACTTTCTCAGCCCAAGCCAATGTTACGAAGTAGTCACTATGTTCTGCTACAGTTTTAGCTAATGCTTCATCTGTTGGCGCTACGATAACCTCAGCTTTTTTACCTAAAGGCACATTCATTTCAGCACGCATGTTACGAATACCTTTGATAGCATCCATCATAACTTCCATTTGACGTGCTGCCCCTTCAAGATTATCGAATTTCAATGCTTTAGGCCATTTAGTAACAACGATACTATCCCCTTCATGTGGCAAATGTTGCCAAATATGTTCAGTTACGAACGGCATGAATGGATGTAATAATTCGAGCATGTGACGTAAGATCGTTACAAGTAAATATTGAACTGTACGACGATCACGTTCGTCGCTTTCACTATACAAGCGAGGTTTCGCTAATTCAATGTACCAATCGCAGTACGTATTCCAAATGAAATCATATACGGAACTTGCAGCTTCACCAAGTTCGAATTTATCGAGATTAGATGTTACGCTTTGTACTGTTTCATTGTATTTTTGAACAATCCATTGGTCTGCTAATGTCAAATCATCTGCTGTTGGAACGAAACTTTCATCATAATTTGTAAGGTTCATCAATACAAATTTTGATGCATTCCAAATCTTATTGGCGAAGTTACGGTTAGCCTCAACACGTTCCATATAGAAACGCATATCGTTACCAGGTGTGTTGCCAGTTACAAGAGTAAAGCGCAATGCATCAGCACCATATTGGTCGATAACTTCAAGCGGATTAATACCATTGCCCAAAGATTTACTCATTTTACGGCCCTGGCTATCGCGAACAAGACCATGAATAAATACATGTTTAAATGGAATTTCATGTTCAAACTCAAGAGCCATAAAGATCATACGAGCAACCCAGAAGAAGATAATATCGTAACCAGTTACAAGCACACTTGTTGGATACCATTGTTTAAGTTCTGGAGTTTGCTTAGGCCAACCCATTGTGGCAAACGGCCATAAACCAGAGCTAAACCATGTATCAAGAACATCTGGATCTTGTGTAACATGACCGTGGCAATGAGGGCATTCTGTAATATCTTCACGGCTAACGATAGTTTCACCACAGTCATCACAATACCATGCAGGAATGCGATGGCCCCACCACAATTGACGAGAAATAGTCCAATCGCGGATATTTTCAAGCCAGTTCACATATGTTTTTGTAAAACGTTCAGGAACGAACTCTACTTCGTGGTCTTTAACAACCTTAAGAGCGGGCTCTGCCAATGGTTTCATATCTACGAACCATTGTTTAGATACCATTGGTTCGATGATTGTATTACAACGAGAGCAATGACCTACTGCATGGTCATGATCATCGATTTTTTCAAGTAGGCCTAATTCTTTAAGTTCTGCTAATACTTGTTTACGCGCTTCTTCACGAGGTAAGCCATTAAATTTGCCAGCACCTTCATTCATTGTTGCATCATTGTTCATAACAACGATGGAGTCTAAATCATGGCGTTGACCCATTTCAAAGTCATTAGGGTCATGAGCAGGTGTAATTTTTACACAGCCTGTACCGAAGCTAGCATCAACATAGTCATCGGCAATTACAGGAATTTCTCGATTAACAAATGGCAAGATTAATGTTTTACCAATGAGATCTTTATAACGATCATCATCAGGATTTACTGCTACTGCTACGTCACCAAACATTGTTTCTGGACGAGTTGTAGCAACAACAACGAAACGATTATCTTCACCTTTTACAGGATATTTAATATGCCATAAATGGCCATGTTCGTCTTCATGCTCAACTTCAACATCAGATAACGCAGTGGCACAACGAGGACACCAGTTGATGATGCGTTCACCGCGATAGATCAAACCTTTTTCATAAAGGCTTACAAATACTTCGCGCACTGCATGGTAGTATCCTTCATCCAAAGTAAATCGCTCACGAGTCCAGTCACAGGATGCGCCAAGGCTACGGATTTGTTTTACAATAGTATCACCATATTCTTTTTTCCATTCCCACACGCGCTCTACGAATTTTTCACGGCCCAAATCATAGCGAGATTTTCCTTCTTCTTTAGCAAGCATCTCTTCTACTTTGATTTGTGTAGCAATACCAGCGTGGTCTGTACCTGGCATCCACAATACATTGTAGCCTTGCATGCGTTTGAAACGGATGAGGATGTCTTGTAATGTGTTATCAAGGGCATGCCCCATATGCAACATACCAGTTACATTAGGAGGTGGTAATACGATACTAAATGGCTCTTTATTCGTGTCTACTTCTTCGTGAAAGTATCCTTGATTTTCCCAATAAGAATACCATTTGCCTTCTATTTCACCAGGATTATATGTGGTTAAATTTTCGTAGGTTTTCATCGTTCCTCCTAAAAGACTCCTTAGCGCTTCATAATTTTAGCCAATACAAATAGGCTTGTTTCATATAGCAATATCATAGGTAATGCAATCATCGTTTGCGAGAACATATCCGGTGTAGGTGAAATGACAGCACCTATGATAAAGGATATAAGAATAAATATCTTTCGCTTCGTTTTTAAAAAGCGTGATGTAATTAAGTTGAAATATCCCAAAATAATTAAGATCAACGGCAACTCAAAGATAAATCCAAAGGGCAGTACAAAGGATAATACAAAGTCCATATACTGACCAATAGAAAACATCGGCTGTAATTCATCTGTAGCAAAGCCCATAAAGAACTTCACCGCTGCAGGCAATACGAGAAAATAAGAAAATACAATACCTATCCCGAATAGACCAATTGCTACTGGTAAGATCCAGTTAGATAGCTGCTTTTCTCGCACAGTTAGTGCAGGCTTAACAAATAGCCAAATCTGATGCAATATAATGGGAGCGGCTATGACTAGGCCACCTACAACAGACACCTTCATATATGTAAAAAATGCTTCAGTAGGTCTCATATAATAGAGCTTGCCAGCCGGTTTTAGGAGTATTTCCAATAATAAGTCTACATAATAATAAGAAATACAAGTTCCCACAATAACCGCTACAGCTATTATAATCAATCGTTTTCGCAGCTCTGAAAGATGTCCTACAAGGGACAATTCCCTTGCTTCATCCATCATCTTCTGCTCTATAGCCGTATAAACTGGTTCATCTTCCACATCCTCAGGAATGAGTTGAGTTGCCACCTTATATCGTTCTTGCTCAGACTTTTGTTCTGCTTCACGCCGTTTTTGACGAACTACACTGTCAAAAGAAGGTTTTTGCATGGGATATTCGAAATCCGATTTTGGTTCGAATGGTTCCATATTATACCTTTCTATCAGCCAGATTTTCTACAGCCATCACAAGGAATTCCTTCCCTGGGAAATCACGCACTGCAGCGAGTGCCGCTAGAGCATCTTTACAATATTTATCAGCTACAGCTAATGTATTATCAATGCCACCTTGAGCAATAACATAATCAATAATGTCTTGCTCATTACCACCATTATTTAAGCCTTTAATATCTTCAAGCAATTTATCTTTATTACCATCGTTAACGATGCTTAATAACGGATATGTCAATAGTCCCTCTCGAAGATCATTCCCTACAGGCTTTCCCGTCGTTTCCGCTGTTTCACGATAATCCATAATATCGTCTGTAATTTGGAATGCCATGCCTAATGCATGACCATATTTTTTCAACTCTATGATTTCATCCTCTTGCCAATCTCCTAAGAGACCACCAAGCTCCATACAGCCTTCCATGAAGTCTGCTGTTTTCTTTTGCGTCTTTGTCATATAACGCTCTATGCCTTGATCGATGCGATATACATCTTCCATTTGCATGAACTCACCTTCTACGAGGCATGTAATAATATGAGAGAATACTTGAAGATACTTCATATTCGTCATTTCAGATACGATTTTAAATGCTTTAGCAAATAAATAATCACCACTAAGGATAGCTACCTTATTGCCTTTATGCATGTGAATTGTATCCTCCCCACGGCGAATTTCAGCTTGATCTAAAACATCGTCATGGATAAGTGTTGCTAAATGAAGCATTTCAACAGCCTCAGCAATTTTAATGCGTTGACGCTCTATAGATGTACCTGCATTAGCAATCAATAGACACAATTGAGCGCGCAAACGCTTACCACCTGCTGCTGATAACGGTCGAATCAGTGCATTGAAGTCCTCTGCACCGGTATTAAAAGATGATGCAAGAGACTCTTCGACACGCTCTAAATCTAGAGCAATGCGTTCCATAATCTCTAATTCGTTCGTTTGACTCATGCTTCATCTCCTACCAAAATTTTATTGATTCGTTGTTGTAAAAGCTCACGTCCAGTATGCTTTAAAGAGCTGTACAAAATCGGCGGGGTAGCCGTTGGATATAGCTCTTTAATAATAGACAAGTTTGCAGACTTTTCTTTAGCCGTCAATTTATCGGCCTTGGTCACTACAATTTGTAACGGAACACCGGCTTCGACGAGCCAATCAAAGGCCACCTTATCAATGGCCATTTCAGGATGGCGACCATCGATAAGTAAACACAACAACATCAATCGTTCAGAATGTAAAATATAATCGGCAATAAAGGAAGACCACAGATTGCGGTTTCCTTTATTTGTCTTTGCAAAACCATAACCAGGAAGGTCCACGAGAAACCAGTTATATCTGCGTTCCTCGGTGTCAGAAATATCCTCTTTTGATTCAATATCAAAGTAGTTTATCGTCTTAGTCTTACCTGGCTGACCACTAACGAGGGCTAACCCACGATAGTTACATAAAGAATTAATCAACGAAGACTTGCCCACATTAGAGCGTCCAAGGAAGGCGATTTCTACGGTATCCCCTTCAGGATATTGATCCGCCTTCACACAGGAAGTATTATATTTTGCAGCTATAATACGAGGCCCCTTTGGTTCTTTTCGTGTATATTGTGGTTTTGGGCCCATTGGTTTAGTGGATTTTTTCTTCTTTTGCATTACACAAGTGCCTTTGCTAATACTTCATCCATTGTCTTAACTGGCGTAATGATGAGTCCTTCTTTCACAATGTCAGGTAATTCTGCAATATCCTTTTCATTGCCTTTTGGAATCAACACCTCTTTAATACCATGAGACAAGGCTGCTAATAATTTTTCTTTTAAGCCGCCTATTGGTAATACGCGGCCACGCAATGTGATTTCACCAGTCATGGCAATATCAGAACGAACCTTGCGGTTAGTCAAAATAGATACCATAGCTAATGTCATTGTAATACCTGCTGAAGGACCATCTTTAGGGGTTGCCCCTTCTGGCAAGTGAACGTGAATATCAAGCTTTTTATAAAAATCTTCTTCAATCTTTAAAGCTTTTGCATTATGGCGAATATAACTCATAGCCGCTTGACCAGACTCTTGCATAACCTTGCCGAGACTACCAGTTAAAGCCAATTTACCGGTACCATTCATAGTTGTAGCTTCACATGGTAATACTACACCACCAACAGATGTCCAAGCTAATCCATTTACATAGCCAACTTGTGCTTTCTTTTCTCGCTCTTGGTCAACAAAGATTGGTGCGCCTAAGAATTCGTGAAGATTCTTAGTAGTGACTTTTGGTGCGTCTCCGCCTTCTTCAACTACTTTGAAAGCAATCTTACGGCAAATCTTAGCAATTGTTTTCTCTAAAGTACGAACACCTGCTTCGCGAGTATATTCGGAAATTACCTTTCTTAACACAGCATCAGATAATTTAACCTTGTAATCTTCAAGGCCATTTTTCTTAATTTGCTTAGGTGTTAAGTAACGCTTAGCAATTTCTAGTTTTTCTTCTTCCATATAGCTGGACAACTCAATAATTTCCATACGATCTAACAATGGACCAGGAATATTAGATGCTACATTAGCCGTAGTAATCCAGAAAACTTCAGAGAAGTCGAACGGTACTTCGATAAAGTGATCACTAAATGTGCTATTTTGTTCTGGATCCAATACTTCTAATAACGCTGAAGATGGATCACCTTTATAATCAGATGCTAATTTATCAATTTCATCCAATAAAAATACAGGATTCTTAGTACCTACATTTTTTAACCCCTGAATCATACGACCAGGTAAAGCACCAATATAAGTACGTCGATGTCCACGAATTTCAGCTTCATCACGAACACCACCTAAGGATGCACGGATAAACTTACGATTCATTGCTTTAGCAATAGAGGTAGCCAAAGAGGTTTTACCAACGCCTGGTGGGCCTACTAAACAAAGAATAGAGCCACTATTTTTACCAGTTAATTTACGAACCGCTAAAAATTCTAAAATGCGTTTCTTAACCTTTTCAAGGCCATAATGATCGGCCTCGAGCATAGCATGAGCGCCCTTAATATCTAAACGGTCTTCCGTTAATTCGTTCCACGGTAATGCCAATACCCAATCTAGGTAATTGCGCAAAATTGTTGCTTCCGGCATCAATTGAGGCATGCGGCTGTAACGAGAAATTTCTTTATCAATACGCGTATGTACGTCTTCACTTAGATTAAGTGCTTTTAACTTAACTCGTAGTTCTTCTGCCTCCTCCTCGGGATCCCCTTTATCACCCAACTCATCGTGGATAACGCGGATTTTTTCGCGCAAGAAATATTCCTTCTGCGCTTTTTCCATAGATTGACGCACTTGATTATTGATGGAATTTTCCAAATCAGAGATTTGTAATTCCATATTTAAAATGCCTACAATCATGTTAAGACGACGAGCCACAGATAATTCTTCAAGTAACTCTTGACGTTTCAAATTATTAATAGGCAATAGAAATGCAACTTGGTCAGCTAATTCACAAGGATTGCGTAATTCCATAACGCGCGTTACACCTTCATCAGTAACTGATTTAGCTTCTTCTGCCCATTCGCCAAATTTAGCTTGAACCAAACGACGATAAGCTTCAAGCTCTACATCGTCTTCAAATTCAGACGCCACTCGTTCATAGTCTCCTATATAATAAGGGTCCATGCTAGTAATATTCATAAGACGAATACGAGTGATGCCCTCTACAAGAACACGTACTATACCACCTGGTAAGCGCAACATTTGTTTAATTTTTACTAATGTACCCATTTGGGCTAAATCATGAACTGTTGGCGCATCTACAGCATCATCTTTTTGAGTTACGACAGCTAAAATGCGGTCCTCATTCATTGCGGCTTCCACCGCCTTAATGGATTTGTCTCGACCGATATCGAGGTGAATCACGATATTCGGGTATACTACCATGCCTCTGAGAGGTACGGTAGGGATCCCAACTTCGAGTAAATTCATACTTCCTCCAGGTATATATATTATGAAAAGAAACTCATTCCTACACAGAAATGAGTTTCTTCGAATTACGATTTCAACTGGATGTCTTGGTCTGCCTCATTTTTGAGTATAGGTTCACCTGTGCTTAATACGGATTCACGATTCACAATGCACTTAGTTACTTCCGGCATGGAAGGAACCTCAAACATTACGCGTTTCATCACCTTTTCAATGATAGCACGCAAACCACGAGCACCTGTTTTTCGCTGTAATGCTTCATCAGCGATTTCTTCTAATGCATCTTCAGTGAAAGTTAATTCTACACCATCAAGGGATAGAATTTTTTCATATTGTTTTGTTAATGCATTTTTAGGCTTTGTCAAAATTTGAATTAACGCATCTCTGTCTAATTGATCTAATGTCACCATTACTGGCAAACGTCCAATAAACTCAGGAATCAAGCCAAATTTTAATAAATCTTCAGGTACAACATCTTTTAAGATAGCCGATACATTGCGTTCTTCTTTACGCTGTACATCTGCACCAAAGCCAAGTGTTTTCTTAGCGGTACGCTTAGTAATAACCTTATCCATACCATCAAATGCACCACCACAAATAAAGAGAATATTCGTAGTGTCAATTTGAAGCATTTCTTGATTAGGATGCTTCCTACCACCTTGTGGGGGAACAGAAGCGACAGTACCTTCTAAGATTTTAAGCAATGCTTGTTGTACGCCTTCACCAGACACATCACGTGTAATGGAAGGGTTCTCAGACTTACGAGCAATCTTATCAATTTCATCGATATAGATAATGCCACGTTCAGCCCGAGCTATATCATAATCTGCAGCTTGGATAATTTTGAGTAAGATGTTTTCTACATCTTCCCCTACATACCCAGCCTCAGTTAAGCTTGTAGCATCTGCAATAGCAAATGGTACTTCTAGCATTTTCGCTAAGGTTTGAGCCAATAGTGTTTTACCACTACCAGTAGGACCAATGAATAAAACATTAGCCTTTTGTAATTCTACATCATCAACTACATTATCTGTTTGTAAACGTTTGTAGTGATTATATACAGCCACGGCTAAAGAGATTTTAGCATCATCTTGACCAATGACATATTCGTCAAGATGAGCTTTAATTTCTCTAGGCGTTGGCAATTCTTTTAAATTGAAGTCGTCCGTCTCAACCGCACCCAACTCATCTGCAATGATGCGTTCACAAACTTCAACGCATTCATCACAAATATACACGTTAGGCCCCGCCACTAATTTGCGGACTTCTTCGCTTGTGCGTCCACAAAAACTGCAGCGCATAGTGTCTTTATCTTTTGCCAAGGGGCGCCTCCATTACTTGCTTTCTACAGGTTCTCTTGTGAGCACCTCATCAATTAAGCCGTATTCAACGGCATCCTGAGCACTCATGAAGTTATCGCGATCTGTATCGCGAGCTACTACTTCAATATCTTGTCCACTGCGAGAAGCTAAGATACCATTTAACTCTTCACGCATGCGAAGAATCTCACGGGCATGGATTTCAATTTCAGATGCTTGTCCTTGTACACCACCTAATGGTTGGTGAATCATGATGCGCGCATGAGGTAACGCATATCGTTTACCTTTAGTGCCAGCTGTTAAAAGCACAGCACCCATGCTCGCTGCAGAGCCTACACAAATAGTAGACACATCTGGTTTAATATATTGCATCGTATCATAAATAGCCATACCTGCGGTTACAACACCACCAGGGCTATTGATGTACAAATGGATATCCTTATCAGGATCCTCTGCTTCCAGGAATAACATTTGCGCAATAACCGCATTTGCCACATTATCATCGATGGGGCCACCAAGGAAAATAATGCGATCCTTTAACAAGCGAGAGTAAATATCATAGGAACGCTCTCCGCGTTCACCTTGTTCAACTACGATTGGTACATACATGTAATCACCTTTTCATGTACCTAGTTGAGCAAACTATTATTCAGCCGCTTCAGCGCCTTTTGCATTATCAATAATGAATCGAGCTGCTTTTTTGCGAGCTACAGAGCCTGCCAACATAGCTACACGACCTTCTTTTGCAATAATATCCCAAACTTCTTTAGGATCTGCCCCAAAGTTTTGAGCCATAATGAAGATTTCACGGTTCATATCATCTGGAGTTACTTCGATACCTTCAGCAGTTGCAATAGCATCCAATACTAAATCAGCGCGTACGTTTTCAGCTGCGGAATCTTTGTATTCAGAGCGTAAATCTTCGATAGTTTTATTGGAGAATTTCAAGTAGTCATCAAGTTTCAAGCCACGGCCTTCCATATTCATAGCCAATTCTTGAATCATTTGTTCTACGCGATCTTTAATCATTACTTCTGGGATTTCTACAGTTGCATTTTTAACAGCTGTTTGAATCAAGTCAGCATTGTAAGTATCGATTGCACGACGGGAAGCTTCTTCCTCCATTTTAGTGCGAAGATCTTTTTTCAATTCTTCAATAGTTTCGTAAGAGCTTGCTTCTTTTGCAAATTCATCATTCAATTCAGGCAATTCTTTACGTTTAATATCATGGATATGAGTTTTGAATTCTGCTTCTTTACCAGCAAGTTCTGCTACGAAGTAGTCTTCAGGGAATGTTACTTTTACAGTTACATCATCACCAGCTTTAGCGCCAATCAATTGATCTTCGAAGCCAGGAATGAAGCTACCAGAACCGATCTGTAATGGGTAGGATTTACCTTCACCACCATCAAAAGGTTTACCATCAACGGAACCAGCAAAGTCGATTACTGCAAAGTCGTCTTTTTGAATTGTAGCGCCTTCTTCAGCAACAACCATTTTTGCTTGTTGTTCACGAATATTGTTCAACTGTTCTTCGATTTGTTCATCAGATACTGTAGCATCTTGTTTATCTGCTTCTAAGCCTTTGTAATCGCCAAGTTTAACTTCAGGGCGTTTAGTTACAGTAGCTTTGAAAATCAAATCTTTGCCTTCTTCGAATTGTTCGCGTTCGATTTCAGGTTCAGATACAGGCACGATATCATTTTCACGAAGTGCAGCACTATAGTTTTGGCTAGCCAATACTTCAAACGCTTCTTCCAAGATAGCTTCTTTACCGAAGTTCATTTCTAAAATACGGCGAGGCGCATGTCCTTTGCGGAAGCCAGGGATGTTCACTTGACCTGCAATGCGTTTTACAGCTTGTTTAATGCCTTTATCTACTTCTGCTGCAGGTACTTCAATAGTTAACGTTACTACGTGTTGATCAACAGGATTTACAGTTGCTTTCATTTAAAATATGTCCTCCTCGAAGGGCAATATGCCCAAATTTCTGTAGTATATTATGCACTCCTAATAATAACATAAATGCAAGGTCAATGCAATTCTTCTCAATATACACTAAAAGACCACCCCAAAACGGGTGGTCTTTACATATTTTACATAATTATGCTAATTAGTTATCTTTAGCAATCAATTTGATAATGTCCCGACGAGACAAAATCCCGATCAAACGATACTCTTTATCTACAACTGGCACATTTTTCAAATGTTGATCAAGCATAACAGATACAATTTCTTCTACATCTTTATCCGGTGTGGTTGTAATTACTTCATCAGTCATCAACTCATGAACGTGAGATGCCAATAATTTTTTAAATTGAGCATTGTATTCACCGATGCCATTGTAATAGATGCTAGCGCCTAATACATTAACATAATGAGGCACATGAGGACGTACTTTTTTATAAAGTAAATCACCTTCAGAGATAATACCTAACAACTTATTATCATCATCCACTACGGACACAGCTGTTAAATTATATTTAACCAATAAATCAGCTACATCAGAAATCGGCGCATCTTTGCCAACAGTAACAGGGTATTTATTCATTACTTCTTGGATTTTCATAGTGAATTCCTCCTTACAAATACATCTTGCTTTATTATACTATTCGCCACAGTATAATAAAACTCCTTTTTTCTGAAAGTATTATACAAATAATTTTTAAATCTACGTCTTCTACCAATGATAAGGTTCATTGCGATTAATTTTTGATGCTCGATATATTTGCTCTACAAGTAACAATCGAACCATTTGATGTGTAAAAGTCATAGGGCTAAAGGATAATTTATAATTTGCAGTCTGACGTAATGTATCACTCACCCCAAAGGCACCGCCAATAATGAAGGCCATATCGCTCACACCATCCACCTCAAGTTTAGATACCGTCTTAGCGAGTTCTTCAGAGGACATCGTTTTGCCATACACATCAAGTAATACGGTATACGCATTTTTAGGAACCGCTTTTAATAAACGGTCTCCTTCTTCGGCAACAACTTGTTTGCGATCCGCATCACTCGGCTTATCTCCAATTTTACTTTCATTCAGCTCTGTAATTGTAATACCACCATAGGGACGCATACGTTTCACAAACTCTGCTACACCCTCACGTAAATAAGCATCCTTCAATTTACCAATACAGACTACATAAAATCTCATTTTTACCTCTTCACAGATTGGATGGACACGATTTCATTAGGTTGACCATGTTGCAGCTTCATTTCAGGTCCAATACGAACACCACCATCCACAAGCATTTTACCAATAGTTTGAGTAACAAGGACAGCATTATTATTATTTTCAGATCGATGAGCCAATATAACTTGCATAAAATTAGGACGCTTCATCATGAGTAGAGCTTGTGCAGCCATTTCATTACTCAAATGACCTTCATCACTAGCCACACGTTGTTTTAAAAACGGCTGATAGGGTCCGAAACGCAACATATGCGGATCATAATTTGCCTCTAGCACTAACAGCGTCGTATCATCAAGCCTGCGTAAAATATCATCTGAAATCACACCTGTATCAGTAACAACAGTTGCCTTATCGTTCCCAGCAAACACATTTATTCCAATTGGATCAGCCGCATCATGACTTACCGAAAACGGCTCTACGGTGAGACCGCCCAACGTTAAACTGCCCTTTGTAAGCTCAATCAATCGATTCTTCGGTACGATTAACTTATCTTGAATTTCACGCCATGTGCCCTGCTTCGTATACACAGGAAGATCAAATCGTTTTAGTAATTGTTGTAGTCCCGCAATATGATCACTATGTTCATGACTGACGAATATGCCCTCCACCTGAGCCATGTCTATATGCAATTCTTTTAACCCATTGACAATGCGCCGGCAACTAATGCCTACATCATGCAATATGACAGAGTTCCCTTTTTTTATTACTGTACAATTGCCCTTGCTACCACTGGCAAGGACATGGACCTCCAACGGTGATGATTCACTCATCAAAACACTCCATATACTTAATCATAAATCTATTATTTCTGTAAAAGTCAATAGCTTAGTTATTTAGTTAAATATTGTATTAACTCATTTAAATTTAAGCTATTATTACGTTCTTTCAGATAATTTAGTCAAACGCTCTACAAAGTACGACATATTAGCCTCAATATCTGATCCTCGACGGAACATGTCACCGCCAACGAGGAACATAGTATCATTTCCGTACAGCTCAACGAGTTCATTAAGACGAGCATCTGTAACACCACCACCCGGTGCCGGGCAAGCTGCTTTCATCAAACCTAATGGCTGTTTAATGTAAGAGGAAATCCTCTTGCATTGTTCCTCTGTAAAAGTAAAGCGTCCACCATAAGATACGAAAATTGGCATATCAGCCCCAAAGATACGAGGTAATAAACCTAGTTGTAAATAGTCAGCTACTCCAGATACACCAGGGCTTACAAATCCACCAGAATAAGCTGGATGATGAATAATGGGCAATCGTAAGTTTTCATCAGTAGCTAATTTGTGTAACCAACCGAAACCAACGAGACCTGCAGCCACCATGAGAGCTGTAGCACCAGCCTCTTTGGCAAAATAAGCGCGTTCTAACACATCTGTACCATCACCTGATACGTTTACAGCATATAAAGTATGTGTACCATGTACAGCATTCATTTCCTGTACCATAGCAGCACATCGTTTTACACGATCTTTATATTGAGAGAAGGACTGATTAGAAATACCATGATCATCCTTTATGACATCTGCACCACCACGTGTGTAAGCGCCACACATACGAGCCAATTCTACATTCGGTGTGCCCATCGGCTTTACAACGGCTTGAATCATTGGACGCGTCGGGGTTTCCACTAATCGACGAATTCCTTGTAAGCCAAATTGTGGTCCCTTAAACACATCGTAAAGTGTTGGACATAGTTCAATATCTACTACCCAAATATGTGGCTGTAACGAAGAATTACCAAAGACAACATTTAAAAATTGTGTAGCCTCTAAGGCCGTGGTATCTACGTGATATGAAATACGAGCCAAATAGTAACGAGAGGTGTCAATTACAGCATTTGGCATCACACCTACATTGATATAAGGAGAGTCTTCTACTATAGGTTCAAGAGATTCTAGTCGACCAGTAATAGTTTCTTTAATGTATGGATCCGTTACAAACTCATAAGGAAATTCTATAGTTTGCTCCACTTGAACAGCCCAAGCAATTGATTTTGCTTCTTCATATGTACTCGCTTCTATTCTATATGTAACTATAAATCGCTCGTCTTTCATAATGCGTCTCCTTTGCAATAATATTATTTAATTATATACCAAAGTAGTATACGATTCCATAAAAAAAGACCTCACTCCAAATCAGAGTGAGATCTTTTTAACAAACGAAACCATATATATTGATGTTTTACCTATACTAACAAGGTTTCTACTGTGAGAGACAATACATATAATCGCATGAGAGTAAACTCGTCTAACTATATCTTATTGGTAGAAATGTTTAGGATAACCTTTGAATCGTGTGAAGTGGCGATATTTACGAGTCGCACGATTAGGTTCGTTAACAGTTTTATAACCAAAACCATTAAACATTACATTTAAAATAACAGCTACTATACTACCAGCTGTGATACCAGATTTCAACAGAATTTGAGCCCATGCTGGAAAGTGTGTATAGAATTGAGGTGCTGCAAGAGGAATCATGGATACCCCAATACTAATGGCAACTAGCATCAGGTTATAGTTACCATCGAAACTAACTTTACCAAGAGAACGAATCCCACTGGCGATAATCATGCCGAACATAGCAATCCCTGCGCCCCCTAGTACAGCATTTGGAATACAAGCTACGATAGCGGCTAATTTAGGGAAAAGGCCTAATAAAATTAAAATTACACCAGATGCTGCTACAACGAAACGACTCTTAACACGTGTTACAGCAATAAGACCTACGTTTTGAGCAAATGCTGTATACGGAAAACTATTAAGGATACCACCAATAATAGTAGACAAGCCATCCGCGCGAAGTACCGCAGCCAATTCATTTTGACCAATAGGTTTATCTACAATTTCACCTACCGCAATACTATCACCAGTTGTTTCTACCATAACTACGAGCATTACAATAATCATAGATACAATAGAAGCAAAGTCAAAGGTTGGAAGACCAAAATAGAATGGTGTTACAACAGAAATCCATTGAGAACGTCCTACCTCTGAAAAATCTGTAATACCAACAATCATAGCTAAGGCTGTACCGAGAATAAGGCCAACTAAGATTGCCAAATTACCAAGGAAACCTTTACCAAATCGATAAGTTAATATAACGAGAACAAATGTAGCTACACCAAGAGCTATGTATAGTGGATCGCCAAAGTTTTTATTGCCTACGCCACCCCCCATCCAGTTAACAGCTACTGGCATCAAGTTGATACCAATAATAGTAATGATAGTACCTGTTACTACAGGTGGGAATAGCCGAATCAAACGACTGAAAAATGGTGCCACAAGGAATGTAAAGAGACCAGCTACGATAATCGCACCGTAAATCGTATTGATATCATGCTGTTGACCAATCATAATCATAGGGCCTACAGAAGCAAATGTAACACCTTGAATAAGAGGAATACGCCCGCCAACTGATCCGAATCCTAATGTTTGAATCAATGTAGCTACACCACATGTAAATAAGTCAGCTGTAATCAAACGAATTAAATCTTCAATTGGCAAATGCATAGCTTGTGCAATAATAATTGGTACAGCTACTGCCCCAGCATACATAGCCAGAACGTGCTGTAAACCATAAGCGAATAACTGCGGGATTGGCAGCATACCATCTACATGGTCGACACCAGATGCACCTTTACTCATAAGAATCACCTCATATCTTACGTTTTAGTTACTAGTTAAACAATATAGTCATACTATCGTACATGATAGAGTTTAGAAATCTCATCGACTTCACGTGGGAACCTTGATGGCTAGGGGCAAAAGCCCCTACCATTAAGCAAATATTCTATTTTTTATAACCTGTATGTTTAATCGGCAAGGACCTACGTGGTTCTCCGTCGATACGACGATACGCATTTGCAATAGCCGGTGCAATCGGAATGCTAGAAATTTCGCCAATACCTTTAGCTCCGTATGCATATTGTTCTGGTGTCCCTTTTTCGATAAGACTTACATGAATTGGAGGACATTGGGTAGCTCTAAGAAGTCCTAGCGTACCGTATTTAGATGTTACATACCCTTCTTTATAAGGGAAGTCTTCTGTAACTGCATAACCCATTCCCATAATGGCACCACCTTCGGCCTGACCTGTACAGGATTGAGGGTTCACTACACGACCTACATCGTATGCTACATGTAAATTAGCAACCTTATTGTCTTCACCAATTGTTGCTACACATGCACCATAACCATAGGCAACGTGATTTTTTGGATGCGATTTATCAGAATTAAATGGATCTGTTTCACCGAGGAACTCTTCATAAATCTCTACGCCATTCAGTTCTTCTAATGTTTTAGAAGCTAACATTTCTTTTAAGCGAAGACTTGCTTTGCGCGTTGCTTCACCGGTAAAGAGCGTTTGACGAGATGCAGTAGTTGTACCAGAATCTGGTGTGCGTACTGTATCAGGACGTTCTACAAATACTTTATCCGCCGTTAAGCCTGTTGTTTCACAAAGTACTTGTGTTGCCATAGTAGCCATGCCTTGACCAATACAAGCAGCACCCGTACGAATACGAACTTTACCATCACGTACTTCTAAAATAACGCGACCCGTATCAGGTAGTCCTACACCAATACCACTATTTTTCAAACATACCGCAAGACCAGTACGATCAGAGGCATAATATGCATCTTTTACAGCTTCCAAACATTCTACTAAAGCGGTTTCTTTGGAACAAATTTGGCCATTTGGTAATGAGTCACCAGGGCGCACAACATTTTTATAGCGGAATTCCCAAGGATCCATGCCTACCAACGCAGCTAATTCATCAATATTTTGCTCTTGACCAAAGATAGTTTGTGTTACGCCAAACCCACGAAATGCACCACCAGGAACAGTATTTGTATAAACACATACACCATCAAAGGCAAAATTATCAAAGTGATAAGGGCCACAAGAATGGGTACCAGCACGTTGAAGTACAGGACCTCCTAAAGATGCATACGCGCCACAATTAGAAATGATATTTACCTTACTTGCTACCAGATTACCTTCTGCATCACAAGCTGTTGTAATATCCATTTCCATCGCATGACGTTTAGTATGGATATTAAGACTTTCTTGACGAGAGAATAGAACCTTAGTTGGTTTACCTGTAAGCCAAGCTACGAGAGATGCATGATGCTGTACGGTCATATCCTCTTTACCACCAAAACCGCCACCTACGAGCATGCTATGAACCTTTACAGATTCATTTGGAATGCCAAGCATACGAGCAACTTCACGCCGATCATCATAAACATTTTGGCTACCTGAATGCAGATGAATTTCGTCTCCCTCACGATATGCAACGGCACATTCTGGTTCCATAAATGCATGGTCGGTTTGAGGTGTGGAATAATGATTTGTTACTACAAAAGCAGCCTCTGCAATAGCCTTATCTACATCGCCACGAGATAACGTTTGACGAGACAATACATTTCCCTCTGGATGTAATTGAGGAGCATCTGGTTTTAGCGCTTCCAATGGATCTAGTATGGGTTCTAATTCAGTATAATCAACTTCAACTAAAGCCAATACTTCATCTAGATACTTCTTCTCAGTAGTTGCTACCAATGCAATTGCATCGCCTACATAACGTGTAATATCACCTTCGGCGATAAGTACATCCCAATCCGGTACTAAATGACCAGTCTTATTGAATGGTACATCCTTAGCGGTCAATGCCGTTACACACGCTGGATGTTCAAGAGCTTTAGATACATCAACACGATCAACTCTAGCTCGTGGGTATTTAGAACGCAATGCTTTGGCATAAATCATGCCATCCATATAGATATCATCAGCATATTGTCCAGTACCTAATGCTTTTTCCTCAGCATCTACACGGTGTAAACGAGCGCCTACATTACCATTTGTATCCTTTTCTGGAACTGGTAAATTCTCACGGAACATTTTTGCAGCTAACATAATGCCCTCTTCAATTTTTACATAGCCTGTACAACGGCAAATATTACCTAATATCGCCTTTTTAACATCGTCAGGTGTAGGGTCATTATTTTCGTCAATCAATACTTTTGCACTAATAATCATACCTGGTATACAGAAACCACACTGCACCGCTCCGCATTCACCAAAAGCATAGGTGTATACAGCTTTTTCCCTATCAGTTAATCCCTCAATCGTTACAATTGATTTGCCATCTAATTGGGATAATTTACTAACACAAGCTTTTGCCTTTTTCCCGTCTATAATTACTGTACACGTACCACAAGCACCAGCACTACAACCTTCTTTGGTGCCTGTCAGCTTCAAATCAGCTCTCAAGAAATCAATTAAGCGCTGATCCTCTTGAGCCTCATATTGGGTGCCATTCACTTGAAAGCGGTACATATATAGCCCTCCTCTCATTAAGGAATACATTCACCAAGATATGATTCTGTTAAGGATCCATCTTGTACCACATGGTGACCTCTAAGGATAACATCTCGAACCTTGCCAGTTACAGATATTCCTTCGTAAGGTATATAGTCAGCCTTTGTATGGGCGGACTCTTTTGAAAGCACATGTTCTATATGCTTATCTACAATTGTTATATCCCCATCACTACCTACAGCTAATGTGCCCTTCTTGGGATACATGCCATATAACTTTGCTGGGTTTTCACTAACTAATTTCATAAAATCTACAGCGCTCATATTGCATTGGTTAACCAACACATCATAAGCAATGATACCCCGTTCTTCGGCTCCAGGAATACCTCCAGGAATTCGGGTAAAGTCATACCGACTCTTTAATTTTTGATCATTAAAGGTAAAGCTACAATGGTCGGAACCAATGGTTTGGAATACACCATTTACTAGTGCATCCTTCAATGCCATTTGATCTTGTATCGTTCTAAGTGGAGGACTCATCACATATTTAACCCCTTCAAAATCAGGTAATTTATATCGTGATTCATCAAGCACCAAATACTGTGGACATGTTTCACAAGTCACTTGATGTCCTAATGCCCGCTCACGTAGAACTTCATCTACGCCTTCTTTAGAACTTACATGCACAATATGCACGGGATACTCTAATGCAGCACCAATTGTACTAAATCGCTTAATCGCTTCCGATTCAATCATGGCCGGTCTTGTGAGTGGATGATTGTCTACATCTAATTCACCACGTTTACGTTTATCTGCTACAAAGGCATCGATAAGATCACCGTTTTCACAGTGAGCCCCTACAAGCGCACCCGTTGGTTTTATAGCTTCAATAGCATCATAAATTTCTCGATCTGTTAAACGGAAGCCATACGCTAAGTACACTTTAAAGGACGATACACCAGCTTCTACAACCTTTGGTATTTCATGAGATACCTCTTCATTCATTTCTACAAGCTCCATATGGAATTTGTAGTCACAGGAGCAATGCCCCAAGGCACGCTCCTTATGAACTTCTAACCCTTTACAAAGGGATCCATCCTCAGGAGAAGCAAAGTTGATGATTGAAGTAGTGCCGCCAAGAATAGCAGCCTTTGTACCACTATCAAAATCATCTGCAGTAGACGCCAAGGCATTTGTCATTTGAAAGTGTGTATGAGGATCAATAAATCCAGGGAACACATAGCAACCTTTTGCATTAAGAACTTTAGCCCCTTCTGGAACAGAAAGGTATTCATCAATGGCGACAATTTTGTCGCCATCAATTAATATATCTCCGGTAAGGATTCTGTCAGTTAAGACCAATTCCCCTTGTTGTATGATAATCATGATACATAGTACACATGCTCTTTACAGAAGGCATGTACAACTCCTTTCAATTCTTCAGGTAATGCATCAATGTCACATACGGCTTCTTCACCTTTAAAGCGATAACCACAGCTAGTGCCTTTGATGTAGAAACCATCATTTGTACTATCTGCTAAAGCTTCAGCATTGTGGAAGAATGTAATACGATCCTTGTATGGTTGACAAGGTTCTACGCAATGACACGCACAGTTACCACATTCATTACAGCTTTGATCAACATGGATGATCAATTTAGCATCATTTACAGTAACGACTTCATTACATCTATTAGGACATACGCGAACACAAGCACCACACACTACGCGACAGTGGTAGTCAGAGCTATGTGTACCAGGGAAGGATGGCATTGCTTCGCGTTTTTTCTTCATAGCATCGCTCTTCTTGAAAATTTTGTTCTCAGCGATGTCTTTAGCGAGTTTAGCTATAAGTTCTTTATGAACTTTTAAAGCAGCATTGTAATCAGTAGATTCCACTTCGTCTGCTAAGCCTTTGAAAGTATTGTAACCTTCACCTTGTAGAAGAATTGTACATACTGTTACAGGCCAAATACCACAATCAAAGATAGCTTTGATATTTTGTTTTACAGCACCACCACTATAAGACATAGGTAAACGTTCGCCGAATTGAGCACTTAGGAGCTCAGCCACACCAATTGTTACAGGTAACAAGGATTTACCAGACATATACATTTGCTCGCCTGGCAATTCATTGTTGTGAATTTGTACAGGGAATGTATTTGTCAATTTAACACCGAAAATCTTATTGTGTTTTTCACCAAGAGCGATAAGACGCTCTAACATCGGAACAGCTTTATCGAATTGAAGGTCAACTTCAAACTGATGATCTTCAAAGTCAATGTATTCAAAGCCAGCGTTATCCAATAATTCTCTAATGCGTTTTGGACCTAACAATGTAGGATTACATTTCAAGTATAAATGAAGTCCCTTTTCACTGATAAGATAAGAACAAATGGATTCGATTTCTTCTGCTGGACAACCGTGCATTGTGGACAATGTGATTGCTTGACAAAGTTCATCACCAATGGAGTTGATGAAATCAGCATCGATATGTTCAAATTCATCTACGTGGTCAAGGCACCATTGTTTGCAAGTATCCCACATTGGAGATTGAGATGCACTGCGCATTGTGTTGATGAATTTATCAACCATAGGGCTCTTGATACCAGCCAAGTTGTAGCCAACACTCATGATGAATAAGAATCCATCTGGATCGCCTAATCCTAATTCTTTAGAGATTAATTTTAATGCGAACCAAGCTTTAATGTATTCATCAGCAGCTTCATCACAGCTATATTCAGAAGACCATTCTACATTATATGCTTCATCTACAGAGTAGATACAAGGTCTAGGAATGCCTAGTTCTTCACCGTACATGATTTGTACGGTTTTTAATTCAATGCAACGAGCACCCGCTACATAAGATGCCACAATATTTTGTGCCAACTGTGTATTAGGGCCAGCTGCTGGACCTACAGGATTTTCAATGGATTTACCAAAGATAGATAAGCGTTGATCATGATTCGTACGATGAATTTTATTTACATTGTAAATGCGATTGTACATCTTGTACTCAGTCATAATGTGGTTCATCAAATTTCCGAAACTTACCGGATACATAATGTCACTCATAATGTCACACTCCTTTAAAGCGCTTGCGTTATGGGTTTAGTCGTTTCCATAAACCTTTAGATGTTGCTAAAACTTCGTCCATTACTTCAGCTTTATCAATGCCTTGTAATTTACGATCAATCATGCGTGGTACACCATCACTAATAGTTGTTACCACATACATACCATTAGCACCGAATAGTAAGTGACCATTGATGTTGTTTTCATCAAGTGGTGTTGGTGCTGCGTAATCAAGAACAATTACGTCAGCTGCGGCACCTTTTTTAAGGATGCCTACCGTAGTATCGAAGAATTCATTAGCCATTTTGCGGTTGTTTTCAAATAGCATATAAGGTACTTCTCCCCAGCCTACATATGGTTTATGTTGCTCATGTTTCACAAGACAATTCGCTACTTTATAAGATTCGAGCATATCATTTGTATAACCATCTGTACCAAGACCAACAGTGATTCCTGCATCTAATAGTTTCAAGATATCTGTCGTGCCTACTGCATTACCCATGTTACTTTCTGGGTTATGTACGACCTTAGCTTGAGATTTTTTCAATAATGCCACATCTTCGTCAGTTACGTGTACACAGTGACCAGCGATACTCTTAGGGCCTAAAATACCTGCCTCTACGAGACGTCTAACAGGTGTCATGCCATACTTTTCTTTACTATCTGCCACATCTTCAGGACCTTCTGCAACATGAACATGATATCCCAACTGATCCTCATTATGAGCTTTCACATAATCTAATGTTTCCGTGCTCAATGTGAAAGATGCATGCAAGCCCATCATCGCCGCCAGTCTGGATGGATCTTGTTTTGCTTCTTTACCAAAACGTACGTTTTCTGCAACAGCGGCTTTCATTTGGTCTACGCCATTGCGGTCGGATACTTCATAGCATAAACATGAGCGAACGCCGAATTGTTTAGCTACATCTGCAATGATGGATAAGCTGTTAGGAACTTCACCATAACTTGCATGGTGGTCAAAAATAGTAGTTACACCATTTTCGATACAGCCTAAATACGTAAGTAATGCACTTGCTTTTACATCTGGAGCCGTCAATTTATTATCTAAGTAGAACCAAAGTCCTTCCAAGATTTCACCGAAGTTAGTCGGTGCTGGACCTGGCAACGATAAGCCTCGTGCAAGAGCGGAGTAAATATGATGATGTGCATTAATGAAACCTGGCATAATTAGGCCACCATGAGCATCAATAATTTCTGCGTTTGCATAAGCTTTGCATAATTCATCATATTTACCAATATCAACAATTTGAGTCCCGTCGATAGCAACAGCACCATCATAAATGATAGGTCTATCAGCGTCGCGAGTAATAACAGTACCTTTTCCTAATATAATCATGTGGGCACCTCCTCAACGATTCGTTGAAATGCATACTTATAAACTTATATATTATTATAATACGATACGTGTGCCTGTTTTTCCTGCTATACCATCTTTAGATTTCTCTAATAATGTGATAATTGAGACACGGCCTTTTTTGGATTCTGCAAATGCTATAGCGGCTTCTACCTTTGGTTTCATCGAGCCTTCTGCAAACTCACCAGCTGATACATATTCTTTAGCTTGTGTAACGGTTATTTCATCAAGCCATTTTTCATTTTCTTTACCAAAGTTAATAGCAACCTTTTCAACAGCTGTTAAAATAACGAGAACATCAGCATCAATTTCTTGGGCCAATAAACTACTAGTCCAGTCTTTATCGATAACAGCAGCTGCACCATGAAGTTCATTGCCTTCTTTAGTTACTGGGATACCTCCCCCGCCACAAGCAACAATTAATTGTTTACCTACTAAACCTTTAATTGCTTCTAGTTCAATGATTTCTTTTGGTGCTGGAGATGCCACCACACGACGATAACCACGACCCGCATCTTCTTTTACCACATAATCGTAATTCTTTTCTGCGTATTCAGCTTCTTCCTGAGTCATAAAATGACCAATTGGTTTTGTAGGATTTTGAAAAGCTGGGTCATTTTGATCAACAAGTACTTGTGTAACCATAGTCATTGTTGGCAAATCTTTAATACCACGATTTAAGAGCTCTTCGTGAAGAGCATTTTGTAAGTCATAACCAATATAAGCTTGGCTCATTGCTACACATACAGATAATGGAGTGTTTGGTTGACCTTCTACTTCACGAGTCAATGCAGCCATCGCATTGTTGATCATACCAATTTGAGGTCCATTACCATGTGTTACCACTACGTCACAATCAGCTTCTACTAAATCAATGATTGTTTTAGCTGTACTTTTTACTGCAATTTTCTGTTCTGGTAAGGAATTGCCTAATGCATTCCCCCCTAGTGCTACTACAACTCTCTTTTTCATGTTATGCCTCATAACAAACTATTAAGAATAAAAGGAGCCATCAATACGGATGGCCCCTAAACTTTACTTTACGGTTGAACTCGTTCGGTTCCCTTCCGTTCTAATTCTTTTAAGGTTTCTACAGGATTTTTAAATTTGCTAAGGAAAATCATAGCTGCAATAACATATGGTTTGTAGCTTGCTTCCTTATAAAGAGGTATGCGGTAGCGATCAAATACTGTTGCATCTACTTCGCCTTCTTCACAACTTACACCTGTAATATCTGCTGGTAAGCAATGTAAGTAAAGAGCTTTGCCGTCCTTTGTGAGACTCATCATCTCTTCCGTACATGCCCAATCTTTATGTTTACCATTTTCTTCAAGAAGAACTTTTTCTAAGGCTTTAATACCTTCATGATCATTTTCACCATACAGTTTTGTACGTTTTTCCATTGCACCGAATGGAGCCCAGCTCTTAGGATATACGATGTCTGCATCTTTGAAAGCATCTTTCATGTCGTTAGTTCTACGGAATGAACCGCCGCTAGCTTCAGCTTGTTTCTTAGCGATTTCTTCAACTTCCGGCATTACTTCGTAGCCTTCTGGATGGGCTAATACAACTTCCATACCTAAACGAGTGAATAAACCAATAGCACCTTGAGGTACGGATAAAGGTTTACCATAGGATGGAGAGTACGCCCACGTCATAGCAATCTTTTTACCTTTAAGGTTTTCTACACCGCCAAATTCTTTGATGATATGAGCTGTATCAGCCATGATTTGTGTAGGATGGTCGATATCACATTGTAGATTTACAAGTGTTGGGCGTTGCTCTAATACACCATCTTCATGACCTTCTTTAACTGCATCGGAAACTTGATGCATATAAGCATTACCTTTACCGATATACATATCATCACGAATACCGATAACATCTGCCATAAAGGAAATCATATTAGCTGTTTCACGAACTGTTTCACCGTGAGCGATTTGAGATTTGCCTTCGTCTAAATCTTGAACTTCAAGACCTAGCAAATTACAAGCGGAAGCAAAGGAGAAGCGTGTTCTTGTAGAGTTATCACGGAATAAAGAAATGCCAAGACCGCTGTCAAATACTTTAGTAGAGATATTGCGTTCTCTAAGAGCACGTAATGCATCAGCTACTGCCCATACACCTTGCAATTCATCATCAGATTTTTCCCAAGTTAAGAAGAAATCTTCGCCGTACATTTTACTAACGTCTAATTTTTGTAAAGTTTCAATACTTTTATTGAAGTCTGTCATCTGTAAGTCCTCTCTTTCAATTCCCTAAAGGGCTACTTAGGATCTAACTTTATACGATGCCTCATCAAATAGTGAGGCACTATATGAAATTCTAAATATCAACTATTTTCCAGTTATTCCGTTTATATTAAATCTAATTCAATGTATGTGATATTAATTTTTGCAATATACGGATGGTAATAATGCATATACAGCAGCACATGTTACAAGATCTTGTTTCCATGTAATTTCGTTAGGTGCATGTGCTTGTGCTTCTGCACCAGGACCGAAGCCAATGCATGGAATGCCATTACGGCCCATGATAGATACACCATTTGTGGAGAATGTCCATTTATCAGTTAATGGGCGAGCTTTACGCATTTCAACTGTATCTTCTGCACCAATACGTTCATTGCCATATAAGCTAGTGTATGCTTCTTCCAAAGCTTCTGTTACTTTATGATCTTTAGGAATTACCCATGTTGGGAAGTAGCATTCGATTGGATAGGTTAAACCAGTCCAAGATGGACGAGCATATTCGTACATGGATACTTTCGCACCATATTCTTTAACATGTGGCAACGCTTCGATTTCTGCCAAACAACTTTGCCAAGTTTCACCAGCAGTCATACGACGATCCAAGGAAATAGCACAGGAGTCAGCTACTGCACAACGGCTTGGAGAAGTATAGAAAATTTGGGAAGTAGTTACTGTACCGCGACCTAAGAAGCGAGCTTCTTCGTAATGGTCAGGGTTGAATTTAGGGTCAAGCATTTTAACAAGACCTTTAATTGCTGTGCTTTCATCGGCAGAATTAGCATTCAAATCACGAATGTCTTGAAGAATATCTGCCATTTTATAGATAGCGTTGTCACCGCGTTCCGGCGCAGAACCATGGCAAGATACGCCTTGTACGTCTACGCGGATTTCCATGCGACCACGTTGACCGCGGTAGATACCGCCATCAGTTGGCTCAGTGGATACTACGAATTCAGGACGGATATTGCGTTCTTTAATCATGTATTCCCAGCAAAGACCATCGCAATCTTCCTCTTGAACTGTACCTACAACAAGTACGCGATATTTGTCGTTAAGAAGGCCTAAATCTTTCATGATCTTAGCGCCGTATACAGCGGATACAATACCACCCAATTGATCAGATACGCCACGGCCACCAATTTTAGTTTCGTCTTCGAAACCATCATATGGATCAAAATCCCAATTGTCACGATTGCCAATACCAACTGTATCAATATGTCCATCAAAAGCAATGAGAGTTTTCCCTGTGCCCATATATCCGAGAATATTCCCCATAGGATCTACTTCAACTTCATCGAATCCTAGGTTTTTCATTTCTTGTTCTATACGTTTTACATGATCATTTTCTTCAGCACTTTCTCCTGGAAATGCTACGATCTCACGTAAAAACTTTGTCATCGCTGGGCCATAAGTTGCCGCTGCTTGTTTAATTGCTTGTAAATCCATAATTAATGCCTCCTAACGATCTTCACCATACCACATAATGTTTTTATATCTTTCAGGATCCGTATCACCTTCAGTGGAGAAACAGAGTACCTTTGAAGACGCATCTAATTCTAACTCTTTTCGTAAGTCTTCATATTCCGGCATCGTCATAATTGCCATTACAAGACCTAATGGAACTGCACCAGACTCACCAGTAGTAATTGGAGTATCGCCTTTAATTGGTGCACCACCAACGCGCATGCCTAAACGTGCCACCCAGTCAGGCGCAGAAACGAATACATCTGCATGATTTCTTAAAATATCCCAAGAAACCGTGTTCGGTTCACCACAAGCTAAACCTGCCATGATTGTTTCTAAATCACCTTCTACGATACGAGGTTTACCATCATCAGCTACAGCTCCTTTGTATAAACAAGCTGCTGCTGCCGCTTCTACAACCACTAATTTAGGTTTTTTAGCCACATTGCTGTATAGATTAGTGAAGTAACCCACTACAGAACCGGCAAGGGAACCTACACCAGCTTGTACAAATACATGTGTAGGAACTTTACAATTATCAGCTTCTAATTGATTTGCTGTTTCCATAGCCATTGTGCCATAGCCTTGCATAATCCAGTTTGGAATTTCTTCATAACCTTCCCATGCAGTATCTTGAACTACAACACCGTTAGGAACTTCTTTAGACTTTTTAGTTGCTAAGCGTACACACTCATCGTAATTGAAGTCTTCGATTGTTACGGTAGCGCCTTCATTTTCGATTTGTTTTCTGCGGTATTCTGTAGAGCCCTTTGGCATAAATACTACAGATTTTTGACCTAATTTATTGGCTGCCCATGCTACACCGCGACCGTGGTTACCATCAGTTGCAGTAAAGAATGTAGCTTGACCAAACTCTTCTTTTAATTTTGCAGATGTTAATACATCATATGGTACATCCTCAACAGCTTTACCAGTTTGTTGCGCCACATATTTTGCCATCGCATAGGAACCGCCTAATACCTTAAATGCATTAAGGCCAAATCGGTAAGATTCATCTTTTACAAAGAGTGCATCAACACCGATATAAGACGCTAAATTCTTAAGCGATACAAGTGGAGTAATGCTATATTGTGGAAAACTTTCATGAAACGCTTTAGCTTTCTTAACCTCTCTAACATCCATAACGGACAAAAACTTGCCACTTGATGGTGCCATCGTATTACGCTTCCACTGAATTCGTTCCATATTTGCCTCCTAGGATTCTTCCTTTATAGTATTTAAATCACTATAAAGAGTAAACTTAGAAATATTAAAATACTCTGCTATCTTCTCAGAAGACTTCGAGATAAGAAAAGCCCCTTTTTCGTTTAAGTAGGTTATAGCTTTTAAGCGTTCCACCTTATTCATCAATGGTCCTGGTTTACCAACTATACGTTCTATATCTAGTAATAAATCATCTAATAGCTCCGATACACTTGTCGTAATTTTTTCAACAGATCCTGCATCTTCCTGACCTGTATTGACCAGACTATCCAAAAGTCGATGCATCAAAACAAACTCTGTTATATCTTGGTTAATCCCCAACAAGTATGCTATACGACCTGTATCATCACGAATATACATGGTAGAAGATTTTAATATTCGGCCATCTTTAGTTTTTGTGAGATAACCAAATCTACCCTCGCTACCATCGTCATGACTCAGCACATCTAAAACCACATGCGATGGACCATCACCAACATGTCGATTAGTTATAGTTCCATTCTCAATATATACAAGAGACGAATTGATATCCCCTTTTAAATCATGAATCAATACTTCACAGGATGGGCCAAATTGCGCCGCTAATCCATGGGCTATGACTTTTATTCGCTCTAATGTACTCATTGAAATAACCCCTCTTCCAATGTCATTAATTAACCTTTCCAATTTAAATTACGCCAGCCCGATTAATAGCTAATATAAAATTAACCCTAACTATTTTTGTATTAACCTAAATTTTTGTTAGGTTCTTTAACTAAATTATAGGACTATGTGTACAAAAATGCAATATAATTATGCATTAAAGTTATTTATAATTATACGCTTATATACACGAATAGAGATAAAGATAAATAAATATTATGATTTTCATCACATTTACTTAATGATATTAAAATTTTTAATGACCTATGCTTCATCCTATCAATCATAAATACATACAAAAAAGGCTGTAATAACGACTTATCGTCATTACAGCCTTTTTATTATTAACTATTAGTATTTATTTAGTAGTTGAAATCAAATTAAGCATTTGCTAATGTTTTACCTAATTCTTGGCATTGTGCATTACCATCATCATCAGGTTCGCCCAAGATTGCTACGCCATCAGCCACTAATTCGCCACCAGCATCTTTAATTCGAGTGCCCCAGTCTTCCAACCAAGTGCCACCCCAACCATAGGAGCCAAAGATCGCTATTTTTTTACCACTCAACTTGCCTTCTAGTTCAGTGTAGAATGGTTCAAATTCGCCTTCTTCTAATTGTTCTGCACCCATATCAGCACAGCCAAGAGCTAATTTTTCATAAGCTGCTGCTTCATCAACAGATACTTCAGAAACGGATTTTACTTCAACTTCTTGACCTGCAGCTTTAATACCTTCAGCTACTTCATAAGCCATGCGTTCTGTATTGCCTGTACCGGACCAAAAAATTACACCAATCATCTTGTACCTCCTAGGCCGTTCTTGCGACCAATGAACTAAATGTTTTTCCCAACATCAATTGAGTTTGACAAAATTCACGACATGCTTTGTAACACAAGAAAGAGCGTTGCGCATTTACCACATCATGGTAAACCTTCCACTCTCCGCACATTCGGTATCCTCCACCACGATAAGAAATAAAACATTTCACATCCTTTAATGGGTAACCTAAAAAAATGCCGATTTCATGTGGAAACTCAATGCTTACTTCCATACGATATCTAAGATGTTCAAGCATCTCCATAATGCTCATTTGATCATGATAACCGTAGGCTTTCAAAAATAACATCACCGCAGGTTGGCGTACATAGTCTCTTAATTGCTTCTCACGGAATACCAATAATAGTCTTCGCGCTTTACAACGACATAATTCAAAGAAGAACAATCCTTTTTCATTGAACGCTTTATTATACTCTATCAATACAAATTGGATTTGTTCATTCATGTCCCGTGGAATAGAAACCAAGTTCGATAGCTTAATACCTCGAATTGCCGGTGCACAATGATATCCAATGATATGGTCAATTGAATTCATCATAATAGTACCTGCCTGTTGCACATCGTTAGAATTACCTCTAATGAGAATAATTCCTATAGGCTCATAGTACTCTTGATGAGAAAAATTGTCAAGAATAATTGATATATATTTTCAATAATTATTTATTATTTGGTATGTAATAAACCTTTAACTTTAGGGAATACAACACTATCATTAGCTTCATCAACAGCGATTAAATGAGCATTTGGTCCTGTATATTTATCTTCAGAAATACTAATATGTAATATCTCATTATAAGAATTATTATTAGCTACACTTTTATATTTCAATGTACCTTCATAGGCATTGCCTTGTTTTACTAATGGATTTATTACCGTAAAAGTGCCAAGCGCAGGGCTCTCACCCTTGTTAATAGCAGCGGCCAATGCACCAATTGAGGAAGAATCTGTATTCATATGTTTTGCTTCACTCATACGACCAGATAATTGTTTACCTAATACAACATTAGCATAAACAGCATATCGCATTTCGTTTTCTGTTTTAATATTTAATGTATATACATCTGCAGAAGATACACCTGCTTCAAGAAGTACAGATTTAACGTCTTGTTTCCCTTCCCCTGCAAATAATGCTTTAGGATTGTTTTGATACATAGTAACACCTTCAGGCAATTTAACACCTTGATATGTTACAGTTTGACTTCTATTTAAAATGGACTTGATATTTGCTGCAGAACCAGTAGCTGGCACAGATGCCAACACAGCCGCTGCCATAGCAAGTAATACTAATTTCTTCATGTTTTTCCTCATCAAAGCTTTAATATAATAAGCTAGCAATACAACATCTAGAGATTAAAGCCAAACAATGGCTTAGGCTATTCTAAATATCTATTGTCATTAAAGTATTTATAGTAATAACCCAGTGTTAAAGAACCGCCCACCAAGGAGCGGTTCTTTAACATTATAGTAATATAAAATAAGCGTTATATTATTTCTTTTGTGCCTTAGCCCAACTATCGCGTAAACCAACAATACGGTTCATCACAATATGGTCTGAAGTACTGTCTTTATCAGTTACAAAGTAACCTTGACGCAAGAATTGGAAATGATCACCTGGTACAGTATTAGCAAGACATGCTTCCCCTTTACTATGGAATACTTGTAAGGAGTCATGGTTGAAATCGCCCAAGAAGTCTTTACCATCCGAATCTTCTTTAAGTAAATAATCATATAAGCGAGATTCAATATCTACTGCAGTAGATGCTTCAACCCAGTGCAATGTCCCTTTTACCTTACGAGTGCAACCGCTACCACTCTTAGTTTCTGGATCATATGTACAGTGTATTTCTGTAATATTGCCATTTTCATCTTTAATAACATCAGTACATGTAATGAAGTATGCACCTTTTAAGCGTACTTCTTTACCTGGTGCCAAGCGGAAAAATTTCTTAACTGGTTCTTCCATAAAGTCATTGCGTTCAATGTAGATTTCACGACCGAATACAACTTCACGGTTACCCAACTCTTCATTTTCTGGATTGTTTTCAACTGTGCAAAGTTCAGTTTGACCTTCTGGATAGTTCGTAATAACAACTTTCACAGGATCAATAACTACCATAGGGCGTGTAGCTTTGAGTTTCAAATCTTCACGGATACAGAACTCAAGCAAAGCAATATCAACAACGCTATCCGCCTTCGCTACACCAATGCGATCACAGAAATCACGAATAGATTCCGGTGTATAACCACGGCGGCGCAAACCTGAAATTGTCGGCATACGGGGATCATCCCAACCAGCTACAAGGCCTGCCTCAACAAGAGCACCCAATTTACGTTTGGACATAACCATTTTAGTTACATTCAAGCGAGCAAACTCAATTTGTTGAGGAATTTCAGTATCATCCCATTCCTCTAACACCCAATCATATAATGGCCGGTGAACTTCAAATTCCAATGTACAAATAGAATGCGTAATGCGTTCAATAGCATCTTCAATAGGATGGGCAAAATCATACATAGGGTAAATTTTCCACTCATTACCCGTATTATGATGCTCTGTATTTACAATACGATAAATAACAGGATCACGCATTACGATATTAGGATGCGCCATATCGATTTTTGCACGCAATACCTTTTCCCCATCTTTATACTTGCCAGCCTTCATTTCTTCGAAGAGTGCCAAGTTTTCTTCTACACTACGCTCACGGTATGGACTATTGACACCAGGAGTAGAGAAATCGCCGCGATTTTGTTTAATTTCATCTGCACTTTGATCATCTACATAAGCCTTGCCAAGGGTGATTAATTTCTTAGCATACTCATACATTTGGTCAAAATAATCAGATGCATAGCGTGGTTGTTCATTCCAATCAAATCCAAGCCATTTAACGTCTTCCATGATGGAGTTTACATATTCGACATCTTCTTTTACAGGATTTGTATCATCAAAGCGAAGATTTGTTAAGCCATTGTATTGTTTACCAATACCAAAGTTGAGGCAAATAGATTTAGCATGTCCAATATGCAAGTAACCATTTGGTTCTGGTGGAAAGCGAGTCAATACACGGCCACCGTATTTGCCAGTTTCGTTATCTTTGTTGATAATAGCTTCAATAAAGTTAACAGATACAACTTCTTCAGGAGCTACATCTTTTTCAATGTCTTTATGTTCCAACGTTCTTACCTCCATAGGAAAAATATTCTTTTATTTTACCATATTTTGTATAAAACCGCATATCTTTTAATGTCTTCCACTTTTAGTCGAAATCAGTTAAATCAACGCCAGCCTTTTTAAGCTCTTCTAGCGCAGACTCTACATCCATTTGAGGTTTCTTATAATTTACTTCTTCATTTACACATGTTTTTAAAGGTTTCTTATGAACGCCGGCAATAATATTATCCGCTGTCAAAATAGACATGTCATAACGAGTTCTATCTGTGTAAGAGCCAATATGCGGTACAATAAGGCAGTTTTCTACATCTAACAATGGATGATCCGCTGGTAATGGTTCTGGATCCGTTACATCGAGGGCAGCATAATCGATTTCACCCGTTTTAAGAGCATTGATAAGTGCATCAGTATCTACGATAGGTCCACGACCAACATTAACAAATAAAGCTGTATTCTTCATCTTCTTGAAAAACGCTTCATCACACATATGATATGTTTCATCTGTCAATGGAGCCATAACGCATACTACATCACTAATGGCTAATAAATCATCTAACTCCATATAAGTAGTCTTATGAATCTTATCATCCAAACGTTGATTACGATTATGATACACAACAGTCATACCAAACGCACGGGCACGTCGAGAAATGGATACGCCGATAGCCCCCATGCCAATGATACCAAGAGTGCGACGACTTAAATCAAAACCTTTAATATTAGAAGGTCTTTGAGCCCAACGACCGTCTTTTACAAAGTTAGCATTTTCTATAATACGACGACTAGCCGTGGCAATCAACGTAAATGCAAGTTCTGCTACCGTTTCATTGAGAACACCTGGCGTATTGCCATAAGGAATACCTGCCACTGTTAGTTCATCAATATTTACATTATCATAACCTACGGCCGCTTGTGCTATAACCTTTAAATTTGGCGCATTCTTTACAAGATCACCATCTACATCTAAAGGTCGTACACACCACAAACCATCCGCATCAATGAGCCATTCCTTCAGTACCTCACGAGGCATCACTGTTTTTTCAGTCCATTGGCGCACATCTACATGCTCTTTTAAATATGCAATCGCATCTTTGCGAACCAGTCCATTTACTACTACTAGAGGTTTCTTTTCCATGTATATCCCTCCCTAAAAAATTCTATATATTATAATTATATTTTATACTAGAAAGCTAACGTAATACAACAAAAAGGAGTAAGGTCAAAACCTCACTCCTTTTATGTATAATTTAAATTTGAACTAGTTCAAATCTGCAGTACAGTTAGGGCATTTAACTGCATTGATATTGATTTCAGATTTACAGAATTGACATTCTTTCGTTGCAGGTGCTTCTGCAACTTCCTCTTCTTTCGCAGATTTCATCATTTTAGCCAAACCACGAACCATCAAGAATACAACAAATGCCAAAATCAAGAATTGAATCAAATCAGTAATAAATGTACCATATGGCAATACAGATCCAGCTGCACGAGCTGTAGCAATATCAGCACCAGACATGAATGCATCTTTAGAACCTGTGCTCAATGGCAAGTACAAATTACTAAAATCAATACCACCTGTGAATACACTGAGAATAGGCATGAATAGGTTGTTTACAACAGAATTAACCAATGCTGTGAAAGCAGCACCAATAATCATACCAATAGCTAGGTCCATCATATTGCCTTTGAAAGCAAATGCTTTAAAGTCATTTAGAAAGTCTTTCATTTTCATACTCCTAGATACGTTTAATTGAGAATGCATTAATAACAGTACTAATCATAAAATAAAGATAAAAAGATGTCAAGAAATTTCGATGTAGTTTTTAAAATTTAGTTAATATAGTTTTTTATAATTCTATCTATTATAGTAATAAATCGCTTATTATGCGTATTTTTTACACCATATTTCCTATGCCTACACTCTAAAACGCTATGTTACCTTCGAAAAAATAGAGTCTAACAAAACTTTGGTCAGACTCTATTAATTAGAAGTAGTAATGTATTACTCCATTAACCTAAGCCTAGCGAAAGAAGTTTAGCACGCTCTATTACTGCAATAAATGCAGGTGGTATCATGGAAGCATCTAAAAATTGACTAATACGTCGCCCTACAATTACTCCTTTATTAGCATAAAACCAAGAGAAGTAATAGATATGTAAATCATCCAACTTACGATCCGAAATATTTGGTAAACATCGTTGTACAATTTGGCTTTTAGTAATACCTAATTTAGCATAACCACGCCGCGCCATATCCTTTGTTACCATTGGACGAGCGTCATCAATAATGTCCTTGATGATGGCATCCATTATGGAACGCTTGTGCATCGCAAGTAGATACGATACAAAATCCATTTCAAAACAAATTTCCTCCGTATAGAATATATTGCTATGTGCTTTTGCATATTTTCCCTCTACATCGCGATCATAGAGAGCTACTGTAGGAATAGAGAATCTATTAAACAATTTTTGCAATTTACTGATAGAGGACTCGCCCCGAGCGTTGATAAGACAGATTCCAAAATAGTCAAAGTCCACGCCTAATTTTTTACCAAAGCCTGTAAAGCTACCGTACTCAGTCTCCCCTTCTACGATGATAATACACCGAGCGTATAGAGCCTCTTTTGCCTCAGGAAAATGCATAATCAAGTGTTTCTCTACCTCTTTAGGAAAATTGAAAGTAACTCCACACGCTGCACAGACCATATTATTTTCATCCCGATAAAGCCGAATAATATGACGATAATCGTCAACTAGCGCATCCGTACTGTGAGTAACCACAAAGAGCTGTCCTAACAATCCATCTATTTTAAAAATATCTCGCAGCAATGCTAAAAACTCTTCATTTTCATTAGTTGCAATTTGACGGTAATAATTGAGCACAGCCCGTTGCAAATACGGACTTAAATGTAGCTCAGGCTCATCCACACTTATAAAGATTGGTAAAAACTTGTATCCCTTTGCATCATATACAAGTAAAGATTCTAAATTTGTAGTTGCACTACTCACTTTCATATAAATTTGAGCCAAAATCTTGAGAGCCACAGCCATAATCAATCGTACATTATCAGCAGAATACTTACGTTCCATAGCGGAGGATGTAGACAATACCTCTACAAGATGTTGAATATTGAGCATACAGTAAGGATCTAAATCCTTACGTAAACTAACAATTTCACGCTGAAAATCATCAGTAGGCATTTCTAATCGAGACACATAAGCTTGTAATAGCTGTCCTAATTCTACATATATAGAGGACGGTATAGAAAACAGTTCCTGCTCTGAGGTATCGCGATGACACACATATAAAGCATGACGAATCATAGACAACGGCATAGGCTCAATCCCTGCATCAGTGACTCTGTATAATCGTGGATATACCTCTTGTACAACTTGTTCAAGTCGTAAACGGTAGGTAGGTCCCTCATCAGCAGTATACATGCTTTTATAATTTAACTCACCTAGAGATATTTCAAAATCAATGCGAATAGGCTTATTTACATCCGTAAAATCACTTTCAATAAAACCATGGCACTCCATGATAATTTCTAAGAGATCTAAAAAATTAGACTTACCTACCGCATTTTCACCGACAAAGTAATTAATATCATTGTGAAAGCTTAGCGTTACATCGGCTAAGTTCCTATAGTTTTCAATATGCATCCATTTTATATACATAGCTCCTCCGTCTGTAGCTACTTTCAAAATGAAAAAGCTCTAGTATATTTCATTACAATAAATCACTAACTAATACCCCTGTATTTTATCTTTTATGTAAAAAGGTGCCAATCACGAATGTAATCAGCACCCCCACTGTCATATACAGTCTGATACTGTATATATTCGACATTTATTTAATTTTATCCTCTATAACCTTGCCCTCTCTTAATGGACCACTCTGTTCTTTAAGACGCGCCAACATGACAGAGGATATAAACATGGCAATACCAGCGCCCACTGTTGCTATAGATAAGCTTTCACCAAAGATCAAGAACCCATAGAAGGAACTAATAAATACGCCAACGTATTGCAAGAATTGAGCCACTACAGCATTGGTCGTAACAAAGGCGCCAGTCAAGAAAAACTGAGCCACTACACTAATACCACCGATAGCGAAGATAATGAGCCAATCTGTACCTTGAGGCATAACGAGCTTATCAGTAGTGACGAGGCCCGCAATCATGCCAGTAATCATGAAATAGGCCATGATTTCAAAATTACTATGTTTTCCGCGTTTACTAATAGTTCGTATCGTCGTATAGGCCGCCGCAGCTAAAGCAGCACCTAAAATTGCTACCAATGCATACCAAGAAAATGATTCATAACTAAAAGGATTTACCATTACTAAGACAGCAATCAAAATGACTCCAAGCCATTTGCCAGCCCCTTTAGGTATCGATTCCTTCAGAAACAGAGCACTAAAGATAAAAACAAATATTCCTGTCGTCTGAAATAGAATTGTTGCATCAGATAATTTTATGTGTACCAATGCTATGAAATTACATACCATACCAAAACCGCCGTATAAGCCACGCATGACGAGGAGCCCCCGATCCTCTTTTGAAAAACGGATGCCCTTCACATACATAATAATGAGCACCGCAACAGTCCCAAAGAACCCACGGGCAAAAGCGATCTCCCCAGGTGGAATATTTGTCCCTAACAGTTTTACAAATACATTCATCGTACTAAATAAAAGTGCGGATAACAATGCATATATAAGGCCCTTTTTAGCCATAGCCCCTCCTATAATTATATTTCTCTATATAATTATAAACCCATATTTCTATAAATAATGAATACATCAATACATACTAACAAAATTCCATATCATATGATGAATGTTAATTTAATGAGAAAATGAATTTAATTGGTTAATCAATAAAAAATGATTACTCAATAAAAAACATATAGATATGCCGCCCTTCTAAGGAAAGGCGGCATTGTATTATTTAGAGAATGTATCTACAAAATCTAAGATTTCTTGTTTCATATTCTCTTTGTCGATTGCTTTTGTAAAGCGCAATGGTTTGGATTGTAAGGCTTCCAATTGTTTAGGGAAGGCAACACCCGTTACAGCAGAGATATTATCTAAGCTTTCATAAGGAGTCTCGCCCACCTTGATATCCAATGCCTCACAGATTGGTGTAGGAAATTTAAATGGATGTGCTGTAGATGCAATCACTGTATGACGAGCGCCATCTTCAGGATGCTTCTCCAACTCCTTCATATACGCCCCCATAGCAACTGCCGTATGAGGATCCATTACATAACCGTAAGAATTATATACTTGTTCAATGATTGCTTTTGTTTCTTCATCATCAACGTAGGCACCAGCAAAATCAGTCTTAACACGTTTGAACTCTTCTTCATTAACAGTTAATTTGCCTGTTGTTTTAAGATCTTTCATCCATCCTACTGTACGTTCGCTATCTTCACCAGAAATATAATATAAGAATCGTTCAAAGTTAGAGGATTCAAGAATATCCATAGATGGAGAAATCGTCGTATAGAATGGGCGGTTCATATCGTAGGTACCGTTTTCAAAGAAGTCAGTAAGTACGTTATTTTGATTAGATGCACAAATCAATTTGCCGATAGGAATCCCCATTTTTTTAGCATAGTAAGCAGCCAAGATATTACCGAAGTTACCTGTTGGAACTACAACGTTGAAAGCTTCATCTTCATGGATTGCACCTTGTGCAACCAGTTCAGCATAGGCATTTACATAGTAAACTACTTGTGGAGCTAAACGACCAATATTGATAGAGTTCGCACTGGAGAACATAATCCCTTTTTCAGCAACCTCTTCAGCAGTCGCTTTATCAACAAAGAGGCGTTTCAAGAATTGTTGAGCATCGTCAAAATTGCCATGAATAGCCGTAACATTAACATTCTCCCCTTCTTGTTTTTGCATTTGTTCCGCTTGCATAGGACTAACGCCATCAGTCGGGTAGAATACTTGAATATGAGTTCCCGGTACATCCTTGAAGCCCTCAAGAGCTGCTTTACCAGTATCACCAGAGGTAGCCGTTAAGATAAGAACCTCTTTTTTCTCACCTTCCGCCTCTTTAGCTGCCACTAACAAATATGGGAATAAGGACAAGGCCATATCTTTGAAAGCTTGTGTGCGGCCATGGAATAATTCCAATACGGAAACCTTTTCCAATAAAGAGTGTAATGGTGCAATATCACGGGTGCTGAAGTTAGCATCGCAATAAGCAGAATTAATCATTTCATTTAAATGAGCTTCGGAAAAGCATGGAAACAACTTTGCTAAAACAACGGCTGCTACTTCTTGGTAGTTTTTATCTTTCACATCATTGTAAGTTAAGCAGTTTGTAGGAAATAAAGATGGTACATATAGGCCACCATCCTCTGCTAAGCCGTGCAACAATGCATATGTTTCATTTACCGCAACGGTACCTCGGGTGCTAGTATAATTCATGGAATACCTCATTCATGACTACAATGGATTTTTACGAGTTTAATAGATTTATTATAGCATAAAAGCGCCCACTTGGGGCGCTTTCTATAGAATTATATAATAAATTTTTAATCTAATAGATAAAACCAAATATTACTAACTAATTAAGTGAATATACAGCTTTCCAATATTAATCAGAATTCGGTTATAGTTCACCTTCCGCAATAGCATCCAATGTATCAAGAGATGGGATGAAGAATAACATGCCAGTAATAGGTTTGGAGTAATCAAGCAATTTATCGTTTTGCGTAAACATATTGGTAAGCATTGTTTTAGTTACATCCCAGTAACGAGCATAACCGATGAAATATGTACCACGTACGCCATGTCCTGGTTGGGCAAATGGAACATTCATACGAACGATTTTGTGTTCTTCATCATCACGATTATCTTGAGCCACTACATTGTGAGCTGCCGGATCTTTTTCATCATCCTCCAATTCGATATCACTAAATTTGCGACGACCAATGAATTTTTCTTGCATTTCTGTAGGAAGTGCACGCCATGCATCAAGATCATGTTCATATTTCTGTGCAAATGCATAAGAGCCATTAGTAAATTCAGGATCTTCATCTCCAATAACGCCCCACTCTACAGCCTCTTGGCCAACAGGGTTTTCCGTACCATCAACGAAATCAATAATCGCACGACCTTGTTCGTAGTGGAAGCCATGGGTTTCATCTACAACAGATGTAATAGGGCGTAAGAACTCCATAATTTGATCTACTACAGTATACGTAACAGATTCATCATTAGAGCGGACATGCAAAAATAAGTCAGCTGCTACAGCTGGTACATCTTGTTTATCACCTTTTATGCCTTGGAAGTCTTCTAACTCTTTTGGTACCGGTGCATTAGGGAACAAATAATCCCATGCCTTACGGCTAAAGCCAAAGGCAATGCCCAAACCTTCCCCATTAGCGCGAATACTAACAGAACGTTTAATGGCTTGAATACGATCTGCCATATCTTGAATCACTTCAAGCTCTGCCTCATGATCTTTACGGTTTAATAACAAAGTGGTGAAGTTGACACTTTGGCCAGCATCTTTATACACATCTTGTGTTCTAGAAACATCTACTGCCATTTGGTACCTCCTAATGAGAAAAACTATTATAAAACCATCATAAGCTATTATAGTTTTACTGTCTATAAAATATATTATATTGTATCAATACTATATTCCATTAATGTTAAAGTTTATAAACTTAATTGAATCAATGACTACTTGTTTGAGAAAAATAGGATTAAACCACAACGTATTTTAACCATGTAAATAACTATATAAAGGCTAAAAAGATATGCAAAAAGCTAAAAGAAAAATATTTACACAAAAAAAGAACTCACACAAAATGTGAGTTCTTTACTCTGGTGGACCACCAGGGGTTCGAACCCTGGACACCCTGATTAAGAGTCAGGTGCTCTGCCAGCTGAGCTAGTGGTCCATGACATGAATAATTATATGCTTATTTTATAGGAATGTAAAGAAAATTTATTACACTCCTATAAAATATCAACATTCATATTATTAATATTGTAATACCCAATCCTTCATAATATTACAGGCCTCAGTAGGGAGTAAATCACTAGTCCCTACGCAGTTTTCACCACTATATAGTTGAAGCACACTATGAGTGCGGCTTACTTCTTTAACAATAATATTCGTTAAATTAGACTTAGGAACGCTAAACTGTAACCCATAACGACCAAAATAGGTAAAAACAGACTCTTGTGTATCGTATTCTATATGGACTTGAAGCATCTTGCCTCCAGGCCAGCATGATTCAATATTTTCCTTTGATCTAGGCTTTAAAAAATCAAAAAATCCCATACTACCCTCCGATTCGCCACATTGGTCGTTCTGGTTGCTCCATGCCTATACCATCATGTCGTTCTTGTTTTCGTTGCAAAGCACGTTCGATATGCGTGGCTAAAGCCTCTTCTGAGGCACCATTGCGCACGAGCGATACAAGATCAGCCTCATCATCTCGCAACAAGCACAATCGCATTTGACCATCAGATGTAAGGCGCACACGATTGCATGTATCACAATAACTATGAGACATAGAAAAAATAAAGCCTACAGCCTTACCACTAGGTAGTGCCAAATATGTAGCTGGACCAAAGCCATAAACAGAATGAACCTCTGTGAGAGATCCGCCACTAACGCGTTCTAATTGTTCCTTCCATTCATCAAAGGTAGGCCCATGAAAGGCATCACCTTGGAACGGCATGTATTCAATAAACCGCCAAACAACAGGCCATTTTTCAACATATTGTAATAAAGATTTAACTTCATCATCGGACCAATAACGAGATAAAACCGTATTAATCTTAACGGATTTAAAGTTAGCATTAATAGCACTACGTATACCGTCGAGAACAGACTCCAACTGTCCCGCTTTACCAACACAAGCAGCAAAAGCTTCAGTTTCAAGAGAGTCCAAACTAATATTCACACGATTCAAGCCAAATTTTTTTAACCGTTGCGCTCGTGAAGCTAATAGACTGCCATTGGTAGTCATAGAGATATCTTCAAACCAACCTGATTCTTTGATGCGACCTAGTAGTTCTTCAATATGTGGATAGAGCAAAGGCTCACCACCTGTGAGGCGTACTGCCTTCACACCAATATGATGGAAAGCTCCTAAAATGGTCATCCATTCATCAACAGACAATAGTTGCGTTTGACTTTGAGGAGTAATTTCTGCAGGTCGGCAGTAGGGACAACAAAAATTACACGCATCTGTCAGCGACAGACGTACATATTCAATAGTACGGCCCCATGCGTCTTTCATAATACACCTCGTTTACCAACTCAAAATTATTTAATAATAGATACTTCATCACCTACGCGAATCGTACCGTTTTTAAGAACCTTACCAAAGATACCTTGTGTAGGCATAATGCAAGAACCAACTTGTTTCATGATTTCGCAACCATGATGGCATTCCTTGCCAATTTGAGTAATTTCAAGAATCACATCAGCCCCTACTTGTAAGTGAGTCCCTACAGCTAATTCATAAAGAACCATACCTTCTACTGTAATGTTTTCAGCGAAATCACCAGGTTTAACATCTGCACCTTGCGCCCGCATATGTTCAATACTAGCGATACCAAGTAAGCTGATTTGACGATGCCAATTTCCTGCATGAGCATCTCCCTCCATCCCATGATCTACAATGAGATTGGCGGATTCAATATTATGTTTTTTTTGCCCTTTTTTCTCACTAATGGAGATAGCAATAATCTTTCCGTCTGCCACGTGCCCCTTCCCTTCTTATGGGAACATTCCATATACATAACTTTTTATAAACACTTAATTGTAAATCCAGACTGTATTCCTATTTTATGAAAGTATCACAAAATAGTTCTACAATTATCTATATATTATAGCATAGTATTCATACATTTTCCCTGTGAATTTAATCACTAAAAAGAACTCTATTCTATAGGAATAGAGTTCTCGTATGTATTATTTAGCGACGGCCCATTTCTTGAATTTCATCGCCATGATTAACACCATTGAGTAATAAGTTAAGCAAGATTGCCGTAATACTACCAAAGGTAATGCCAGATTTTAATATAATTTGTGCCCAATCAGGGAAATTAGCATAAAAGTTCGGCGCCGCAATAGGGATCATAGCCACTCCAATACTAATCGCCACAAGCATCAAGTTATGATTACCATCAAAACTAACCTTGCCAAGAGAGCGGATACCACTGGCAACAATCATGCCAAACATAGCAATGCCAGCACCACCGAGTACTGCATTTGGTATACTAGCAACAATAGCGGCTAATTTAGGGAATAAACCTAACAAAATTAAGATTACTCCAGATGCAGCTACTACAAAGCGACTTTTAACACCTGTAACCGCAATAAGTCCTACATTTTGAGCAAAGGCTGTATATGGGAAACTATTAAGAATTCCCCCTATTAAAGTAGAAATACCATCGGCACGAATAACAGAAGCCAATTCTTTTCGACCTATTGGCTTATCCACAATTTCACCAATAGCAATACTATCACCTGTCGTCTCTACCATGACAACGAGCATGACGATAATCATAGATAATACAGAAGCCCAGTCAAAGGTTGGCAAACCAAAATAGAATGGTTCAATGAAAGCAACCCATTGAGATCGACCAACTTCATCAAAATTAGCAACACCCATTGCAAAGGCAATTGCTGTGCCTACGATCAAGCCTATTAATACAGAAAGATTACTTAAGAAACCTTTAGCAAACTTGTATACAAAGACAACAATTAAGAACGTAAGAAATCCAAGTCCTATGTTCGTATAACTTCCAAATTCTGGATTTCCTACACCGCCCCCCATCCAATTAATGGCAACTGGCATCAAATTAATCCCAATAAGAGTAATTATTGTTCCCGTTACAACAGGGGGAAACAGTCGAATTAGACGGCTAAAGAATGGAGCTACTATAAAAGTAAATAGACCTGCTACAATAATGGCACCGTAAATGGCAGTCATACCATGCTGTGCCCCAATCATAGTCATAGGTCCGACAGATGCAAAGGTAACACCTTGAATCATAGGGATACGCCCACCTATATTACCAAAGCCTAATGTTTGGATTAAGGTCGCAATGCCACAGGTAAACAAGTCGGCTGTAATAAGGCGAATCAAATCCTCTACCGGTAAATTCATCGCCTGTGCCACAATAATCGGTACCGCAACAGCTCCAGCATACATGGCAAGTACATGCTGTAAACCAAAGGCAAAGAGCTGTGGTATGGGCAACATACTATCGACTGTATTTATTGGGTTCTGCTCTGTCATAATGTCTCCTACATAAAACCTCGAAATATTACCCATTTATTTTACACTATCGTTCGGATTTTAACAATAGAAAAAAGAGAACCTATTATACTTATATATACTAACAGGATCTCTTTTTATTATTTCCCGAACTTTTATAATTCGATCGGTTATATTATTCGATTTATATTATAATGTTTTATCATTTATATAACCCTATGATAGACGACTCTTTAACATCAAGATCTTTTTCAATGGCATACATCTTAGATGTTAGTTCTTCTACAAAACTTTCATCTTTAATACCAGATAAATTAATACGCACATTCAAAAAAGCCGATTTCACCGCAGCACGCGCATTAATAGCCGCAATAATACCATCTGTAATAAGGTTTTGATTACCCTTACGAGAGGCTAATTCTGCTAAATCAAATATTTGATTCGCTAATTCTCCAATTTCAAAAGGTACCATAGCAGCATCTTTGTATGCTTGTTGAATAGCAGCTGTACGCGCAGCCTTTTCTTCATCTGTATTCTTTGGCAATCCTAAGGCGTTCATAAAGATATTAAATACATCTGCATCAGCTTGAGATAATTCGAGCATACGATTGCGAATCTCTTCTGCTTTAGCTTGAAGCACTTCCATTTCAGTCTGAACCGCTTCATAGCCTTTTTTACCAAATGTAAGGTTTGCCACCATTTCTGCTAAAGCCGCTCCCGTCGCGGCAGTCAATGCCGCAATAGCACCACCACCTGGCGTTGGCTCTTTAGATGCAGTAGCAGCCACAAAATCTATTACTCGTTGTTCTACTAATTTCATAACATAGCCTCATGTAAAAACACTTTCTATTAGAACAAGCCTTTAATTGTGCCGTCTGCTTCGATATCCATATTAAGAGCAGCAGGACGTTTAGGAAGGCCCGGCATGACCATTACGTCACCTGTACGACACACGATAAAGCCTGCCCCATTAGCAACACGAATATCGGATACAGTAATTGTAAAGCCTGTTGGAGCTCCTAAGAGTGCTGGATTATCGGATAAGGAGTATTGCGTTTTCGCCATACATACAGGCAAACGATCAAGGCCCCAATCTGCTAATTGTTTAATTTGCTTTTTCGCTTTGTCCGTAAAGATAACACCATCGCCACCATAAATAGTTTTAACGATTTTATTAACTTTGTCCTCTAAACTATCTTCTAACTCATATACGAATTTAGGTGTTGGCTTAGGGCCTTCAAGTAACTCTACAACTTTTTTCGCCATATCAGTGCCGCCTTCGCCACCCTTTTCCCAACATTCATTAAGCTCTACAGGCACGCCAAACTCATCACATAGGCGAGTCAACTCAGCAATTTCTGCATCTGTATCGCTAGCAAATTTATTGATTGCCACTAATACAGGCACATTGAAATGACGCATGTTTTCAATTGCTTTTTGTAAGTTGCTGAAACCTTTAGTCACGGCTTCAACATTTTCTGTATTCAACTCTTGTTTTGGTACACCACCATGCATTTTAAGAGCTCGTAATGTAGCTACGATGACGATTGCATCAGGGAAAATATCGCCGTATCGGCATTTAATATCAAGGAACTTTTCAGCACCCAAGTCAGCGCCAAAGCCGGCTTCAGTAACTACGATATCACCAAGTTTAAGTCCTAGTTTTGTAGCTACAATGGAGTTACAACCATGAGCAATATTTGCAAATGGACCGCCGTGAACGATAGCCGGTGTATGTTCTAATGTTTGTACAAGATTTGGTTTAATAGCATCTTTCATAAGAAGTGCCATCGCACCTTGGCATCCAAGTTGATGAACATAAATAGGATCACCTGCTAAGTTACAACCGATAACGATGCGACCAAACCGTGCTTTCAAATCTTCTAAGTCCTTAGCTAAGCAAAGAATAGCCATGATTTCAGAAGCTACAGTAATCATGAAGTGATCTTCTCTAGGGAACCCACATACTTTACCACCGAGTGCAACTGTCACATTGCGAAGAGCACGGTCATTCATATCTAGAACACGAGTCCATGATAATTGACGCAAATCGATTTGCAATTCATTTCCTTGATGGATATGGTTATCGATCATAGCGGATAATAAATTGTTAGCCGCTGTAATAGCATGCATATCACCTGTAAAATGAAGATTGATGTCATCCATAGGTACAACTTGAGCATAACCGCCACCTGCTGCACCACCTTTAATCCCAAAAACAGGTCCTAAGGATGGCTCACGTAATGTAGCAATTGCATTTTTACCGATTTTTTGTAAGCCTTGTACGAGACCAATGCTCGTTGTAGACTTACCTTCCCCTGCTGGTGTTGGCGTAATCGCTGTGACTAGCACCAATTTGCCATCTGGTTTAGATTCTAAACGACGAATAGCATCAAAAGAAATTTTAGCTTTATAATGACCATATTGTTCAATGTCATCAGGTGTTAACCCACATTTATTGGCAATAACCTGAATCTTTTCCATTCTATTCTGTTGGGCAATCTCAATATCGCTTAACATAAAGCCTCCTCGGCACCATGGCCACATAAACCTATATAACAACTATTAGATAGACGTATACGTTTTGTAATATATGTCTACTGTGAATGTATATTTGTACACTTACATTACTCTATTATATGTGAAAGTTTCTCTAATGTCTAATACTTATGTCTAACAAATTTAGTAATCTATCTAATATATAACAAAACAAGCACAATATATGCAGGTAAGCAAGAAAAGGCCCTGACGTAAATATACATCAGGGCTTTCAATATATACCAAATACTTATCTTATTAGAATGGGAATAGGATTGGAAGTAAAATAAGTGCTACGATACTAGATACAACGATAAGTGGTAAACCAGCTTTCACATAATCCATGAAGCTATAGCCAGCTATGTTGTATACCATAGTGTTGGCAGGCATACCAATTGGTGTTGCATATGCCAAGGAGCTTGCAATTACGATAGCTGCAAGAACTGCTTTAGGATCGAAGCCAAGTTGAGAAGCTAGGCTAAGACCGATTGGAACTAGTAAAGCACAAGTAGCTGTATTAGACATAAAGTTTGTCATAAACACACCAAGCACAAAGATTACTACTAACACAACGATTGGAGATGGGCTTGCTCCAAGACTATTAACAATAATGTCAGCAATTACACTACCAGTACCAGTTTTTACCATTGCATCACCGAGAGCCATAGAACCAGCAAATAGCATAATTGTTTTCATGTCGATAGATTTAACAGCTGCCGTTTCGCTAATAACATTAGTAGCTACTAAAACAAGCGCACCTATCCAAGCACTTACATAAAGTTTTACACCTAATTGTTTTTCAAAAATCATAGCAACGACTGTCAGAATCAATATAATCGCAGCAGTCCATTTCTTCCAAGATGGCACATGACTATAATCATCATTACCTTCAAAAGCACCATCTGGTTGGTGGCTTGGAGCATCTGGTAAGAAACGTTTACCAATTGTAGCATAGAATATAGTACCTACGATAAGGATTGGTAAGCCTACTAAACCATAATCAAAGAAATTAAAAGAACCTAAGCCTGCTTGTTGTAATCCTGCTTGAGCAATCATGTTACCAGGAGCACCGATAAGTGAGATATTACCACCCATGGCTGCCGCAAATACGAGAGGCATCAATAACTTAGTTTGTTTAAAACCACTCTTTTTACAAATACCGATAATTACAGGAATCAGTACAGCAGCTGTACCAGTATTAGATAAGAAGCCAGATAAAACACCTGTAATCATCATAACTGCAACGAGCAAGGATGTTTCAGTTTTAGCAAACTTATGAACTACATTACCTACACCTACAGCGACACCTGTTGCAAAGAAAGCTTCACCAATTACAAACATGCCCATAAATAGTAAGACGTTTGGATCCACAAAACCTGCGAACGCTTCTTTAGCGGATAATACCCCACTTAAGTGTAGGCCTACTGCTACAACCATAGCGGTAATAGACAAAGGGATTTTCTCCCACGCAAACATGACGATGGCAAATACCAAGAAGCCAAGAGTTATCATTACACTCGTATCCATATATACCTCCCAATACGTGTAATATACCTAAAAAAGGGTACAAAAAAGGAGGATTGTACAAAATCCGTATAATCCCCCTATTAAGTTAAGCTCACAATGAGATTATTTAATGAAGCTTACGTGTTTATAAATCTCTTCTAACACTTCTTCTTTCTTCGCATTGTATTCTACTTTTTTATTTTCAAAGTAGTTATTACCGTCTGCATCAATAGATACGATGAGCGGACCAAATTCTTTAACCTTAAAAGTCCACAAAGTCTCACACATACCTAATTCACGCCAATTAGCAGATTCTACTTTTTCGACTTCTGTAGCTGCAAGTACGGCATTGCCTGCAGGGAATACACAGTGTAGTGCACCAAAATCTTTGCAGGCACGTGCTGTTTCAGGACCCATACCGCCTTTACCTACAATGAGACGTACCCCCGTCTTTTTAACAAATTCATATTCGAATTTTTCCATACGCATAGATGTAGTAGGACCTACAGATACAACTTCAAATTCATTATCGCTTATAGTGCGAATAATTGGTCCTGCATGAAGTATAGCCCCATCTTTAACATCAACTGGTAGCGTTTTACCTTCTTCTACCACACGACGATGGCCCATATCACGACTAGTTGTAATATGCCCAGTCAAATAAATCACATCACCTGGCTTAATGCCTTCTAAATCAGATTTTTGAATTGGTGTAGTTAATATTTTCTTAGCCATTATAATGTCACTCCTTTATGAGATTTAACTGTGCAATTACCATCCTTGTCAAAGACGAGATCGCCGCGGCGATGATTCCAACAACCTACACTAACAGCACAAGAAATAACAGATGGATGACGTGTACCATGTTCAATATTCACACCTAATACAGTTTTATCCCCACCCATACCTTGAGGTCCAATACCAATTTTATTTATGCCATCCTCTAATAATTGTTCCATGTAAGCCGCTTTTTCATTAGGTGCTTTTGAAGATACAGGACGCATTAATGCCTTTTTAGATAATCCCGCAGCGGTATCAATAGTTGTAGCAATCCCTACACCTACCAATAGTGGAGGACACGCATTCAAGCCATAGCTTGTCATCAAATCAAGAACAAACTTAGCAACACCTTCATAGCCTTCGCCTGGCATCAATGTTTTACCGGATCCTGGCAAGGAACAACCGCCACCAGCCATATAAGGGAAGATTTCTACATCATCGCGACCAGGAATGATATCCCAGTGAATATAAGGTGCAGTGAGGCCAATATTTTTACCAGTATTAAACTCATCAAAAGTTTCTACACAGTTCAATCGTAATGGAGCCTCTTGTGTAGCCTTATAAGTTGCTTCTCTTAGAATATCTTCTAATTCTCCTAGTAAGGGATAATTAGATCCAACCTTTACCCAAAATTGTAATACACCAGTATCTTGACAAGAAGGACGATTAAGCTGAGCTGCTAAATCCATATTGTGTTGCATTGTTTCATAAATAGATTTGGCCATAGGATTTTTTTCATCCTGTGCCAATTCATGAATTTTTTCTTGTACATCATCAGGCAATACCTTTGCCATATAAGAAATGAAATTAGCTATCTTATTTGTCATTTCTTGTACTTGTTGTTCCTTCGTACTCATCGTAAACCTCCAAATGGACTTCATTATTTAAGACGTGATTATTTATGTTTCGAAACCTTAGCTCCTTTCGATGATTTCATTGTACTCTTTTTTTAGGATATAACTATCCAATTTACAAGTTCATTTTCAATGGTAAAAGTCTGTTAAACACATACAAAATTTCCTTAATTATTCTCTTTTAACCCATTAAAAAAATACAATTTCACCTATATGATTGTACAAAAAAAGAGCACTACCATCGGATCGTAGTGCTCTTTCACCATATATTTTAATAGGATTAACAAATATACAAAATCACCTAAACCTAATGATTGTATATCCGCTCAAATTTAATCTCAAAAATATGCAACTATAATCAGTTACAATGGTATATAACAATACCAGTTAATCTTGTAATTTTTTTACAACCATCTCAAGTTGTTCTCTAACGTCATTTAACTTTTGATTAGCCACTTCTAATCTAATCTTATTAGTAGAATCATCTTGATATGGTAAACAAGATTGTAGTATCTCTATAATATCCTGTTCTTGTGTTGATATAATTTCCTTCCAATCATGTAATTTTGTTTTACGTCCTATTTCGTTTGCTTGCTTACGATATTCAGATGGCGTGGTATGGAAATGTTTTTTAAAAGCTACATTAAAAGCTTTAATATCCGCAAAACCACAGCTACTTGCAATATGTGCAACTGCATCATTAGAATTAACTAAACGAACTGTAGCCTCCCTCAATCTTAATCGTAATACATATTCAAGGAAGGAGACACCTAATTGGCGTTTAAAAAATTGTGATGTATAGTTCACATTATAGCCACCTATCTTTGCAAGATTTTCTAATTCAATTTTTTGCTGATAATTCTCATCTATATAAGCAATCATTTTATCGAAGGTGGCTACTGTTATATCGACAGGCTTTGTATGTACAGGGATAGTCTTAACCGCATCAATTTCACGATATATATCACTCGTCATGGCTAAATAGTGGCTCTCCAAGCATAATTGACGATCAGAACTTTCACTATTTACCATTAATAACATCATTTGCGCAGCACGATGACGTAGGGACGTAAAGAATTCATTATCTCGGTTAGTTTTATCTGAACGTAATACAAATTGGTACATACCGAAGTTAGGATCAAAGTATTGGAAAAACTCCTTTCCCACATGAATAACAAGAGCTGTTGTATCCTCCTCTAAGGCCAACGTAGCATGACCTACTTGAGGGGAAATAATAATGGTATCAAGAGGTTCCATTGTAAAAACCTCACTATTACAACTCATGTCGATTCTGCCCTTTAACAAGATCAAGACTTCAACGCCACTGTGCCAGTTGTAATGATATGTACTAACCTTATATATATCACTATTGAAATCTATATGATTGTGTTTATAGGTATAGTGAAAGTAATCCATAACAACGTAACACCCCTCATAAAATCAAACAAATACCTCTCAATTATTTACATAAAAAATGCACCCCTTATTAATCAAAGGGATGCATTCATTATGATATATATAATTAACATCGGTCAACAGTAATCTTATTTTATATGTCAATAAATTATAGTTTTATGTTTCTATAGCATTATATATCTATTCTTAAAATTACATAACCGCTGTAATAGCTGCTGCTAAACCAAAGAAGATACCTGGTGCATTGGCTAATGCTACTGGAATATCTCTATGTTCTTTAAACAAACCATACGCTACCCATAATGTACAGTTGATTGCAGCTACAAGTGGTTGAATCCAATCGCCAGTACCTGGATGAGCTAGGTTATGCATGATTTGTGGAAAGTAAGATACATACATAGCTACAGCAGTAACAGTTGCAACTTTACCTACGTTTTCCATAAATTTTACTTGATTCATATATCCTCCAAAATTATAACTTACTAATTTTTTTACTCCTGATGAGATATATTCTACTCAGTTTAGTGAATATAACTATCCAAATTAAAAGGTAATTTTTATAGTAAAATCAACGAAAAAAGATAGATTTCTCTCGATTTATTGTATTTTGGGACTATAACAATATATAAATTCACCCGGAAAATATATATAAAAAGCACTACTTATCAACAGTAGTGCTTTTTTTAATAACTTTATAGGTTTTCTTGATATAGAAATTTACCCAATTCTAATCTTTCTATATGTGTCATAAATTCATCAAAATAATTTGCTTACCAAACTCTTATCACAAGAATATAGTCACAATAAAAATATAGTTATCATAAAACCCAATTATAAATCCTTTACTACATCGGCTAACTTTTCTTTCAAAGATTCCAATTTTTTGCTCATAAATTCCAATTCGCTCTTAGCACGGGAATCATCTTCATACGACAAGAATGAATGCAATACATCAAGAACATCTTGATTATCTACAGAAATAATTTCTTTCCAATCTTGTAAGACGGTTTTACGCCCAATGCTTTTGACTTGCTTACGATATTCTGTGGGGGTCATATTAAAGTGTTTTTTAAAAGCCACATTAAAGGCCTTCACATCTGCAAATCCACAATCGCTTGCAATTCTTGCGACCGCCTCATCCGTACTAGCTAAGCGAACAGTAGCGTCACGGATTCTTAACCTCAATACATACTCAACAAATGAAATCCCCATTTGCCGTTTAAAAAACTGCGATGTATAGGCAATATTATAGCCTCCAATTTTAGCAATATCTTCTAACTCTATTTTCTGCTCATAATGCTCATCAATATAGGCAATCATTTTATCAAAAGATGCCGGTTTTATATCGCCAGGTCTAGCATTTTCATGAACCTTTTTTATAGGATCAAATTCTCTAAATACATCACCGGCCAAAGCTAAGTAATGGTGTTCTATCCACATTCGATGTACTGGACTTTCACCTTTAGTCATCAACAACATCGTCATAGCAGCATGATGGCGTAAGGTTGTAAAGAATTCGTTATGACGCGTACTATCTTCTGAACGCAAAACAAATTGGTACGATCCAAAATCCGGATCATACTGTTGATAGAACTCGTTACCTACATGAATAACAAAGGCTATAGCATCCTCTTCGAGGGCTAATGTTGCATGCCCTACTTGAGGAGAGATAATCACGACATCAAGAGGTTTCAACGTAAAAATCTCACCATTACAACTCATCTCAACACTACCTTTTAACAAGATAAAAATTTCTGTTTCTGCATGCCAGTTGTAATGATATGTACCAACCCTATATATGTTACTGCTAAACTCTATATATTTATGTTTATATGAATAGTCAAAATAGTCCATTACACTTTTGCTCCCTAATGTAATTTCGCTCTTAACGCCAGTTCTTGTGCTTTACCTACATTTAACAAATCAGTTTCATCCTGTGTCCAAGTACCAAATAACACGTTCTCTACAATAGTGCCAACTGGTTCGGTACATTGTTTGGAATTATACACTTGTACTAAATTCCGTTTATATACTTGAATACTTTCAAATAATCCACTTTGTTCTAATTCATTAATATTAGATACCAAAGATTTCACAATTTCATCGTTATGCGCTTTAGGTGTAGCTCTGGCTTGTAAAGAATACATATAAAATGCACCCCTTATTGATCTAAGGGATGCATTTATTATGATATATTTATTTAACTACGGTCAACAGCATCTTAAAGCTTTCTCTTGCATCTAGGCTATGAGGTACTTCCGATGGCATAATCAAGGTTTCACCAGCCTTCACATTATGCTCCGTATCACCAACAACGATGTGCGCTTCTCCATCAAGGATTTGTACAATCGCATCGCCTACTGTTACATGCGTAGAGATTTCTTCGCCCTTAGGCAGCGCAAATAGTGTAATGCTGAGTCGCTCATTTTGAGCAATTGTAATACTAATCACTTGCCCCTCTTTATACTCTAGGTGTTCGCCTAGATGTAAAATTTCGTTTACCGGGATATTTTTTGTGAAAGTCTTATTCATAGAAATCACTCCTTATATAGCTATATAATAGTAAAAGTAAATAAAAAGTAGATTAAAACAATTTTATCAAAACCAATTGATTAACTAAAAAAGTATCTTTCCCTTAATTTTATTATAATTTAATTGAGATTTAATTTCAGTATCTTTGGTAACAAAATTAAAATTATTTTTTGATAAACGAAATGTTTTGAATAAACGCAAAGACGAGGCCTCCTAAGAAACCTCGTCTTTTTACATTATGGTTAGCTATAAATATTATAGTTTTAACTAGCATATTTGTATCTATAACTCTATAACTCTAAAACTCTATAAGTCTAAAAAACCTAACGCCTTAGAGTAAGAATCTAAAAATCAAAAGGGTCTAAACTGCAGGCAGCAAGCCTAATAGATACACATTAAATGTATCACCAGGATGTACTTCATGAGTTCCTCGTGGAATACATGCCAACGCATTCACAGTATATAGCCCTAACATGCTACTACTATTAAAATGACGGTTAGCCACAAAGCGTGGCACACCACCGCCGAACACCACTTTTCCTTGTACATAGCGATCAAAAACATTACGTTTGAAGATTTCTGTATCCATTACACAAGCCACCACTGGAGTCGTCCAATTAGCTAGCCCTTTATAACGCTTCAAGGTAGGCGCTACGATTAAATGCCATCCATTAAAGGCAGCCCCTGGATTACCGGACAAACCAAAGATAATCTGACCTTTCGGGGTAACCGCACCATAGGATGCTGCACCCGGTCGCATTTGAATACGGGCATAGATAGATTCTGACCCCAATTTTTCATAAATAAGAGGCATCGTATCAAAAAGACCTACCGATACACCACCAGAACTGATTATAACATCTGCTTCTTCACTAAGTTTTAAAACATGATTGATTTCAGAGTCTAACGCCTCTGGAGCATCACTTACATGATAATGTGTTATCTTGTGAAAACCTAAGTCCTCTAATAGTCCACAAATCATAGCTCGATTGGAATTGTAAATTTTACCAGGCGTTAAGCTTTCACCAGGTTCAATAACCTCATGACCAGAAGTAAGAACTAATACACGAGGCATGGCATTAACAGAGATCTCAATAATGCCAAGTCCCGTCAAAATGGTTTGTACTGTAGATGTTACCTCTATACCGTGCGGAATCACAATAGTACCGGCATTACATTCTTCACCTTGTGGAATAATATGATCACCACAACGATATTTACCTTGAATTGTAATCGATGTATGCGGTTCACCTGTACCTACTACTTGTTCCTGCATGATAACGGTATCACATGTATCTGGTACTGGTGCACCAGTCATAATCCGTACTGCATGGCCAGGCTTTACAGGCTGTTCCCATACAACACCGGCTCCAATGATGCCGTCAACGATATATTCATTACGACCTTCTTCATAGGCAATAGCATACCCATCCATTGCAGATTTTGAAAAAGCAGGTACATCCGTTGGCGCAATAATATCCTCTGCTAATACGTATCCCTTCGCAGCCTTAACTGCAATCGTTTCAACTTTATGAACTTGAGTTTGTAAGGCCTCATCCCATAATTGGAGAGCCTTCTCAACAGTAACGACGGCCATTTAAACTCCTCATCATTTCCTGTATGTGGCGTACCAATTCAGGTACGTCTTGATCCAATTTGCCAATTTCTATCGTCGCCACTCGGTCCATTGGGTCCGAGATCAGCTCTTCCGTATATCCCTCTTGAGTAACCTCTATAATTGGGGCAATCCCTTGGGATCTCGTTTCTAGTATAACTATATCTACAGGCATAAACTGTGATATTTCATACAAGTTGGATTGTTCTTTCGTACGTATACGAATCGCTGTTTCAGTAGGTCCTGCAATTGCAACCGCATCAGCTCCAGCTTTATAGGCAAGGTCTGTATCTGTTCCTTCATGATCCATCTGAAAGCCATGCTTATCGCTTTTTACTACACCAACGGATAAACCGATATTTTGTAACTCACACACAAGGCGCGTTACAACAGTAGTCTTACCTGTTTTACGTTTCGATGCGACCACACTAATTAAAGGTACACGGCGGAATTCATTTTCCGCTAAAGCTCGCGCCCATTGATAGTCTTCAAATCGATTAATATTGCTTAGCTCCCAACTAAAATCAGTAGCATCAATAGATTCTACATGACCAATAACATCGAGGGCATGATGCAACGACACATTTTCGCCAACAAGAATAGATTGAATTAAGGACGCAATATATGGCCTATAAATACCCGCCATCGGCTCAGACTTACCACTTTTACTATATGGGACAATGGCATTCCAATCATTATGATCTACTTGATAGAGCCAATCATAATACAAATCCATTTCCATGAATGGCATATCTACTGCCATTACCGCATAAGCAGAACTAGTACCAACAGCTAGAGTACTATACAGCCCCCCTAAAGGTCCGCATCGCCCAACAGAATCCCGAACAATAGAAGCCTTATTTTTCTCATCGTTCGATAACGTATCTATAATATGAGTCTGGATAGCAAGTCCTAATTGCTCGTCATCACCGATAGAGATAAGAATATCTTGAACATCTGCATCTAATCCCTTACGAAGTGCATGAGATATAAGACTTTCACCATTAATCCAAGGCAACAAAGCTTTAGGTTGCCCCATTCTAGTACTGAGTCCTCCAGCCAAAATAATTAAACCTAATTTATCCACGACGTTGTAAACCTCGTTTGACACCTTGGTAGATGAATAGTAAAACTGCAATATTTAAAAGGCCATCTGGCACCATATAGGATGCATTATAAATCATGGAATAAACCCAAGGATTCTGCCCTTGTGGAGCATAGCTAGCAAAGACTACAGCACCGCTCGTAACAGATGCTCCCCAACGCAATACAATACCTACGATGGATCCAGTAATAAGACCAGAAAGAGAATCTTTAAAATAACCACAAACGCCAATAGCACCGTAAGCAACCAGGTAGTCTAATATAATACTTAAATAATGAACAGATGATTTAAAGCCTAAAATAAAGTGTAATATACCATATACAACACCTGCGAAGATACCTCGTGTTCCGCCCCAACGATATGCGTAAATCATGAGTGGTACCAGTGCTGCCGCCTTAATAGAGCCCCCCTGTGGCATATGGAAAATCGTAATAAATGACAACACTTGAGCAATGGCAATTGCTACGCCAGCTTCAGCAAGCATACGGATTTTAGACTGTTCCATATTAATCAACCTCCTTTTACCATATATCTATAAATGAATATATTATTTACATAATCTACTTGTATTGTACTACAGTTTATCCCTTACACCAAACAAAATATTCGGAACGTATTGAAAATTTTATGAGTCTCTTGTATAATGGTACAGGTTCAATATGTAATACTCGAAGGAGATATAGAAACTATGATTAATACAACTAACATCTTTGATTATGAAGACGTGCAATTGATTCCTAATAAATGTATTGTCTCCAGTCGTAGCGAATGTGATACACATGTAAAATTAGGTAAACGCACATTCCGCTTACCAGTAGTACCTGCTAATATGCAAACTATCATCGACGAAGAGTTGGCTGAAAAATTAGCTCGTGAAGGGTATTTCTATATCATGCATCGTTTCCAACCAGAACGTCGTATGGACTTTGTAAAACGCATGCACGACCTTAACTTATATTCTTCTATTTCTATCGGCGTAAAAGCTGAAGAATTTGCTTTAGTTGATGAATTCAAGAAAGCAAACTTAACCCCAGAATATATCACTATTGATATTGCACATGGTCATTCCAATGCAGTCATCGAAATGATCCAATATATAAAAAAGAACTTACCTGAAACCTTCATTATCGCTGGTAATGTAGGCACTCCTGAAGCAGTTCGTGAACTAGAAAATGCTGGTGCTGATGCGACTAAAGTAGGCATCGGTCCTGGTAAAGTATGTATCACAAAATTGAAAACTGGCTTTGGTACTGGCGGCTGGCAATTGGCTGCAGTTCGCTGGTGCGCAAAAGCAGCTACTAAGCCTATCATAGCTGACGGTGGTATCCGTGACCATGGTGACATCGCCAAATCTATTCGCTTTGGCGCTACTATGGTTATGATTGGCTCCCTATTTGCTGGTCATGAAGAATCCCCAGGGGAAGAAAAAATCGTTGACGGTAAAGCTGTAAAAGAATATTTTGGTTCTGCATCTGAGTTCCAAAAAGGTGAGCGCAAAAATGTAGAAGGTAAAAAAATCTTCATCGACTCCAAAGGTTCTATCTTCGATACATTAACTGAAATGGAACAAGATTTACAATCCGCTATCTCTTACGCTGGTGGTACGACTCTACAAGCCATTCGCAAAGTAGACTATGTACTTGTTAAAAACTCTATCTTCAATGGCGATCGATAATCTAATCAATATATGATGATAGTTCTAAAAGCCACAGGTTCTAGACCTGTGGCTTTTTAATGTGTGAAATACATAAAATATAAAAATATGAAAAAGGAGCTACGATACGAGAATCGTAGCTCCTTAATTATAAGCTATTAAATTTGTTCTTCGCTAAGACCACAGTCTTTACTCATTAAATGGTATGCGTATTTACCAATACCTGCACTTACAACGAGCAATGTAGTTAATACGATAAATGCTACTGTAAGACTTGTACCGTGCGCAATGAAACCAATCAAGGCAGGCCCCATCAAAATACCCATATAACCGAGCATTGTGGATGTTGCAACCGCTTGTGTCATAGGAATGACATTTTGTTCCCCCATCGCAGAGAATAAATTTGGTACTATCATAGCTAATGAAATACCCAATAATAAGTAAGTATACATGGAGGCATGTCCTGGTAAGAATACGATAAGCCCCATCGCAATAGAGCCAAGTAAATAGCCACCAACAACAACTTGCTTAGATGTTAAGTGTTTACCTAATCTATTACCAAGCAAACGGCCTATGCACATAGTACCATTAAAGAGCATTACACCCATAACAGCCTCTTCAATAACAATCCCTTTATCTTCAAATAAATATAATGCACTCCAGTCCCCTACAGCACCTTCTACCAAGTAAGACACAAAGGACAATAAACCAAAAATAAGAGCGATTGGATGGAAGGACAATGGGCTTTTAGACTTTTTAGTAATCTTTGCATTTGGATCACTACCAAAGGTCAACATAAATTGGCTAACTATGACCATCGCAATAAATAATACGATGAGTAGCCCCCAAATACTTTCATTAACAGAAAAAGATAAGATTTTTAAAAGCACAAGTAAAACACCGGCACCAGCAAAACCACCTAAGCTCCAGCCACCGTGATAGGCACCCATCAAATGTTTTTTGCTCACCTTTTCCGTTAGGATAGCTTGTAAATTAGCAGAAGCACCACTAAGGCCTACACCAATACCAAAAAAGAACAGGGCTACTGTTGTTGTAGCAATAGTAGGACACATAGTAACGATGGCAAGAGATACCATACCAATAAAGCTAGCTAACAAAACGACTCTCTTACACCCAAAGCTTTCTACAAGCTTACCTGCTATAGCCATGGATAAACAAGAACCTACACCGAGCAACAAAATCATGGAACCTAATACATCTTCACCAATACTAAGCTTTGCTTTTAAATATGGCACGAAACCAGCCCATAAAGCTGTGTACATACCAGGGATAAAGAATGCCCCAAAAGCACCACGAATATTTGCTGTTGAAATAGAAACTTGATCGTTCATTACATCCTTTCTGGCTTCTAGAACCGTCCGGCGAAGAAAGGTCCTTTTTATCCGCAAAGCGCTAAAATATGCGCTATTACAGGAAACCATTTTAATTACATATGACTAATATTGGAATATAATAAACCCCTTTACGAAAAAAGTAAAGGGGTTTATGGGGTTAAAATTTATTTATTTTCTTTTAACCACTGAATGGCATATTCTGCATACACTGCAGATGCTGCAGATAATACAGTATCATCCATATTAAATCTATTATTATGATGATCGTATGTAGCTTCTACATCAGGGTTTTGAATACCAATAAAGGCAAAGCATCCCGGTTTATCTTGTAAATACCAGGCAAAATCTTCTCCAGGCATGACTTTACGCATCTTAGAAAGCTTGTCCTCACCTAATGTATCAATAACGACACGTTCTGCCAGTTCACTGGCTTTAGGATCATTAATAGTAGGAGGCACTTTTTTTACATATTCTAATGTAGCAGTCGCTCCATAGGCCTCTGCAGTGTGTTCTACAATGCGGCGAATAGTATCGACAATATATTGTTCTTGGTTTGGATCAAAGAAACGAACTGTACCGCCTAGGGAAGCTTCCCCAGGGATGACATTCCATTCTGAGCCAGAATGAATATTGCCAATCGTAACAACGACGGAATCAAGGGCACTCACATTGCGAGAAACTACTGTTTGTAAGTTCATAACGATGGCACTAGCCACCACAATTGCATCAATCGCTTGATGAGGCTGTGCACCATGACCTTGTTTGCCTTTTACATTAATAGTAATCTGGCTACTGGCAGCCATACGAGGACCCTCTTCGACAGATATGAGTCCCGCTGGCAAATCGATCCACACATGCCCTCCAAAAATAGCATCTACCTTATCATACCAATCGCCAAATTTAATGAAATCCGGAGCCCCTGCTCCAGTTTCTTCCGCAGGTTGGAATGCTAAATACACATCGCCTTCAATACGGTCTTTCATAGACATTAGCATCTTAGCCGCACCTAATAAAATAGCCATATGTCCATCATGTCCGCACGCGTGCATTTTGCCTTCTACTTCTGATTTATAGTCCACTGCATTATGTTCATGAACAGGCAGTGCATCGATGTCGGCGCGCAACGCGATAGCCTTTCCCGGCTTAGAACCATGGATAATGCCGATTAAACCGATACCACGTTCTGTATCTACATGAACCTCTACGCCCATTGATTCTAGTTCTTTAGCGAGTGTCTTTGTCGTTTCAAACTCTTCATTACTGAGTTCTGGATGTTTATGAAAATATCTACGCCAATTTTGAACGTAGCCTTTATATTGCTCTATTAAATCGCGACTATGCATCGTATCGCCTCCTCTAATATCAATATATCAATTGCATCTCAATATGCATCGCTAATATATAACGATTAAACAGTCTCCGAATTTATAAATACACAACCTACATGCGCCAAGAAAAACCCCTTATTTAGGGGAATAACATGGTAAAAGTAAAAGAAAACGACAGGCAGCACGCCATGTCGTTTTCTCAGTTTCTTATCGGTTGCGCAATACTGCTTGTACCGCTAAGGATACAACAGCTGTTGCAACTGTCACAGCAGCGGTGATTTTCGCCGTTGTGATAATTTCTTCTTTTGTAGGTTTTGCTTTAGCTGCAATGTCCAACGTTTTTGCTACCGCTGGAACCAATACTTCATTACGTAAAGATTCTGTATTCATATTTACTCCTCCAATATAGACTGTTTCTTTTAGGGTAACACGAATACGGAGTAAAGTCTATATAATCATCGGTTTATTTCCATAGTTCAATGTTACATAACTATAGTAAACAATATTTATGAAAGTTAAACAAAATCTTACTGTGCCGCTAATTCTTCAATCACATCAGCTAAAATAGCAATAGCTTTTTCTAATTGTTCTTGCGGAATATTAAGAGCTGGTAAAAGACGCACCTTATTTTTAGCAGATAAGCATACTACACCTTTCTCAAGACATTTAGCTATAACGGCTTTAGCATCAACCGTAGTTTCAATGCCAAGCATAAGGCCCATACCGCTAACACCAAGAACGCCAGTTTTACCAGTTAAGGTAGCCTTTACATATTCCCCTTTTGCTTTTACAGAGTCAAGGAGTTCAGGAGTTAACCGGCTAATAATAGTATTACCTGCAGCTGCGCAGATTGGATTACCTCCAAAAGTAGTAGCATGAGCACCAGCATTTAATACATATTGCATCTTTTCATTGAATAAGGTGGCACCCATGGGTAGACCTCCGGCCAAACCTTTTGCAGTAGATACCACATCTGGTTCGATACCAAATTGTTGGTATGCATATAAGCTGCCAGTCCGACCATTACCAGTTTGTACCTCATCGATGAGTACCAGTTGATCGTGTTCATGAGCATATTTTGTTACGCTTTGGACAAACTCCTTATCTAATGGCATAACACCACCTTCACCTTGAATAGGTTCCATCATGATGGCACAAACAGCTGGATTAGCAAGGGCTTTCAAAGCCGCATCAATATCATTGGCTGGGGTATAAATAAAGCCTTCCGTAAATGGGAAGAAATGTTGATGGAATACATCTTGTCCTGTCGCGGACAAGGTGGTAATAGTACGACCGTGGAAACTATTGACTAAGGTAACAATTATATGACGCCCTTCGCCGTATTTGTCATGGCTATATTTACGCGCTGCCTTAATCGCACATTCGTTAGACTCCGCACCAGAGTTAGAAAAAAATACCTTTTTCATCCCCGTTTTTGCGCAGAGCTGTTTCGCTAGCTCAATTTGTGGCAAGGAATAATATAAATTAGAAATATGATTCAAAGCATGAGACTGCTTAGTAACAGCCTCAGTCCACTCATCATCGTCAACACCAAAGGCGGTTACGCCAATACCAGAGCCGAGGTCGATGTACTCTTTACCATCTACGTCCCACAAGAGAGAACCTTTTCCTTTTTCAAAGCATACGTTGAACCGACCATACGTATTGGCTATATATTCTTTATCTTGTTGTTCAAAATCGATTGCATTACTCATTATATCCTCCAAATGTACGGTCATGCCGTCGTCTATCTATGTTAAAGATACCCAATAGATGATTACTAGTATTATGTTTACTATATTAAGCAACAAACATGGTGCCAAGGCCTTCATCGGTTAATAACTCGATAAGAATGGCATGTGGAATTTCACCATTGATGATGAATACCTTTTGTGCCCCTGCTTCTATGGCCTCTAAGCAGCAATCTACCTTTGGAATCATACCGCCTGCAATGACACCATCCGCTTTTAACTGAGCGGCCTCGGCCATTGTAATTTTAGAAATTAAAGAATCTGGATCATGCACATCTCGCAATACACCATCAATATTGGTCATAGCCACCATAGTTTCCGCCTTGAGAGCGCCCGCAATTTTCGCGGCTACCGTATCCGCATTAATATTGTAGGTCTTGCCATCGGCTCCCATGCCGATAGAAGAAATAACCGGAATATAGCCACGGCTAATTACGTCATGGATAATACTCGTATCAATGGTATCAATATAACCTACATACCCAAGTTCTTCGTTTTGTTTATGAACTTGAATCATGTTGCCATCTACGCCACAAAGTCCAACAGCTTTGCCACCAAGATCTGTTAAATCCGCCACGAGCCCTTTATTCACCTTGCCGGCTAGCACCATTTGTACAACATCCATCGTTGCTTCATCGGTAACGCGTAATCCATTAGCAAAATGTGATTCAATTTGCATCGCCTCTAAGGTGCTATTAATAGCTGGACCACCACCATGAACGAGGACTACTTTTACCCCCACTAATTGAAGTAATAGTAAATCCTTCATGACAGATTTCTTTAACTCTTCATCCGCCATGGCATTACCACCGTATTTAACGACAACGTACTGATCTGTGTATTGTTTTATATATGGAACGGCCGCCGTTAAGATATGCGCCCGCATTGCATTTGTTACATTCTTCATAGATTCCTCTCTAACCTAATACTAAACCAGTATCCTCTGGTAACCCCAATGCAATATTCATACATTGAACGGCGGCACCCGATGCACCTTTACCTAAATTATCGAAAATGGCGTGAACCATGATGCGTTCATCGTTACCAGTGACATAGATTTTCATGCTATCCGTATTGCTCAATTGATTAGCGTTTAACATACCGCTATTGCTATTTTCAGTAAATGGTGCAACTGTAACGATTGTACTATCTTTGTAAAAGTATTCTAACGTTTGTTGTACCCTATCAATGCAAACAGGTTTATGACATAAACGACTATGAATACCTACTGTAACCTCCATCCCAGAATAGTAATCATCAACGATTGGCATGAAAATTGGAGCTTCACTAAGGCCGCATACATGTTGTACTTCAGGTAAATGTTTATGTTCTTGACCAAGCCCATATTGACGAGGAGCATAAAGGAAATAGTCTTTTGGATTACTTTCATATTGGCCAATCATCTTCTTACCACCACCGCTATAGCCTGTTAAGGATGTAATGGTGAAAGGATAATCCGCTGGCACGAGCCCTGTTTTTACAAGAGGTGCTATGCAAGCAATCATACCACTCGCATGACAGCCAGGATTTGCAATATGTTTTTTAGTAGCAATAGCTGTCTTATAATTTGTACCAAGTTCTGGGAAACCATAGGTCCAATCAGCAGCAGTTCTAAAAGCGGTAGATGTATCGATTACCTTACACGACAAGTCACCGATAACCGCCATAATATCTTTAGATGCCGCATCAGGTAAACAAAGAAATACGATGTCTGCCTTTTTTGCAACCACTTTAATGGCCTCTACATTTTTGCGATCCTCATCAGCAGTCGCTAAGAGTTCTATATCTTTTCGATCGGATAATCGTTCATGAATTCTAAGACCCGTTGTGCCTTCATGACCGACAATAAATACTCTATGGGGTGTCATAATAAACCTCAATTCTCACCTATTGGTGACTCACACCTATTTATATAGCCCTTTATCCAATATAAATAGAAAACAAACGATACCATACATCACCATTTAGGAAGATGAACTTATTTCAATGGATAATCTCCAAAGGTAGCAACCATAACTGCCTTAATCGTGTGGAGACGATTTTCTGCTTCTTGGAACGCCAATGAGTTTGGACCTTCGAATACCTCTTCGGTTACCTCAATGCCATTCATACCAAACCGTTCATAAATATCTTTACCTACTTGTGTTTCTGTGTTGTGGAACGCAGGTAAACAGTGACAGAACTTAGTATTGGGATTGCCAGTTAATGCCATCATTTCTGCATTTACTTGGAACGGTTTAAATGTATTGATACGTTCCTCCCACATATCGTAAGTATCGCCCATCGTTACCCACACACCAGTGTAAATGACATCTAAGCCTTTAACACCTTCAGCTACATCATCTGTACAAGTAATAGTAGCACCTGTTTCTTTAGCCACCTTTAAACACTCTTCGTAGAATGGACCAGCTGGCCAGTATTGTTTAGGGCCAATAAGTCTGAAATCCATCCCCATTTTAACGGCACCACTCATCAAAGCATTGCACATATTAGATTGACCATGACCCACATAGGCAAAAGAAATTTCATTCAACGGTTTGTCGATATTTTCTTGAAGTGTTAAGAAATTGGCTAATGTTTGTGTCGGATGATCCATATCGGTAAGCCCATTCCAAACTGGTACACCAGAGTATTCCGCCAATGTATCTACGTCCTCTTGGTCAAATCCTCTAAACTCGATAGCATCATACATGGAACCAAGAACACGAGCCGTATCCTTTAAGGATTCTTTCTTATTCATTTGAGAACCTGTAGGACCAAGATATGTTGTAAAAGCCCCTTGATCAGCAGCCCCGACTTCAAAGGCACAACGTGTCCGTGTGGAATCCTTTTCAAAAATTAATGCAAAGTTTTTACCCACCAATGTTTTGATTTCTTTACCTGCTTTTTTATCAGCTTTTAATTTTTTTGCTAACTCCAAGAAGTATTTAATTTCCTCTGGTGTATATTGAAGCATTGTTTTAAATGATGTATGTTGTAAACTTTTCATGATAACCTCTTATTTCAAACTATGTGTTTAACTACTTTTCTTGTAAATATTCGGCGGCAATAGCTGCCATCATTGTTATACCAGGTTCGAGGATGCTTTCATCGATGGTGAAAGCTGCATTATGCAAAGCCGGATTGCCTTCAAAGCCAGTACCTAACCAAAGGAACGCACCTTTGATTTTATGAAGATAGGCGGAGAAGTCTTCTGCTGCCATAGATGGGAACTCAGGATGTACCACTGCGTCTTTACCAAGATATTTCTCTACAATGGATGTGGCATAATCAATGGCCTCTGGATTATTGATAGTTGCACCATGTCCCCTTTTATAATCCAAAGTACTTTCCGTTTTAAACAACACATCGAGGGCCTGTAAACTTTCACCTAATCGTCGCTCAATATAATCACGTTTCTCTGGTTCATAAGTACGACAAGTACCTTCAAGATATACATCGCCACAGCCCACATTGTATCGGTCACCGCCATTTATAACACCTATGGTGCATACAAGATTTTCCATAGGATTCGTTTCGCGAGCGACCATGGACTCCACATTTACAATCCAGTTCGCTGCGGCCACAATAGCATCAACCCCATTGTGAGGCTCCGCACCATGGGTTGATTTGCCCTTAATATGTACAAGGAAGTGGTCTGATGCAGCCATCAAATTACCTTTTTTTAGGCCTACCGCACCAACTGGAAGTTGAGGCCATACATGGAGACCATATATTTCATCTACGTCATCGAGGATACCGCTATCGACAATGCCTTGTGCACCTGGGAATAGCGCTTCCTCTTCAGATGGTTGGAATACAAGCTTTACAGTACCATACAATTGAGCCTTAATAGATTGTAAAATCGCTGCGGCACCGAGCAAAATCGCAATGTGACTATCATGACCACAAGCATGCATAACGCCTTCATTTTGTGAAGCAAAGGGCAATCCTGTTATTTCATGTATGGGTAATGCATCCATATCGGCACGCAATGCAATAACAGGGCCTGTATGAGCACCTTCTATTTTACCGATAACAGCGTAGTCAGAAACATCATTTACAAAGGGAATTCCTAGTTCACCAAGCACCTTTTGAATAAATAAAGATGTATTTTTTTCTTTACCCGACAATTCTGGATGACTATGAATATGTCGACGCCATTCCACAACCTGTTCTTTATATTGGGAGGCATAAGTTTTTATTAAGTCTTGTAATGCATTCATTACTTTATCTCCTTTATACACTATATGCATATTTTATACATATTTAGCGTATTTTTATAACCTATGTACGTATTATAATACTACATTCTATAATAAGCAAGTTTTTATACGTATTTTTCGTATTTTTATTTGTTATATTGTACATTAACTTTACTCATAAATGCTTAATGCTTTTTATTAGACAAAAAAGACACCTCCCAAAGGAGGTGTCTTTCTCTTATTTTTCAATGACTGATTCGTCGAGCTGAGTACCATCAGGTAAGAATGATTTTATAATCAGCTTATTTGGTGTTACGGTCATAGACATATAATTATTCGTTTCAGGCTGAGGTGCTACATATACATCTAAGGGATGTTGCTTCCACTTAGGACGTCGTGCATCACCAGCTATCCCTGTAAGGATATATAACGGACCAGATGGGTCTCGATTAAAGTTTCGTACATGACCACGGTTGCGGTATGTATGTAAATGAGCAGATAATACTAAGTCCACGTTAAACTCATCGAAGATAGGCATAAATAGTACTCCCTCATCATCGAAACCTACATCTCGACTTGCGCCTGGTCTGTCAAAAGCATATTGGAATGGATCACGATGCATGAGGACTACAGTCCACTTTTTAGTATTAGCTGCTAAATCTTGACGTAGCCACTGAACCTCTACATCGTACAAATCAGGATGATGAGTATCATGATTATCCTCATGATTACTTTCATACAACATCGTATCTAATACAACATAATGCACATCGCCAAAATCATAGGAATAATAACGTCGATTAAAGGTTTCGTTTCCATTAGGTGGTACATCAAAATAATTTAGATATGCACGCGGTTCACGCATTTTCCAATCTAATGTATACATCTCGTGATTGCCTAAGGTCGTTGCTAACGGCACATTAGCACTCAATGGTCTGATGGAATTTAACCAAGTGCGCCATTGATAGGCTTGTTCGCCATTATCTACAAGATCCCCCATACTAATATACAGGGCTGTCCTTGGATTGCGATGTGCGGAATCCTTAACAATCTGCTCCCACGCAGAATAATCGCCAGATTGAGAATCTGGATAGATAAGAACATCATACACACTGGAGCCAGCAGTTTCCAACGAATACCAATCACTGCGACGATTATTACCATAACCAACGCGATATTCGTATTTAGTATTAGGCGTCAAACCAGTTACTGTACCCTCATGGATATAGGTGGTACTGCCATCATCGGTAAAAGCTTTGTCTGTAGCTCTTATCGTTTGAGTCGTATCGGATCCAACAAGACGATACTCTATGACCGCATCAGCTTCGCTACTATCTGATTGCCACATAATAGTACGACTCGTGCTATTATCTTGAGCTACAATTTGCCGAATATAACGACTTTCGGAATCGAGGAGTGGCTTAATTTCTTGTCCACTTACAACGGCGGCAGTTCTAGCTATGCGACTCTGTATGGCATCCTTATGGACATATCCACCTATAATTAATACAGCCAAAACAAAAATGGCTATAATTGTTTTTAACAGTTTACTTTTATTCATATAGTTCCTTTATGTAAATATCTATTAAGTACTAATATGAACACATTATAAAACTTAAACTTAACTTTAAGTCAAATAAGATTTTTCTATACTTATTCAACATCTACGTTTCTATATCTAGCGGAAATAAATCCCAACATATTTAATTGCGGTATATTCCATTCATTAGGTAAATAGATATCACAGGTAAGCTCATCCCCTAAAGAGTTATTGGCTATAAATTGATAGCGACCTAGTTCCTCATTGCTACCTACTCTTTCAATTTGATTTAAAGTAGTGTCACCCCAAAACCGACTAAATTCCTCCCATATAGTTTCTGCATCAACTTGAGATAACTCAACCTGTAGTCTATATACTACTCCAACTTTGCAGCGTTTCTTTCGCCCACTTTCATCAGCACTACAGACCTTAGTGGAACCTTTATCAAATAACCATTCTTGATCATCTAACGATTGAACTCGGTTGGAAATGAGATTTTTAAAATTTGAAAGATCCGTAAGAAGCTGTTTACACGCTACCTCAAATGTATCTAATCTATCTATATTGCTCAATTCACAATACCTCTATTAAAGAATTTACCTACTATTTTTCGTAATATTGTTTCATTTGTGTATAGCCATTAACAATGACTTCGATTTCACCCGTTCTAGGATGGAAGATAAGACCGTGAATAGGCACATCTTTAGGAATCAAAGGATTCATACGCAATTCATCTACTGTATCTTCTACATTTTCAGCAGGATGTGTAAAGCCATCAGCCCAGCGTTCCATTTCTTTACGGACCATATGAATCGCTTCTGGTGCAATACCACGAGCCAACATTTTTTCTGTTAGATCTTTTGCTGTAGTTTTTGCCATACCACATTCGTGATGACCAATGATAAAGATTTCGTTAACGCCTAGCTCATAAATACAAACAAGTAAACTACGTACAACGCCATCAAAGGGACCTGTAATACAGTTACCTGCAGTCTTTACGATTTTCGCTTCACCGCGCCCAATATCCATGGAATCTTCTAAGAAGTTAACAAGACGTGTATCCATACATGTAACAATTGCCATTTCACGACTAGGCATTTTACTACACTTTGTATCTGTATCTACATAACCTGTATTTTGATCTTCTACATATTCTCTATTGTGGGCTAAAATATCATCTAATAAACTCATAGTACCTCCTATATAAAAAGACCTTGGCACACAACCAAAGTCTCTATATCAATAATGGTCGATATAGACATTATATCATATAAATTTATACCCGCTTTAAGCCACAAAAAATAGGTCTATTCAAATACATGTATTATATATTTGAATAGACCTAAAACGCTTATAAAGTACATTTAGAGTACACACCTTATTTGTCAGGTGTGGATAAGGCTTCAATGGCAACACTACCACCGCGCACGACTTCAATACGGTTCACGAACATATCTTTAAATAAGGCAATCATATCATTATTTTTAGATACAGTTTTTACACATTGAACAAGTACAGATTTACGATTATAATCCACAACTAACAAATCAAAGGTTTGGGCAATGCGGAAAATTTCTTGTTTGTCCGCTTCTTTACAGCTATTGACCTTGATAAATAGTAATTCTTTTTTCGTAATTCGCATGTCAGTAAAGTCGATAACTTTAATAACCTCCACACTGCGATTTAGTTGCTTAATAATTTGTTCGTACGTCAAATCATCACAAGTAAGATCAATAGTCATGCGAGACATGGTAGGGTCTTCAGTTTCCCCTACCGTCAATGTATCAAGATTATAATTTTTGCCTGCAAAGAGGCCTGAAATCTTAGCTAGTACACCGATTTGGTTTTCTACATACGCTGAAATACAGCGTTTTTTCATTTGTACTTCCATAGCCCCTCCTATTTTTTATCCTTCAACAACATATCACTTAAAGACTTACCTGCTGGTACCATTGGCAACACATTGAGCTCCGTTGGAATGATGAACTCGAGTAGGGTTGGACCATTTTTGAAAGTATCTGCCAATTGGAACCCTTTTTCGATGTCCTCTACCTTAGTAATACGCATGGCCTTTGCGCCATAAGCTTCCGCCAATTTCACAAAATCCGGTACATACTCAAACTCATCATTGTCGATTATGTCTCGCGTAACAATGGCACTTTCATCCATCATCAAGTTCGTACAAGCGTAACGTTTATCGTAAAATAATTGCTGCCATTGGCGTACATTTCCGAGGAAGCCATTATTTAAAATAATTAACGTCACAGGCAAACGGTAGTGCATAGCAGTGGCAAACTCTTGGATATTCATTTGCACGCCACCATCACCACAGATGGCAAAAACACGCTTATCTGGATTTCCCATTTGCGCACCTAATGCAGCAGGAAAACCATAGCCCATAGTCCCTAAGCCACCAGACGTCAACATTTGATATTGACCTTTCACATCAAGGAACTGGGTAGTCCACAATTGATTTTGACCCACATCGGTTGTAACAATAGGATGTTCATAGTGATGATTGATGTACTCGATAACAGTTTGAGGTGTTAACCCCTCTTCGTCAGCTTGAGTGACAGGACGCTCTGCCTTAAGTTGCTGTAATTGTTTTGGCCATTCGCCAAGGTCGTGAGGTTCAATATATTCTAAGATTTTTTCGATAGCCAATTTAGCATCTGCTACGATTGGAATATCAACCTTAATATTTTTAGAAATAGATGCCGCATCTACATCAATATGGATAATCTTACAATTTTGTGCAAAGGTACTTAGTTTACCGGTAATACGATCATTAAAGCGCGTACCAATAGAAATCATCACGTCACAGTCAGTTATAGCCACATTAGGGGCATAGCCACCGTGAATCCCTACATTACCAAGATACAATGGATGACGGCTATCAATAGCACCTTTTCCCATCAAGGTTGTTACAACAGGAATCCCTGTTTTTTCAACCAACTCCATCATAAGGTCATTGGCCCCACTAATACTTACCCCACCGCCTAATAGGAATAGAGGCCTTTTAGCTTTACTAATAATAGAACAGGCCTTTTTAACTTGACCTACGTGAACAGTGGTATTTGGTTTGTAACCGCGAATATTAATCTCTGTTGGATATTCATCTGACCCCATAGCCTTCTGAATATTCTTAGGAATATCTACTACAACAGGGCCTGGACGACCTGTGCGAGCAATGTAAAAGGCCTCTTTCAAAATACGACCTAAATCTTTACGGTCACGAACAGTAACGGCATATTTACAAATATTGCGGACGATGCCAACAGTATCTACCTCTTGAAAAGCATCATTGCCCATGAGGCCTAAATCAACTTGTCCAGTAATACAAACGAGGGGCACACTATCTGCATACGCTGTGGCAATACCAGTCACAAGATTTGTAGCACCTGGACCGGAGGTTACCATACACACCCCTACTTTACCAGTACTCCGAGCATAGCCATCTGCAGCATGAGCTAAGGCTTGTTCATGACGAGGCAAAATAACCTTTACTTGATCTTGTTTATATAATTCATCCATGATATCGATGGTTGCGGCCCCAGGATAGTTAAATAAAAACTCTACCTGCTCCTCTTGAAGGGCTTTTACCAAATACTGTGCGCCTGAAATCATAGGTATCTCCTTATTTATATAATGCATGCATATCGAATTCTCAATATTGACATCAGATATATCTAAAAAATTGAATATCTTATCTAGATATGTTATACTCAGTAGTGTACCATATGTTGTGGTACATGAATATGTATAAAATCTCAAATTATAGAAATATATGTAGATTCTATTTTGAAAGGACTGAATATCATGAAAGAAATCTTAGGTTTCCATTTAAACGGTTGCCCTTATTGCGCCAATGCATTCCGTGCTATCGATGAACTCGTTGCAGAAAATCCTGCATACGCAGATATTCACATCAACTGGGTTGAAGATCAAGATGCTCATGAGCTCTTCAAAACTCACCCATATGAATACTATCCAAACTTGTGGTTCGACCTCGACAAACAATACGAGGCGCAACCTGGTGAAAGCTATGACCAAACAAAATCTTTAATCAAAGCTGTATTGGACAAAGCACTCGCGTAAAAGGCTATATTTACAAATAAAAATGCACCCCTAACATATAATCTAATGTTAGGGGTGCATTTTAGTATACTGTAAGATTATAGCTTTTTTTGTACCATAAACTTGCTGACTGCCTTATACACAATTAAAATCAGTGCAATTTCTAAAGGGAAACAAATGATATTTTTAATAAGACGTCCAATAAATATAGCAGATACTGCTTTGTTATAAAATATTGTAAGCCACATTGTATTCAATATCAGATGTATGCATACAGTAACAATCGTTTCCGGTAAAAGTAATTGTTTAAATGTAACATTACGACGGTGTAAAAAATATCCATACACATAGCCTACAAGAAATTCAGATACGATAAAGCCGGGAAAGAATACCCCTTGCCCAAATAGGGACATACCTATAAAACAGGCAATAGCAGCCATTATACCTGCTGCCATAGGCCCATAAAGAATGCCAAATATAGCGGTTGATAAAAATCCAAAGGTAATATGTATAAATGTAGTATGAATAGCAAATATATAAGATAGTAAGACCGTCAAGGCTACAAATACGCCTGTCTTTACAATCATATCAGTTTTCATAAGATGTACGGTTCCTTTTTCTATCCTTCCACTCTAAATACATATGACGAACAACTTGAATGGGTGATACAAATAACATTCTAGGTCCACCATAGCGCATGATTTCACGTATTTTCTCACGATACGTAGGAGCATAGCAATGCGTTTTACATACGCTACAGAAGGTTTTGCTTTCCATATGAGGACATACATCTATACGATGTTCTGCATATTGCCAAACTTTCTGACACTCCTCACAAAGTTGCCCTTTAGGAGTATGGTGCTTATTATGACAATAGATGCCAATAATTTGGTACATAGTTTTTAGTTCTAACTTACGTTTCTCATCAACCGTCATGGTTCTCTCCTATTTCACAGACCAAGAAACCCATGCCACCTTATCAACAGTCTTATTATGAATTTCTCCATCAATAGCTAGTGGTTCAATGAGATTTCTAATCTCTTCTTTCATGTCTTCCATGTCTCCCCATCCATTATTATGAAGTCGCATGGTAAAATAATTAACTGCCTTTTCAAGAGACATAACCTCTGTTTCAGGAACTGTTTTATAAGTTACTTTCACATTATGCCCCATCTCATAGATTGCATCTAAACACTCTTTCATCTTACCATCCCATGGGAAAGAATCACGACCAAAGAAATGTTCAGATAGCATATCTACCATTTCGTCACTGCGTTCGCTGAAAGCAATCCACAAGCATTTATCCTTACTTGCATCATGCATAGCGCGAATATTTTCTACATCAAACATAATTGGGCAGAAGATACTATATGCTAAGTCAAAGCTTTTATCCCAACCGAGTTCTCGACGAGTTTCATCAGACCAAGGGCCGATATATAAGCTAAGGTCTAAACCTTCTGACTCTGCCAATTGTTTAGCACCGCGAATCATGCCATCCGATAAATCTATGCCTGTCGCCTTATACCCTTCACGAGCTAAGCCCAATGCATAATCACAAACACCACAGCCTACATCAAGCGTACGACCATTCGCTGCAGGTAATAAATTTTCTTCCTTTAAGAAGGCTAAAAAATCAGTGACCTGTGCCTTGCGATCCTCGCGATTGTGCATTTCTACAAAGTATTCAGAACGATGGTTCCATGCATCTTGCTCATCACGCCAAACTTCGTTGACGGTAAGCTTTTGTATTTTATTTGTCATATTATCCCCTCTAAATAGCCACATCCCTATATAGATGAGCTATAGATACATATATAAGTAATTTTTCACTTAGTTAAATTCACTACGTAATTTAACGCTCCCCTATATGTCCTAGTGTTCCGGCTAGGATGTTCAGATTTTCATATAGCTATCCTTATTGTACATCATTCTCAAAACAAAATGTGTTACCCAAATCACATTTATTATGTTATTTCGATATTATTAAATATAAAACTCTATATCGATAGCTTATCAGCAACTCAACTCATGTAGTTATCTATCTCTAACTAGTTCATGCACATATCCCCATGTATTTCTCTCCCATTAATACATACAAATAGCACTTCAAAGTTGATTATATAAATTATTTCATCCGATACCTATTTTTATTATAATAGAAATAAAAAGGAGTTAAAAATATGGGAATCTATATAATAATCCTAATGTTTGTATTAGTCGGCATTGCTGTAGCTTTTGCTACTTATAACCTATCTATAATTAAATCCATGCCTCCTGAAGAACGTTATAAACTTCTTTACTTTAAAGATGATCAAGTGTCTATAGGCATTGGATTAGTAAAAAGAACCTATAAATTAAAAGATATTCGAGAAGTGCGTTTCTCCAAGGGAAAAAAATTCCGTAGTATGGGAAGCTGGGCAGGCAGAATGAAGATTTGCAAACTAAATGGTAAGACAAGTCGTTGGATAGAATTTGATGGTACTGTCTATTACAAAAAGATGGTATATATAACAAATGAAGAAATCATTGATAAATCAATAGACCTACTCATGAATGAATTTAGATCTAGAGGAATTCAGTGTAATAAATATAGATAATAACATATAAAAAGGCTTCTCGTAATTTTGAGAAGCCTTTTTATATGTAAATCTAATAGAATTTGAACCTGTAGAGCTAGTATCGGAATGTTATTACTATCCATTCATATTGATTATTCGAATACAGATAAAAAACATAATCTATTAATATCTAAAAGTATATTTGATTAATTAAATCAACAAACTTATAAAACTCAATCAGTTCTTCTATTAGACTTTTCATAAATTTCATATAAAGGATATGTTTTTAATTCCATTTGTCTCTGTTCTGGTATTTGATTGAAATAAGTATTTGCCTCTTCATATGATTTCATTAAAATACATGCACCCCATTTAATATTAATATCAGTAGAAATATCTAATAACTTTATAAGTTGCTTAGTATCGTTACTTGACATTTTCTCCTGTAAATACTTTATCATTAATAAATTTAATAAATCTATTTCACTAGAATTATTTTGGGATAATATTCCAGAGATATAGTATGCTATATTTAAAAATTCAATATTATTACTATTAAGATATGCACGAACTAACTCACAAATAAATCGTCTCAATACATTACAATGTGATAATAGTATATGGCTTGACAACTTTTTAAGTGCACTCTCTATTTTTGGGAGTGATAAATTCATCGCATTTATAAGAATACTGTAAGTAGCAAGAACAAATGCAGGTAGCCGTTGTTTTCCCTCTTCACCATACTCTAACCGTAAATTAAATAAATCAAAAAAACACGGTTCAGGGACATCCTGTTCAATTAGTAAACCTAATTGTAGAGATCCTATTTGAAGTAATTGTGGGCTCAAAACAGAGGAAGCTTTTGCAGTAGTTTTTTTACAATCAGAGAGTTGAATATATAAATAAGATAATTTATGAATTTCATTTTCTGTAAATGGTCTACTACTTATATCAATATCTAAAATCCCCTCTAATTTTTTTATATTATTAAGCATACTAATTAAAGTTTTTATTTCATTCAATGCATCTGCATTTTTCTCTACTGCTGCCCAATTTTTCTTATTCCAATAACAAGTACGTCCCTCATAAAAGTTCTTTAAAATCTCTAACGTAATTAAAGATTGAGTTATTGTACCATTGTTCAAATCATAAGAAAAATTTTGTGCTGACCTATAAGGGAAAATTTTTATTTGTTGGTTTAACTCTATAAATTGATCAGACTCTTGAGTGGTAAAATTAACTCTCCCTTGAGTAACTATACTCTTTTTTTTACCACTAAAATTTAGTTCAAAATCAAAGGGAATGGATAATTCACCTGGTTTTATCATTGATACTGGTGTAATCATACCAAACTTATCTTTATGATATGGTTGGACAAGTTCATCATTTAGTATAATTGAATTTAATGACTTTTTTAATGATATCTTACAAAAAAACTGACCATCAATATTTTGAATATCAATAAAGCTTTTTGCCCGCCCATTTAGTCCAATTTGCCATTTACTCTCTTGATAAAACGAGAATAAAGAACTATAAATAAACTTTTTACTTGTATGGAACTTATCTAGTTTTATAGAATATGACTTTTGACCTTTTTTACCTTTATCAAATAAATTCTGAATAAATACTGGTAATAACGATTTATAAAATACAATTTTTCTATTATCATCTATTACGAAAAGAACTGCTCCGCCATTCCTTCTATAATTATCTAAGTCATCACGTTCCATACGAAAAGATTCTTTACCAACCTTTAGGAGTGTCGTGCCCTTTACTTGAATAGGTATTGGGCCTATTAATTTACATTTTGTTAAATCGTCTGATCCCTGCTCATATAAAAATATATTACCATCCCATGATTGTCCTTTATCTTGTTCAGGAATATCATAATCTATATCCTTACATAAAGTTAATTGATTTTTTAAAACAAGCAAAGAATCTCTTTCTATTATTCTATTCCCTTTCATAATTGAACACCTCTTTATAAAGCTTTATCAAATGGGAAATAAATTCTACTTATATAATATTAGTTTTTAATTCATATGATCTAAAATAAATTGATTATTAGCTATAAGAGTCTCACATAAGTCTTTAGTATAATTAATCAATGCAAAATTAGAGAGAAAAATCAAAGAAATTTAATAGCTGATAATTATGTTCTTTAACAGAACAATCATTTTTCAAACTCATAAAACCTTACTATTTTCAATATTAAAATCTAAATGCTCAATCGATTTTAATACTCTCTAAAATTATATTTTCATAAATAACTACTACATGTATATAAGAAGACTCCACAATACTCATATCTACGCTTCATATTCATCGCCATTACCAAATAAGGCTTCTCGAAAATTCGAGAAGCCTTATTTGGTGCGCCTAGCAAGCTTGAAGCATTACACGAAAGTGAATATTATCCCTTTCCTCACTTATTCCTTTACTAATTTAAGCCACACTTTTATTCATACTATCTAAAACATTAATTTATTAATTAGATTTTTCTATATTATTAGATAACAATTTCTCATATAATGGTATTAAAAATTCTACTGCTTGGCTTTCTGTTTTTATAATAGAAAGATCCATACCATAAGCCTCCATTACAGCTTTATCATTATCTTGATGTGCTTTAGTCAGATCATAAAGTACTTGCATTCTTTTAGGAGAATATAAATCACCCAAACTAATACATTTATATTTAGCTCTGGTATCTAAAATTACTTTAGCTGTTTGCTCAATTTTTGTTTTTTGTAATACTGTGGGCTTAGGCCAAGGAAAGGTATTATATACAAATCCACTAGAGTAAGCATATCTTGATTCAAGCTTTCCACCAAATGTCTTCATCCAAGCCATATGAACATTAGATTCTAATACACCAAACTCATATAATGAACCATCATCAACCATATAAAGTTTATTAGATGCAATAACCTCTTTATCCAAATAAAGCATTGGAATATATTTTCGACTCTCTGAAGAATATTCCGGTATAGCAATATAATGGCTACCTTTAATTGAAGCTATACTTGCAAATAGCGTAGGTTTCTCTACTATCGAACTAGCATTACTTGTTTTATTTTTTGCCTTTGACAATCTATAAGATTTTACTGCATGTATCCGATTTAAAATTGGTGGACAGTTAAGATATAAATTGGGATCAGCATCTTTTAACCATATTACATATCGTTTTGTCCCCTTTAATAATTCTTTGCCACCAATAAATTCTTTAATCAAAGACTCTACTTCTGGATATTTCTTTAATAACTCATCTTTCTCATCACTAGTTAAAATAAAGTTTCCACCATCATTTGGCTTGCTTCCATAAAGGATCTTAGCTTGACCAGATAACGGTTTTGCAACACGCCTCATTAAAATATTGGGCGCATTAAGTAAATATGCATTAATATTTTTAACTTCTTGATAAGTTTGCTTATCAGAATATAAATACTTTTTCTGTATAGATTTAGAACTCTTGCATTGAAACCCAATTATAACTACGGTTACAGCAGCTTTTTTTGATGATTCGCTATCCCACTTAAAAGGTTGGTAGGCATATATTATCTCAGCATTATATTTATTCATTTCAGTCCATAAAGTACTGACTTGTTCGCCTTGAACAATACTATTCGTTGCTACAAATGAAACTTGGATATCACTATTAAAAACATATTTTGCAGCTTTTACAAACCAAGATGCAACAAAATCTAGTTGACCATACTTAAAGTTTGCACCAAATACATACTCTGAACTATTTTTTTGCTCTTGAGATTGTTTAGATCTACCTCTAAAAGGCGGATTACCAATAATATACTTTAAATCTTTATTCGAAATTATAGTATTCCAGTCAAGTTTTAATGCATCCCCTTCTACTATATTGTTATATGCTTTTAAGGGAAGATATGTATCATTACTATAAATAATTTCTTTAGTCTTCTCCATTAATTGACTTTCAGCAATCCAAAGTGCTGTTTTTGCTACCGATACAGCAAAGTCATTTAATTCAATTCCAAACATTTGTTGAATACTAACTTTAATAATACTATCAGTCATAACTGATAGCATACTTTGTTTACCATATATAAGACTAATTGCTTCATTCTCAAGATTCCGTAGAGATATATATGTTTCCGTTAAAAAATTCCCTGAACCGCATGCAGGGTCTAAAAAAGTTAAAGATGCTAACTTCTCTTGAAATATTAATGCCTTGCGTTTCTGAGCTGCTGGTTGTTTTATCAGATTAATTTCATTTAGCTCTAATCTTAAATCATCCAAAAATAATGGGTCTATAACCTTATGTATATTTTCAATAGAAGTATAATGCATCCCCCCCTCTCTTCGTGTCTCAGGATTAAGCGTGCTTTCAAATACTGCTCCAAAAATTGTAGGACTTATTTGTGACCAATCAAAACTTGCACTAGCACTATCTAGGATTAGTACACGTAACTCATCAGTAAATTGGGGAATCTCCATTTGATTATCCTCAAACATACCACCATTTACATAAGGAAAAGCAGCCAAATCATCATTCAAATAATGATCTCTCTTTTCTACTGGAGTATTTAAGACATTAAACAAATCAATAAGTGCTCTTCTGATATGCTTTGTTTCAAATTGTGCTAAATAATCATGAAACATTGATTTAGAACCAAATATTCCCGCATCTTCAGCATAAAGACAAAATACAATACGTACACATAGCTGATTTATTGCATGTAATGATGAAATTAGTTCAGGATTTTCATATTGTGTATAAAGTAAATCATATATTTTCCCTACAATCTCACCCGCAGCCATAGAAATCTGCATTTCTCTTTCTAAGTGAGTGTTGTCTACACAGGTTAGAAATCCTAATCTAGTAAATTCAGTATCAAGGTTCTCTAATTTTATAATATGAGGTTCTGCATTTGGAGTGCGCATATCATAAACATGAAACTCTTTAAAATTTGAAACAACTATTTTTGAAGGCATCTCATCAATACCTAATGAATATGCATATCTTTTAGCTTGATCTATAGGGCGTAATTTTTGCCCATCAGATTGAGTTACCCCTTTATTCAAATCTACATTTGGTCCTTTTTGTTCAATTAGGACTTTTGTGGACTTAATATATGCATCAATTCGCCCTTTATAAGATTTATCTCCTGCAGTTATAGATGAAAGCATTTTATCAAGCTCTATAGGTTTCTCAAAATTTATATAATTAACAGCATCAGATATTCCAAAAACGTTAGTTAATAAATCTATCCAAAATGCATCTTTTAACTGTACTTCATTATGCTTATTATCTAAAATATCAATCCATTTATCTTTAAATGTTTTTGCAGCTCGTTTTTGTTCATTATGTGTTAACATATATTTCCCCAATAAATATAAATCAATCTACTATCGATAAAACACCTAAGTTCTATCTATTATAACATTTATTTCTGCAACAAAATATGAGTCTCAATATATGTGTGATAATCAATAAATTTTTTTTGTTAAGTTTACATTGTTCACTAATATTTATATAAATTATATTATATAAAACTTAATCATTTATTATATTATTAAAAAAAATCTACTATTACATTATATATACA
>NZ_GG770215.1:769954-871767 GCF_000163735.1 Veillonella sp. 6_1_27
ATAAAAATATATAATTATACAAAAGGCTTCTCGATATCTCGAGAAGCCTTTTTGCATTGGTGCGCCTAGCAGGATTCGAACCTGCGCACCCGGTTCCGGAGACCGGCGCTCTATCCCCTGAGCTATAGGCGCATGAACACCTAAAAATTATACCATATTACGCTATGGTTCGATAGTATAAAGTATATGAGGCAGATAGGCTTATAAAAAAGCCCTCAATGTAGATTAAAATTTCAGCTACCATTGACGCCCCATCAGTATATATATTTCGCTTAAAGTTTCTCTTTAAGCACTGCTAGTAGAGCATCACAGCTACGACTGACATCATCATAGGTATCGTCAAAGTTTCCCGTATACCAAGGATCCTTCACATCACGGCTTTCACCAACAAAAGACATTGCCTTGTAAACCTTAGCATCTACGTCATCCCCAATAATACGCTTTAAATTACGCGCATTATTTTCATCCATAATGATGAGATAATCAAAGTTGTGATAATCCTCCATCGTCACTTGACGTGCCTTACGACGAGTATAGGGAATACCCATTTCATCTAATTTCTCTTTAGTCCCATAATGAGTGTCGTTCCCTATCTCCTCACGAGATGTAGCTGCAGACTCAATATAAATAGAATCACTTAGTCCAGCCTGCTCAACGATATGCTTCATATAAAACTCTGCCATCGTAGAACGGCAAATATTGCCATGACAGATGAATAAAATATTAACCATTATAACTCCTAATGAATAGAAACTTAATCATAAAAAACTCCTTATATACTAATGGTCCTTACAGCATACGCTATAAGGACCATTAATGCAATATTCAATTAAAAATTATGCCGTATCCCAGCATCAATGCGCCATGTATTTTCTACGATAGCACCAAAGTTTTTAGTGAATGTACCATATAGATATGTACTAGGACGGATACTCCAAGACCCACCAATTTCAGCATCAAGCCATGTATCCTTCATATCTACTGTTGTTTGTACTATTGGATTGCCTGGTGCGGAATATGTTGTATTTGCCTTACCAGAGAATTCATGCGCTAATGCTAATTTAGCGAAGATATTGGATTTTTCTGTTTCCTTCCCAATGCCAATACCAAGTCTGCCTACAGCAGAATTCACAGCATCAGCTTTCACATGCATAGAGCCACCATCGACAACAGAAGCATCATAGGATACACCATTCAAACGGCCTACAATAAATTCTACACTAGGATCGATGTAGAAGCCATTTTCCTTCTTAATACGTTTACCATATTCAGCGCTTAAGGATGTGCCATATGTATGGTAATCACCGTTCACACGTTGTCCACCTACGGAGTAAAGCTTATAGTCATTGGATAATCTATTACCACGTGCAATGATATCTAAATAACGACCATCATCATGTTGTTTTGTGCCATATAAGGCGATGCCGCCAAGTTTGCCATCACCACTACCATTGGCATATGAATTACTAGATGTACTGTAATCAATAGCGCCGCCAAAAATCCAACCATTAGAAGCCTTATGATCGTAGCCGACTTGTACCCCATTATACGTCATATGTGCATCAGCACCGTCTGTGATTTTAGATTTACCGCCTATATATTTCGCCCATACACCTTGATTTGTATTAGCTAGACGAAGATCTCCTAAACGGCGTTGTAAATCATTGGTATTACTCTTCCATGCCATAGCAGTCGATGTAAGAGCAGATTTTGAACCACTCACTAAGGATGATTCATTAGCACGATTAATCTTTGTTGTATCATTTACAACAAGACGCCCCTGCGAGTCAAAATGATCTGCACCTAGTTCTGCAACAGCACCTGGACGAGTAATCCCTTCATTGATTTGAACTGTTGTGCTCAGTTTTTTATCATTGCCAGTATATTGTAATTTATCAGCTAAGGCTTGTATTTCCTTTCGGTAGCTATCATCATTAGTCAAATTAGCTCCATCGCCTTGCAAGGTAATATGGCTATTATCTGCAGCATGTTCAACAACAATATTCCCCTTTCCTTTTTCACTAGCTGGAACACCGGCCTTATAAACAGCATTCACATAGCCGCTATAATTTTGAATTGTAATAGGCCGTGCATCGATAGGATGAAGGATACCGGCTGCCGCTGGATTTGATCCACCTACGAGATTACGAACCTTACTGCCCTTGTATAGATATGCTGCATTATCCCCAGATGGACGTTCTCTTTTAGGGGTAGGCCGCTCCATACCAATCCATTCATTATTCCAAGTCCCTCCATTTTGTAAGTAAATATCAGCACCAGAATTATGAGGGTTCTTATTGCTTTCAGCATATTCATTTAATACAGCACCCGTAAGTTTAGAATTAGGTGTTGTAAAAGCTAATGCTATATTCGTTGGCATTTCGTTATGATTTGGATCACGTCCATAATCCTTATTAATTAACCCTACATTCCCAACAGCGACCAATTCTTTAGACCCTGGATGTTTACCATCAGAGCCAGTATTAACGTATACATCACCCTCTTCTGCCACCACAGAGTAAGTATCAGAAGTTTCTAAAGGATGCGTGATGATACGTCCACCACCATCAACAATAATATGACCACGTTGATTAGCTTGTAAACCGACACCGATAGCATCGATATCTACATTGCCTTTGACGTGAATATTAGTATCTCCATAATCTCTATCAGGATTGTCCTTGCTGAGTCTTGGCACTTTACCACCGTAACCAGCATACACAGCGCTCATATAGTAATGACCGAGTTCCCTTTTTGAGGCTGGTGCATCATTTTTAAGGCGTACAATCAAATCTTTATCCACCGTCAATTGTGATCCAAATCCATTATAAATACCTGATACATTTTTAGTTTTACCTGTATCTGTTAAGCTTTTACCATGCACATTAACCGTCAAGGTATCTTCTATATGCTTAACTTCTGGTTGTGTTTGTACCGGTGACCCCATTGTTAAGCCAAGCAATTCCTCCGCTTTATCGCTTGTGGCATTAATTTCTGTAGCAAATGCAGAGCAGGTCATTCCAGTTAATACCAATGCAGCCATCACAGCTGATACATTTCGTTGTAATTTCATAAAAATCTCTCTTTCTTACCTCGCTTAATACGAGGCTCTCACAGAACGCATTTATACGTACACCCTAAAAATATAAAAAGACCCCCTAAGTCCAACTTAGGAGGTCTTGTTTATTTCACACACTTAGTAAATAGTTATATCCTATATTATTCAGGATTGATGATGAAGGACAATGCACTGAAGTATTTATTTTGCTCACCTTTAGTTTGAGTTGGGAAGCCCACTTCAACGCCTACTACGTTAAGGCCATTAGCACTTACAGTAACAGTTGCTTTACCATTAGCATCTGCTTGGCTTTCATTAGTAAGATCATTAATTACGTCTTTAATAAGAGGTGCATTTGCATATGGTTTACCGTCTTTCAAGACTTGGATTTCATATGTATCACCTTTTCTAAGAGTTAATGGGTTAACAGATGGAATGATTTGAATGAAAGCATCTTTATTATTGAAAGGTTTTGCTTCTGCATTCCAGTAGTGAACGTCATATTTAATGGCATGTGTACTTTTTTGAGCACCTGGTACTTCAGAGATTGGTTTATGAACAGTTTTACCATCTTTGTCTTTTGTCCAATAACCATAGTCAAAGTCAGTTACTGTAATACCCAATTTATCATTTGGTACAACTACTACATTTTTTTCATGTTTAATAACTTGTACAGGAATTACCATGCCATTGTTATCTAAGCCAATGATGCTTTTTACCATTTCTGGGCTATACGCATCATCAACAGGGCCTTCGCCAAGTACTAGCGCCTTTTCATCTAAGCGGTTAGCAAAGAATACGCCATGCGCATCAACGGAAGAGCACACACAACCTGCAGCTAAACCTACTGCAAATAAAGAAGCTAAGATTTTCTTATTCATAAGAACCTCCATAATCAATAACTTTTTCAATAAACTTGTTATTATTATACAGCGTTACAAATATTTCGTATATACCAATACCCCTATCAGCAAGTTATTATGCGTATTTAGTATATTAACTTATTTTTATACCCAATAATCATAAATGATAAAATTATCACCTATTTTCATGAATATATGACTTGTAAGAATATGTTAGATAAATACTTATAGATTAGATAAAAAAGGCGCTCCTTAAGGAGCGCCTTTATATATCTGCATAAGATATTATTTTTTATTCTTTGCTGCTTTCGCACGTGCGTTACGATCAAGAATCGTTTTACGCATACGAATGCTTTCAGGTGTCACTTCAACAAGTTCATCATCGTTGATCCACTCAAGAGCTTGTTCCAAGGAGAAGATACGAGGTGGAGTCAAGCGTACCGCTTCATCAGAGGAACTGGAACGCATGTTGGTAACATGTTTTTTCTTACATGGGTTAACATCCATATCAAGTTCACGTGTATTTTCACCAATAACTTGGCCTGCATACACGTCTTGGTTAGGGCCAACGAACAATGTACCACGATCTTGAACGGAGTTCAAACCATATGGAGTAGTTTCGCCATTTTCGAATGCTACCAAAGCACCACGTGTACGGGAAGGAATTTCACCTTTATATGGTGCATAACCATGGAATACATGGTTCATGATGCCATTACCTTTTGTAGCTGTTAAGAATTGTGCACGGAAACCGATCAAGCCACGAGCCGGAACTACGAATTCCATACGAAGATAACCGGCCAATTCAACCATATTAGTCAACTCAGCTTTACGTTGACCGAGATTTTCCATTACGGTACCCATAAATTCCTGAGGTACGTCGATGGTCAATGCTTCGAGCGGTTCACACAATTGGTCGTTAATAGTTTTGAAAATTACACGAGGTTTACCTACTTGTAATTCGTAGCCTTCACGACGCATAGTTTCAATCAATACTGCCAAATGCAATTCACCACGACCAGATACTTTGAACGCATCTGCAGAATCAGTTTCTTCTACTTTCATAGAAACGTTAGTTTCTACTTCACGGAACAAACGATCACGCAAGTGACGGGATGTAACAAATTCACCTTCGCGGCCTGCGAATGGAGAGTTATTTACGGAAAACACCATAGACAATGTTGGTTCGTCGATGGAGATGGATGGTAATGCTTCAGGATTTTCAGCATCCGCTACTGTTTCGCCGATGTTAATATCGTCGATACCTGCAAAAGCAATGATATCACCCATTTCAGCTTCGTCAGTTTCAACGCGGTTCAAGCCATTGTATGTGTACACACGACCAATTTTCGCTTTACGAGTACTTTCACCATTCATGATAGCCACTTGTTGGTTGGTTTTCATTTTACCGCGAACGATACGACCTACGGCGATTTTACCGATGAAGTTATCGTAATCAAGTGTAGTTACCATAAATTGAAGAGGACCTTCCATATCACCTTGTGGTGCAGGAATTTCATCAATCAATGTTTTGAATAACGGCTCCATGTTTACAGCTTCATCATCCCAATTAGTTTTGGACACACCAGAACGAGCAGATGCGTATACTACAGGGAAATCGAGTTGATCATCATCAGCTTCAAGCTCCATAAACAATTCAAGAACTTCGTCCTCAACCTCTTTAACACGTTGATCAGGACGGTCGATTTTATTAATTACTACGATTGGTTTCAATTTTTGTTCTAAGGCTTTACGCAAAACGTATTTAGTTTGAGGCATTGGACCTTCATAAGCATCTACGAGAAGCAATACGCCGTCAACCATGTTAAGTACGCGTTCTACTTCGCCGCCGAAATCAGCATGGCCTGGAGTATCAACGATATTGATTTTAATACCATCATGCATTACAGCAGTGTTTTTAGACAAAATAGTAATACCGCGTTCACGTTCCAAGTCGTTGGAGTCCATTACGCGTTCTGCTACTTTTTCATTTTCACGGAACACATGGCTTTGTTTTAATAACGCGTCCACCAAAGTAGTTTTACCATGGTCAACGTGGGCGATAATCGCTACATTACGAAGATTTTCGCGAATCATAAGATCCTCCCTTTAATTCTTTCAGTATATTCTATATCACATAGCCTCGATAAAACAGGCTATGCAAGTATATTCCCCAAAATTGGCAACAGTTAATTATAACGCAGTCTATAGAAAAAAGTCAAAACAGTACACCTATTCTAATCATGGCAATTTCAACATTCGATTATACTTTTGACTCATCTTAGGACACAACCTATTTATGCTCTATCGCCCGCTTAGCAGATTTACGCAACAACGGAATTTGTTTATCTGTTAAATGGAAACAGAATTTAGGAATCAACTTTTCTATAATCTCCTTATCAGAGGCTTTCAAAATATATTCTGGCTGTAGTATAAGTTCTAATGCATCAAGCCCAGGATAATCTTTACCTATACTCCAATCATAATTTTTATTAAACGGACAGCAGTCTTGGCAATTATCACAACCTAATATCCACTCTTCCAACATATCCTCTGTCACACCTTCTGGCAATTTACCATCACCAAAGGTATTGATATAAGATACACAGGTTAATGGATTCATTGTAAAAGGTGCAGATAGAGACTTCGTTTTACACTTTTGCTGACATAAATTGCAAGTCTCTGGACATGGTGGTATCTCTAGATGACGAATATACTCACAAGGCTGATCAATTAAATAGGCTACCAATTCATAATTAGAGCCTTTAGGTCCATAAAAGAAATTGTTTTTTCTATAAATTCCAAGTCCTGCCGCTACAGAAGCAGGGCGCAAAGGAACAACACCAGTAGGCTTTGCTGTTTCACCACCAATAAATTGGATGTTCTTATCATTGAACCATGTTTCAAAAGATCGCCTTTGTTTGACTTCGACCCCATCAGGGATATTAGCTAACGATAGTAGTAAGCCTTTTGCATATCGCTTTTGAAGCGAAGCAGGAAACTTATACGCTCCAAAATATTCAGTACAAACCACTATAGATTGTGCCCAAGGATAGTTTTCTTTCAATGTTAAAAAGGCATTACTATGTGCATATACCTTTTTACTTTCAGGTACATCTTCTAAACGCTTTATCATTCGTTCTTTATAAAAATCAAGTGCATCAAGAGGTACTATACCACAATCGTCATACCCACATGCTAGTGCTTTATCATGAATCTCTTGGGCCAACAAAGTATTCATATCATCGCCTCCCAAATATAGACTAACTATATAAATATCATACGCTTATAATGGACATAAAAAAAGATTTCTTATGAATCCATCATCCCTAAAAAGAGTAACGTTACATAAGAAATCTTATATTAGTATTTAGTTGATATTAGTCTTCACCAATCATACGTACTTCGGGCTCAAGGTGTACGCCATGTCTATCATACACACGACGCTGTACTTCTGCAATCAAATCAAGTACGTCCTTTGCACTAGCACTACCTGTATTGATGACAAAGCCTGCATGTTTGTGGGACACTTGCGCATCACCTACAGACAACCCCTTTAGGCCTGTTTGTTCAATCAATGTACCTGCAAAGTACCCTGGTGGGCGTTTAAAGGTTGAACCTGCACTAGCATACTCTAAAGGCTGTTTAGATTCGCGCTTTTCGGTCAACTCATCCATGCGAGCCTTAATGGTATCCTTATCACCTGGTTTGAGTGTCATAATGACTTCCCCAATAACTTCATGATTATCGTGGAATACACTATGACGATAAGCAAAGTCCAAGTGAGATGCATCATATTCTTTGATATTACCTTGGAAATCTACGGCTCTCACTGCAGTAACTACATGGCTCATTTCACCGTCATAAGCACCTGCATTCATAAATACGGCACCACCAAGTGTGCCTGGAATACCAATGGCAAATTCAAGTCCAGATAAACTATTCTCCCAAGCAAATTCAGAAGCATCTTTTAACATATACCCAGAACCAATGCACAATGTGTTTTCATTACAGTCCATGATTTGAGTCATATGTCGAACTGATACAACAGCACCACGAATTCCTCCGTCTTTCACCAAAATATTAGAGCCACAACCAATAATAGTTACAGGCACATCTAATTCGTGAATGGTACGAAGCGTAAAACTAAGTTCTGCCATCGTAGTAGGTTCAATAAATAAGTCTGCAGGTCCTCCAATTTTGAATGTCGTATGATGACAAAGGAGCTCCTGCTCGCGTACACGTGTACTTGGTAATTTTTCTAATAAAGCTGTTTGTAATACCTTAATGTTGTGGTTGTTGTTCGCCATGATCTAACACTTTCATCCCCTCAGTGATTGGTTCGCTAATGATTTTGTAAATATCATTAGAAATCTGGCTCCAACGCATTTGCGCTTGCAAATAAGCAGCCGCTGCAGCATTTTCTTGAATTTGAGGCATCAATTCTTCTTGTTTCTTCTGCAACTCATCTGCTTCTGGAGCACCGGACAACTTAGCATATTCCCATTGCATTTGTTGTGCCATAAATGTGCGAACCAAACCCGTTGCTACTGCATCTGCTTTCACTGCTTCCTGAGCAGCCATTAATTCTTTGTACTCTTCGGATTCACGCATTGCGTGAGCTAAATCATGAGCTTTATCGTAGTTCATAATATCCTCCTCCAAACAACACCGTTAAAATCGCTACCGGTCATATAGATTTGGTAGGTCTCCTAACACATAAGTATAATATATTCCTCAATTGTAAAAGTCTATTTATTCTGATTGAATCCAATTGCCTTCAGCCTTAAGGTCTGGATAATCAAGTTGACGCATACCTTCATAAGCTATGATTGCCACCGCATTAGATAGGTTCAGAGAGCGTGCTTCATCTACCATGGGTATACGAATGCATGTATCCTCTTTACCATCTAATAAACTTTCAGGCAATCCTCTTGTTTCAGGGCCAAAAACGAGCATATCACCAATTTCATATTTCACCTCGGAATGAGTATGCTTTGCTTTGGTAGTGGCATAGAAATATCTACGATTAGGATATTTCTCATATAATTCTTGAATATTTTCATGTACCTGTACATCTACCAAGTGCCAGTAATCAAGGCCAGCACGTTTTACATGCTTGTCATCAATAGAAAAGCCAAGGGGTTTGATCAGATGTAAGGTCATATGATTGGCGGCGCATAAACGCGCTATATTTCCTGTATTACCTGGAATTTCAGGCTCATAAAGTACTATTTCCATTTTCAATCCCCTATTCTTTATATCTATATTATTCTACAAAGGAACGGACAAAATGTCCACTTTTCCCGCCTTCTTTTTCTACAAGATATGTAGGGCCTATAATCATCCCTTTATCAATAGCTTTACACATATCGTAGACTGTTAAAAGTCCTACTTGAACCGCTGTAAGTGCTTCCATTTCAACACCTGTCTTTCCTGTCGTTTTTACGGTAGCCCGAACCTTAACAGCACGATTATGTGTAGCATCCGTACAGGCAGGACTTTCACCATCAACAAGAGTACAATGCACCTCTACCTTAGTCAATGCTAACGGATGACAAAGGGGAATTAGATTACTCGTCTGTTTCGCCCCCATAATAGCTGCCAATTGAGCCACACTAAGAACATCCCCCTTTTTTATTGTTCCCGCCTCGATACGCTCATAAATGGCATCATTAATAGCAATAAAGCCTTCTGCCACGGCAGTACGAGTTGTAATATCCTTATCTGATACATCTACCATCCAAGCATTTCCATCTTGATCAAAATGTGTTAAATCCATAATATATCCTTACTAATTATGTATAAATTATCACCAATAGTTTTATTTTCATTTATTATATTATACAATAGAATTAAGAATTGTATGTACAAGGAAGGAAGTGTTCCTATGAAAACAAAACTAACTTATTTTGGTCACGCTTGCTTTATGCTCACACGTGGCGATGTATCCATGATTTTCGACCCATTCTTGACCGGTAATACATGGGATATCGCTAAAAGAGAAGACATCAAATGCCAATATATCTTTGTCAGTCATGGTCATGATGATCATTATGGCGACACAGATTTTATTGCCAAAGCAAATGATGCACTCGTTATTTCTACTGCTGAGGTAGCGGGTAAAGCGGCAGCTGCCGGTTGTCGTACACACGCCATGCATTTAGGTGGCAAGTTCAACTTTGAATTCGGTTCTGTTCGAATGGTTCCTGCCTTCCACGGCTCTGGCATCCCTGGCGGTCACGCTGCAGGTTGTATCGTAGATTTCTACGGAGATATCCTATACTTCGCTGGTGATACAGCACTCTTTAGCGATATGAAATTATTAAATCGTTTTGGTGAAATTGATTACGCCCTTCTTCCTATCGGTGATAATTACACAATGGGGGTTGAAGATGCAGCTCTTGCTGCTTCTTATGTAAAAGCGCGTATTTCCATTCCAATTCACTACAAAACATGGCCCGTTATCGACCGCGAACCAGGTGTATTTACAAGTCTTGTAGAAGGTAAGTATAACCAAACAGCACTCATTATCGATCCAGGTTCTTCTATTGAGCTTAACAGCTAATACAAAATCTACAGACCTAAAAATGACGCAATCCAAAGGATTGCGTCATTTTTGTATATAGTCTTGGTTCAAGGTCAAACCCATAAAAAATTGCATTCTAATAGACTAAATCTCTTGATTTGCCATAGAAAAGCCCCCACGGTTAGCCATGCGTACAAACTCATCAATATCTTGAGTTTCATCAACACCAACATAGCCGAGTTCACGAACCAGGCCGTATGGGGTATGCAAAGATAATTGAGGGTTCTCACCGGTCAACACCCACAGCACCTTATAGCCCCTTGGCGCCTCTCGAAGTCGCTCTTCCCCTTTGCCATCCGTAAAATATACAAGTAAATCTACACGGTTTTGATTAGCCAGAGAGAATACAGGGGTAAAGGCCGTTGCACCACGCACATCGAGGCGAGGTTTTACATCTTTTACAGATTCCATCGTATAGGTGCGGCGCACCTCATTATCACATTCTACAACGGTAATGCGATGGTTATAAGCATGCACGATTTGTAACACTTGCTCTAAGGCATTCGTAAACTCTACATCAGTTATACTACCACTCATGTCGAGAGCTACCCATACATTTGCCTTATGTTGGCGCAATGTACCAGACAATTCCAAACGCTCAGGCTGACGACGATTACGACGCATCGTCGTTTTTTTGTATCCACTCGCTACCTTGCCCATCAGCTTTTTGAGATAAAAATACCACGGCAAAGCGCGTCGCATTTTTTGGAATGTATCGATAAGACTTTTCACATAGCCTTCCATATCCCCCTTTGATGCTTCATTGATATAGCGCTCCGTGATTTGGTCCATCGTATCTATATCAATAGAATCAGATTCATCCCAAATATCATGGCTAGTTTGAGGGTCAAACTCCATAGCAACCGCTGTATCTGCATTATCGATGGGCACAAAGAGATCTGGTTTTTCTTTCATGACCTTATCAATAGCCTTCGCATAGTATTCAATGGTACGAAAACGCTTTAATAACAAACCAAAGCGCGCATTTACATTGGCTACCGTTACTGCATCACGGTCTACATGTTCAAGGTAATCATTTACGACCATGTCCATAGCCATATGGACTGCTGTTTTGTGAAAGCCTTGGCTCAGTGCTTTTACCCGCATCAAATGAGCAGAAATGATATGAAGAACTTCACGCTTAATACCATCCTTCATCACATCAGGTGATTGGCGTAACAAGATAAAGGGATTTACATATAATACATATCCGCCCTGTTTAAGATTAATACCAAAAGCACTGGCCATATCAAAGCGAATGCGATGAGTCATTTGTAAGTAAAAGTAACCAAAGAATTGGTCCTCTTCAAGGAGCAAACTGTTTACATCATGCAATATGTTCCACAACCGTTGCTCATAGGCAGGTGTCATTATCGCTTGCTGCATAACGGAAAGGTCTGTCCCCTCCACTTGTACGTCTTCAAGAGCACGACCGATAGTACCTATATGGCTATCCGACATATTATGGTTCATAAGATCAGCCGCTATACGTTCAGGCGCCATGCTATGATGTTGTTCTTCATAGCTATCTACATAGGCCTCATAGGATGCGTATATTTGCGTATACAAAGCCTCTGCTTCGCGATGTATGCGCTCTCGTTTCGCATGCCATCGATCAAGAGCCTCGATAGCTTCCGCATCATAAGAACCCGTCTTTTCCCAACCATCGATATGAGTCAGCAAATCCGAAGCATCACGTATATCATCCTTATCTAAGTTTCGTTGCATATTTACACCCCCTTTTCTTTAGAAAACAAATTTAATATATGTCACATGCTATATATCAATTAACCTCATAACTAATAATTTACTACAGTTGATTATCTATATAGATAGCTTCGATTTGGTTAACTACGCACATAAAATTATTTTTGCGCGTCAAAGAAAGTATCTACAAAAAGGTCATTTTCAATAGCATAAGCGTAAACGCGCTCATACGTGTTACGAAGATCTTTCATAACCGCTACGCGCAAATCGCCTGGATACAAGGTTAAAAACTCCACAAAATGATGTACTTCCTGCGCATTGCTATTGCGATTTAAACGATGCAACATATTTTTTGCTGCTACATAAAGGCGAGTTGGGCTTTCACCTTTAACCTGCTCAGCCATAGACATAATAGCACCTGGTTTTTGAACCGCTGCCAATACATCATCAAAGGTAATAAGAGGTTCTTGATCGGACTCGATAAAGTTTACAAAAGCCTCCGCAATGAGTTTACCTACGTTACCACGAATAACATTCATAAATACGTCGCGACTATAACTTGTGCCCTCTTGATTCTTATAAATTCTATATAGACCGGACACGCGTTCAAAGGAACGAGGTGTGGCATCGATATCGTCTTCGTGACGTTGATTTAAATATTCTGGATAGGAAGAAATAAATTCAATAACCTTTTCTTCAATACCAGCACCAATAGCCCAGTCAATCCATTGCATATAATCAGCATTCATATAAAGCCATACAAAACGGTTTTGCTGTGCCGGGTCCATGTCAATCGTTTGGTAATCAAAGGAATCCTCAGGGTTCATAGCGGCGATGATGCGCACTTGATCACTTAAAGAAAAGCCATTAATTTCACGGTTTAGAATAAGGTTCATCAATTCTTGTTGAACTGCATGTTCTGCGCGGTTAATTTCGTCGATAAACAGTAATACTTGGCGCCCTTTATCTACGGCTTGTGCCACATGTTCCAATGTATGATGCACAGCGTATACTGTAGTTTTCACATCCCGTGTATTGCCATGACCATCCGTATGAGTCACCGTTTCTACTGTAGGCAAGCCACCAATTTCACCTTCTTTTAAAAGGTTTCCGTCAATAGTTACTAATTCCCAATTATGTACCTCTGCAACGCGCGCTGCGAGAGAGGTTTTACCTATACCCGTCTCACCGACGAGCAAGGGTACTTGATTAGCAGCAAGCACTAACTCAACGCTTGCCATTGTATCTATAAAGTTCATTGTATCTCCGTTCTAATATCTCAAATATTCGCCTACTGCAATTTTCTTAACAGTTCTAGTACCATACCTATCAATAAGTGACAATATATCAATAGGCCATTTGGATTGACGTCCACCGATAGCTTTATTGTTGATTAACTCGCGTACATAGTCTTCATCAACGGTATCGCTAGAAATGGCATCTAGAATTATATCTTTGATTTCGTCTACCGTAACGCCCAATGTATTAGGTATATAACCGACGATAGCCGCACTTACCTTAAATAAATGCAAGGCCAAGTTCTTAGTGAGGTTTGTAATCTGACGCATTGCCTGTGGATCTTGCTTTACTGCTGCTTCTAGTACAGCTACGCTAGGCTCATCAATGTAGCGCAAGGCTAAGTAACTCTCTTGCACGGCTTGTAACTGCACAGCTTCGCTTGGAGCATTGATATATTGTAAGGCATCATAATTCGCCTTCACCGCCTCTAATTGCAATTCTTCAGATGGGTTCGCAATATAGCGAATAGCCCAACCTGATTGAGCTAACGCACTTTTTATTAATGTATCAGACGGATTGTCGATATATTCTAAAACCGCCCAATCTTTTTCCACTAAGGCTTTTAACAATTCTTCTGTAGGATTTTCAACGAATTGTATAGCTCGTGGTGCTTGTGAAAGCGCCGTTTCAATAACCTTTTGAGTAGGTTCTTTAATATATTGTAACAACATGCCGTTTTGTCCCACACATGTAAGTTGCATAGCTTCTGTAGGATTTGGAATATTTCGAATCCCATGTGGGTTATTGGTCAGCGCCGTTATATATTGTTCCTCTGTCATAATAACCTTCATTTCTATATTAAAAGGCCATACGAATACGTATGGCCTATACTGAATTCTATCTTATTATATCATATTTTTTCGATATATTTATATCTCTTTCGTATACTTACTACACTGTTAATGCATCTAAATCAGAATTATTTCCTATGATTAATAGTTTTTCCTCTGCTGAAAGAATCGTAAACGGATTAGGAGGGACTTCTAAATCCTCCCCACGCCTGATTCCTACAGCATTAAGATTATATTTCTCACGCAGATTAGAATCTTTCAAGCAAGTGCCTACCAAAAATTTTGGCATATCTACTTCAATAAGGCTAATACTTTTAGATAGCTGTAGGTAATCCATTACATGTTCTCGTGTCAACGATTGAGCTAATCGTTGTGCTACATCGTATTCTGGATAGATAACCATATCGACCCCCATCTTCTTGAGCATCTTACCTTGGAGTGCATTTTCAGCTTTCGAAACCACATGAGGCATTTTCATTTCTTTCAATAACATCGAAGTCATAAGATTTGCCTGGATATTATCCCCAATAGCAACAATAACTATATCAAATTGGCTCAAAGCTAAGGCTTTAATAGCCTCTTCATCAGTAGTATCTGCTACGATAGCATGTGTGACATAGGGGGAAACCTTTTGTACAATTTCTGGATTAATATCTACACCCAAAACCTCATGATTCATAGAGGCTAACATCTTGGCGATGGTCGTACCAAATTGTCCAAGACCAATGACAGCTATTGTTTTATATTTCATGCTATATCTCCTGATAGGCTAACTATTCTACTCAATTACAACAATACATTCTCTTCTGCATACCCAATTGGCTTCGTTGGTGACGTCCTAAGAGCCCATGTACCAATAACGGTCATAACACCCACACGACCTGTAAACATAACAAGCATCAGCACCCATTTACTGCTTTCAGATAAATCGGGCGTAATTCCCGTTGTAAGGCCTACAGTCCCAAAGGCAGACGTAACCTCAAATAGCAATCGAATAAAATCATAAGGCTCATCCCAAGCCAGATAACATGTGGCTATTAAAATGAGAAGAAGCGATAAAAATATAATCCCATTGGCTTTAAGCACGGTTACTAATGAAATACGACGTTCAAAAATCTCTGTATCTGGACGGTTATTAAACAAGGTACGCGATGCAAGTATGGTTACTGCTACGGTGCTAATTTTAACGCCTCCACCGGTAGAGTTTGGGCCAGCACCAATAAACATGAGAATAATAGTAACAAACAAGGTAATTGGATGTAATGCATTATAGTCAACCGTTGCAATCCCCGCTGTACGCGGCGTAATCGCTTGAAATAAAGAGGCCATTATTTTATTCCAAATCGGTAATGACCCAAAGGTTTTTGGATTTGACCATTCCACACCTAAAAAAATGATAGTTCCTAATAAGATAAGAATCGCTGTGCCTACTAACATAATCTTAGTGTGAAGTTTTAAGTCAACAAATCGTCTCACCTTACGGTGTGACCATATGTCAAAGGCCGCTAAATAGCCAAAACCACCGATCACAATTAGCACGGCCGTATTGATATTAAATAATATGTCCCCTACCATGGCATACGGTAGATCATTATCAAAAAATACAAATCCAGCGTTACAAAAGGTGGAAATAGCTTGCATGATACCTGTATATAATGCAGCCTGTCCAATATAAGGATATAGCTGAATCGTATAGATTATGCCTCCTACAATTTCAATAGCAAAGGTATAAAGCGTTAACTTTTTCGTAATATGTAGTAATCCAGTCATACCATCCTGTCCGACATCCTCGGACAAAAGCACACGATTTTTAAGGCCTACTCGTTTACCTAGAAGCAAAGCAATTATGGTTGTGAAAGATACAATTCCTAACCCACCTAACTGAATAAGGATAACCATTACAATCTTACCAAATAAAGACCAATGATAATAAGTATCTACAGTGGCCAGCCCTGTTACCGAAACACAAGATACGGCTGTAAAAGCGGCATCTACAAGAGCCGTCGTTTGCCCCTGAGCACTCGCCATCGGTAACATAAGCAATATGGTACCTATAATCATGACGCCTAGAAAGCTAAACGCTAATAATCGATAGGGATTTTGTTGCATGTACCGTTGTACATGAGAATGGGAAATATCGTGCCACATACTGATTTACTCCAATCCCATTAATTTATGTACAACTTGTAAACTTGGTAAAGGGCTACGGCCACCAATCCCTTGCGTATTTAAAGCTGCTACAGCGGACGCAAAAATAGCAGCCCTTTCTAGATCAGAATGTCCACAATATTGTAATAAATCTATACCATATGTAGAGGTCTTTAACCCTTCCACTGGAGCTAACTCATTCAATAATGTAACAAGCTTTGAAAGAAATGCACCATGAAAACTATCTCCAGCCCCCGTTGTATCAACTACATGTTCTTGAGGAAATGCTTGGCAGCGATAGAAAGTTCCATCAGGCCATACGAAATAACTACCATTAGCGCCATCCGTAACCCCTGCAATAAGTGCGCCACGTTCATGAATAATACGGCAAGCCTCTTCTAAATCAGTAGTGCCCGTATACTTTTCAGCATAATCACGAGCAACAATAACAATATGACTTGCCTCTGTAATAGATTTCATCTCTTCATCGTAGCGCTGTGCACCTCCATCGAGGGAGATAATAGTACCAACCTCTTGTGCTAATGCCATGGCAGAACACATGAATTGTCGATGCCGTCCATTGACATGTAAAATGAAAGATTCTTTAATTAATTGCTTATGAGCATCTAAAAATACTGGCTCTGGCGCAGTAGAGCGTTCAAAAAATACGGCACGCTCGCCAGTACTATGCTTTACGAGGATTGTAGCGACACCACTTTTTGCCTGTCCCTCAATATGAATAGAATCGGTATTAACATTATATTTTTTGAAATCATCTAAAATATGCTGCCCTACCATATCGTCACCGATACTATCAATCATGGCCGTACGTGCACCATATTTACCTGCAACGGCCAAGGCAGTTGCTACAGGTCCACCACCATCGTTGGTCGAGGATAAAACTTGCTGCACCTCACGACCTGTTGGATAATGATCAACCACGATAAAACGGTCTAATGTACTAGCTCCAATACCTAATATATCTATCTTTTTTTGAGGAAATGTACTCATACTAACCCCCTAAGCCTACAATTAGCTATATAAGCAATATTACTTTACATCTTATAGATTCAATATCTTTCTTATCAATTTATGATTTTAACAGTAATCAGTTTTTATAGCCTTATAGGTTTGTATATCTATTCTTATACTGTTTAAAGCCCTTTAAGTCTTATATCTACAGAATACCTTTCGCGCTATAAAAAGTAAACCCCAGACCAAAGGCTGGGGTTACTTTGTACTACAAAGAGCACCTATATGTTACGTATTATGTCTTGTTTATTATAAATTAGTTATTCCCAGAGGTTGTTAGAATTGAGGTGTAACATAATAGTTTAGGACATCATACGTTCCATCATATATTCAATTTCGTCAGCGCTCAAATTGTACATAGCTTGCACCATTCGTTCTGCAGACTCTCCAGAAGCACCGCTCTTGGAAATTTCAGCTTTCGCCTTAGTAATAAGAGCCTCTTTACGTTGTGTCTCAGAATCCTCATCCGTTGGCACAGAGATATTCGCTTTTCCTTGACCAATGCCACGTACTTGTTGATTAGGATTCTCTTTAGAAGTTGTTTTTGTATCCTGAGCCGCTACTGCTTCTACAGCGAAGGAGTTCTTACCAGTCAAGATATATTCAACAGCTTCTAATGTACTTTGTGTAAGATTTACAGTCCAGAACTCACCGGCTGCAGTCAATTTGTAAAGTAAACCATTATAAACAACAAGGCCTCGTTCTTCCCATAATTTATAGAGCCAGTTCAATTCATCTAATCTTGAATCCATCTTTACTAAGCTCATAATATTGAGGAAACCTTGTTCTAGTTGGCTTACTACTTGATTAACGATAGGTTGTAATTCACTTTGTTTCATTAGTGCCATAAACGGTTTTTCACCACGGCTTACCATATCTTCATATGGTTTTAATGCGCGATGTAACATCATGCCATAGCCATCGACGTTACCACCTGCACCACTACCAAATGGGAACATTGGGACACCCGATTTAGCTAGAGTGTTATATAGGCTACGCTCACGATTATTAGCACTCCAATGTGCGGCACTCAATCGGCGATAAGATCGCGCATCTAGGTATTGTCGACCGAATTCGAACATATCCCCTTGCATCGCTGTTGTTGCTGCAGCAGGAACCTTCCCATTTTCAATGTCTTTATTGAGATCACTACCATCAAATACATTTAATTGATATAGGTCTGCACCATCAACGCCAGAACTTACCAAATCAGCTAAATCTTGTTCCCACACCTCCATAGTTTGACCAGGCAAGCCATAGATTAAGTCAATAACGACAGAGCATTGACCATAAGCTTTTAAAGCAGCTAGCCGTTCTAATACAGTTTCTTTTGTATCTAAACGACCTACCATTTGACGCACTTCTGTGTTGAAAGATTGTACGCCGATGGACATACGGTTAACGCCGTTTGCCATCCAAACTTCAAGATTTTCAGGAATCAAATCGTGAATACGACCCTCTAAGGTAAGCTCATAATCGTTTGCCAATGGCAAGTACTCTTTAATGGCTTTGAGCAATCTTTCAGAGTTTGTCGGTGATAAAGATGTTGGTGTGCCACCGCCGATAAACACGGCATGGATCAAACCATCTTTTAATCTCGGACGTTCACTTGCGAGCTTTAATTCGCTAATTAGACCATCAATATATTGGTCTTCAACACTTTGACTCGTACCGTTTTGGAAGAAGCCACAATATGTGCATTTTGTCTTACAAAACGGAATATGAATGTAAGCGCATTGCATTTCACCCTTTTTAGGAACACCATTCATCAATGTATCCCAAACAGATTGTGTTTCTTTCGGAGAAACGAGCGTACCATTAAGGCCTGCATGTACAACCCGTTTATGAGGAAATGCACCACTCATCGGATTATCGCATTTGAAACCTAATTGTAGATTTCGTTGTTTCTCCGGAATGGATTCAAAAAAACTTGCTAAACTCATACTCCAATCCCCTTTCAGAAATTAGGCTTGTAACTTTGCAAGTACAGATTTAGTAAATTCTTTTGCATTTGCAAAGTCTTGTTCATCTGGATGAGTTTCCGCCGCTTTATGTAACGCATCGCGCTCTGGGCTTTGCCCATGTGCAGATCCAGGTGGGAACATTTTATACATCATTTCGATTACTTTAGGATCGATTTTACCTTGGCATACGAAGCCGTCTACAAGAGCTTCTTTGTTAGGCAATAATTCAGATGCTTTTTCGATACTTTCACGCGCATGATCAGAATCAGCATACATACCTAATGTAGCAAAGAATACTACATTAGGATTTTTTAAAGTTTCAATCAATTTTGCCGCTTCTTTATTCGCTGTGCCTCGATCCACCCAGAAACCTACGAATACTGTATCATAATCAGCTAAATTTTCAGGTGCATCTTTTACAGGAACGCAAGGTGTACCTTCAGGCATAACGGAAGCCATTGCTTCCGCTACACTTTTAGTATTTCCCGTAAGGGAAGAATATAAAATAATAGATTTCATATTTATCTCCTTTATTACTTAGATATATTTATTCTTCTTCATCTTCGCCATCGGCCTGTACTACAAAGTGTACAGGAACTTCTACTGGTTGTATATCCCCTGTTTCATTTGGATACGGAGTCGCTCGTCGCACTGCATCAAGAGCCGCTTCTACAAATATTTCATCCCCACCACTAGTTGGATATACGTCTATTAAATTACCATTAGTATCTAATTTAGCCATTACATTAATTGTAACATCTACGTTCATTTTACGCTTAATAGCCGCATAAGGAATTTGTTTTTGGCTATCTACAGCTGCATAAAAGCCCTCTACATTGAACGCTGCTTTACCTGTACCATGACCATCACCTTCACCGGTACCATCACCTGTACCAGTACCATGGCCTCTACCATCACCAACGCCAGTACCTTCACCGGTACCATGACCGCCACCAGAACCGCCACCTGATCCAGGGCCTGTGCCACCAACAGCGGAATTATCACCGGATGTATTGCCTTTATTTTCACTTGCTTTAGCTGCCACATCTACTGCATCAGGAATATCTGTTGCGGTAGATGGTTCAACATTTGCTACAACAGCCTTTGTTCTTGCCGCTACTTCATCTGCTGACAATGGTTTTGGGAACAGATCTGCTCTGTTACCTCCGCCACCACCAGCATGTCCACTGCCACCATCATCGAGCACACTTTGTGTGAGGTCGATTTCATAGGTATCCATTTCTTGAATGGCTGGAACCACTACAAAAAAGATTACAGCAATAAAGAGAGCAATAAGATGAACTACGGCGGATATAATGGCTGCTTTTTTCCATGATATGCCTAGTCCCATAGTTATCCTTTCTGTTCAGCTGCAATAGCTAAGCGTTTAACGCCAGATTGTTTTAACATGTCCATAATCGCTACTACTTGACCATGAGCCGCTCGTTTATCGGCTTGTAAGATAACACTAGCATTAGGGTTTTCTTGGATACGTTGTTTTACCATTGCCTCAGCATCGTCAATGCTCATTGGCTTGTTATCAATCGTAATATGACCCTCCGCATCTAATGTTAAAACCACTGGTAATTGAGCTGGTGCAGAAGCACTAGTAGCCTGTGGTAATTGTACAGACAAGGCTTTTTGAGCCACTGTTTGCAAGCTGTTCATCATGAAGAATACCAACAAGAAGAAAATGATATCAATCATTGGAATGATCATGAATTCCGGCTTAGTTTTCATACGAAAGCTTTGCAAGTTCATAACTATTTCCACCCTTCTCGTTTAGCTGTAACTATATTTACACACATATTTTCAATTTGGTTAATAATGGAGTCCAAACGATGACTAAAAATTGTGTAAACGATAAATGCCATTATGGCCACACATAAGCCAGATGCTGTCGCGATAAGCGCCTCACCTACACCACCAGTAATGGCAGATGCACCCGCACCGGAGTCAAGGATACTGAAAGAGCCAATCATACCTGTTACTGTACCAAGCAAGCCCAATAATGGAGAAATTGTAACTGTTGCACTTAAGTAGTCCATATATTTTCGGAAACCAACTGCATCAACCCCCATTTGATCAGCAAAGGCTGTCTTCATTGCTTCTTCGCTAGAATCATTTTTTAAACCTGCTTCCGCAATACGACTTGCAATAGAAGGGTTCTCTTTAATGACTTTATCGATTTCATCCCAACGTTGTAGTTTTGCAAATTCATTTACTGCATGAGTTACAACAAATGTTTTGCCTGCATACTTACGATAGAAGAAAGCACGTTCTGCAGCTATAGCGATAACCATGAAAGACAAGAGTAACAATGGATACATTACATACCCACCACTATGAAATAAGTGAATGACATAATTTAAATTTTCCATATTTGTAACCTTTCTGCCTGTTTACAGACTGAGCATTAGAACCTATAGGTCCCTTGAATTCGTGTATAATCGCCTAACTTAAAGCTTTCACTACCATATAAAGTATCTCGTTTATTAGTGCCCTTCGCATCAAATGTATAGAATGCTTCAAGAAGCAAGTCCTTGCGCGGTACATAGCCGGCACCAAATGTAAAGCTGCGAACACCATCTAAGTAACGATCAGGTACTGCACCCGTTCCATTGCCACCGAAGAAGGAGCCATGTTCAAAGTATTTGTAGTCGATGAACGCATTCCAAGATTTCGGAATATCTAAATCAGCACGCCCAATATCTAGACGAGCCATCCAGAAATGTGGTGTGCCGCCCATTTGGTGCCCTTTTAGAGTAAAGTCTGCTGTGCCACGTTCATGTTGATATACGGTATTACCATTGAGGTAACGTCCTAAGTTAGAACGATTTTGACCGTAATCAACCGTAACAGCTGCATTAGCACCAAGTTGATACTTAGCACCGATACCAAATACATGAGCTACATTGGAGAAGCTGTATTCATCATTACTGTTTCCATTAGCATTTAAATATGTATGTGTTTTACCGCCAAAGGAACGTAAGTACCAAGCTTGTAAACCAAGACGAGCACCAATTTGTTTCTTGTATTGAATAAATGCGGCCTTATCGATGGCTGGCACAGTATCTTTTTCAAGAACTACACCTTCTGTTCTGATCAAGTTGCCAATGACCTTACCGATTGCTTCGCGTGGTAATTTATTTTCAGACTCTGCATCATGTACAACATTTTCAAGATTATACATATAGTTATACATAGCATTTGGCATGCCCCAACCATAATAAGAACCACCTTCACCATAATCGTTATAGGACATTGTAAAGTTCTTCTTATATAAGGCCTCTTTAGCATCATAATCGCTAAATACGTATTTACCAGTATCATATTTATAAGTCTTAGCCCCTAAGAAACCAGTAAATTCGTAATCACTAGATGGTTGACCATAGTAATCATAAGATCTCTTAAATGTACCATCAGCTTGTTTTACCCAAACCTCATCAAGTGAACCATTATTATAATTCTTCCAATTATCTGTGGCATTATATTTAGCAATTTCTGAAATGGATTGATTAATCTCATTACCATGTTTATCAACATAACCCTTAGGGTTTACCAAAGCTTCTTTATTATCAGTAGGTACGATAAGTCCTTTAGCCTTATCTTTTAGATATTCAGGGTATAACGGAGAGTTCACATTATACATAAGATCACCAGTCTTATAGAGTTTTTCCCCTGTTTTCTTATTAGTAATTTCGTACATTGTATATCCACCAGATGGAATATCGAGGGAGAATTTTTTCTCAGCCATCTCTTTAGGATATGCTTTTGTAAGAATATCTTGTAAACGACTCATAACTTGAGCTTGTTTTTGTTGTGTTTCTACTAACTTAGCATTAGCCTTTTCAATTTCTTGATCGCGGTTTGGATTACTCCAATTTAGATTTAATGTAGCCTTATAAGCTTCATATTCATCTTGCAAATCTTTAAGCTGTTGATAGAAATAAAGGCTATTAGTCTTGCCTTTATAAGTCGAATCATAAATGCCATTAGGACTATCTGGTGCTGCCGGAGCATCAGAATCTTTTCTTTCACCATCTGAACCAGATTTTGTAGCACTGTTGATATCATATGGATAATCATCACGATTGATACCAATCAATTCAGCTGCTGTTGGTGGTCTAAAGATAACTTTATGGACTGCATGTGTATATGCAGAATCATTGATACCTGTACTATGTTTGAAAGTACCAACACCAATACGAACTTGAGAATCATGGCCATTCCAAACAGCACGAACGCCATCATAAGATTGACCAAACCAGTAGCCACTAACGCCCATAGGCTCAGTTAAACGCCCTACGGATACGTCCCATTTCTTAACGCGTCTTGTAAGATCAACTGTATCGAGTCGTTGATGGTTGAGACCTTTGGAATCAGATTTTGTCCAGCTTGTATCTACTCCACTCATGCCACTCATGCTACCGATAACTTTGAGGTTAGTGAACTCATTGAGTCGAGCATCAAATCCAAGACGTAAGCGTTGTTCAAAGCTATGACGATTAGCATCGTACATATTGGCTTTTGCAGAACCGATGGCAGAGTTTGCTCTAAATGGAGATTGCGGTCTATTAGAACCATCATGTGCCATCCAACGCGCTCTATAGTCGCCAACCATTGTAATACCACGTTCTTTAGTAGTATCAAAATCAGAACGAATAAAATCAGTTAAACGAATTACATCAGATACATTTTGTACACCAGATTCTGCATTTACTGCTTCACCATTAGCTACATTAGCACCTGTAGCATTAACATTCGTACCATCCTTAGTTTTGCCGATGGCTGTAGTTTTACTACTATCGCCACCACCAAATTTAAGGTTAACACCCATACGGTAGACGCGTTCTTGTGTAGCACGGTCATCATCGCGATGATTAAAGATATTGTTGATGCCAAAATACATCATGGCATTTTTATTGAAACGTTTTTGAACCATTATGTTCCAAATGCCAAATGTTTTCTTTTCATATGTTTGCTTCTTGTAAACGCCTGCATCACCAGACAAGATATCTGGCCAGTAGTTACCACCGTTATTGAGAGTATTACTATCAAGCATGTTGATATAGTAATCACCCCAGATGGAACCATTCCAACCAGATTTAGGGTTGTCATAGGTAATACCGATGTCAACTTTGTGCATTGGTTTATCCAGCAATTGACGAGGCATTGTTGGATCGCTCTTGTTGATAGCGTGTAAGTATGTATAACCTAACTTACCAGACCAATATTTACCGAATTTTTGTTGTACTTCTGCTTGAAGACCAGTAATTTCAGCTTTACCAATATTTTTAAAGCTATAAATCATATCTGGAGCACGTTGGTATTTCGCATCACCTTTGAGATATGGTGCGAAGTCCATGAAATCACCAGTGAAGTATACGGACATATAGTTCTTAATTCGGTTGTGGAATACACCTACACGAGCATATGTATTTTTATTTTCACCTTCCAAGCTCATGTCGAAATTGAGTGATTTTTCAGGTTTCAAATTAGGATTGCCAGCCCAATACCAACCGAGTTTTGCTACCCCAATCCCTACAGGGTTAGAAGCGTACATTTCCCAGTTATACCACAATTCGCCCATACCAGGCTCTGTATAACCAGTACCTACATTGGCTTTAAATCTGCGATGTGTATTACCTTTAACGTTATATGTCATGCCCAAAGATGCAGATAGGTTAGAACCAAACAAGCTACTATTGTCGAAGCGCACAATTGGAGACAATGTTAAATTCTTATTAACTTGCCATGTATCAGAAATGTAAGCGTTTATTTTACGAATCGTACCACTACCAGTAGTCAAGCGTTGATCGCGATTACGGTACTCTTCTAAGAAAGCCTTACCATTTAGCTTAGGTGCTTTCTTACGCAGTTCTGGATCGTTAGACTCACCATATTTAAAATAGTCACCTACGATGTTTGCACGATGTGCCGCCATTTCAGGATTTTCCGATTTCAACCGATTTTCCAAAGCATAATATCGCTTCTTAAATTCATCTGTTACAGGCTGATTATTCGGCGATGTGCTTGACCATTCACTGAGTCTGCTTTCCGATAAACCATAATTCACATAATCATCATACGTAATCCCCGGTTTTTGCGCATCATTCGCTGCACCATAATATTCATAATCCATATCCCATTGCGGCATGCCGCCACCGGAATTAATAAATTTATAATCATGGATGTGAGAGTAAACTTTAACACTATTATCGCCTTTACGTCGCACGAGACGATCAAGGCGGTCTACTAACAAGCTTTTATCATAATCCCATGGATCGATGTACATCGTACTTGTATTAGGAGAACTCTTTAAGCGACTACCAGAGCCTTCTTCACGAGCATAGCTAACACCATAGCTTAGCAAATGATTTTTATTAACTTGCGTATTTGCATTTACGCGAATATCTAATTGACGATGATCGATGTTATCGATATAACGCAACTCATTAGAGCCTTCATAAGCAGAACGACCTGTATAGTTAATGAGCGCTACGTCATTTTCTTTAATGCGAGAATAGTTTGTTTCAACAGTCCAGTCACTCTTACCGGCTCTAGAGGACCATTGTAAGTTTGCTGTATTACGATCTGCCGTACGTTTAAAGTGTTGTTGTGGCTCTAAATCGGAGTCGGAGTGCTTAACATCTCGTACAAGGTCTTCTGTATAGCGGTTGAGGCGCATTTCAATTTTATTTTTATCATTAGCCTCATAGGTCGCTACTAAACCAATATCTGCCGCGTCACCATAGTAACGAAGTACATTTGGCTTAAAGTTATGTTTTGCATAGTCAAAGGCCATGCCAGAAGCACGACGTTTAACAGATGCAAGAACTGGCATAAGATCTCGTTTACTACCTGACAAACCGACCTTCAATTTCCCCATTTGACCTGAATCAGCACGAATAAAGAAATTTTGGAATGGGAAAACATCGCCATCACTCTTCCGACGCATGCCTTCTGCATTAAATTGTACAGATGGTTTCTTTTGTGCTTTTTTAGTTATGATATTAACTACACCACCTACTGCATCGGATCCGTATTTAGCACTAGCCGCACCTTGAATAACTTCAATTCTCTCTACATTCTCTGTGCCCAAACGTTGTACTTCATCTGCCGCACCAGAGTATTTATCAAAATCACCTAGCACTGGTTGACCATCTACGAGGATGAGAGTGTGACGCGCTTCTGCACCGCGAATGGACACGCCAACACGTCCCATAGCATCAACTGTTCTAGATACACCTGTTTGTGTAAAAATAATATCTTCGACGGACTTCGCCTGTTTCTTTTCAATCTCTTTCTTGGTAATGATTTGCACTTGCTGTGAGTTCAATTTTGCTTCTTCTTCTGCCCATGTGCCTTTCACATGAACAACATCTGTAGTGACAGTCGCATTATCTGCCCAAACCACTAGAGGCGCGCTAAGCCACAAGGCAACTGCACTAGACAGGATTATGGTACGCTTTGTATGTCCCCACCGGTTCATTGTGCCCTCCTAAACTTATAACTAAACATATATCTTGTATCTTACACACAAACTAAAAAAGATACACTTCACTAACATATAATGACATTGAATATCATTCACATTTTAATGTTAGCAAAGTGTATCTTGCATATCTACTCCGAATAGACCAAAAATATACGTTTCGGACAAATCGGACATAATTTTTAGAATTTATACGTCATTTGGAAACGAGTATAATTCCCAAGTTTGAAGTTTTCAGATCCATATAAGGTATCTCGTTTATTAATCCCTTTAGCATCAAATGTATAGAATGCTTGTAAAAGAAGATCTTTAGTTGGCACATAGCCACCACCAAAGGTAAAGCTCTTAATACCATCCAAGTAACGGTCAGGTACAGCCTCTGTGCCATTGCCGCCGAAGAAGGAGCCATGAGCAAAGTATTTATAGTCCACATAGGCATTCCAAGAGCCAGGTTTATTCATATCGGCACGACCAACATCAAAGCGCAATGCCCAGAAATGAGGTACACCACCTATATCACGACCCTTGATATCGAATTGAGCAGATCCAGCCTTATGTTCATAATGAGTATTGCCATTCATGAAGCGACCAAAGTCACTACGGTTTTGTCCATAGTCGAAGGAAATACTTACATTATGATTTAATTGATACTTAGCTCCAACACCGAAAATATTAGCCATATTGTTGAATTCATGCGCTTCTGTAACATTACCATTCGCCGTATAGAAGCGATAGTCACTACCGCCAAAGGAGCGCAAGTACCATGCAGCTAAGCCAAGTCGAGGTGTTACCATATGTTTAACTTGAACATAGGCAGCCTTTTCAATTGGTGGAATTGTATCCCGCTCCAATACGACACCTATTGAAGGAATAACAGCACCTGTATATTTTCCTAACGCCTCTCTCGGCAAACGACTGTTGCCGTCCGCTTTTTCAAGCATTCGAGCCAAGCTATTAAAGTACGAAGCTATCATAGAAGGATAATAGGCACTTCCTTTTACGTTAATAAGACCGGACGTGCCGGAGTCGTTAATATCAACGACATTTGCCTTATAAATAGACTCGTCCAGCCCGTCAAAGGCATTATCTTCAAATTTCATCGTATATGGATTATTACCGAAACTATAGGTTGCTATATCTTTCGCCTTGGCACGATACGCCTCTAGGATAGCCGCCTTATTCTGATTGTACCAATTTGAAATAAACGGTTTTCCGCCATTAGCAAGAACAGAGGTATCACTCAACTTCATTTCAAACAATGGGTTTTTCTTATCAAGCCCAATAGTTCCCGGTGCGATTTTCTGAGTGAAAGTACGTTCATCTTCATACCATTGTTCATCATCTTCATCATAGTATCGTGATTTATAAGAATACGTTACCGACACATCCGGCATCTTAATCGATACAGTCTGTTTAGCCGCATCTGCACCATAAGCTTTCACCGCGATTTCCTGCATCCGGCGCAACACATCAAACTGCGCAGCTCGCAACGGTTCCCGTTCTTTCGCCACACGAGCTTCCACATCCGGCAATGATGCTTCCAACTTTGCCAGCTCCGCTTTTAATGGAGCCAGTTGATCCGCAGACATGCCGTCAATAAATTCTTTAGACCAGATATCGGAAGTCATATCATCGATTTTCTTCTTTAATGTACCTACCTCCGCATCTAAAGCGCCTTCCTTATCGCGCAAGGCTTTTAATTGCTGGTAGAAATTAATAGTATTCCCTGCATTTGGTACGATGAGTTCCTTATTAGCACCGTCCGAATCCATAGTAACACCTAAGAATTCCTCTACCGTTGGAACCCGTTTAAAATGCGTATAAATAGCATGAGTATAAGCACTGTCGCTAATTCCCGTACTATGTTTAAAGGTCCCCACACCGATACGGACTTGAGTATTCTTATTCGTCCAAACACTACGAAGACCGTCATATTCCTTATTAAACCAGTACCCAGTAATCCCCATGGATTCCGTGATACGTCCAATACTATAATCCCACTTAGATTCATGATGAGTTACATCCAATTCATCGAGTCTCTGATGATTAAACCCTTTAGCCCCCTCTGTTTCATGACTGCTATCTACACCAGCTTGGCCAGAAGCACTGCCTACAACACGTATATTCGTATTATCGTTAATGCGAGCATCGACACCGACACGTATACGTTGATTCAAGCCGTGTTCCTTCCGATCCGCCAGATTCTTTGCCGCCTTGTCGGATACGTAACTAGTAGTCGTCACCCGCGTAGCAGGACGATCGGATCCAAGATGACTGTCATTACGTACACGATAGTCACCTACCAGTTCCGTACCTCGTTTTCTGTCTGTATCGAAAGGACGCGTAATAAAATCTTGCAGCATAACCGGAGGTAACGATTCAAACTGCTCCTTCGTAAGTTTCGTTTTACTTTCACCTGAACCGAAACCGAATTTCATATTTAATCCAATACGATATACTCGAGCCGATAGAGCCCGATCATCATCACGATGGTTAAAGAGATTATCAATACCGAAATAGATTCGTGAATCCTTATCAATCTTCTTTTGAATCATCAAATTCCATATGCCGTAAGTTTTATGTTCATACATATCGGCGGTTCTTCTATTATTCAAATTATATCTGATAACGGAACGATCGGAATTATTAGGATCAATATAAGATACCATATAATTACCGCCACCAGACAAGGAGTTACTATCCAGCATATGAATATAATAATCGCCCCACAGGCTACCGCTCCATCCGCTAGCCTTATCCTCAAAATCTACACCGATATCCACTTTATGACGAGGTTTATCCAGTAATTCACGAGGCATATCTTTATCGCTCTTATTAAGCGCTCGTAAATACGTATATCCCAAACGGGCTTTCCAGTGCTTATTCAAAGTCTGTTTCACTTCAAATTGAAGACCTGTGATTTGGGCCTTGCCGATATTACGGAAACTGTAAATCATATCCGGCGCATGCGCAAATTTCGCCGCTCCATATGTGGTAGATTCATCATATTGAGGATAAAAATCCATCAAATATCCCGTATTGTAAATCGACATATAATTCCGAATATTATTGTGGAATACGGTTACTTTACCATAGGTATTTTTATTTTCCCCTTCCAAAGAAAGATCGAAATTCATGGATTTCTCTGGTTTAAGGTTCGGATTTCCAACCCAATACCAACCTAATCGGGCTTCACCGCCACCGATTGTGGCATTTGTAATATTCGGGCCATACATTTCCCAGTTATAATACAGCTCGCCCATACCGGGTTCCGTATAGCTGGTACCCACATTAGCCTTTAATCTGCGGTGTACATTTCCATGTACATTGTGAGTCATGCCGAAATTAAAAGACCAGTTAGATCCGAATAAATCACTATGATCCAGTCTTATAATTGGTGATAAAGTAGTATTTTTATTAACCTGCCACGTATCCTGAATAAAGAAATTCTGTTTCTTGATCTCCGCACGTCCTGCGGTCTGTTGATTAACGCGTTTTAAATATTCTTCTTTAAAATAAGCTCCGTTTAATTTCAACTTCGTAGAATCAAAATCCGGTACGGCGCCATAGTAAAAGCTCGGTAAATAGGCATCATAAAGTGCTGGATAATACTTACCATTTTCATCTTTTCGGCCCTCCTTATTAAAATGATAGTCTTCAATAAATTCTTTATTCTCCGCTAATAAACGTTTAGCAAACTGCTGATATCGCGCATAAGCTTCAGGATTCCGTTTTTTCAGCGTACTCTCCGTCACGGGGCCATCCACAAGCCCCATTACAGCCGCCGAATCAATTCCCGCCTGAGGATCCAAATATTGAAGATATTCTTCGTAAGTAAATTCCGGCAATGTATTTGGCTTACTTTTATCCCCGTTATACCATTCTTTCTCCTTATTCCACTGCTCTACACCAGCGTCGTTTTTTCTGAAAGAATGGTCATAAATTGTGGATGAAGGAACACCGTTTTTTACAGCTAGACTTTTATCGTAATCCCAGGGATCAATATGCCGTTTATAGGTATGAGGCGCATTTTTAAGTCTGCTACCTTCGCCTGTCTCCCGTATAAACCCAATACCATAAGACAAGAGATGTTTCTTATTGACTTGCGTGTCTGCCCCGAGTGTTACGCTCCATTGACGATGATCTACATTATCCACATAGTTTAATGTATTTTTCCCTTCATAGGTACTGTTCCCATAGTCACTGGTTAATGTTACATCATCTTCTTTGGTCCGCGTATAATTCAGTTCCGCTTTCCAAGAACTCTTATTGTCCTGACCAGTATACGTCAAATTAAGATTATTCCTATCTAAATCCCGTTTGTAATGAACCTGAGGTTCCAAATAAGAAGTACTGCGCTTTACATACCGTTCCAAGTCTTCATTATACCGATCGATACGGATTCCCAAAGACTGTTTATCATTAATATCATATGTAGCGGCCAAACCTATATTGGAATTTGTACCGTAATACCGTAGGGAATTCTTTAAAAAACCGTGGTCTTCATCATTGGTCATAGCGCTGATACGACGCTGCTCGCTGGCATAAATAGGCATAATGTCACGTTTACTACCGTGAATATTAACTTTTAACTTACCTAATGAGCCAGAATCAGCGTGCATAAAGAAATTGGAAAACGGTACGATATCACCGTCGCCTTTAGTTCTACGACCTTCCGCATTAAACTGAAGGCCAGCGGTTTTACGCGGTTTATTGGTAATAACATTGATAACACCACCGATGGCATCGGATCCGTATTTAGCACTAGCTGCACCTTGGATAATTTCTATACGTTCCACATTTTCTGTACCGAGACGTTGTAATTCATCACCAGCACCTTGATATTTGGCAAGGTCGCCCATCACAGGCTGTCCATCCACAAGAATCAAGGTATGACGAGGATCCGCTCCACGGATAGATACGCCGACGCGCCCCATCGAATCGACGGTTCTAGATACGCCAGTTTCGGAAAATACAATATCTTCTACGGATTTTGCCTGCTTTTTGACAATATCCTTCTTCGTGATAATCGTCGTCTGTTGAGACTCTTGTTTTGCCTGCTCTTCAGCCCATGTACCGCGAACATGGACCACATCGGTTGTTACAGTCGCATTGTCCGCCATAACCACCGGCATTTGCAACCAGCACGCTACTGCGCAGGATAGTATGACATATCTCCTTGCCCGCACCCAACTCCTATTCATTAAATTTCCTCCACACATATATTTAACCATGCATATAAAAATACACTTTACCACTACAACCAAATGACATTGAAAATCATTTACAGGTTTAATAGTAGCAAAGTGTATTATACATATCTACTCCGAATAGACCAAAAGTATACGTTTAGGACAATATTTAATTTTCATAGGCTATCAAACCTAGCATAAAGTACAAAAATTTTTAGCTAGGATAATATAAGGACCAAATTATTTAGACCTTACGATAAGCACTTGGCGTTACACCAGTAGCCTCTTTGAATGCACTAGTAAACTTACTACCATTCTCATACCCTACCGCATTAGCGATTTCTAAAATAGACTGATCTGAGTCTTGAAGCAATCGCTTTGCCGCATTAATACGACATTCTTTTAGATACTGATGTATAGTTGTACCAAATACACCTTTAAAGCAACGTTTCAGGGTAGATGTAGGAATATCAAACTGTTCAGACAAGGAGTCAATAGTAATACGCTTCATAAACTGTGTCGATACATATTCACTTACAGCTTTTACAATATCTACCTGTTGCTTTCTATAGGTACTTCTCTTTTCAGGATTGGCTGTAGAGATAACAGATAATAATAAAAAGATTTCAATCACTTTTAATTTAAAATAGTGCTCTTTTATTTGATCTGGCACATTATATAAACTGGAAAAAATGTGACGAACAGTTTCCGTTTCTTCCATCATCATACCAAAATCAGAATGCTCACAAAACCGATTGGCCAACTCAGTCAAATCAATTCGAGAATCACTAACAAGTGCATCTAATACAGGTTGAGCTTTTTCAACATCTACTAATAATACAATTCCTTTAAATAATTTTGTAGGAAAGTAATTTTCATGTTGATAATCAGAGCGTATATGCCATCCTAAGGACATATCCCCTGGCCCCATATATAAATACTCACCAGATGAAAACTTGCACTCAATGCGCCCCTCTTCACAGTGATTTATGGCAAACGTCTTGGTATGTGATTTAGCATAAAATTGAATCGTCTCTTGCTTCACATCAAGGAACATCAAATCGATACCGTCAAATATCATATGTCTTGACATAGATGTTCCAGCATGTGAAACCGCATGATTATGTGGATTCATACTATCACCATATACACAAATACTATAAACATAAATTAATAATATTATATTATAGTATACTTATTGATAGTCATTGTCAACTTTAAAATAGTAATAATTCATTTTACTTTCAAAAATATGAACTGGCTCATTGTAGTAATATGAAACAATTACAATCATCGCTAGAAGTTGTGCTGGGTACTATAAAATAAGCCTTATGAATTAAACTGTAAGAATTTAATTCATGAGGCTATATTTAAAACTACGGATATAAGTTTCTATTTTTTTGTTTTAATAATAAAAGCTAATGCTATGACATGAGCTACCCATATAATGCCCATAACAATAAGAGCAATAGGCATATCTTGACTAAAATAGGCACCAATTGTCATTATGGCACTAACGGATATGAGAATGGACAACTTTGTCCGCAATGTCAACGCTTTATCGCGTTCATAAGCAGCAACAGTCTTTTGATATAAACTAGACGCCAAAAACATTTTATGGAGTCGTTCAGATCCACGAGCCAAACAAAATAACGTTAGCATATAAAAAGGAACTGTTGGCAATAGTGGTAGTACGATACCTGCTGTACCAAGGGCAAAACTTATGGCCCCAATAGTCAGGAATACATATCGAACAACTACATTACGATGTTGCTCAGTTGTTTTCATTAATCCTCTTCTACATAGTTAATAACTTTACCCTTTGTTTTAATAAAGTTAGGAACAATGAGTACTAAAGCGGCAATAGCTACAATGCCATAGATACCAGCCATACCTACCCATTCATAAGCATTACCTAATACTAGACCCATTACGGCAAAGTCCGCATCACCAAAGGTTGTATTTTGGAAGCCTAATTGACCAAGAACTGGCAACGCCAAAGCTGGCAAGAATGTAATAGCCAAACCATTTAGGAAAGCGCCTACTGCTGCACCACGACGGCCACCAGTAGCATTGCCATAAATACCTGCAGTAGCACCACAGAAGAAGTGTGGCACAAGACCAGGAATGATTAATACGCCACCTACAGCACCAAGTATAAGCATGCCGATGATACCGCCGATGAAGGAACTAAGGAAGCCTAATACTACTGCAGTTGGAGCGTAGGTAAAGAATACGGCACAATCTACAGCTGGAATTGCATTAGGAATGATTTTTGTAGCAATCCCTTGGAATGCTGGAATTAAATCACCTAAAATCATACGTACACCAGAATATACGATTGTTACACCAACAGCAAAATTCATAGCACTCATAACAGCGTATAAATATGGGCTCATATCACCAGATAAAGTAGCTACAAACTCGGAACCTGCCGCAAAGGCTGCAATCAAGTAGAATACAATCATAGTTAATGCGGTAGATAATGTTGAGTCCCGTAAAAAGCCCCATTTTTCTGGTATTTCAATATCTTCTGTACTATCTTCAGCTTTACCAACATATTTGGCAACCCAAGCCGATAAATAGTAGCCTAAACTACCAAAATGACCAATGGCAATTTCATCACCATCTGTCACTTTGGAAGTATAACTTTGACCAATAGCTGGAGAAATGGCAGACCATGCCCCCATTAAGAAACCACCTACAAGTATGAGTTCCATACCAGATAAACCTGCAGTACCAAGTACGGCAGACATAAGGCATGCCATAAATAAGCTGTGATGACCTGTTAAAAATACATATTTAAACTTGGTGAAACGTGCAATACATAAATTCATCAATAAGCCTACAACAAGAATAGACATTGTTTCAACGCCAAGTACCTTTTGTGCAACAGCTACAATAGCTTCATTATTTGGCACTACACCAGTAATATGGAATCCATGTTCAATCATTTTTCCCAATGGGTCAAGATTGCTAACGATAACACCCGCACCTGCAGCTAACATTAAATACCCGAGAATAGGTTTTAATGTGCCCGTCATTATTTTATGAAACGGACGTTTCAAGGCGATCAAGCCTATACATGACATAATACCAATCAAAAGTGCCGGTTGAGACAGCACATCACGCAAGAACTCTAATACCATTTCCATGGCACTACCTCCTATATAATTGTTACATATTATTGAGCAGCTTGTTTTAATGCTTCAAGAACATCTTCTGTAATCTTCTTTTTATTAATATAGCTACGAACAATAGCAACATTTTTATCGTCAAATTGTTCAGCCAACTCTTTTACAGTTACGATGAGATCTGCCTTACGACCTTGAGCCGCGTTAAAATCGATAGATTCAACTTGTGCATCGATACCATTTTCAGCACAAATTTCTTCAATTTTCATTTTTAACATCAAGCTAGAACCAATACCATTACCACATACAGTTAATACAGAAATCATACTTGCCTCCTTCTAAATGTTTATTGCTCGTCTAAATGCTCTGCCAAGAATGCTTGTACGTCGTCAATACTTTCAAAGTCAACGGCCGCATCTAAGAATTCTTCATCCTCAAATAAAGTAGCAATATCTGTTAACAATTGAATATGCTCATCTTTATTAGGAGCACATAAAAATAATGCTACAGATACAGGGTCATTATCAGGACTGCCAAAATTCAATGGTTTTTCCAATGTCACCAAAGCCGTTCCTACACGCTTTGCACCATGTTCTGGGCGAGCATGTGGCATAGCAAGACCTGGAGCCAATACGATATATGGGCCCATTTCGCGAACTACTTCAACCATAGCCTCTGTATAAGATGGATCCGTAAAACCCGCATCAACCATCAGTTGACCACCATGACGAATAACATCCTCCCACGTCTCAGCGGGATAATGAAAGGATACATTATCCTCAGATAATAAATCTTGTATCAAACTAACACCTCCTAAACGTACTTCTGTACATATAGTTCTATTATAGCTATTATAATAAATTTTTCATATATCAAAATAACAATGAACTTATAAAAATGAATAAAGCTAACATAAGATTTTGCTATTTATAATTTAATAAACCCTTATACGTATAATACCTATACAGGTATTAATATTGTATATATATTGAAAATTCTCTATACTTAGATAAGACTTAGACTACCTAAATAAAAAATAGAATAAGGAGATTTTATGCAGACTTCGGTAAAAGTATTTGTACTCTGTCTAATCCTCTGTATTTCATTAGTAACAGCTTTACAGTTTGGCGCTAAATTCATTTCTCTAGACCAAATTATTTCAGCTCTTCTATCTATGATTGATGTAAATGCTACAGCATCTATGACTAATACGATTATTACAGATATCCGCTTACCACGACTTATTTACTCTGTTCTAACAGGTATAGGTCTATCACTTGTGGGTCTATTAATGCAAACGGTCACGCGCAATGCCCTCGCAGATCCCTATGTATTAGGTGTTTCTTCTGGCGCAAGCACAGGTGCCGTTTTCGCTATTATCATGGGTGGGCTACCATTCTTAGGCCAGTACAATACGCCTATTTTTGCGGCCCTAGGCGCAGCACTTTCAATTATATTAGTCCTCTTATGTGTTGGTAAAAGCAACAGCCCCGTAAAACTTATCCTCATAGGTATGGGTATGACTGGTGTATTCTCAGCCTTAACGATGATGATTATTTACGGAGCCAAACACGAAGCTCAAGTGCGAAGTGCTATGTTCTGGCTACTTGGCAGCTTTGCAGGCATACAATGGAGTGATTTACCATTAACAGCAATCATCATAACCTTATTTATGCTATATATCTATACGTTCAATCAAGACCTTGATGTGTTGCTACTCGGTAATCATGAAGCAGCACAAATGGGCCTTTCCGTTAAGCAGTTACAATTAAGTATTGTTGTCATATCCTCTATTGTGATCGCCACACTAGTATCAAAGGTTGGTGTAGTTGGCTTTATCGGCCTTATCATCCCTCACCTTGCTCGGATTATAGGCGGACCTAAACATAAACATACATTACTATTTAGTGCACTCATAGGTAGCATCGTTATGATCTGGTCAGACGTATTATCGAGAGCACTCTACAGTCCAGAAGAAATCCCTATTGGTGTGCTTACATCTTTATTGGGGGCTCCACTCTTCATTTGGATTATCATGAGTCGTTATAAACACAATGGTTAGTGTATATCATATCTATAGGAGATACTATGTATCAAATTAATCAGCTGTCTTTTTCTTATGAAACCAAAGAAGTGTTAAAGAATATTTCTGTAACATTTCCTACCAATAAAATAACAGCCATAATTGGACCAAATGGATGTGGTAAGTCTACGCTACTTAGCCATCTATATCGACTTCATCCATCAAAAAACAAAATCACATTAAACGAAAAACCTTTAGAGTCTTATAAAGGTCGCGAATTTGCTCAATTGGTAGCAGTCTTAACACAATCTAGAGACGCTATGATCGATGATTTTCTCGTAAAAGATATCGTTCTCATGGGACGGTATCCGTACAAACAACACTTTGGCACCTATAGTTTTGAGGATGTTAAAATTGCAGAGCATTATATGAATGAAGTAGGCATCACCCATTTATCAAATGAAGAAATTCATCATTTATCAGGTGGTGAGAAGCAACGCGTATTCATTGCTAAAGCCTTAACCCAGAAACCTCAAATACTTCTTTTAGATGAACCTACTAATCATTTAGATATGAAGTACAAAGTGGCACTAATGAAACAATTGCGTGATTTTAAAGGCACTACGATTGTAGTTCTTCACGACTTAAATCTAGCGGCTCAATATTGCGATCATATAGTCATCATGAACAACGGAACTATCCTAAAAGAAGGTTCCCCTACCGAGGTGCTCACACCTGAAATTCTTGAACCAATTTTTGAAGTTCCTTTCAAAACCTCTTGGGATGAAGGGCGCTATCATTTATATTATTAATTAGTAAAGAAAGGACTTACTATGTTTCAGAATTTAAGAAAGTCAAAAAAATTATTATTAATCGCAATGACATGTGCTACATTCGCTATTGCTGGTTGTGGTTCTGATACTACAAAAACTACAGGTGATAACGGGACCTCTGTAACATGGAGTGAAACATTTGACGGTACAAAAACAGACTTTGCCGTAAAATCCGCCCCAACTCATGCAGTGTCCATGTCCCAAGCAACAACGGAAATGATGTTACAATTAGGCCTTGAAGACAAAATGGCTGGGACCGCTTTCAAAGAAGAAGAAATCTACCCACCTTTACAAGCGGCTTACGACAAAGTAAAAGTATTATCTGATAAATGGCCTTCCTATGAAGTATTCATGTCCGTAAAGCCTGACTTCGCTACGGGATGGCCTGATTCTTTCAGCAAACGAGCTATACCTGCAGATAAAATGATTTCCCAAAAGGTTAATATTTGGATTCCTGAATCCATGTTATCTACTAAAGCTGACCTAGAAACCAACTTCAGCGACATGATTAAATTGGGTGAGATTTTCGGCGTAAAACCTAAAGCTGAAGAATGGGTTGCAGGTCAACGTAAAACATTGGCAGCTATCCAGGATAAACTAAAAGACTTACCTCGTAAACGCGTTTTCATTTATGACTCTGAAGACGGTCAACCATTCACAGCATTCGAGGGTTATACTACTAACATCTTAAAACTTATCGGTGCTGATAATGTAATGAGCGGCTTAGGCGTTGATAAAACATGGGCTAAAGGTTCTTGGGAAACAGTAATTGCACAAAACCCTGATTATATTATTATCGCCGACTATGGTAATTCTATTCGCAACGATGATGATTTTCAACAAAAAATTGAAAAGATCAAGGCTAATCCTCAACTTCAAGACATCACAGCCGTAAAAGAAGGTCACTTCATTCGTGTAAAACTTTCCGAAATCACACCTGGGGTACGTACAGTTGATGCTTTAAAACGTTTAGCTGAAGAAATTCACGGCATCAAAGTAGACTAATTTAATATAACAAGATATAGAGTAATATATGTAATATGTTTTGTATATTATATATAACGAAGAAGGTCCCAATTCAAATGAATTGGGACCTTTTCGTACTACTTGTATTGCACACAGCATATTGTTTAGAGAGTAAAGATGTGTTGTAGTTGAAAGATTTAGAAATAATGAATTATTGTAAAATAGATTTAAAATGTATTAAATTGTATATGCTGTGACAATGCCTGATTATTTATACTTCTCGACTATATTGTTGCCTATATCGTTTATCATTATTTGCCTTAATAGCCATGATCAATGGCTTTAGCGAAAGAAACTCTTCATCACTGAGTCGAAAGGTTCTACCAATACGTTTAATAGGATTACGTGGGCGCCCGGCACCGCGTCTAGATCCACCCCATGCCATATACATACCTCACTTTTCACTTGAAAAACTCCTTCTACCGATAGTATAACCTCGTATACATAAGTATGCAATAGCCATTCACTTTAAACAACCTCTTAACAGCCTATAAATTAGTAATAAACTTCATTTATTAGTAAAATGCATAATCAACAAAACACATATTTATAAGTATTTTCCCCTATTCAACTTGAATTGTAACATTAATGTTGCCAAATATAGATAAATCTCTTTTATAGAATATAGTATTTACAAATCAGTTTATTTCTATATTTTTAGACTATTTAGATACTATCACGTACACATATAGTAAATAGAATTTTAAAATAGAAAAGCAAATTATCTATAAATATGACAATATAGCAAGAATATTTTGATAAACAAAAAAGACTGCGTTTGCAGTCTTTTTTACTATAATAAAAAGTATATGAATTAGCCAAATAGTAAGTGACCTACTTCATAAGCAATAGCAGCAACGATGCCAGATAATGGAATCGTTACAAACCAAGCCATAACCATAGATCTTGCTACGCCCCAGTTAACGGCTTTAATACGTTTAGAAGAGCCCACACCTAGTAAAGAACCACTTACTACGTGTGTAGTACTTACAGGCAAATGTAAGAATGTAGCTGTAAAAATAGTAATCGCCGAGTTTAAATCAGCAGCGAACCCATTAATAGTTTCTAGTTTGAAAATCTTGGTACCCATTGTAGAGATAATTTTCCAACCGCCTACAGCAGTACCCATAGCCATTGCAGTAGCACAACAAAGTTTTACCCAAATCGGTACATCTAATGTATCGATGAAACCACCGCTAAGTAAGGTTAATGTGATTATCCCCATCGCTTTTTGTGCATCATTAGAGCCATGAGAAAATGCCATCATAATTGCTGATACAATTTGCATGGATCTAAATCGATCATTTAAAGCAATTGGAGAAAATCTACCGAAAATAAGCAACAATACTTTCATCACAATATAGCCACCAATCATGGCTACAATCGGAGATAAAATAAGAGACAAAAAGATTTTTAAAATCCCCGCCTCATTCAATGCGTCAAATCCTACAGACCAACCCACAGCACCGATGATACCACCAATCAAAGCATGAGATGAGGAACTTGGAATTCCCCAATACCAAGTTAAAAGATTCCATGTAATGGCACCGATAAGGGCTGCAGAAATAATACCACTATCGATAAGAGATGGCGACATTACTATATCACCACCGATAGTCTTTGCAACACCTGTACTAACCATTGCACCCAAAAAATTGAGAGCAGCGGTCATCATAATTGCCTTTTTAGGCTCAATAGCTCGTGTAGAAACGGATGTGGCAATGGCATTCGCCGTATCATGAAAGCCATTGATATAGTCAAAGGCTAATGCTAAAAATACAACTAGCCATACTAAATAATGAGCATCAAGCATACTTCAATACTACCCGGCGGAATGTACCAACCAAATCTTCGCAGCCATCGATTACATCTTCCATAGCGCTAAGGATTTCCTTCCATTTGATAATTTCAATTGGATCTGTACACTCTGTAAAGAGCTTAGCCATTTCTTCATGATAAATATTATCCGCTTCAGACTCAAGTTTCAATACTTGGTGAACACGCCCCTCTACCTTCACATGATCCTTTTTAAGACTCCCCATATAACCAATGGATTTGTTGATATGCTTAACGCATTTAACAACAATTTCACTCATGCGAATAGCACCATCACTTGGTTTGCCAACGTGATACATAACCATTTTATCCATGATTTCTTTGATATTATCCAATGTAGTATCCAGTTGGTCAATCAAAAGCTGAATATCCTCACGATCCATTGGAGTGATAAATGTTTTGCGCAAACGCTCTACAGTTTCATTTACTAATTCATCGGCAGCTTTTTCCTTTGTATCAATTTCAAGAAATGCCTCTTCCTTAGAGATATCCCCCTTAAACACGCGTTCCATCATTTCCGCACTTTCATAAGTTAGTGCAGCATGCTTTTCCAAAATACTGAAAAATTTTTCTTCTTTTCCTTTTAATTTAAAAGCCATGAAGATCCTCCCGAACCAGTATTGATTGCTTCTATAATAACAATTTAATTATAGCATACTACAGGTAATTCCTAAACCAATTTACCAATCTCTATATTTTAACCCCTATGCGTATATGGCATATATAGAATCTACATCTGTGAAAGCTTTTATTGACTATATTTCCACTATATAAAATAGATAAAAAGCAGATAGCTGACTAACATATCAACTATCTGCTATATATTTCTTAGCTATCTTTGTGTTTTTTATTAACTAATAACCATCAACTCTTAGCTATTAGCTTCCGCCGCCGCTTTAGCCGCCTCTGCCGCCTTTTTTAAATTAGGTACGGATGTAGGGCATGTAGCAGGCGTACAAGCGCCATTAGGGCCTAAATCTTCAGAACGATTTACAAAGGTAGTATGTAACATATGATGTGCTTTGTGGCTCATAGGTTTGCCATCAAAAAACTCAGCATACAATTTTTGGATATCTGGATTATCACAAGCAGCTTTTACAGTTACTTCTGCATCGCGAGTATACAAGGAAGCAATGCGAGCTTCACGAGCTTTGTCAGCCATCGGCAATTTAACGCGTGGTTGTCCACCACCACCGATACAGCCACCACGACAAGCCATTACTTCGATAAAGTCATAATGGATATTTTCTGCACGCATGCGTTCGATGAACTTACGCAAATTACCTGTACCATGAACTGCCGCTACGTGTAATGTTTTATCTCCAATCACTACGTCTGCTTCGCGAGCACCATCCATGCCACGAATAGCTTCAAATGGAATCAATGTTTGAGGTGCATCTTCACCTGTCGCCATCTTGTAAGCCGCACGCATAGCCGCTTCCATAACACCACCAGTGTTACCGAAAATGATACCACCACCAGAAGCTTCACCCATCAATGGGTCAAAAGCAGAATCTTCAAGATCATCAAAGTTGATTTCTTCTGCGCGCAACCATTTTGCAAGTTCCCGTGTAGTAATACAGTAGTCGGTATCGCGCATTTCTGGTGTATCCCAGTATTCCGCAGAGGAATTCATTTCATCGCGACGAATTTCAAACTTCTTAGCTGTACATGGTGTTACTGCAACAGCAACAATTTGTTTTGCATCAAGGCCCATTTTTTCAGCAAAATATGTTTTTTGTGTAGGCGCTTGCATAGCAATCGGGCTCTTAGCCGTAGATAGGTTTGGCAAGAATTCTGGATAGAATGTTTCCGCAAACTTAACCCAAGCAGGACAACAAGATGTGAATTGAGGCAATACTGCATCACTATTAATAACGCGTTCTAATAACTCAGATGCTTCTTCCATGATAGTCATGTCCGCACCAAAGTTTGTATCGAGAATATAGTCGCCACCCAATTTACGAAGAGCAGCCACCATTTTACCTTCTACAAACGTACCAGCCTCAAGGCCAAATTCCTCGCCTAAACCAACACGTACGGCAGGCGCAGTTTGGAAAATGACGATTTTATTAGGATCAGCAATAGCTGCTTTTACTTCATCAATTTCAGAACGTTCATTAATGGAATCGAATGGGCAAATAGATGCACATTGACCACAATGAATACAAATTGGATGATCCCCATTTGTTGTTAAATCATAATAATCAAATACACCCATGTCTACAGCACAAGCTTTACGACATAAGGAGCAGTTTTTACATTTAGTTAAATCTTGTACTAATGCAATATTTCCGTCTTCAATTGGCACACGACGGTCTAAAAATTGGTACTTACTCATGAGTTCCTCCTACTTAGGTAACGTTGTTATCGTTAATCGTAGAAATTATACTATACATTGTGAGTTTTATCAATAAACTTACACGTAATTCCTTTGCATAGCAGATATTAAAAAATAGCATGATAAAAGGAGTTATAGGCGTTCCTCTAATTCCATCCACCGTTCAGTGAGCGCATCTATTTGAGTCTGTGTTTCTTCTCGTTCCTCCATCAGTGACTGCATTTTTTCATAATCAGTAGCCACTTGGCTTATCATAACATCGAGGCCCTTCACTAAATGTTCTAGCTTAGGCAATTCATCCATAATTTTGGCATACTCCGCTTCTTCTGCTTTATTGAGACCCTTCTTTGGTATTTCTTTGAAAGTATCTGTTTTATCACCAGCAACAACATTATCATTTCCAAGGGTATCTACCCTATTAGATTGATTATCAACAGAGTCATCACTATCAGCCTCTCCACCTTCTACAGCTCGTACCACTTTGGAATTAGCCGGTATATTATCATTTGGCATATAGAATGGGCGCTTGCTGCCACTACTTTCATCAAGAGCATCTTTGTAGTCAGAATACGAGCCATGAACGATTTCAATATGCCCATCGCCGGTAAAGACAAACAGTTTATCCACTACGCGGTCTAGGAAGTACCGATCGTGGCAAACGGTGATGATGACGCCACTAAAGGAGTCAAGGAAATCCTCTAATACCTCCAATGTTGGAATATCAAGATCATTCGTCGGTTCGTCCAGCAATAATACGTTAGGGGCGCTCATCAACAATTTTAAGAGGTATAAACGACGACGTTCCCCGCCAGAGAGTTTTCGAATCGGTACACCGTGTAATTCTGGGGTAAAAAGGAATCGCTCAAGGATTTGTCCTGCGCTCAATGTAGATCCATCACCGAGTACCATATAAGAGTGGTCCTCACGAATATAATCGAGAACGCGCATATCTTCATCAAATTCAGGTAGCTCTTGTTTAAAGTGAGCGATGCGAACGGTCTCTCCTTTACCAATAGTGCCTCTCGTCGCTTCGTAGGTGCCATCAAGGATATTCATAAAGGTAGACTTACCAACACCATTGGGCCCTACTATACCGATACGATCATGGCGTACCACGTGATAGGTAAAGTCCTTAATCATAGGACGTTCATCAAAATAAAACTCTAAATGCTCAATATCAAAGATGGTTTTTCCTAAACGTGTCTTCAGCGCAATAGGATCCATTTGATCCGGACGGCGGGTTTTCTCCATATTCTTTAATTTTTCGTAACGGTCAAGACGAGCCTTTTGTTTTGTAGTTCTAGCCAGAGCACCACGACGTACCCATTCGATTTCTCGTTTTAAAAATTGACGTCGTTTTTCTTCCGTAGCAGCTTCACGAGCCTCTCGATCAGCTTTCAAGGCAATAAATTCTTCATAATTGCCATCGTATTGATACATATGACGATTTGATAGCTCTAAAATACCATTACATACGGAATCGAGGAAATATCTATCATGGGTACTGATTAATAATCCTCCTTGACGTACACTCAAATACGACTCTAGCCAATCAATACTATCTTCATCCAAATGGTTAGTCGGCTCATCTAGTAATAAAAGATCACATGGATATAGCAATGCTTGCCCCAATGCAAGACGACGCTTTTGCCCTCCTGATAACATAGCTACCTTTTGCTCCACATCAGGAAAGCCCAATTTAGATAAAATAATGCGCGCCTCTTGCTCTACCTGCCACCCGTCTTGTTGATCCATTTGCTCCAATGCATTCATATAGTTGCGAGATATTTTAGCATCGTCTTTACCAGACTCTTGCATTTGGCGATACTCACGACTAATACGTTCAAAAGCTTTTACCATTTGCAACCGAGGATGATTTCCATCAAGAACGGCCTCAAGCAAAGTAGCTTCCGCATCAAAATCAGGTGTCTGCGCTAAGTAATAAATGCTAGCCTTACCATTACGCTCAATGGTGCCTTTATCAGCTTCCATTTGTCCTGCTAATATTTTTAGAAATGTAGACTTACCCGTTCCGTTGATGCCCACAAGACCTAATCGTTTTTCCGTGGTAAAAGTCATACTCACCTCTTTAAACAGTAGCCTTGTGCCATATGATTTCTCTATGTTCTGTAAACTAATAACGTTCATATTCCGCTCCTATTTTGTAATTCTGTTATTTATTATACTACACATTACCATTGACAGTAACAGGCGCCCTCAGTAGAATAAACGTAACATATATATTCATGAGGAGGTCCACATGGCGACGGATATGGTTTTAGACTTTTATGAAAGTATCAACTTTGAACTTATCGACATTGATGGGTATGACACATTATTTACTGAGCTCTTAGAGGATGGCACTTATGCAACTGTGTCCGATGATGACGGCTATATACTAGAGGACTTAGAGACACCAATCGTATTCAATGTGTACGACGATAATGACTCCTTTCAATGGAGTGTTACCCTTGATGACTCTTACCAATTAAAAGATTTATTGGATGGTGCCGAAAGTACGGATGCTTTCTTAGTTACATTACAAAAACTTCGACAAGAACATATTGAACAGTATCAATAGAAAAAAGCGATGGCCTTTTAGGTCATCGCTTTTTCTATATTGGTTAGCTAATTGCCTCTTGAGCTTTCACAAGCTCATCTTGTGCACTAGCATCTAAAATTTCAATGAGACTATTTACGATATCAGCAGCCCCATCCACATGCCATTCGCGAGCACGTTCAGACATTTGTTGAAGTCGCGGAGAATTAATTAACAGTGCAGTTACCACATCTTCTAAGTTGTGAATGTCGCGAGCCCAACGAGCACAGCCCCGTTGCTCTAACAGTTCTGCATTTGCCTCTTCCTGCCCTGGGATAGCATTAAAGAATACCATTGGCAATCCGATTGTAACAGCCTCCATACAGGTCAATGCACCAGGTTTTGTAACGAGCAAAGACGATGATTTCATGAGCTCAGAAATATTGGTAGTATAACCATATACGGTGGTCTTCGTCTTCATAGATTCACTAAGGACAACTAACGATTCGTAAAGAGACGTATTTTGTCCAGCTACAACGGTAATTTCACCAATACCATTTACTTCATCTAGATGTTTTAAAGCCGTCTCAAGAGAGCCTAAACCCAGGCCACCACCCATAACAAGAACTTTCACAGGTTCCTCTAAGCTATACTCTTCAATAGCATCACGGAAAAAAGATCGCCGCACAGGAATGCCAGATACATGAATACGAGATTCATCGATACCTGAAGCTACCATTTCAGTTACCATAGATTCTGTTGCAACATAGTAAACATCAATCTGTGGATAGAGCCAAAACTGATGACTACTAAAATCTGTCATAATAGCCACTAGTGGTACATCTATATGACCTTGACGTTTTAAAATCGATGCCGCCCCACAAGGAAATGGATGTGTAAAGACCATTACATCTGGCTCTTCTTGTTGTACTAGTTTAAGCATGCGGCTTTTAAGTAGGTACGACAATGCGGTTTGCATAATGGTACCTCGTTTTTCCCCTTTCGATACGCGATAAATCATATCATAGAGCATGGGGAATACGTCAATCATCTTGATATAGGTACCCTTAATTAAATGCTCTACAGACATAGTTTCTGTATCAAGAAAATCAACATGGGTAATTGATGCTTGTGGCTCTTTTTCTTTCCAATATTCTTCTATGGCTCTTGCGGCTTGCATATGTCCAGTGCCGATTGAGGCAGACACGATGAGAACCTTCCTTGATGTTTCGTTATTCATAATGCACCCTTTCTCTGTGCATTATACCATAAATAGATAAAAAAAAGAGACCTCGAAAGGTCTCTTTCACATCCAATATGGATTATTTTTTGCGTTTTTTAGCTTTTGCAGCGTTAACTTGTTCTTTCAAACCTTTACCAGCTTTGAATGCAGGGGATTTGGAAGCTGCAATTGTGATAGTTTTACCGTTTTGTGGGTTACGGCCTTCACGAGCTGCGCGTTCACGAACTTCGAAAGTACCGAAGCCGATAACTTGTACTTTGCCACCAGCTGCCAATTCTTGAGCTACTGTGTCAAATACAGCTTTTACTGCTTTTTCAGCATCTTTTTTAGTTAATTCAGTTTTTTGTGCAACACTTGCGATTAATTCTGTTTTGTTCATGACAGAACCTCCTTAAAATTACAATACCTTAGAAGTGTATAAACCTCTAGGTTACTTTTCCTGCACTTTAGCCTCCTCCCAAAAAGCATCGAGCTCAGCTAATGAAAAGTCTTCCCATGAGCGATCGCTTTGGTTAACACAAGCTTCTACATGTAAAAAACGCTGTCGGAACTTTGTGTTTGTGCGATTTAGTGCATTTTCACCGCTTATTTTATACCATCTGAATAGATTAATCAAGGAAAAAAGCACATCTCCTGCTTCTTTTTCCATATTTTCTCTATCATTTTGGTCAATAGCCTCCTTAAATTCCCCCATTTCTTCGGAAACTTTAGCCCAAACAGGATCAAGCTCATCCCAGTCAAATCCTAGCTTTGCAGCCTTTTCTTGGAGCTTATAAGCCGCCATTAAAGCAGGTAAACTTTTCGATACACCATCCAATACAGAATTTTGAATATTTTTCTTTTCTTGTGCCTTTAATTCATCCCAAGTGTATGATTTTTCATCATTTTCTGGGCTAAAAACACGAGGATGACGACGAATCATTTTTTCAGCGACATCATTAATTACGTCTTGAAGTGTAAAATGACCAGCCTCCTCTGCCAATTGACTGTGAAAGACAACTTGCAATAATACATCACCTAACTCTTCACGAAGATTCGGCATATCTTTATTATCAATGGCATCTACCACTTCGTAAGTTTCCTCTATAAAATAGCGACGTAAAGATTCATGCGTTTGCTTTTGATCCCAAGGACAGCCATTTGGTGCACGCAAAGTTTTCACTACATCGACTAAAGGTTGAATATCAATATTGTTCTTCATATAGCTTTGCTTCCTCCCTATTGCGTCGAGCTTGTAAGCGCTTGCCTATGATTGGGAAATGGTATATATCATCTTTTACGACAGCTTTAGTAAGCCATAACGATAAACCATATACAAAAATAGCCACTACAATTGCTGCAGCCACAGCGCCACCATTGCCTAATAAATCAACAGTGCTCACATAGATGACTTGTGTAGCACCGCCCATGGCCATGGCAGATACTATTATTTTTAATAACTCTAATGTATTCAGTACCGAACCTACATATCTTTTTACAAAAATATAATTAATAAGCGCTGCAATAGCAAAGTTTAAATTCGTCGCCCAAGCCGCACCATTAATGCCCAACTCAACACTGCCTGTCAATTCATAATCTAAGAATGTCTTCACTAATAAGCCGATAAAAATCGACACCATAGGAATTACTGTCCTTCCTAACCCTTGTAAAACACCTGCAGTAACCTGCTGCCAACCGAGGAACACAATACTCAAGCTAATAACAGCAATAACAGGCCCTGCGTGGGGTGTTGCATATATTAATTGCGATATTGGCGTAGCTAGTACACAGAGACCAATACAGGCTGGAATCGTAAACATATTAGCAATTTTAATCGCCGTTTCCGCTCGTTTCACGATGCGATGTACATCACCTTGAGTATGGGCCTCAGATACAGCTGGTACAAGACTAGCGGCTAAGGACGTAGTTAGAATAATTGGCAACCCAATCAGAGATGTTGCCATACCCGTTAAATAGCCAAATTGTGTGGTTGCTTCATTGAGATAGTATCCAATATCCATCAATCGTTTTGGAACGATAAATGTATCAATGAGTGATACCATAGGAAGCATAATATTCGCCATAGAAACAGGTATAGCAAGGCTAAACAATCGTTTAACTACGGTGCCATTACTTTCACAAATAGCATTAGGATTCTGTTGTGAAAGCATCTTCTCTCGAACATTGCGTTGTCGGTAGTAAAAATAAATTAATACCAGTAACCCTGCCAATACGCCTGGGAATGTAGCAAAGGTCGCACCACCTGCCGCCAAATGGAGTCCACGATCAATGAAGTAGTATGCCAAACCTACCATAGAAGACACGCGAAAGATTTGTTCAAATACTTGACTCGTACCAGTAGGCACCATATACTGGAAACCTTGGAAATACCCTCTAAAACAACTCAGGATGGTCACTACAAAAATGGCTGGAGATAATAACTGAATAGCAATTAAAGCACGTGGATCGGTGATGATTTGATTGTCTACGAGCCATTGCGCACTACCATATAAGGCCAAACTAAATACCAGCCCTAATATAGCGAGTACCCTTAAAGATACGGAAAATACTTGTTGTACACCTCGCATATCATCATTAGCAAGTTTCTCTGCAATCATAATAGATATGGCTACAGGAATACCTGCCGCAGAAATACTAACGATAATTTGATAGATTGGATAGGCCATCATATATAAGCCAATTCCTTCACCACCTAAGATCCGTGCGATAAGAACCTTACTAAACGCACCGATGACCTTCACGATAATACCGGCTAAGGTTAAAATCATGGCTCCTTTTAAAAATCGATTCATAGGCCCTCCTTAGTCGGTGACTTGTGGCTAAGAGCCTTTATCACCGCTTCCGTAATGGTCAAAACAGAACCTTTCATGCCATTAAGATTCACATATAATGTGGCTGGCTTGGTGTCCATAAACTTCATTTTTTTCCATAAATCTTCTCGTACAGCCCCCATGTCCCAATCGGCCATTTTAGAATCGTCATACCAATGGATGGTGAGCTTCTTATCTCTACGGACGATACTTTTAATGCCCAGTATGCGCGCTTGCTCTTTAATTTGAGCAATGCGCAACAAACGATCTACTGGATCGGTTGGTGTACCGAAGCGATCAATGAGCTCATCCGTCATATCATCGAGTTGCTCTTTAGATTTAATATGTAACAATCGTTGGTATACAGAAATCTTACGAGCACTATCTTTGATATATGCATCGTCAATAAACGCATCTACCTCTAAATCGATGGCCGGATCAATGGATACATCTCGCTCAACTTCTTTATTTTGAGCCTTTGCAATCGCTTCTTCTAACATGCTCACGTACATACCAAAGCCGACAGATGCGATATTACCATGTTGCTGTGAACCTAAGAGATTACCGGCACCGCGAATCTCTAAATCTCGCATGGCTAACTTAAATCCTGCACCGAGCTCTGTGAACTCTTCAATAGCTTTTAAACGCTTTTCAGCCGCCTCTGAAAGTATTTTATCTGGCCGATACATAAAGTATGCATAAGCACGTCTACGAGAACGTCCTACACGGCCTCGCATTTGGTATAGCTGAGATAACCCTAAACGGTCTGCATCATAAATAATGATAGTATTGGCATTAGGAATATCTAAGCCAGTTTCAATGATACTCGTGGACAAGAGTACATCATAATGACCTTCATAGAAATCGGTCATAATCTCCTCAATTTGACGGCCTGTCATCTGTCCATGAGCAACAGCATAACGCAAGCCAGGCAATGCGGATTCTAATAGTTCTCCCATGTGATTAATGGACGCGACACGGTTATATACGAAATAGACCTGTCCACCTCTTGCAAGTTCTCGTTTGATAGCATCTGCTATGAGATTCATATCGTATTCCACCACATAGGTTTGAACAGGCAATCGCTCCTCTGGCGGAGTATTGATAACAGACATTTCTCGAACGCCAACAAGGGACATATGTAAAGTCCGCGGAATCGGTGTAGCACTCAAAGTGAGTACATCAATATTGCTAGCCCACTCTTTCCATTTTTCTTTTTGTGCTACCCCAAAACGTTGCTCCTCATCTACAACAAGCATTCCTAAGTCTTTGAATACTACCTTTTTGTTAAGTAATGAATGAGTTCCAATAAGAACATCAATAGATCCATCCTCTACGCCTTTAAGAATTTGTTTTTTCTCTGATGTAGTTCGGAATCGATTAAGCACATCTACTTTCACCCCAAATGGAGCAAAGCGATTCAAAAAAGTTTGGAAATGTTGCTGTGCTAAAACCGTAGTTGGTACAAGTACTGCCACTTGTTTTCCGCTCATAACGGCCTTGAAAATGGCGCGCATAGCCACTTCCGTTTTACCAAATCCTACATCACCAGCGAGTAGGCGATCCATAGGAACAGGTCTTTCCATGGATTCTTTAATCTCTGCGGTAGCCTGTAATTGGTCTTCCGTTTCCTCATAGGGGAATGCATCTTCAAACTCTTGCTGCCATGGTTGGTCTGGCAAGAATGCAAAACCTTCTGTGATTTCTCGTTGTGCATATATCTCAACGAGTTTATCTGCTAAATCATCAATAGATTTTTTTGCCTTTGTAACAACCTTGCTCCAGTCACGACCACCCATCTTATTAATACGTGGCACATCACCTTCGTTACCAATATATTTTTGCAGTTGATCTAAATTATTAGCTGGTAAGAACAGTTTGTCCGTTCCAGCATAAGCAATCTCAATATAATCGCGGTGAATGCCTTCCGTCTCAATTGTTTTAAGACCAATATACTTGCCGATACCATGCATATTATGTACTACATAGTCACCAGGCGTTAAATCTGTAAAATAATTGATTTCTTGGCCCTTTTTAGGCTTATTACGAAGCTTGCGCTTTTGCTGTCCGTAAATATTACCTTCTACAACAACCACGAGATGGCTATTGGGCAATTCAAACCCATCTGTTAATAACCCCTTTAAAATAACGACAGTGTTCGGCTTTGCTATCCATGTATCACTATGAATAAATGCAATATTCTCTCCTTCAAGGGCGCGCTCAATACCTTCTCGTCGTTGCTGATTATTTAGTACTAGTACCACTTGATGATTTAAACGATGCCATTGTTTAATTTCATCTGTTAATAGGGGAATTTGACGCTCAAAGCTCGTCATTGTCTTCCCTTGAATGCCAATAGGATTAAATCCTGCAAGTCCAATAGAACGTTGTTGCATAAATGTGAAAGCCACTTGATTCGTAGCATCTACAGTGCGTTGTAGTTCATTCCAATCACAATGATTTTTCCGATGTGTAGGATCTTCTTTTAAGAATTTCTTTAACGCCTCTTGAATACGACCTGGCTCGTCATAAATCAGAGTGCCCTCTTTCACATATGATAGTAAAGTACTATCTGCATCACTTTTACCAAGAAAGAAAGGCGTCACCGTATAGGATTCGATTTGTTCAATAGAACGTTGATTCTCAACAGAGAAGAAACGCAATGTATCGATTTCATCACCAAAAAACTCAATGCGAATCGGATGATCACTATTTACAGGATAAATATCCAAAATATCTCCACGCACGGCAAAATGACCACGTTGTTCCACCTGGTCTACGCGTTCATATCCAATTGTTACGAGCTGTTCAAGGGCTACATCACGTTCAATTGCATCATTCAAAGCAAAATGCAACGATTGCCCCTTTAAATAATGAGGGGATACAACATATTGTGTAACCTCTTCAGCATTGGCAATGACTACTGCCGGCTCTTGCCATGCTAATAATGCTAATGCTCGCATTTGTGCACCTTGATTTTCAAGACTACGTGCTACAGTTGTAAAGTCTACATGATCTGTTATAGGAAATGATTGGACTGGCACATTAGGCCAAAAGAAAGCTAAATCTCGCTCCCACATCTCCTTATGATCCTTATCATGGACTACGATGACTACAGGCTTTTTAAGACCTGCAGAAAAAGCTTGGCTTAAGAGGAAACTTTTTTGAGATCCACTAAGACCATATATGACTGACTTTCCCTTACGCTGAAATGCGTTTAGCCCATCCACAAAGGATGGGTTCTGTGAAAGCAGTTTTGTTAATGTATTATTCATACTGCACCATATAGTATTACTATGATTGTATTAATTAAATAGTTCTAACTCATTTATTATAACATATAATGTAGTAGTTAATTCTGTACCTACCCTACTATTAAATTACAAGTGTTTATCGATATAAATATCCACATTAACTACTTAATTTTAGGCAAAAAAAATACACCTCTAAAGGTGCAATAAAGTTGGTGCGGGAGAAGGGACTTGAACCCCCACGCCCTAAGGCGCCAGATCCTAAGTCTGGTGCGTCTGCCAATTCCGCCACTCCCGCGTCTCAACTGAAATAATAATATCATGTATGGAATTCATCGTCAATCATTTTTTTATAAATGACTTAAAATCCATATATCTAAAAATAAATTCCAAGAAAAACAACTATCTAATTACACCTTACTATTTATGTAAACCCAAAGCAAATTCTAAATCTAAAAGCTCTTAATTATTCTACGATTCTATATCTATTTACACTTCATCTAAAGCTTAACGCTACAGACCTCTATCTAAAAGATCTTACCGATAATTAATATTTGCAAAATAAAAAGAGACTGACCCAGAATCCGAACTACTAGAACCCTGGGTCAGCCTCTTTTTTAGGATGATGATGAATAAATGCATGCCCTACATTTACCATAAAATATATTAACAGTCATAACATATGTCATGCTGGTAATACCAAAAAGGTAATCCACCATGACCATAGCACGACATTTAGGTCGTATAGAACTAAAATCTAAATCAAATATAATGCAATTTAGATCCAATAGAACTAAAAAATCCTTTTTACGAATACGTAAAAAGGAGCTATTAACTTCTCCTCCCTATCTCTCGTAGGTCAAATGGTGAATGTTGAATAGGCAGTTCTCCTGACTCGGCGTCATCGCTCATCTAGCCTTCCCAGTTTCCCAGTGACTTAATTTAGACTCGCTCGACCATACAGTGGCGGGACCGTGCCGGCCTTTAACCGGCTTCTCTATTATGCTTTTCAGCACCTATTCCCAAATATGATATTTTCTATGCCTTTATTCTAACAGTCTACATTCATTTAGTCAATACGGCAGTAGCATATTTATTAATAAAAAAATGCTATATAGGTCTGCCGTATTGTTATAACAAAATATAAAAAGTTTAACAATCTAATCATTAGCTTTATCCAACGCGATTTCTAAATAGCCATCCTGCTATGGACATACTTATAATGATTAGGATAATCATAGGAATAAAATTAAACCAAATATCCGTCAATCCTGCACCTTCTAAATAAATCCTGCGCATTGCATCAACAGAAAACCGCATAGGATTTCCATATGTAAGATATTGCAATATTTTCGGCATGTTATGTACAGGTGTGATTAATCCGGACAATAATGCTAGTGGAAAAAGAAAGACAAAAACATATACGAGAACTTGCTGCATATTTTTTGCAATAGCCGAAATAGATAACCCCAATCCAATACTACTACTTATAAATGTAAACAACACCGCATACACAAGAAATATGTTGCCCCGAAATGGAACTTTAAACCAAAACATGGCTATTAATAACAATACAGTACTTTGAAACAGTCCTATTATCATGGGTGGTATAGACTTTGCAATCAAAATTTGCATAGATGATACGGGCGTCACCAATAATTGATCAAAGGTCCCCTGCTCTCGTTCTCTCGCCACAGATAAGCCCCCCAACATGATAACTTGTGTCATACTGATCAATATAACGAGACCTGTCAAGAAAGTCCAGGAAGACTGCTGATTTTCATTGTACCAGGTACGAGATTCAATCGTGATTCCCTTATGCTCAACACCTAACCAAGTCTGATTGAATTGAGAAATGATTTGCCCCATATAGGCTGTGGCAAGACCTGAAGTCATTGTATTCGTTCCATTTACAATAACAGTAATAGATGTAGGTTGTTTATGCTTTAAGTTTTCTTCAAAATCCTGAGGTATGATAACCGCCATAATAACCTTGTTGGAGTCTATTAGTGGTGCGATTATATCCGGAGAGTTTGCAGATTGATACAGTTCAAAAACACCGGATGAATTAATAGTCGATTCTAATGCAGCTGCGGTCTGCGTATGACTTTCATCAATCAATACATAGGGAACCTTGTTGAGATTATAGGTTGCGGCGTAACCGAAGAGGAACCCTTGAATAATAACTGGTAACAGTAAGATTATACGAGTTTTCGGATCTTTAAAGGTGGCTAATAGCTCTTTCCATATGATGGAGACAATTTGATTCCAATACAGTCGCCAATTCATTATTCCACCTTCTTCCGCGTAATATAAATTGTCAATATTGTAAAGCAAATAGCAAACCCCGATAATACGGCACTATTTTTAATAATCAAATACCAGTTATTTCCACCTAGGAACAATGATTTCAGTAATTCTAAAAAATATGTAGGAGGTAAAAGCCGTGAAATATATTGAATCACCACAGGTTGTGAATGTGGATCAAATAAAAACCCCGTCAATATCAACGCCGGTAAAAAACTGGTAAGTAACGCCATTTGACAAGCTAAGAACTGTTTCTTCGTAAACGCAGATATAAGTAGTCCCATATTTAAGGAAACAATCAAATACAATGTGGACACGATGCAGATGATCCATAAGGAACCACGCATAGGTACTTCATAAAAGAAATACGAAACACCGAGGCAAAACAACAGCCCCAACATGGCCAATACATAATAAGGCACTACCTTAGCCAAAATAATTTCAATAGGCTTAACTGGTGTAACGAATAAAGACTCAAAAGTACCACGTTCCCATTCTCTAGCCATAACGACAGCCGTAAGAAAAACGGATACAATCGTCATGATAATCATGATGAGCCCAGGAATCAAAAACCAGGTACTTGTATTTGCCTCATTAAACCACATGCGAGGGTTCATTGTTATATATCCACCACGTAGCATAAACGGAATGTTCTTAACGGCCCATAAGTTAATATCTGAGTTTACATAACTTTCTATGCTCATCGCTACCGAAGTATCGACACCATAGTAAATCCCCTGCACTTTCCCTTGTCCACGCATAACTTGAGCAGAAAAGTCCTGTGGAATCACCAATATGGCATCTACCTTTCGTTTTTCCATCAATAGTTCCGCCGTTTTTCTATCGCGAACCGCTATAGGTTGAAAGTACTCAGAGCCGTATAAGGAGTCATACACACTCTGGGTCATAGAATCTTGCCGTTCCATAACCACTGCTATCGGCACGTGTTTAACATCCAAAGTAACCCCTGAGCCGATGAGGATAATAAGTAGTATAGGTAGCACAACACCCAACAAAATAGTGCTAGGGTCGCGCAATACTTGTAAGGTCTCCTTGTATACCAATGAGGAAAACCGTCTTATAAATCCGTTCATACGTCATCCTCCTGTTCCCGTTTTTTTAGTATGACGGAGATAAACGCTTCATCCATAGTACAATTCTCATCGCCGGCAATCCGTCTAACTTCATCAGGTGTTCCCAGTACAACGAGTTTTCCTGCATCCTGAATCATAATACGGTCACAATATTCCGATTCATCCATAAAATGAGTCGTAATAATAATCGTTGTTCCTCGCTTTGATAAAGAAGTAATCTGTCGCCAGAAATTACGCCGTGTAAGAGGATCAATACCACTTGTGGGCTCATCCAAAAAAAGAATTTTAGGCTCATGCATTAAGGCAGCCGCCATGGACAAGCGCTGTTTATAACCACCAGGCAAATCACCGGCTATCATATCTCTCACGTCATTCAGACGAAACTCACTGATAACGGCTTCTATACGATCAGGCTTCTTCTGTCCGTGAAGGCCGTACACACCGGCAAAAAAATTCAAGTTTTCCATAACAGACAGATTACCGTACAAAGAAAACTTTTGCGCTACATATCCGAAATTGCTTCTTGCCGCCGTACGGGATTTAACGACATCAATGCCGGCCACGCGCAAATCCCCGCTCGTTACAGGCAATAATCCACACAACATACGAAATGTCGTCGTCTTCCCTGCTCCGTTTGGTCCGAGTAACCCGAATACTTCTCCGCGCTGCACCGTAAATGATGTATTAGCCACCGCCGTAAAATCACCGAATGTCCTCACCAAATGAGATACGGAAATTTCTACTGGACGCTCAACCATTTCATTGGGGGCCAACAAATGCTTTCGTTCTTTCTCTATCGCACTTTCATCCAAATCCATATCGATACTATCTAAAGGCTTAGCCCCTTGTTTTGAGGCAATTTCATCCTCTTTTAACAGCATCATAAAGGTATCTTCCAAACGGCTCTGAACTGGTTCTTCCTCCATACCGTACTCATTAAGCCATGGAATCGAAAGCATTTCTTTTGTTTTTATGTACCTCACAGCACCGGCCTCCGGAACTGCATCCGCCACGCATTTCCTGTCATCCATCAATGCGGCCTGTACATTTCGCATGCTCAATGACTTCGGAATCTTTACCTGAAAGCATCGTTCCTCAGACATTTGAGTCAACTCATGCGGTGTCCCGGTTGCTAAAAAGCGCCCCTTATTGAGGACGAAAACATCTTTACAACGCTCCGCCTCATCTAAGTATGCAGTGCTAACAAGTACGCTGATTCCATCTGTACGTACTAACGACTCTAAGATTTCCCATAACTCCCGCCTTGAAAATGGATCGACCCCTACGGTAGGCTCATCGAGCAGTAATAGCTCCGGAGAACGAACCAATGTACAAGCTAGGCTAAGCTTTTGCTTCATACCGCCTGACAATTTACCGGCTTGACGCTTAGTAAATTTGGCTAGCCCTGTCATATGCAGTAATTTTTCAAACCGCTTCGTTCTCACATGCAAAGGAATACCGTGTAAATCTGCATAGAGATTCATGTTTTCGCTGACGGATAATTCCTCATAAAGCCCAAATTTCTGAGGCATATAACTGAGTCTATCTTGAACTGCCTGTGAATGTGCTTTCACATCCATTCCGAGGACATCTAAAGAACCAGACGTGGCATCCAATAAACCGGCTATCAAACGAATCAAAGTCGTTTTCCCCGCCCCATCTGGCCCGACCAACGCAGTTAAACAGCCTTTTCGAATTTTAAAATCCAAATGGTCCAATGCTATTATAGGATCATCTCCGACAAGGGGAAATTCTTTATATAATTGTGACCCTTCGATTGCATATACATCATTCACCGCACACCTCTATATATCAATGGAAACAGTGGCAGGCATTCCTAAACGGAGACGATTATCAGGATCATCTACATATACCCGCACTTCATATACAAGTGTAGTACGCACATCCTTCGTTTCTACCGATTTAGGTGTAAATTCCGCTACGGAGGATATATATCCGATTGTACCGTGAATCGGTTCGTTCTTATATGTATCCGTTGTTACATTTGCATCCATACCGTTATAAATTTTTCCTAAATCCCGTTCGTTCACATATACACGTACCCATTTCTTAGTATTCTCAGCCAATTTAAATACAGGTGTATTCGGTGAAGCCATATCACCGACCTGTAATAATCGGGCCGTTATAACACCGTCTATAGGAGCTGTTAATACGGTTTGGTTTAACAAAAACTCCTGACGGGCCAGTTCGCTTTTCATCGCATCCAATTGGGCTTGGGCCTGTGCTATATCTTCCTGTCTTGGCCCTGCGACAGCTAAATTGTATGCTTGCTGAGCCTCGTTTAATTTGGCTTCCGATACTTTCACCTTCGCCTGTATATCATCTACAGACTGTCGACTAACGGCCTTACCATTTGAAGCATTATAGGATTTTTGTAACTTCTCTGCTTCCTGTTTCGATTGAGCTAACGCAGCTTCTGCAGATGTAACTCGTGCCGATGCTTGAGCGATTTCTTCTGGTCTACTGCCGGCCTGCAACTTGGCCACTATAGCGTCCTGTGCTGCAATGGTAGCCTTAGCCTGCTGTACAGCAAGATTCAATTCATCAGAATGTAAATACCCCAAAATCTGCCCTTGGCTCACCACCGCACCTTCATCCACCAAAAGGCTGGCAATCCGGTCACTTCCTCGAAATGCAACATTAACTTCACGCAGATTCACATTGCCTTGCAACACAATATGATGAGAGGCAATGTACGCTTCGTATTGATTATAAGCATAATAACTTACTCCACCCAAAATTATTAGAAAGGCAATCATTATACCTGCGCACTTTTTTCTATTATTCGCCATCCACCCTTTAAGGACATCAAGTTTCTCTTTCATAATCATTCCCCGTTTCTCACACTATTTCTTAGCATGCGAGTCCGCCTCTGCCTCCTGATCCATGTCCATGGCTTCCCAACCACCGCCTAAGGATTTGAATAAACGAACGGTATCAGCAAACTCTTGCCCCCGACTCATGATATATTGCCGCCTTGCAGACAATACATTTCTTCGTGCATCAAGAACACTTAAGTAATCGCTAAGACCAGAGTCAAAATTGGTTTGCGCCAAAGATTCCGCTTGCTGTGCAGATTCTACAGCAGATTTCAATTCCTCAGACTTAATATGATCCTGAGATGCATCCGTTACCGCATTTCGGACCTCTCCTACAGCTTTCAAAACAGTCTCTTCGTAAAGTGCCAAGTATTCCTGTTCCTTTTCCGTTTGTACTTTTATATTCTTACGAATAGCACCGGCATTGAAAATAGGCATAGTGATAGATGGTCCTATTCCTATCATTTTACCGATAGCCGAAATAAGACCTCCCGATGAAAACGACTCCAAGCCTATACTGCCATTTAGTGAAAATCTAGGTTTAAGATCAGCTTTTGCAGCCTTGGTTTTCTGTTGTTGCGCCGCAATACGTCGTTCCGCCGCCTGAATATCAGGCCGTTGTCGTAAAGCTTCCGCCGGTATGCCGATAAATATGTGTGGATTCACCGTAGGTAATGAAGTATTTTCCATCAATAACCCGTCAATCTCGCCTGGAACTGTTCCTGTCAATATAGAAAGAGCAGCCATTGTGGAAGCTATATTTTTCTTTAATGAAGGAATCTCCGCTTGAGTCTGAGATAATGCATATGTAGCCTGTTGCACAGGTAATTCATTAATAATACCAGACTGATTATTTATCTTAATCAGTTCCAACGCTTCCTGTTGACGCTTCACATCATCTTCTGTTATGCGCAATTGCTCCTGTAAAGTTCTTAACGACATATACTGTAATGCGGTTTCCGCGCTCAAAGATACCCAGGTGGAATATAAATCCGCCTGTGATGCTTGTAACGAATTCGATGCAGCACGTGATTTTGCTTTTTGTCTTCCGAATATATCAATTTCCCATCGCGCATCAATTCCCAATTTACCGGTTTCTACATTTCTCGTCATCTTATCAGATATAGGTAAATTCTTTATCGCTTCTCGGTCTGAATCCCATTCACCCTGACCTCTATTAGCCGACCATGAACCGGAAGCATCTAGCCAAGGTAATCGCTGTGCTTCAGCAATACCCAACTGTAACCGCCCTTGTCTAACTCGAGAACGAGCTACCTCTAACTGCCGATTATTTTTGAGGGTCAAATCAATTAATTGATCCAATACGGGATCATTAAAAACCTTCCACCAGTGGGCTAACTCTTCTTCACTGACCGCGTTCCCTTCCACAACCGCATACGGTAAGGGATGTTTTCCCGCTTCTTCTACCCAAGAATGTTCATTCAATTCTTTAGTTGCTTTTTGTTTCTCTGAAAGCTTAGTCTCATCAGCAGCAGTGCTCTTTTTCTTCTTTTTTTTGCCATCTTTGTAATACGATGCAATAACAGGACTGCCTTGGTCAAAATCGTCAACAGTTTTTTCAGACCCATGCTGTACTGTCGTATTATCTCGACGCGTTTGATTCGTATCTCTATTTGATTGACTAAAGCTGATGCCCGCGCTAGCACTCCAAGCCCCTAATGCTAAACATATATAAACAATTAAAAGTTGTTTTCTATTCGTCTTCATAGCAAACCTCTTTTCATTTCCATATATATCAGTATCATTATATGTTCATCTTATAATATAAAACCATTATGTATCAATAATATGAAGTATCATTTCAATCTAACTTGAGTTTTATCGAACTTTCACATAAAATAAGAATGTATTAATATAATTCAAGTGGAGGCGATTATGTATATCGGTGAAATCATTAAAAGCTATCGCGAACAACATAATATGACGATCGAAGAATTCGCAAACAAATCGAATCTAAGTCAAGCAGAAATCACCCAATTGGAAGAATTATTTCAAAGCGATGGAATGACACCTTATCCTGTTGCAATGCGACAAATTAAAAGTATAGCTGAAGCCATCGAACAGCCAATCCCCATCATTATGAATCTTATTTCTGCAGATCAAGAAATTGTCGTTAACGTAGTAGCTGAATCAGATCAGCCACATGCGAAATAATAAAACTTAGTTAATTAAATAAAGATCATTAGCTCATAAAAGGACCCTACATAAATATGTAGGGTCCTTTATATACATATAAAAAGCAAAATAAAAAAGCACCACATTACTGTGATGCTTTAATTTGGTGAACCGTTTTAAGCTAAATACGAACTTTGTATGTATAATTAGACGTTCAAAATATCCAATTAGCCTAGAATTTTATTTATCTAACAAGAAATTGAAAGCATAATATTATTTAGGCAAAAAAAATAAAGCCTGTTAGAACATCAAAAATATTCTAACAGGCTTTATATATATAATAGTATTATTTAGCTGCAACCACTATGGCCCCTAAAGTAGCTGCACCAGCAACAACGGCCCATATATCCCGTTGTCTATGGAGTCGAGCCTCCGTTTTCTTTGATTGCTGGATTTCCTTGTTCGCAATCTCTAAATATTTGTTGGTTTGATTCAAGTAATCTTCTTGCTTCATCGAGTCTTGCTTTGCTTTCATCAATTCGTTCGCTTGCTTCTCGTTGATAGACTTCAATTTGTTCAATTCGTCGTTCTGCCTCATGGTTAAGGATTGTGCTTCGGTCAATTTCAGACTGGATGCGTCTATTAAGCTCAACGCTTGACTCGTTTGATTTTTTACCCTGTTCCACTGCGTCAATGGCACGGTTATGGTTGGTTCGTCCAAACCAGTTTGTGTAGACATATTCGGCTGTTCTGCAAAAACTGTACAAGAAAACAACAATGAAAACAACAATACAAATATCACGAACAATAGGCTTTTGAAACAAATTTCTAATTTTAGTAATGATTGATGTTTCATTCATTTCAACCTCCGATTATAAATCATCCCAACGTGCAGCATATCCCCGCACATCAATGTGTACAAAATCCTGATAGTAGTATTTTCCGATACCATCGGCCCCACATTCCTCGGCAATTTCTGCAAGATAGTCAACGTCAATACCATCATAGGTGATGTCTGCTGCCGTCCCTAGCACATGCTGAGAATCAGAAACGCCCCCAACCTCTTCATTGTGTTCGGGGCATCGATAGCCACTATTAACTGTAATCGGAACCCCTAACCGTTCCCGGATTCTATCCAATACATCGACAAGTCGCTTATCAATTATGTGATCTAAAATTTTATGTCCATCAGCATCAACCCCATGTCGGTCGCACCGACATGAAAATTCGTAATCGTCAAAGTATTTACCAATTTTCATATGCATTTCCTCCTTAAATAAGATAGGCACCAGCATATATGCCAGTGCCTAAAAAAATTATTTCCTTTTTAAAATAGAATCAAGCTTTTCATTAACTATATCCAATAATTTGCTCGCAAGCGGATTGCCTCCATCCCGCATATTTTCCAATATAGAGGTTAATTCTGTACCACCCAAATAAGTCCATACAAGGGTTACAGCGAACGTGTAGGGCTGTGCCATATAATCAAAGCACCATGCTGCTGACGTAAGTAATACATAGGACAATACTTTATCACCAAATGGTTTGCGCATGTGCTTAGATGATATGAGTCCTTTCCCAAATGCAGCAGGAATGGCCCAGTATTTATCTGTCATTCTGATATTTTCCGGACTCGCCCCCATATCTAACAACATTTGATATGCAATAGCTACCCATTTTGTAAGCAAATCAATGAACACTAAACAAATAAAAATTCCCAACACCTGAACATGCTTTAATCCTAAAAGCCATATGCCAATAGTAGCAAATATCGCCATTACAGTTTTAATTGCAAATCCATCAGTGAGCCGCTCCCAAGCTAACTGAATAAAATCAGTAATAGATACTAATAATGTATTCATTCAACTCTCCCCTATTATTGAATTATGCCTGTTCCCACTTTTCACTGTAAAGATTCCATTTCTTGGTGTGATCTGGATTGTAGACCTCTAATGAAATTTTCTGCATCATGACTTCTCTCGGTGGGTGAGATTCCTCACTAACAGTCATTTTATTAACCCTAATGAGATCATAAGATTTTAAATCAAGGTTATCACCCGCCCATACAAATGCAGGGATATTGATTACCGCAAGAGAACTGTTAGCGAAAGCATCCCTATCAATATCAGTGGCCTTTGGCAAATTAATAATATTGTGGTCGGTTCCGACGAATGCTAATGCACCAACTTTAACAACGTTCGGGCATGTAAGTTCGCCCTCCAAATCGCTACGGCCATAGAATTGCTTAGGCAAAATCTCTGTAGCCGTTTCCGGATTGAATTCAACAAGACCTTTGATTTTAACAGTGTCAACGACATGCTCAATTAAGTTAAGGTATTCAAGATAAATATCATCTGCGCCATAAGGCTGAATTCTAATAGTGGCACTTCCGGATTGAATTTCAACAGCTTCTGCCTCACCACTCACTCGAACTTTAAAGCCGTCTTGGCCGGATATGCGAAGTTCCGTATCCCCTTTTCTTGGTTCGTTAAATGTAAGTGGAGTATACGGCTGTTCAGCCAACGCATGAACAATAGCAGATAATACCGCATCAAGCATGCCACTATTAACAAGAATATTTTTGCTTTTTAGGTCCGCCACAATTCCAGCTAAATCAGGCTGTTGAGGTTTAAGGGAATTATAAAAATCCTCCTCAGTGCCTGTAAAGCCATGCCGTTTGACAAAGTCATATATTCCCTCACCCGGTTTCCCCTGTAATCCGGGTATATTTACATTCACGTTAATTGTCTCAGGAACATGAACTTCAATAACATATGGTGCTCTCACACTTCCTTTTATAGCCATTTTTACTCTCCTTTTAATGTAAACTGATGTCATGGATGAACTCAATATCGCCCATGACTAACTTATATGAATAATCTTTACCAACAATAAATACATCATATTGCCCCTTTTTTATAGAGTCTGAGATCTTTAATGTATCTTTTCCTCTAATGGTTACAATAATTGTATCCTCCCTAATATGGCATTCAGCTGTTGCCAACAATTTGCCTGTTAGAGAACGCACTTTACAAATAGCTGTAGCGGTTGTTAGATCAACATCCCCCTGCACTATATAAGCGCGCCTAAAATCAGAACCTATATGTATCGTTTCAGATACATATTTTATTGTGTTCATAGATCACCTCTTTAATTAAATGGCATCCCTGATGCTTTATCATAGCCCGTAACATCGACAACCATATATTGAGTAGCCGTCTGCCCAGCACACCCCATAGGATATGGTGTTACAGTATCCCAATAAATTTTTTGATAAGATTTTATTTCGATACTTCGTTTACCTGTAAAATGAACAGTTTGCCATACACTCCCAGTATGTGATTGATTATCGCCTTTCGTAATATTAGGTCCCCATACTGCAGCATCGATTACCGACATAGGGATTACAGCAATATCACAATCATATGACTTAGATGGCACAGTCATTTTAGTATGCTCATTAGGAGAATACTTAGACAATGTACTGTACCAATCTTGATGATATTGGTCGATTACCCTTAAATATCGAATACGACTATCATAGATCACATCATTTTTAATATTGTATTCATCCTTCCAACTTGCTTTGAAAAATTTATGCTTTCCTAAGACTTGTAAAGCTATATTGGGTTTGCTACTTCCTACCTTATCAACGAATCTGATGCGAGGGGTGTTCGCATTGGCTGCAACGTCCTCGAAATATCCGAAACAATAAAACTTAATGCCATTTTTTACCTCATTAATCATTTCTTGTGTAATTATTGCTCCACCCTTAACAACATCAACAATAAGGGCTATGAATCTCTCTCTTTTGCGACATATCCATTGTGCTTTGAATTCATATCCCTGTGGAACAGATATTGCAATAAGTGGAGCCTCACCATGATAATTTGGCTGAGTAATATACGTTATACGAATAGCGTTTGAACCACCATTTCCGTATTGATATAGCATAGTTGGCACCATTAATGGAGTATACGTTTTAAGTTGCGTAGGAATTAATACATCAGCTGACACTGCTCTATTGCTTCCGGTCCACAATACAGCCTCTTTTTGTTTCGGTAAGCTGAGATAAACTAAATTATCATAACTATCATTAATAATAGTTGTGCCAGCTTCGTTTTTAACATTAATAAACTCCATAAACAACCCACCCCTCATATTGAAAGCCATTAATCCGCCCATTAGATAAATCTGTTTCACGAGTTACAGAAAAGTACCATGTAATAACATCATCTTTAACTTCTGCCACTAGGTACTGCCCCATAGCTGCAGCCCACACCTTTTGCCCGGACTGCAGTCCCTCAACACGTATCGTATTCTTAACGTTAGGCACCGCACTTACATATTGACGCCCTTCAATGCGTGTCAAACGTTCTTTTAGATTTAATATGATATTGCCATTTTTATCATATATTATGATATGAGGTGTCATTATTTATACTCCTTTACCATTTACCAGCACCCGAGCTTGACTCTAACGTTATTTTCCTCGTCATAAGCTGAGATTAAATTGTCCTCAATTTCTACCCGAGCCCCAGTTGTTCGAGTTCGTAATGTTCCGATAGTTGCACAAATAGCAGATAGAGATGGAGTATCAATATTCTCCGCAGTAACTGCATTGGCTTGGATCATACCTTTAGCAATTACATTGGCATCAAATACAGTTTTACTTGTTACATGGAATAGTCTCCCATCAATACGTGTGCCTGATTTACTCAAATTGATACGTGCGATTAATTTATCACCATCGATTTCGCCCAATGCTTCCGTAATACGTGCATCAAATCCATCAGACAGCTGTGTAAATCGACTTTCAACATGTTTATTTAAATCGCTTATTGATTTAGTAGTCCCATTGGCTAAATCCGTGAGTCGGGATTCAAAGCCATCAGATACCTTTTTAACTGCTGATACATCATTTTTCATGGATTCAATAGCTTTATCCATTTTATCCAGCCCAAGGCTTTCAGTATCAAGCAATTCTTTCGGAATTTTTTCTAAAATCGCTACTGGCTGCTCTGCCGTTTTAGCACCCTCACCAAAAATATCAACAAAGGCAATCCGCACTCGATATATACCGACATTCAATGGAAATGTAACTGCATTTGTAGCTGAAAAATACACGGTTTCATTAATATATACATTCATCCCTTTACAATTAGCTGGAATCGCATTTGTAAGTACCCCTACACTACCAAAGCCAGCTCTAGCAATAAATGTTGTAGGTGATTTAGGAACAGGAACATTATATTCTACATTTGCGGGTGCTCCATATCCTTTAGATGGATTGTGGGCATATAAATATACTTTTCCTTGTCGCTCGGTTAGCATTCCAGCATACGTCGTATTATTACTACGTCCAATTAATCCATCGGATTGTCCCGGATTAAGATTTGTGCGCAATTCATAATAATCAATGTCTGCATTGCGGACTTCCAACCAATTAAATTGTGCTACAGATCCAAATGTTACTGAAAAACCTTGCGGGGTATTTGGTACATCACTTTTCATTTGCACGAGAATACTCTTAGTAATTCCCTGTGAATAGTTTCCATGAGAATCCTTGACCTTAACTTTGACCTCATACGTATGACCTAGTTCACACCCACTAATAACGATTTGCCCATTACCATTGCCGCCATATTTCCACTCGCCGGCCCCTTCGCGATACCATGCTTCAGCAGTATCAAACGTGTTTAAATCCGGAGCAGTAAATGTAGCAACTACATCATATGACAGCACCCCGTCGCCTATTTTGTAATACTTTGTATATAAAGCTAATTCATTGACCTCAGGGATATAGTAAGGAGTAATCGTATATTCATAGGCTTGCACTTCATCAAGTCCTTGCTCATTAGTACCAAACATATTGCGAGATGAGAATTTAAGGTATATCTTTTTCCCAACATCTTCAGGACGATATGGTGCTCTGAATATAGCTTCATCCACACGAATAAATCGTTCATTAGCATTATGTGAAATCGCCTTTGTGCCATATTGTCCCCGCACAAGGCCTTTCAGCGTATACCAATTATCCGTATGCATTTCCACTGTTTCATAGCTCAATGCCTCACCATCTACCCAGCATAGCGTATTGCCACGCTCCGCATCTATATGAGTACAATTTTGCAATACTCCTCGATTAAGAACTATATTGCAAAAATCATTAGTTGAGCTGAATCCATATTTCATACGCCCCATGCGAGCCTGCTGGGTTATTTCTCCAATTTGACGATAACGTTGATTATCATCGGACAGCCACACAGAACACCCGCCCCAATTATCAGGAGCATTAACGCCTACGAATACTTGATTTCCTCCAACATCTCCAACTGTCTGAAATATTGCTACGTCATTGACAGATGGAGCCGGAATATTATAATCAATGAAAGGTCGTTCATTCTCATGAACGTTATATTTGGCTGGAGCATATGTGCCGGGTGGTTTCCCCTCTGCAGTAATTTCAAGTTGCCCATCTGCCGCCTCTGATACAGCAGTTATAATGACAATTTGCTTATTTAACTGACAAATATCATCTGTTAAGGTCACTATATCACCGGGCTCCAGTCTGCAAAATTCCCATGATAAATGGAATGTATACTGATTACGACTATATAGTCGTTTCATTGCTAATTGCTCGGCATAATACTGAGCTCTTGCTTTCGTATACAAATAATGGGCTTGCTTAGTCGATGCCGGACGCATTCCATTTTTTTGTACATCAGCCACAACCTCGAATGATACTGTTTCTTTCTCATAATTGTTAGCACGATTTAAGAACTCAACAGTTGCCTGATTGTAACATTCAGAGGTGTCTTTCCGCTTATAAATTACTAGTTGCCCATCGCTTCCCGGAATTAAATCATCTGCAGTTAAATCATACTGAACCTGTAAATGCGGATCCCAGTCACGGATTGACTCATCTGCAAGAGGTACTATTTTTAAGCGGTCATTAGACCAAAATAAAATCGCATTTGTAATTTCTGCGATCTCATTAATTATGGCCTGTGCTTTTTTTGCACCTTCATTCGGTGGTGTAGAAATCAATATATCAGCCGCCCTGCAATACCGTCTGTAATTATCTAACCCCTCAATTTGAGATGCATCAATACCGACACCTTTTAAGATATGCACAATATAATCTGCGGGATTCACATCAATGCCATCACCGGTGTCTAATAATTTGCCTTTGACCTCAAAATTATAGTTTGGTAAACTCCCACGCTCTCCAAGATCTACAACGCCAGCCATATATACAAGTCCACTATATGGCAATGCCTTTTCAGGGTGCTTGCTGACTACATACGGCCAAGGTTGCTGCCCTAGCCTGCCATCAAATAGAGTAAGCTGGATTTCACTTTGTGGGTATGTAAATATTTCTTTATCTATCCACACTTTACCAATCCCGGATATAGGTCCTTCACACAAACCAATAGCACATGCTACCGAGTATGTATATGTAATATTTGTGTGTTTCGAGCCCCCGCCTTTACCAGTTCGTTGAGTAGACTTATGTTCGTGAGCGGTGAAATCGTCATAATAAATTACATTCCCGGATTGTCGAGTAGTCCCTAACACTTCAGGAACTACTTCACCATACGAAGCACTATTAATTTGAAATTCATTGATGCGCTCAGCTGTTGTAGTTGAGTTATGACTGCGCCAAAAACCCATATTATGGTGTCACCTCCTCTCGAAATCGATAAACGGCACGTAATCGGCTTCGCCCTCGACTATCATTAAATATTACATCTTCCAGCTTTGAGAATATTACGCCGTAATCAACAAATGCGTGAATAACTAACCCGTTGCCAATGTATATTGCACCATGACTAATGCAACGACCAAATTGATAGAGCAAAAAGTCACCAATTTCAAGTATGTCATTTTCAAGATCTACCTTATCGGCTACCTGTTCCACATATTTGAGATATTTCTCTTCTGAATGGTGCAAATGCCACTCATTCGAGTAATCCTCAATATTCAATTTATCCTTTGGCATAAGCCCGGATTCAACAACTGCAGCCACTAGCAAATACGCACAATCAACGCCAACGCCTCTTACCATTGCATTATTTTGATAAGGAGTACCAAGCCACTTGATTGCAGCATTTGCGATTTTTTGGCCTGTACTTTCATTTGCATTTGGCTTATCGCTATCTGCTCGCTGTAGTTTGATAATATTCATCGAATGCTCTCCTTTAACGGAACATATGGAGTTGCCCTATTCCGATTAAAATTATTGAATTTTGAACGACATTCCTCAGGTGTTTTTGCACACCCCGGATATATATAGGCCTCATTACCAACTTGTGGCTGTGCATCGGCAGGAGTCATATATCGAATACGTCCGTTCTGACTATCCATAATTTGTGTAGATTGCCCTGCAAGAGGGCCATTTATCCACTCAATACCTCCAGCATTGTAATAGCCATTACTAAATGAAGAGTCAATCGTAATTGTATTTGTAGCTGGAACTGATACAACTTTTATGCGTTTTCGATACTGTTTAATATCTACGCCACACTCAGAACTATAAATGCTATAGGGACATTGAGGATAATATCGCTTACCCGGAAACTCAGTATTGAGCCTTTGCACAACTGATTTAACATCAAGCTGTAATGTAAGGCCTCCACCCTGTTTGACATTAACTTCTCCAGTAAACAAAGAAACAACCCCAATAATATGATTTTTCTCATCGAAAAAAGCTCTCTTTAAAGATAGAGTGGCGCCATCGAATCCACCATTATGAGCTACCGCCATAATCGGAACACCACCAATTTTGTCATCCTTGTTGCAAGAAATATTGACCGTTAATTTGTCTACGGCCACTTCGGAGCGTGTTTTTATTTGGTTCCGAGTAATAATTGGCCCATCACCTCGATATAACTTACCGCCATATGATACATTAGCATCAGTATCGGCCCAGTAATACGAGATTCCACTCACTAATTGCAGCTCATATAGATCACAGCTAACAAATGATTTATTCGTATTGAGATGACTATTAAGAATTTCATCAACGTGCTTCATACTTTATCACCTCACCATGCTGTAACTAATTTGAACGGTTTAGATTTATAAACGTTTCTATATTTCAAGTCGGCTGTAAAGTCGCCACTAAATACGACCTTCCAATAATATGTATAGTCAGCCGTAATAATTGCGGTAGGAGATACAGTCTGCCCACTTGCTAGACGTATAACACCTTTATCAGTGGTGCATCTAACCTCTTGACCGTCAGCATATAGCTTAACGTTTTCAACATATGCAACAGGTTCAATATAATCACCGAATTTACGAACAGCTTGCCATTCATTCTCGGCCCCGGTCCCAAGTCGAATGCCTTTTTGCGTATGGTCCTCAGGGTCAAGCCATAAAAACGGGGTTAAGCCACCTTTTACAGTGGCATAAAAGCCCATCATCGTTTCATACTGCTCTTGATTCAATACGGCAAATGATGCGGAAATAGTATATTGTGGCAGTTGCTGAGTAGTCATTGTACGTAATCTACCGGATCCACTCCGCTTAGTTTTTACATCCCAATGTTGCATTTTGCTTGAATCCCATGCAAACGTATTGATGTTAGGGAATTTTTTTAACTCTGCCATAATTACCACGTCCCCGCTGTTGATGTAAATTCACGATTATTATCTACTAAAAATTGACGTATGGTTTGACCGCCTGACGATTCAAGCCATCCCATAAACGACTGAGCATCCATAGCATTGACATGCACATGCACATCGCCACCGCCTCCAGCCTTTGAAATACCTTCACCAATTTGTCCGAATACCTGTTCAGATAATGGAACGACTGCTTCTGGATAATTACCTTCACCAATTTCTGCAAAGGTACGTCCATATGCTAGGCCACCACTTGCCAACTTCAAATTTGGTACGAGTTTTTGTGGACCGCTTCCAATGTCAAAGCCTCCACCAATATTGCCAAGTCGTCCAGCTAGTGATGCAACAGAACTCATCGCAGCACCTGTAGCCGATGCAGCACTCCATGCAGCCATGCCGGCTGTAGCACTAGCGCCCCATGTAGCCATTGCCATTTGTTGAGCTAGTTGAGTTGCTAACGGTAACTGAGCCTGTAATGCAGCATTATTTGCTGCAGCCGTTTGGCTAGCCATCATCTTACCGAAGATCATCTGTTGAAGTTGAGCCGCAATCCATTTAGCTACAGTATCCGCGATTGTTTTTAAAATAGCATTTCCAATATTTTGAAACGCTTTCTCTAAACTTTGCGTGCCCTGTATCAATTTAGATATGCCCTCTTGCATGCTATCAATGCCTGCATTCGCCATATCAAAGAACATCTGCTGACTATTAAAATGGCTATCCATAACCGCCTGCTGATACTCTTCAAGAAGCTGTTTTCGTAACTCATAATTTTGCTGGGTCGCTACATATTCATCAGTCAAAGCCTGTTGTAGCGCTTCAAAATTTTGCGTACGCATTGCTTCTTTAATTGCCCATTCTTCTTCGGCACTTGTACGAATTAAATCAAGCCTTTGATTTTCAAAGTTTTCATTCATCGCCATTAATTCTGCATTTTCACGCTCTTTAAATGTAAGACGATTGCCCACTAATTCATATGGCGTGTTAGTATCTTGCAACATCTTAATGTATGCAGCCCTATCACGTTCCGTCATTTCAGCAAATTTATCAGATAATTCCTGATATTTGTCTTTAATCGAATTAACCGCATCATCTTGCTCTTTAGCTAACTTAGTTAGTGGCGATTGTGCCCCAGTTGAATCACGTTCAGCAGTATTAAACTTAAATGCAACATTCATATCACGGATAGAGTTTTGTAATTCACGCAATCGCTTGGCCTCTTCATGCATCGCATCCTCACGCTTACGGGCATACATTTCCATGATTTTTTGCTTATCCTCTTCATAGTGGATATTGTTTGCTTTAGATTTCTCTAACTCTTCAAGTTCCTTATCCCGCCATTGCTCCGCTAATTGAGCACGGGTCCCGAACATCTCTGTCCACGATTCAAGGATTTGACGATGCAATCGTTTTGCTTCTTTTTCAGCATCCTTGTGACTGCCAGCACCTTTGCCCTTCTTCCCTTTTTTGCCACCAGTTCCATAATCACCGCCGGCATTTCCGAAATCTACTTCACCACCAGTTGAAGGGTTTAGGCTATCACCAATACTTCCGAATAAATCTGCAGTATTATTGCCAAAATCTTCAGCCGCCTGTGCATCAATCAAATTTAATTCATCAATTTTACTTGCTGATGTATTGAAAACAGATGCAATTTTACCTGAAACAGCATTAATGCCACGAATGAGCGCATTAATCATGCTGAGAATACCATTAATAGCCCATGTAACTGTATGGACGATTCCCATCCATATGCTTTTCATAGTAGCGCCAAAACCATTAGTGGCAATTTCACTGGAAGCAAGTGCAGCAACTAATACAGCTAAAACTGCAACAACTAAACCAATCGGATTGGCTGCTAATACAGCATTAAATACAGCCGTTGCCCCTGCCGACGCTAACGCTCCAACAGCATGTGCAGCTTGTGCAGCATTAAGAATCAATATTCCAGCCCTATATGCTCCCATAACTGCTGTGGCTGTTGCAATAGCTGTTCTTATTCCCAAAAATACAGCCCTTACTGTACCTGTTGTAGCCGCCCAAGCCTTTGTAACTGCATTTATAGTGGCGATTGCAGCCCCTTGTACGGTTATTGTTCTAGTAAATGCAGCCGCAGCAATGCGAGAAGCAACCATATATGTTGTAATTCCAGCAAATGTAGCAACTGCTGGAGGGCCAATAGCAACTAATACAGATCCAAAATTTTGCAATGCCTGTATATTTAATCTAACCGCAGTAGTAACCCAAGAAAATGCTCCTGATATGCCACTAATAGCAACACGGGCAACAGCTGCCAAGCCTTGAAATACCACACCAATCCCGTTTAATGCTTCTTTAAATTCACTGCCAGCCGTCATCTGCGTCAAGTTTTCCAATACTGGCTGAAACGCTTGTATTGCTTGGTTTTGAATCGCATTCCCTACTTCTGCAAAAGTCATAGGAAGTTCAGCAAATTTAGCGTTTGTTTCATCGGCACTATTAAACATTGCATTTTTAATAACCTCTGCTGTAATTAAGCCTTGTGAGGACATTTCTTTTAGCTGGCCCATAGGCAAACCCATTTCTTGTGAAATAGCTTGTGCTAATAATGGAGCATTTTCCATAATGGACCTAAATTCGTCCCCTTGTAACTTACCAGCTGCCATTGCTTGTGTGAGCTGATACATAGCGGAGGTTTGTTCTTGAATCGATGCCCCGCCGATCTTAAATTGTTTATTCATCTGTTCAACGAAAGCAATGGTTTCATCATTTGAAGAGAACGCATCTTTTGCTAAAATTCCCAGCCTACCAACAGCGCCTGCCATATCAAGGTATGATCCACGAGTACGCTCAGCAGCTGCATATACCTTGTCCATAATTTCAGCAGTAGACTGTGTACCGTCATTAATCATATTGATGCGGGCTTTTATTAATGCATATTTATCACTTAGTTCAGCCCCCGCCTTTACAGCCTCTTTCGTAGCGGTTGCAACTGCTGTTATACCTACAGCCGCCCCCGCAATGGATAGGCCTTTTGACATTTTCTCGCCTAATTCCGCAAGCTTTTTGCCAAGAACCTCATCAGCTTTTTGACCGACTCTATCAATAGCTTGCACAGCCCCAGCAGAAGTGCCATTAATTTTGACATTAATTTGTTTATCTGCCATTATTCGATTTCACCCCCTCCCGATTCAATCCATTCACGTTTGAATTCTATTTCCTCTTTCATTCTGTCAAGCTCCGTAGGTGGATAAATATGTTTCATAAGATCCTCTACGGTAATTTTTTTGCCTTTAGCAATTTGCATATTAGCTAATAATGAAAAAAAGAATGCTTGAATACTATGTTCTCGCCTTGCTCTAGCCTCATAGCCCTCTAATAGCTTATAAAACTCCATAACCGATAATCGCTTATATTCCCAAGGTTTTAATTGCAGTACTCCATATGCATTCTTTTCATTGAATCGATACCACTCAAAAAAAGAGGGGGCATCAGCCCCCTCTATTAGTTTTTTTCGTTTAAAGCCTCCTCAGCTTCAATGTTTGCATTATCTTCCTCGGTGGCTTCCTCAGGGAACTCCTGATAATAAATCTTTTTACCCATAACGCCACTGGCGATGAGTGCTTTTTGTACAGTAATCATCAATTCATTGAAATTGAAGTCCGTATTGTTCATCATTTCCTGAATTTTTTCTTGATAGAATACCGAGGAACGTCGTTTGTAGTGCGCAAGCCCAATTTCAAAGGCAACCAATACCTCCGTCATGCCTAAGCCTTCTGCAAGAATACGACCTATAGGCTTTTTCAATACAGCTTCTAGCTGTAAAATACGCCCAATATTAAAATAGATTTTTTCACCTTCGCCAAAGTATTCACATGGGATTCGTTTCATTATAAAAGCCTCCTGAGATTATAAATTAAACGGTTTTTAATTCAGACAATGGACCATCGCCGTTAAGTGTGATTTTACGAGTAGCCACATCATCGTGTGCGCCAGTCGTAGAGTTATCTGTGATAGATGCCCAGCCTGTAACATATGATTTATCAGGATATTCATATTTGATATGAATACGTTCATCATTCAAGAACGCCTGATATACGACTTTTAAAGTTTCATCATTAAGCATCAAAATTGATTCAACTTCGGTGGACCATTCTTTCATGCCCGGTAATGTAGTTTTCCAACCGCCTGTACCTTTATGAGAAGCGTCAATAGAGTCCGCCTTTAAATTCAAGTCGCCTGTTCTTTGACCGCCCAACAATTCCCATTTTGCACCGGTAGTTTCATCGGTACCAACATTGATGTAGATCAATATATTTTTACCCATAGCGACAAGAGATTTCTTGCTTTGCTTTAACGCAGTTAAATTTTTTGCTGGTTCTGGCATTAATATATATCCTCTCTTTCATTCAAATCAAAAAGGCGAGCCTCAATAGTGTACTGAGTGCCCAATAATGGGCGTATACTATCATGGTCGCCTACTTTATTTACGACATGGAGATCAACGATTTGAAATCCACAATCTAATACGCATACATCTTCATTAAGTTCTCCACATGCTTTACGGAACGCTAATAATATAGCGTCAACCTTATTCTCGAGATCAACTAATTGTGGATAACCTTTATCGAATTCTTTTGTGCCTGTTTTAGTCCAAGCTTCAAGATACAACGTAACTTTTAAATGCACATCATCATCTTTTTGCTCTTGTCCCCGACCAATCATAACAACACCATTGGCCGTTACTCCAGCATTCTGTGGTATTGTAAGCCCTAGCCGAGTATCAATACCTAAATTAGTGCCATTAAATACATCTTGTATGCGCTGCATTAATTCATACCATTGCATATGTCACCCCCTAAATATTTCAACGGAACGATATCCCTTATATTCAGTAGGGTTGCCGGTTAACTGTTCAGGCGTGATACGAGATTCTAATTGCTTGATACGAGATTCATAATATTCTAATTTTTTAGAATAAAAGTCGTCTGTTGAGCCGTTATTACTGTAAGAACCCGGCAATGCAAATGCTTTATTTACGCATACTTCACGATAGATATAAGCGAGCACTAATTCGTCAGTGGTAAAACTACGAATAATCTTATCCGGCTTTACACCTAATCGATTACCAAATGCATATAACCACTGTTCGGCCTTTCCAACAGTACTGGCCGTTACTTCATCGCCTAGTAACTCATCATTAAATAGCTCCGCCATATCTTCAAATTTGTACAGCATATTTAAAACCCCTTATATATTAAATGTTATTAAATATTCGTCTTTAACTAACCCACGAGCCACATCATCCAAGGCATGGCCTGTATATTGTGAAAATATATTAATAATGTTTGGTATATTATTTTCCAACGCATCATATAAGAATGGATCAGGTGCCGTTCCCGGATGAAATACCCTCCGAGCAAACACGAAGCCATTCCCACCACGAGGGACAAATCTTAATACCTTTTTGAATCGTGGATTAATCACATGAGCTGGCGTTCCCTCATGCACAAAAGGGCCATATTTCGCAACATCAATGTCAAGAAATACGACCCCTTGCATGCCACTATTAGAAATTTGATAATCAATCGCCTTTTCAAGATTACCTGTTTGAGAGGTAAATCTATGTTGTTCTTGCGCAGTTTCTCTCACATCTATAGTGCTTGCTTTTACAGCCTGACGAATACGCTTTTCAAATATAGCCCGGCTATTCATAGCAATTATTTTTTACCGGAACCCTTGCCGGAGGTTTTATCCTCAGGATTTTTATCCTTAGGACCCTCATCCTTTGGCTCTTTGTCCTCAGGATCTTTATTCTCAGGGTTTGTATCCTCAGGATTTTTATCCTTAGGCTCTTTATCAGCCTTTGAGGTTGTATTTTTAGGTTCCTTTACAGGTTTATCTTCCACAACTTCATAGCCGTGCTCTTTAAACCATTCAATGTGGTTGGCATCTTCGGTGAAGCCTTCGCCATTCACAAATACAACTGAACCTGTTTGACCTGTATAATCAGGTACTGGAGATTTAATAATCGGCATAATTGACCTCCTTATTTAACCTTAATTTTACGGAATACGCCTGCTGCCTTAGATGCTTTTAATGCAACAGCGGCAACCATTTCGACCTCGCCTTTTTTAACTGCACCAGCGTTGGTGAAGTCAGGCAACCACAAATTAACCACATTATCGCCAGCCAAAGAAACACCGTGGAAGCCATCGATGCCAAGACGAGCAACATACAATGATGTTTCGCCCTGACCGTTAATGCCAATTACAGGATCATTGGAACCAGCTTTTGCACCAAGATCAACCAATGGAGTTACGCCATAGTATTCAACTTGTTGTCCGAATTCGTTTAGTTTAGTAGAGTACATCGCAGACCGACGAGCAACTGCACGAATTTTAGCAATCAATTTGGTGTTACCCATAATTGCAGATGGTGTGCCATCCAAGGCCAAAAGGAACTCATCAAGTTGATCAAGGAATGCTTTGTAATTTGTATCAATAGCAGCGCTATCAGATAAATCGATTGCTGCTGTTGGTGTGTATTCAGTAGAGGAGCCTAAAAGCGCTTTATCCAAGCCATCAAACGCTTTAGAATTAACGCCTGAATCGCCATTGATAACCGTATCATTGAATAATGCAGCTGCAGCTTTTACCTTTTGCTCAATTTGCAAGGTAGTTTCATCAACAATACCGCCCATCTTAGCGATTACACGGTCGATATCAAAGGCACCGCCGAATACTTTCAAATCAACGGTATAACGTTTACGAGTAACAGATTGTGGAGTATATTCCGAATTAATGTCACGGAAATCTGCTGTAGGTTGAGTGAGTAAGCGAGTGTAGCCATATGTTAACGTGCCACCACCACCGGTAGGAGATACACAATCATCGAAAGTTAAGTTATCAAATAAAAAGGACGATTTGCGGAACTCATCAATAATCCCCATTTGCAAATCGTCTTGTACGTTAAGTTTTGCTTCAGCTAATGTAATTGCCATTAGTTAAATACCTCCATTAAATAAATTATTCACATTGTTGGGCTTCAATAGCTGCCGCTACAGCCCCTTTTAATCCAGCAGGCTTGTTGCCTTCTCCACCATTACCGGCGCCACCGTTTCCTGAACCGCTTCCACGTTTTTGACTATCTTTAATCGCATAGTCTTTCCCTTTAAGCCATTCATCAACGCAATCGTCAACAGTTCCACTGGTCCCGTCAGATTTAACATATCCATAAGTGCCATCTTCATTGACCTTAATTTTGCTAACAATCAATTTGGAAAATTCTTTTGGATCCATAGCATTGCGCTTTGTTAAAGAATCTACAACTGCTGCAGCTATTTCGGATTGGATACGTTGTGCATCAGCATCTTCACGGGCTTTACGTTCGGCTTCTACGGAATCTTCTAAGGTTTTAATCCGTTCTTGCATGGCAACGATGCCGGCATCATCCTTAATCCCTGTGGAGTTAATTTTTTCTAACTTGCCTTGCGCCTCAGCAAGCAAACGTTCGGAGGCTTCTTTTGCCGCCTTAGCCGTTTTTGCCTCATCATTTTTGGCGTTAAATTGACTTTTGGACACATAATTCTCCCCATAATCCTTAGTCACCGCCTCTGCCTGCTCTTCTGTTAATCCTAACTTGATTAATTCCTCTTTTGTCATCTGTATGACCTCCTGTAAAATATACCTTTCCCACTTCGCTTTATTTTCGTGTGCCACACCACACGACTGCGGTCTCGTTCTTTTTCGCCTGCGATACTAAAAAGGCAAATAAAAAAGCACCTGCATAAGCAAGTGCTTGATTGGTTAAATTAAGTTTTAAATTTCTCGTATTTCTGCGATTTCACTGGCATACAATTCATATTCGTCAACATATATTGATGCTTCATCAGGCTCATTATTTGCACCTGATGTAAACGAATCTAATTTACCAGTCATAGTGTCACCATCAACGAATCTGACTTCTACATCTTCTGAACGAATCTCATTATAGCGTTTATAAAGTTGTTCTTCTGTCATTTCCGTTCACTTCCCTTTGGCACTATATGAATACCCTTTCCTGATACATGTACAGTTGCAAGGCTAGTTTTCTGCTTTGTTCCTCTCCTTGCATTTACATCATACCCAATATGAGGGGATATATCAACCATTATTTTATGATTCCAATCGCCCTTTCGAGTAAACCTAATACCACTATAAACGCCTTCCTGTATCGCCTTTATAACATCAGCATGAGGTATTTCATGGCTATAATAGCTTTTATTTTGCGTTTTATCGTAAAGCTTACCACCTTTTATATGCATGCTTTGCCGCATCACATAACTACTATTAAAGTATGGTGAGTTAATGTAATCAATAACACGATGTCTAACATCATCTATTGTTTCAAACTCCCGACGCTTTGAAAGATCCTCAATATTAATTTTTCCATTCTTAATATAATCTTTCAACGACTCAATAACAGGCAGTCTGCTTTTGAATACAGCACCATCCCACCCCCTAGCTTCCTCAGTCCATGATGCGTGCCCATTCATTACTAAATTGCGACCATTTACGCCTAAAATGCGCTCTTGTTCCCTCTTTGGTAACGACTTCAAATACGCTAGCCCTCCAGCTTCTATATTTGGCTTGGCTGATGCAGTATCAATCATGCCTTCTATAATTGGCTTAATTCGGCATATACAATGCGGATGTGCAGGTAAATGAGGAAATTTATCCTTAGGGTAAATGCCTTTCCCAAGTCCATATAAATCAGCATTTGCATAAACGTCACATATATCAACCACAGGATGTCGTGTGCTCAATTTCCATTGAAATGCAACTACATCAGGAACATCCATATGCCTTGCAATTTCACCCTCTGCATATGCACGAGCCCTTTCAGTTCTAGCAATACGTTCAGCATGATAACGAGCCTTTTCCTGTGTCGCAACATATATGGCATGATTTAAAGCTGCTGTATTGCTCTTTTCAATAGCATCAATCAACTCACCATATGCGGCTCTAAGTCCCGGAGTAGTTTCTTGCTCAACTAATCGGCGGACTTTACGAAGCTGATATTTAAGCATATCTTTCCCAGCTTCATCATTAGGCAACGGAATGGGCAACTTGCGAAGCTTCTCCAAAAAATAAGGCAACTCAGCTTTTGAAATTACAGAATTACCACCATAGCCATCGAATATAGCCTTTGCTGTAGCTAATGTATCCTGTCCTTTCTTCATTGCATCGGATATTGCTTCTGAAACATCGTTTTTGACACGACTAGACGCATTATGTAGTCGCTCAGATAAGTTTAAGCCATCAGGTGCCCACGCATCTTGCATGGCCTTAGAAATCGTTTTTAGACTATATGGCATGCCTTTTATAATAGCACTTTTAATTGCATTGCCGGTTACGCCAATATCAACCCCATATCCTTTGGCACATTCACGAATTAACTCAGATATTAAAACACCCCGCATGGCATCCATAACGGGGTATTTATTATACGCTTTTCGTACTGCAGTTTGTGGGGCATAACCAGCTTCTAATAATCGTCGAATTTCATTTTCAAACTTATCTATGGTATCCTGAATAGTTTGTTCTGTAGTCTTATTCATCTACATCATCGCCCTCACTACTGTTTGAATATGTGACATCAAGAACATCTTGTTGTGTTGAATCCTCAATCTCTTTAATGATATCGTCATAAACCTCGTCATCGATGTTTGGCATATATCCATCGATAACTCTTTTAACAACTTCCGTATAATATGTTTTAGATTTAAAGCCAAGATCTAATGCCTGTTGCCCCTGCGATAATACATCAGCTACATCATTAATATCAAAATCTCTTGGATATTCACATTTATATGACAAATTCTCACTTGTCCACAATTCATATAGTTCAATGATTGCTTTTTCCGCATTCTCGCATTGTACTGCAAAATTCGCCAGCCGTTGGTTGGTTCGTTTAAAAGCCCATTGTTTTGCGACACCGGATTTTTCTTGCTGAACCCCTACTACAGAATCAACTCCACCAATACGGTACATCTCCTTAATTTCGGAGGCTTTTTCTTCCATAATAATCTCAGCTGGTCCTTTATCCGGCGCAATATATGCTGGCGGATGACTAGACTCAGATGGATACAACAATACATTATTAACCCCAAGGGTTAGATCCTCAACACTTTCATCTGATGGCATTGTTAAAGTAGAGAAGGTTTGAGAATTAAGTATTTGCGTTAACAAGCTATCCAAATGATATAGACGATAATTCTTTTGAGCAAGTGAGTAAAATTCTGGATGAGGCAATACTGTAGTTTTTTTAGTACTCCGACCGAACCATTGGACTACAGGCACACGGCCGAGGTTATGTTGTCCCTCTGAAATAACGCCTTTCCCTTTGTCTCGAATTTTCCAGTCGGTATCAGTCCACTCGTGATAAATAATCTTTGTGCCACCATTATCATCAATGATTGACTCTTTATATTCAAAACGAATAATGCGCCCCTCATTATCTAATTTCCAACCGGTTACATCAGCAGGGGCAACAGATAGCAAATAAGGAAGCCGTCTATCCTTCACATTGTCGGCGACGCTTGCGCCAAATTCAGCCACGTTGTTGACAATAACATAAACCACGCTATATAGCTTTGCAATTAAAGCCTGCTGTTGGATATATTCTTGTAATGATGTTCCCAATCTATCAGCATTCTTTAAAAATACATCAAATTTTGCTGTAGAATTGTACTCACGTCTAATCTCATCATTGAAAATGGGGTCAACGTTAGCATTAACAATCGGTGCAATATGATTGGAATAGCTAGACAATGCCTTCCGAAAATTATAATTATCTAGGCTCTCTCTTGGGTGCTGTTTTAATCCTCGCCCTAACGAGAACAGCCCGGAACCATAATATGCATCATGCAAAAGCTTGTATGCATATTTCTGTTCGCTACTAATATACATGAATAGATTAACCTCCTAATAAATATCGGAATTAATGGACTTAATAACTGGAGCATTTAACCGCTCAACAACACCAGTTGTTGCATCCGGTGCATCATCATGAGCATTTTTCCCCTTACGTTGATATTTGTACATGGCCGAATAGTATTCCGGCCATAGTTCTTTAAAGTTTTCCGGATATAATACGTGATCCATAACTTGTGTAGAGTTAGATAATATTCTAGCCTCTTTATTTTTGCTTTGATGGAACGTGACAATCTTAGTACGATTGCCGGGATATTCTTCTTTAAGAATTCGCTTAACATTACGAGCGAATCCACGGCCACCGTTATTAGATTCAATATCACTAACATTCACCCCATTACGATGCAATAATTCTGCGGTTTTCCTTTCGGTAATCTCCATAGGCGCATCAGTAAATAGAATGTCCAATATATAAGCATTATCGTTATAAACGCCGTACACAATAGCACATAGCCAATCTTCGCCAGTATCAGCAGAATCAACATATGCCTTGACTGCAGAAAATAAAGGATATCCCTTATCATCTCTTGGGATATCCTTATAAGTACTGAAATATGTATATAGCCTACCCTTAACATCGATAGGCTCTTGCTGATAGTTAGCTGATGCAATATCTTCACCCATCGCTCTGACTTTAGAAAGGTAGCTGTCTTTTGATAACACGTCATCACATAACATAGTGCCATCATCCTGCACGGCTTTCATCATAATAACTTTAGGCTTAAATTTGGGATCATCAGCAAAATGTTCAATGGCTCGGCCAGCTAAATCATCACTGGCCCAACGAGTCATAATGATGATTATTTTTCCGCCTTCCTCTAAACGGGAAAGCATCGTATTGGTGAACCAACTCCAGTGAGCTTCTTTAACATTTTCATTATGTGCTTCCTCAGCATTTTTAATGATGTCATCAATAATTAAAAGCGAAGCACCAAAGCCAGTAGATGAACCATCGGGCGAGGTCGCTAAATAGCTATTATAGCCATCTTTTAACGACCACATGTGCGCAGCACCGTCGCCCTCTTTGATTTCTACACCACAAAAGACATCTGAAAATACAGTAATATTATCGTCTGCCTTAATTTCCTTAATAGAATCACGCACACCCTTTGCAAACGACTTTGACAACGTGGCATTATATGAGCCAGTCATAATCTTTTCTTTATGATTTTTACCAAATGCCCATTTAACCAAGTTCTGAGCGGTGCGGCTTTTGCCATGACGAGGAGGAAGATTTACAATAAGCACATTGTAAATATCACTTTCATAGAACTCTTGCAGGGCATTACATAGCTCTACTAAATATTGGCGGTCAGTCCTATAAAAATCGCCTTCTAGCAGATGGCAATAATAAAAGAACTCACGTCGTGCGAGTTCTCTTTTTGCTTGAACTATGATTTTATCTTGTTTAGTCATGGCCTATCAACTTCTTAATATCGTCGGTAGATACACCATCGAAAGGGTTATTGACCTGAGCTTTAAGTTCCATTTCAGTTTGGTCCTTTTGTCCCAAGAACTGCTTGCCAAGAAATATTGCCATTGCTGCAGATCTATCAGCGAGTTTCCATTGCTTACGTCGTAAACTTATCTTTCCCGCACTTCTCTTTTCTGCAAAAATGTCGGAGAAAGTCTTTCCATATGTTCGCTTGCACCAAGCATTGAGCGTCTTATCAGAAACACCGAGCACAAGCAGAATTTCGTCCTGTGTCGCCTGTATCTGACACATAGCTTCAAACTGTTCCTGCTTAATGACTTTTTTCGGTCTACCAGTTCTTGCCATCTCTTAACCCCCTTTCGATTTTTTCCACCTTTGATTGAGAATTTTAGGTGTGCAACAATCCCAATTAACACAATGATGCATCCTCATATGCTTATCACCCATTGCAGCAACTTTAACGCATGAAGGCGAATACATGACAGAATAAAATGACTTAACATAAGTACCACTATCAAGGTACATTTCTGTTAAGCCCCCTTTATTCTTTTGTGTCTGGCCTTGATTTAACATAAAATCCATCGTCGTGAATATTAAATGCCCAGTTTCTCCATATCGAACATACATAGTTGTATCTTCATTAATACGGCCATAAAACTTGAAAGGAGTATCAGTTCGACAGAAAAAACTATTCATGGCTTTGCGTAGTAATTTCTTTTTGAAGTTGCCATTATCTACACCGCCAATATAATCGCCACCTTGTGCCAATGCTACTGTAATTGCACCTGTTTGGTCTAAGAACCTTACCATAGCCATAAAAATGTCATCCAGTCGTTTTGTTGTACATGACAATAGTTTGCCATTGCACTCATATCGATGAGCAAAAAGATTATAATCATCATCCAACACTAAAAAATGGATAAGTCCCATTTCTTCGGCAATAGTATGGCAATAATTTCGAGCATAGATAACGCCTTTTAATTCCGGTTCAAGATCAGCAGGGTCTACAAGTACTGCGGCATCTTTTTTACTAAATACTCGCACAATATCTTCACCGTACTTATCAATGTAAGAGTTGCGCATATCGTCCTCATCATCAATTATGATGTATATCTTACCTGTATACCCTTGATTGATTAAAGTTTGATATGTTTTAACATTACCAGCTCGACCATGACTCAAAATAAACACTGCAAAATTATTGTCCATCATTTTCATCACCTAAAATCTCTTCAAGGCTACTAGATAACTGCACATACCCATTTTTAATGGCATCATCATAATCAATAATAACTAATGCTGACCGTTCCATAAGATCCTGCATTTCAGCACTAGCGTTTGCATAATATTCAGCAATTCGCTTGTAATTAAATTGATTATGTCGTTGAGCCGCTTTCCTGAGAAAATCTTTTTCCGTATCGCTCAGATTGCTATCTTCAATCTCCATTAACAAAGCTTCTGTTTTTAAATCATCAATACAACTTTCGAGCGGTACTACTTCGCCTGATGGCTCATATTGAGGGATATTAATATCAGTAGTATAGGTATCATCAACCTCATCAAGGGCCTCTGTATCATCTAAAAAACCGAATTCCGACATATCAATTTCAAGGATTCCTTGCAATTCTTCCATCATAGCATCAGGATCCCACGTAGCGAATTCAGATACTTTGTTATCGGCTAATCTAAATGCTTTCACCTGTTGCGGAGATAAATCATCGGCCACAATACAAGGAACAGTATCCAATCCTAACTGTTGAGCTGCTCTATATCGGGTATGACCTGCAATAATCACATTATCTGCATCAACTACGATAGGCACTTTAAAACCAAATTCTCTGATTGAATTGGCTACCGGTTGCACAGCCACATCATTATGCCTTGGATTATTGTCATACGGCTTTAATTCTGATAATTGCATTTCAACAATATTCATGATAATTCCCTTTCTATAATTTAATATATGGCGGTAGAGGTAGGATTCGAACCCACGCACGCATTACACGTCTATCTGCTTTCAAGGCAGTCCCCTTTGACCTCTTGGGTACTCTACCATGTAAATTTAGGCATGAAAAAAGGACACCTGATTCGGTGTCCTCTTCACAAAACTGTATGCAAGAAGGTGTATATAGTCGTGTCGATTTCGTCATTAGGAGCCACTTACAATTTATCGACACTATCATTATAAAACACCCATAATGACATGTAAATGACAGTTTTGTGACAATTTGTCAAGTTTCGATTGCATGCAATTAAACTGCTTGGATTCCCCATATTAATAATGCCATGTCATTCTCCGCCTGTTCTAAATAGCGGTATACTGTCCGCTTTTCAACATTCAATTTGTCAGCTACAGCATCGACATCTAGCTTATCAATGTAAAAATACACTAGCGATTTAAAGTACGGTTGATTGCGATAATTACATTGTTTTCGATATACATCAAGCATATTATCGACATGCTCCAATATCAATTCTGTACGTCGCTTGCTAGCGAGAATGGATTCAACACGCAATACTCCTCTACGGTTAAACAACTCCGTTAAAAGTAACTGCAGATCAGTCGGAACGCTACTTTCAATGTCAGCTATGGCATTTTCACAATGCTCTTTGAGCTCATTGTACCCAGCCAATAGCTTTTTTGTATTCTTTCTTGCCTGCTCCCGCTTTTTAGCATGATCTTTCTCGATCCTCTGCTCATAAATTTCTATAGCCGTTTCAGTGGCTAATTTGACAACCGTATCAATATCAGTTATCACCTGCAACTGTTCCAATTCTAACACCCCCACAACCCTATAATTTGCTTTGTGTAGCTAATGAATTACGCTGCTTTTTACACCAATTAATGGATCTGTTATGAAACCCTGTTAAAAATCCTCTAATCGGAGTAAAGTCTTCTGCAGTTTCTTTTTGCAAATCATCCAAGAACTGTAATTGTAATTTAGCTTCATATTCAAGCATATTTTGTGTTTCATCCAATACCGACACAGCACCTGCAATAATCATCTCATCAGAGATGTTGTATCGGCTATCTAATAATTTTAGTAGCTTAACCAACGCTATATATATTGCTCTTTTCATAGCTCCACCAACTCAGCATGATCCCATTCACTTACGCAATGTTTTGGGCTACTCCATGAAGTCCCGCCATGAGACCACGTTAACACATACCCATTTTCATATCCTGCAAAATGTCTTTTTTCTTTTGTCGTTGATGCGTTATTCCATACACGAACAGGTGTATCAACAGGAATGTTTGCCCAGTCTATAATCCCTAATTCTTTTGCAATACTTAAATATTGATTTAAATTTGTTTTAGGAAGTATATCTCTAATACAAGTAACCGTTGAATGTTTACCAACAAATTTTAAACTTCCAAATTCATTGAATTCTGGTTTTTCTATAGCCAACCATACTCTACCACAATAATCCTCAGCCAAATATCTCCAGCCATTATCATATAACTTTTGTAATAGCCAGTTCTTCCCTTGTTCATCTGTAATCATTATTTGACCTCCTGCTCCATAAGAACACCGTTAGCATCTACCTTGTATTCTTTGGTTTCAAGTACTACATAGCCAGTATTTTCATAGCCGTGTTTCTTTTCCCATTTATGAAAGATATTTGTCAATGCATCACTCAATTCATCAATATGTTCTTTCTTAACATCTGTCAAATAATCTTCGGACCACTCAGCAATCTCATCGTCAATTTGATGATTAATTATATCTTCGATTACATATTCGGCATCAACCTCCGGGATACAATAATTAGGATGTCCTATTTTTACAATGGTCGCCCCTTTTCTGTCCGGCTCATCTAAAAAATAATTATCGATTGCACCTTGTATTGTATTGCAGGGTATTCCTGCGTCACCATGAGCCACATCTACCCAACACCATTCATTCTTATCTTCGACTAGCATTTTATCACTCCTCATAAGCATCTATTACATAATAATTTGCATCAGCAACGCCATAAACATCATCGATTTCTAAAAAATTGCCATTGATTCTAACATAGCACTGCTCATCAGGATCACACTCCTGTAATGCCTCTATTAGTTCTGCTACTGTCATTTTTTACCCTCCCATGGACTGCGTTTATTAAATATCGCCCAGGCTTTACAATCTTTAACTTCGACACAATAGCCATTATCGCTATGTGGTAAAATCGAAAATTCGTCTAACCTTTCACCCGAAATAGCTACCAAAGTCCCTATTACGTAATCATATTCACTAACATGCACTATCACAACTGTATCAGGTGGCGGTAAACACTTTTTAAATTTATGCCATTTCATTTTTTGACTCCTAACCTAGCATTTGTCTAACAATATAAACAGCTATCGTTTGGCTCTTTTTGTATGCCTCCTGTCTCGCAACTCATATAATATCGTTCCCTCCTTTACTTGTATAAATTCAATTTCGACCCTACTATTCGCTTTATCGATTCCAACTATTTCAGATCCATCATAGTTTGCAACCCACATATCGTCGTCAATAATGCCAGCTTCAGTCAATATATCTGATGTAGCTTGTAATAGACCGACCAAGTCAGGCCAATGCGCCCAATTAGGCATGTAATAGCGGCACCGTAAGGACACAGGGCCAGAATGATACGCTCGTTTACGATAGAATTGCAACTGTTTAAGCGCTAATGCTTGATATTCCTCAAAGGCTTTTGATGGTAAGACACGAGGATATTTCCCAGCGTATACGACTCGCGAACTATTCTTTTTTGTTGCTGGTCGGCCATAAATTACAAGCTTATTCATTCTTAATGCGTAACCTTTCCTTTTTCACTTAATACACTACCTAATGCATTACGCATCTCAGCAGTAACAATATTTAATAGTTCTTCCGGTGTTTTATTAGCATTCTTCGATGCTAATTGAACTACCTGTGCAACTCCTGCACAAAATCCGATTGTTAAATCAGTGAATTGTCCTTCCATTCCAACTTTAATGCATCCATTATCAAAAACTTCTATCTTAATCTTGGTATTTGGTTTCATTTTATTTCTCCTCAAATTTGTGAAATATCCAGCGGGTCCCGTTTAGACTTGCCTTTAAACGATAGAATAAATGACGTTTCTTTCAATCGATCATAAATACGGCTATCATAGCACTTCTTAATTTGTTGAACAGATAAATTTGTAGTGATAATAGTCGCCTTCCCACGTTCAACTCGATCAGAGATGATTGAATCCACCTTACTTGAAACCCATTTATTATCGTATTCGGCCCCGAAATCATCCAGCACAAGTAAAGGGCAATTACGAATGCGATTTTCAAATTCAAGATAGTGTTCAGCTGGTCCCTTACTCAATATGAGCAATGTGTCGAGTAAGCTCATCATTGAAATAAGGTAGCCATTATACCCTTGTTCAATCGCTTGTCGTAATATGCTGATAGCTAATGATGTTTTACCAGTTCCAACTGGCCCCATCATAATCAAGCCCCTTCCACTTTTGATATGCTCATTTAGATGAACAGCATACTTCAAAGCACAGTTATATGCATCCTTATCTTCGGGCGGTGCTCCTAGCTGCTTTAATTTAGAAAATGTCATATCTAAGTATCGACCTTTTATGCCATACTGTGATAGATCTTTTTGACACTCAACTGCAACAGGTGGTGGATAATGTGGAGTATAGAACTCATATCCATTCTCCTGTTTCTTTATCCCAGTCGACTTCACTGCTGTCTGTTGCTGCCTTATTTTTTCTATTTCCGCCGTTACGTCCATTGCTTCCATTTCCCTTTATCACTTCCTCTTTAACCTTATTGTTAAGAATAGCTGTTATATACCCTATACTGCCTTTACCTCGCTCACTAGCAATAGATATGGCATTAACTACCTCATTAGCCCCAAAGTCAACAACTAAATCATCAATGCGCTCTTTAGTAACAGAACTAATTTCTCCTATCTCGCTCATATAGACTCTATAGACCTTAGATTGAGTATCATTTAATTTATTGTCGGACTTTTCAAACAGATCATTGATGTCAATATCATCTGAAGCATTTGCTTCGTTTTGCTTAACTTCATCGTGCTCATCAGTAGAATAGAATATAATATCTTTCTTTTCTTTCTTTTCTTTCTTTTCTTTAGGCAGGTTTGCTAGCTTGCTAGAACTTTTGCTATAGTTATCGCTAGCATTTGCTACGTTTTGCTTAGCATTTGCTAAATATTTGCTAGCTTTTGCTAAGCCGCCTAAACGCCCAGCCTCTCTACGTTTTTCCAAAATTGCATTGGTTTTTGCTAAACGTTCTGCAGTTCTGCGCTGTAAAGATGGCGACCAAAAATACGTTCCATCAGTATCTAATAAATTGCAATCTTTAATTAATGATTGTATAAATTTTTCTACCAAATCTGGCAAATTAGCATTTGCTATATTTGCTACGTTTTGCTTAGCATTTGCTATATTTTGCTTCCAAAAAGCCAAATTGTCTGAGATTTGAAACGCTATAGCAAGCCCAGCAAAGGTGAATTTGTTATAAGGAAGTTTGCAATCTTCCTCAACAGCCAAGCGTTCAATTAAAATCCACCACCACGCATATGACACCATGCCGTGTAATGAAATCATAATCATGATTTTTGGATCACTTAGTGCGCTAACGTCGTGACTGAAATAGTTTGTCAACTTAGCCATAACATCATCCCTCTACTTCCATCTAGTAACAAATATATCCATAACCGAGCACCCCAAAGCCTGTGCCCATCGAAATCGAGTTGAAGATTGAACCACATCTTTGCCACTCAATGCCTTCACAAGTGTTAGAGGCGAGCAATGCGCCTCTTTCATAAAATCCAGTAATGTCATTTGCTTATTATGTAATAAGCGGTGAAATACATCACTCCGTAAAAACATATATCCCCCTTATTTATCAAACATTTCATCGATGTTATTATCATCAATTACTTCCCCTGTATCCGCATCAACAATATCATTACCGACCATAAAAGTATCACCAGCCGCATCTAATGTTTCCCCATCAAAGTCAGTAACTGTATGACCTTCACTATCAATCGTAATTACACCGCCGTCATTTTCTAGTGCAGTAGCTAACGCATTAGATCCTTGCATTTCAATGGACAAGATACCGTATTTACTTAACAATCGTTTGAGTACAGTCTTAACCGCCATCGTATGGAAGTCAGTCAAGCCCCAGCGGTCTGTACCTCCCTTATAATTTCTAGAATACTTTTTGGCGTGAGCCTGCATTTCCTCAATATCCATATATAGGAACTTTTCAAACCCATTAATAAGTTTGAAATAGGCCATGTATCCAATGATTTCATCCCCAGTACGTTCCCCAAACTCATATTCACCCGTAAAGCGATTAACACACTTTACTTCGCCTTCGTATACAGGCACGGCGTTGATAGCCTTATATTGCCCGGTTCTCATAGCTAGTTGTATATAGCCTTTGTAGCCCAACTGAAATTGAGCTTCATAACGGTTAGTCTTTCCATTATGAAACGGAATGATATAAGCAAACCCAAAATTCTGATTTACAGGCAAGTTCATTGCAGCCGCCGTGGCACCAGCACCAATAATGGTGGCTGGGTCGGACTTCATCAATAATTCGTTATTATTAGCGACCGCCAATAAAGACGAAATAAAAGCTGCCGAATTCTTACCAAGAATTTCGTTAAATCGGTTTTTAATATTGTCGTTTGATAACATTCCTTTAAGGGAGTTATCTTGCTTTGCAGGTGCTAATTTGCTTGTTTTTAGAGTTACGTCTTTAGTTGTTGCCATTATTTAATATCCTCCTCAAATACGATTACTTTATTCTCGAGATCAATTCGCACATTGCTAATATCTAGCTCTAATTCACTGCGAAAATCTAAAATTTTAATTTCATAATCATCATCGACTTTTTCAAGTAATGATTTAAGCCATTCTGCCGTCATACTAATATAGCCTCCATTATTTACAACTGAATTGATTCCGTACTGGCTCATTTTTAATTACATATTTGCTGAAAATGTTGGGGTAATCTGCTGCCAATCCTTTTTTATCAAATCCATCAATCGCCTTTTTATATTTCCATGTGATTTTATGATTTTGGGTATAGCCTACTTCATTATTGGCTAATAGCTGGCATAGATTATTTTGGGCCTCTTTAGCCCGTTCCTCAGCGTCCTTTTTATCGGCCTTAGCCTTTAAATACGCTTCAGCATAAATATCGGCGGTATCTTCTAATTGAACTGATTCAGGTTGAGTGCTGGAATATAGTTGTCGTAATGCCTCTTGGCATGAATCAGATCCATCAACCGCTGGCATAGTGTCAGTTAATACAAACGACCAGAACTCTTGCGCCGCTTCAATAATTGCCTCTATAACGTTATCGTTACGAGGAATTTCTTTATAATAGTAGTCATTGCCACCAACTAATGCAGCAATCCACCAACTCTTTTTACCAGTGACAGCCATATAGTGCTGACACTGAATGTAATAGGCATCAGGGACGCTGTCCCCTTGCCATTCATCCACTTTAAATGCGGAGGCTGTTTTGCACTCCAGCCCCGCATCAATGCCTACAATTTCCCTATCAATATTTGCTAATAAAAACGGATATTCAACGGATTGTAGCGTGAAATTATTATTTCTGACACTATACCCGGTGCGAATAGCAAATTCATCTGCAACAATACTTTCGAGCTTTGTCCCCCAATATGTAAATCGATTTCCATCGTCCTTAGATGGTATTGTCCGGCCTGTTTTATCCATCCACACATCAAGTGCAGATCTATAATTGCTTAGGCCTAAAATAGCGGCCATATCTGAACCGCCTATACCACTCTTACGAAACTCTAACCATTCCTCACGAGTGGCTTTATTAGCATCAAACACCTTTTTGTAAGCCATATAATTAAGCTCCCTTCTGTTTTTCAAACAATTTAACATCAATATCCGAAGTATTAGGCGCAATTCTATGGCGATATGCCCATGAAAGAACCTTATTATTGATAGTTTTATTAGTATGTACTGATTTATTAGCATATAATTTTGCTTGCACCAGCAATGCCCCATTGCCTTGTAGTGGCTTTAATTCTAAGCAAGCTACAAATTTATTGGCTTTCTTAACACCCACAATAATGCATTGCCCCTGCTGAATTTTATTCGTGTAAGATCTAACGCAGTTTTTAAGCGCAACACCAATATTCACTAAATCCGCCCCAGTTTCAGGGATAACAAATTCTAATCCGTTTGACTTTTCAGCTAATCCATCAGCCTTTAGCAACTCCACATATTCAAAACGTTGTTTATTTAGAATATTAACCAGCTCATCATGTACATCCCTTAATTTGGGATGTGTTTCCCAGAATGATGCTTTGTTTTCAGCTTCTAACTGTGAATACATAGTTATGATGTCCCATTCAAAATGATTGCTTAAAAACGGGATAAGCTGATTTTTATATTCCTTTCTAAACCTTTTCAAGAATACTAACGCTTGGGCATCATCAAATATTCTGAGTAAGAGATGTTGCTTACGACTGAGCACATCTAACAATAATCGCTGCTCATTTATATCATCGCTCAACATAACAATCCCTTTAAAAGCTGTGATTGAACCCGGATTTTTGTGTAACCAGCGACGCATAAACGGCTTTAAATCTGTTATATTATGTCCCCTGATTAAGGCATCATAGAACGAATGATAACGACGGCCTAAATTAATAACATCAGCGTTAATGGCTTTATTACCTGCTCTGCTCCATTCCCAAAGTTGAAAGGACAATGGTTTTGTTAATGCAGGGCCATCAGGGAATGCCATTCGCCATGCCATATTGAAAATCATTCCAGCACCATACCCATGCTCATTAGACACTCCAGTTGCTTGATAAACATCCTTAACCCGATAACCTGTAATAGCTGACATTCGTTTTTCAAACTCTAAACGAAGCACCTTAAATAACATTCTAAATTGGGTGGCATAGTTAATCGCTGCAGATCTAGTCCTACATTGATGCAGCATGCCAACATATCCATATAGATTATTTGTAGTACCTGAAATATGCTCTAAATCATAAATACTGACTTTCTTTTCACCTCTTAAATCATCAATAAAAAGAACCCTCAAATTTTTAAAATCAAAGCGGATTGTTTGATAAAAACGCTTAGGTTGTTTGATGAGCTGGTCGCCCATCAATACAACCTGATGTCCTTGCATTTGAAGGTCAACCCAATCTTTACAAGAAACAATAGAGAATCTAATATCAATAGGAATCGCATCAGATTCATTAATAATAAGCCCTACATGTTCACGAGAAGGATTAGAACGATGTCCACAGAAAGGACATACATAATAGTGTGCTCGTGTACAGTACCCATTGCCCGGATGGTAATATTCAGGCCATGTAGCAGAGAATGAGGCATCACAATCAGCATGATAGATTACAGTTTTAGGCGCTTGCCATCCCTGATAGCGAACTACACTATCATGTAATTTTGGAATTTCAAACGAATACAATATTTCCATAGTATCAACCAAATAGTTCGTTAATATCAATATCAGTGTTTACTTCTGCTTTAGCTGGCTCAGGCTCAGGTGCTGGTGTAGGATCCTTAGGCGTATTATTCGCCTTTTCTTTCAACTCTGCAGCTCGCTTCTTTCCACTGGCCTGCTTATCATTAATTGCAGCCTTTTTATCGGCTTCACTAACAATATCAATGGCCTTAATAATAGATTGCGATGCTTTAATAACCGCATTATTGTAATCTAGGGCCTCTTGAAACTCATTAGCATCCTCAGGCGATAATTGCATCGCCCGTTCCAATGTTTTATTATCGGCCTTTAATATTTCCACAACTCGTGTGTAATTGCTCTTATTATTCATGTATATACTCCTTCTTAAACAACAATTAACCAATCAATGTAATTAGTTCAGCCGCTAATTCTTTTGTTAAATTATCAACTGTAATTTTATTGCCCGGTACTTTATGTTTGCCCATTAATGCCATATATGGTGTCAATCGATTTGCTTGGTCTGCTAATAACCATTCTTTTGCCTTATCAATTAGAGCCTGTTTCTTTGCAGCTTTATCATCATCGGTTGTATCCTGAACGGGTTCCCTAGCATCTGTCTGTTTTTGCACTACTACGGGGTCTTCTTTAGGTTCTGTATCATTTGTTATTTTTTCAACAGATTTAATAACGGTTACCTCTTCTGCAGTAGGTTTCTTAATCTCCACAGGCTCGCCCGGAGTAGCGTTCTTTGGTCCTAATGCAGCTACATCACAATGTGGTGTTACTACTTCTTTAGGGGAAGCACTTGCTGCTGGTGTAGCCTTTTTAGTAGGCTCAGCTTCTGTAACAGATCCATTCATTAATTCGTTGTACTCGCTAATTTTTTTTGCTAAGTCTTTTGGATTTTTGAATTCGATTGTAAATTGGTTCATGATATTACTCCTTTTCTAAATATGCTTTAATAGCTTCCATTGTTTTAATAACGTTATCGATATGAACACGAATTTCAACCAATGGCGTCGAGCATCTTTCATTTTTCAGATATTCAATTCGATTAGTTAAATAGCTCATAGTCATCCAGCCATAAGGAGTTGGGAAATTTCCAACTTTTTCATAGCTCGCCTTGATAAACCACGGTTCTATTACATTACCGTTTAATTTTAAAGTTAATTGTTCAAGTTCTATTTTTTTGCTCCTTTAAAATTTTCTATGATATAATGTGATTAGGTTATTATTTAACTAGGGTTGTGCTTGTTCCAGCAAGTGCAGCCCTTTTTCTTTCTTTTGCTCGCATTCGTAAATATGTCGTATGACAATCTTTACAAACACAAACGACCTTTCCGATTGCGGTATTAAAAATGTGATATGTTAAGTGGTTTGTTAGTTTGTAGCCGCAATGGTAACAACGCTTCACCATCGAATTAACGCCTCCCCAGTTACCCACCAATATGCAACGCCCCATACTAGCAACATAATCAACGTGCCAAAGATAAAGCCTTCAACTATATCAGCAAGCTGAGGGGCCATCATATTCCGCCTCTCGGATCTGCGACGTCGATATTGTGTAATTCGGTAATGTCGCCATTTCAATGCTTCCGTTCTGTCCGCCATTTGCATGATATTCTTCCCTCCATTCTTCAAATTCTTCTAATATCCCGGGCCGGCTAAAGAAATCAATCATATCTTCAACCAGCCAAGGCCTTACATCCCAGCTCATTCAAAATCACCACCTGCATTGATTGGTTTTACATCAATATTTGTAGAAGTAATAATGATTTGAACATCATTTTTGCCAAATGCTTTGAGCGTATCTCGAATATCACTCATTTGGTCCAGCATTCCGAGGGGTAAATCGGCAAGCATTGATAAAGCGTCTGACATCTTCATCACTCTCCTTTTTTAATTCATCTCTACGAATTCTAAATTCGTGAAACAGCTCCATATACTTATGGTGTAATTCTCCAAACTTAGCCACATACGCTATGGCTGCCAGCTCATAACAGGTCTGCATATTTCTAAGTGCATATTCTTCACTCCCACTATCAAGATCTCTTTTGATGGCTCTCATGCGGGCCTTTAAATATTTCTTTAAATTCGACATTTAGTACTCCTCACATACCCAATAATGACAATATGCTAGCTACCAATGCTGCAAATAGCGCAATGTTCATGCCTAAATCGATTAACGACATAATATTCACCTCCTTATAAATCAAGTTCAAATTTAATCGTATACAGATGATGTAGATACTCCTGATTTCGCCGCTTGATTTCTTCCCTTTCCCCCAGCGGAATTATTGAATGAAATTCGTCATATCTTTGGTTACATACCGCACTCTCAAATCTTAAAATTTCACGTTCAAAGTCGCTTTTGGTATAAGCCCAGTGAGTAATAATAATCATCCCTGTACGTTCGTAATATTCTTTTATCTCTTCCATGGGTTTAAAGCCCCAACCTGCTTTGTAATTCATATCACCCTCCTGAATATAGTTTCAATTAGTAAACTTTTAAGTTAAAAAAATATCTTGCATATTTAATTTAGGATATCTTTCTTTAAACTTTGTAAATATAATTCCCATTTCCTTTTGACTAAACTTGCGGTGTCCATTTTCTTTTAAAGAGTATGCAGCTCTTGAAATAGAAAGCATATTTGCAACTTCTTGCTGACTAAAATTCAGCTCTCGTCTAAACACAGCCAGCTTGTTATATGACATTATCTCACCTCCTTTTTTGTTTTCATTTTGTAACATCTTATGACCTCATTATAGTTTGCAATTAGTAACAAGTCAAATAAACTTTTTATAAAAGTTTTCAATGAGTAGTTTTATTTTTGTTTACAATTTGTTACAATCAACCTAAGGAGGTGTTCTAAATGAAAACATTAGGCCAACGCATCAAGCAATTAAGAAAATTTCAACATTTAACAGGCGATGAGCTTGGTGAAAAATTAAATGTAGGCCGTTCAGCAATCTCACTTTGGGAAACAGATGCAAGAATGCCCTCTGCTGAAATGATTAAATTAATTGCCAACGTTTTCAACGTTTCTATCGATTACCTCCTAACGGGTGAACACCCTACTACGGATGATGGGTATTATTATGATCCGGAAGTGGCGGAATTAGCGGAGGAAATAAAAAATGACCCCGATTTGCGGTTATTATTAGACGCAAAACGGAGCCTATCAAAAAGCGAGATGGAAAGTATTATAAATATCACGAAGTCGTTATTACAAAGGGAGCGGGGGGACGATTACGAGTGATTATAGTTAAGCTAGTAAATTTACCGACTGGCTGCGGGGGATATGTTAGGAAAAACGAAGATGATACCTATACAGTAATACTGAATGCAAAATTATCGCATGCAGAAAATCAAAAAACTTATTTGCATGAACTGAGCCATATTAATTTTGCAGATCATGATTCACCGCATAAGGTCAATCATATAGAATCATTAAGACATCATCGTTAATAAAGGGGAAATGTTTATGTATTGTTCAAATTGTGGTTCTAAACTAGATGATAATGTAAAATTTTGTTCTAATTGTGGGACACCTGTAACGGGTAATCCCCCACCTGCTCCATTGCCGAATGTACAACCAGTGAATGAGATGCCATCTATGCCGGAGTATCCAAAAGAGGTTAACGGGGTAACATTCAATGCAGTACAGGTGACACTAGATACTAGATTATTCGAAAAGTCCGGATTTACCGCCACAATAGAAACAGCTGATGAAATTAAGAAAATTACGGGGGCGGGCATGTTAAAATCCTCAAATGCAGCCACCCAAATGTTTAATGATCCATCATTAAAAAGCATTGTCATGGCATATCAAAGCGGCCAGCCCCTATCTATAAATATTAACGTTGATGACGGACAATTACGGTGCCCGAAATGCCATTCAACACAAATCGAAATTGATAAACAGGGTTTTAGCGGAACCAAAGCATTAGTTGGCGGATTATTAACAAGTGGTATAGGATTGGTTGCCGGATTTCATGGTAAAAACAAACGAAAAGGCGTATGCTTAAAATGCGGGCACAAGTGGAGCATATAAAAGGGAGATTTATATGGATTTAAAGAGGCCAGAAAACAAGGTTACCTTAATTGATAAAATTAAAACTCTAGCAAATGATATACGTACTTTTTTGATTGTCTTAGTAAATCAAGATCACCATAAAGCGGCCCTAATGTACTATTGGTTACGTAATTATTTACAATACATAAAACAAGAGGAGGCTTTCGACGCTAAGTATTTTCCAACATTTCAACCCGGTCATATTGTAAAAGTAGATTTTGGCTTTGGAATAGGTAATGAATTTGGTGGACTTCATTATGCAATAGTATTAAGTCCGAGCACAAACAAGAGTGGTATGGTTACCGTTGTGCCTCTAAGATCACTGAAACCACATAAAGAAAAACCAACTACATTATATAAAACAGACATTTATTTGGGATCTGAATTATTTACAGTTTTATTTTCCACAGCAGGGAAATTACTAGATACATGTAGTGCAGAAGTAAGGCGATTAGAAAATATCGAAGTTGGAACATTATCCAAATCTCAATTACACACTCTCACTGAACAGATTGAAAGTGCACATAAAATGTTAATTAAACACGAAATAATTATGAAAGAAGTGGCACGATTAAATTCAGGTACAGTAGCTGTGGCCTCACAAGTTCGCACAGTTAGCAAAATACGAATTCAAAACCCTACATGTAAACAAGATGCCCTTTTTAATATGCGAGTGGAGAAGCATGTAACGGACAAAATCCGCCAAGCAATTAAGGAAATTCACGGTATAAAATAGAAAAAATGCAATAAAAGTTGTAATTTTCTACAGAAAAATTGACAAATTTGTTGATTTTTTTATACAAAAAATCTATAATATAAGAACAAAGAGGTTAAGCCTCAAACTAAAATTATTATAAGCGGTTTAGCCGCAAAAAAGATAAGGTCTTGTTCTTATACGTTCAAGGCCTTATCTTTTTTATTTGTCATAAGGAGCGAACATATGAGCGAAACTACTCAGATAGGTGTTATTTATGCCCGATATTCCTCGGACAAACAACGTGATGAATCTATAGACGGCCAAATAAGAGAATGCATGGCCTATGCAGAACGTGAAGGGATCACAATAACAAATACATACATAGACCGTGCTTTGAGTGCTAAAACAGATGATAGGCCCGAATTCCGCCAAATGATCCTAGATAGCAATAAGCAAGCCTTTAATTATGTGCTGGTATATCAATTAGATAGATTCAGTCGAAACCGATATGATAGCGCTATATATAAAGCAAAGTTACGAAAAAATGGGATACGAGTTATATCCGTTAAAGAAAATATTAAAGATGACCCTAGTGGTATCATCCTTGAATCGGTATTAGAAGGCATGTCCGAATATTATTCAGCAGAATTGTCACAAAAAGTAATGCGTGGAATGACTGACAACGTATTACAGGGTAAATGGGTAGGCACCGTTGTCCCCTATGGATACAAATTATCTAATAATAGGCAGCTAGAAATCAACGAACATGAAGCCAATGTTGTACGTAAATTATTTGATATGTATTTACAACGTCATACACTTAGCGAAATGGCGTCCTATATGAATGCAAATGGACATCTAACCCATAAAGGCAAGCCATTCAATACAAACAGCATTAAGGCCATTATTAGCAATGAAAAATATATAGGAGTCTATTCTTGGGGATCAGAACGCATAGAAAATGCTATTCCCCCTATCATAGATAAAAATATATTTGAAAAAGCACAGCACAAACGAAATTTACGTGCTAAAAAGAAGGGCAATCGAAGTGAGCTATACCAACTATGCGGAAAGCTAGAATGCGGACGTTGCGGAGGAAATTATGTGGGCTCAACGGGTACATCTAAAACAGGTGCCCTGCACCATTATTACGTATGCAGCAATAGACGTCGCAAAAATGCCTGTAAGGCTCAAAATATTAGACGAGATGCCCTTGATGATATTGTCATAAGCCAAACCCTTGCGATACTAAATAAACCTAATGTGGTTAATAAAATAGCTAAATATGCTGCCAGCTCAGGTAAAAATCTTCAAAGCGAAACTGTTGCACAAATTGATATAATTGACGCTCATATTCGTGATTTGAAAAAATCATTAGACAATTATATGACCGCCATTGCAAATGGATTCATTTCTGATGTATTAAAACACAGAATTGAGTCTACCGAACAAGAGTTAAAAGACCAGATTGAGATAAAAACGAACCTCGAAAATACCATTATCCCTGTAGAACTTACAGAAGATCATATCCGTTTCTTTTTGCTAAAAATGGCAAAAGAAAATCCTAGCACCCTACGTGGGCGTGCTAGGATTATAGAGGCTTTTGTTCATCATGTGACTATATATGAAGATCACATTGAAATTGTCTTTAATTATAAAAACGAACTTTCAGAGTTCCATGATAAAACTCTTGAAAGTTCGCTTTTAAATGATTTGGTGACCCAGAAGGGATTCGAACCCCTGGCCTTTTGATTCGTAGTCAAACGCTCTATCCAGCTGAGCTACTGAGTCATGTACAAGGTACTCACTTATATTAACATAATGATTGCGGCTACGCAAGCATTTTTTAATATTTTTTGAGTAATTTTATGGACATGCGGCCCGAAGACCGCCATCCAAATTTTGGCAGGGGCAGTAGGACTTGAACCCACAACCAACGGTTTTGGAGACCGCTACTCTACCAATTGAGCTATACCCCTATATTCATCAAGCTTTGCTTGATACTTGATTAGTTTAACAAATATTACATACTATGTCAAGAAATATAGGCTTATTAATCAATAAATAATAAGAAATATTAAAGGAAAAGAGCCCTCTTTCAAGGGCTCTTATGTCTACCTAACTTTTACCTTTATATATACGGGAGATGGTATATATAATTAGAGAGTTTTGTATATGTATTGTTTTGTTTATACACAGGGAGAGTATTGTTGTGTATTTAAGTGTTGTTTTATGTGTTGTATTGTTTTGTGTTGTTTGTATTATTTGTAAAAGGGACAGGTAAAAGTTATTAGTAGTAGACCTCCATTTCCTTAGTTGATCTCAATCAACTATAGCTAGTATATAGATAGTTCGTGAAAACATAGTGAAAGTGATATGAAATATAATCAAAACGAGTAATTTTTGGTACATTTTGGTATATTATTAAATATCAGAAAGATAGCTATAAAGCACGTATTTACTAGGCTAGATAGGGACCTATATAAAAAAGTGATAATTCTATGCATGAATAGAATATGTAATAAATAGTAATTATTAAAATTTATAATTAGACCTTCATTAATTATATTATCAATTAATTGATAATATAATTAAAAAATAATGAACTAAGCGATGCAGTGAATCTGTCGTCGTTTTATTCTTTTTACCTTTAACTTGCCCTGCTTACCAGGTCCCCCTGGGAGGATAGGAAGCCATATACAAAAAAAGACACACCCTCAGGTGTGCCTTTAAGCAATCAGCGGCTTCCTATCCTCCCAGGCCGTCTCCAGCCAAGTACTTTCGGCGTTTATGAGCTTAACTACTGTGTTCGAGATGGGAACAGGTGGATCCTCATAGCCATCGCCACTGAATCTGTCAGAGTTTGTACTCTGAAAACCACATAGAAGTATATATATTTGTTGCACATTCTGCTTAATGTTTTATTATATGTTGCGTCCCATACTCAAAGTACACGTCTGGAGGATTGCGTCGAAGCC